>CADBRU010000001.1 GCA_902797165.1 uncultured Elusimicrobium sp.
ACTGTTAGTGGTCGTATTAATTATCGGTATATTATCGGCTATTGCACTTCCGCAATATACTACGGCAGTGGAAAAAAGCCGCGCTTCGGAGGCCTTAATTAATGCCAAACATATATCTGATATGTTAAAGATACAGCGTTTGCAAGATCCAACCAATACGTCCGTAAAAGCAGAAGATATTATGGAATTGAGCGGAGGCGCTTGGTCTACGTCCGGCAATAATTATTGCACCAAGAATTTTTACTATAGCATAGATACAAGATATGACTCTTTTACGGCATGGCGTTGCACACCCAAAGCGGATTGCAGTGGGTGCGCAGCATCCTCCTCGGGTGGTTATCATATTCAAATCGATTCAGACACAGACAAGACTTGCTATTACACCACAGACTTGGGAGAAAAAGTTTGTAATAGTGCATTTAAAGCACATAACTACGACGTAATGGACGATTAGCGCTTTCTAAATTGTTCAAAAACAATTTAACTATGAAATCAAAAAGGAGCAAACTATGAAAAAGGGTTTCACACTCATAGAATTATTAGTGGTCGTATTAATTATCGGTATATTATCGGCAATAGCCTTGCCGCAATATACCAAAGCGGTGGAGAAGTCCCGGTTGGCGGAAGTGATGGGTAATATCAAAGCCATCGAAACAGCCGTGCAAGACACACTGTTATCTCAAGGACGTTTCTCTTCCGGTATGAAATTTAGAGATGTGATGTCCTCTATTGACTTGTCCGGCGGATCCTGGAATAACACAGGCACCACGTATACAACCAAAAATTTTCAGTATATTGGAATCGTTTCATCCTCAGTTGGAGGAGACGATGATGACGAACTGTTTTTAGAAATTCACAGGGATGTAGGGGATAACGATTTATATAGATTGGAGATTAGTTTTCACCATAACAGTACTTCTAAGTCGTGCTACAACGAAGGTGATACTGCTGTGGGGACAACTGTCTGTGCTAATTTGGCAGGACAAGGATGGAGTTAAACTATTCTGGGAAGTCACCACTAAAACTCCCGAAAATATATCGGGAGTTTTATTTTGTCAAAACGGATTTAATAATCTTTTCGGCTTGGCGGTCCATTTCGGCGCGGTCTTGGGGGGCGTGGTCATCCATGCCGGATAAATGTAAACATCCGTGCACGGCATACATCATCATTTCTTGCAGAATAGTATGTTTAAATTTGGACGCGTTTTTGCGGGCTACTTGGTAGCAAACGTACACATCCCCAAACGCCCACGGCTCACCCAAATCAAAGGGCGGGCGCTTATGATTAAAGGAAATTACATCCGTTACATAGTGGTGGTTTAGGTAGGTTTTATTGACGCGTAAAATTTCTTTTTCATCTACAAAAACAATATTCACTTCGGCTTTTTCGCGCGCAAAATGTTTGAGTGCTTTTAAGCACGCGGCCCCAAAAAGTTGGGTGCGGTGTAAATAACGCGGAATATCGGTTTGGTAAAAAATATTTATTTTCATAGAAAAAAGGGCCTCGTTGTGAGGCCCGTTACTATTTTACAGAAATTTACTCTTGCCGCGCGGAATCACTACAATGCCCGACGGGTCAATGTAATATTTTTGCGCATCGGCATTTTGGTCATAGCCGATGTTTTGCTGCGCGGGGATAGTGTTAAAGCGGTCAATGATTACCTTTTTAAGTTTACAGCCGGCTTTAATTTCACAGTTATCCATAATCACACAACCGTCCAGTTCCACGCCGTCATGCACAATAACATTGCCGGAAAGCACACTGTTTTTAATAACGGCATTGGGATGCACACAGCAACCGTCACTGATCATGGAATTAATCACGCTGCCGCCCATAAATTTGGTGGGAGGAACGTGGTAAGCCGTGGTGCTAATTGGCCACTTGGGGTTATCCAAATCTAATTTCGGCTCGGGCCCGAGCATATCCATATGGGTTTGCCAAAAAGATTCAATAGTCCCCACATCGCGCCAATAGCCTTGCTCCTCATACGGTTTAATACCGGGCAAGGTTTGTTTTTGGAAATCATAGGCAAATGTGCGGTGATCGGTTAAAATTTTAGGCAAAATATGTTTACCGAAATCTAAGGCCGGCACGTCGCAAAAGCGCTTTTGCAATACTTGCAGCAAGGTTTCGGTATTAAAAATATAATTGCCCATAGACGCATAAGCGGCTTTGGGGTTGCCGGGAATATGTTTGGGCTTTTGCGGCTTTTCATCAAATTGAATAATGCGGTTATTTTCGTCGGTGCCTAAAATGCCGAAAGAGGGGGCATCTTCAATACTCACCGTATTGGCGGCTACGGTGACGTCGGCTTTGTTTTTGATATGAAAATCAATCATTTGCCGCACGTCCATGCGGTAAATGTGATCAGCCCCGAAAATGGCTACCAAATCCGGTGCGAAATCACGCACCAAATTGATGTTTTGCCGCACGGAATCGGCGGTGCCGCGATACCACACATCTCCCATACGCATTTGCGGCGGTACGCAGGTTAAAAAGTGGTCCGGAATTAAACCTTCCGTGCGCCACGTGGTGCGTAAATATTCAATTAAACTTTGGGATAAATACTGTACCAGTACATAAGAGGAAAAAATACCGGAGTTGACGAAGTTAGACAATACAAAGTCCACAATGCGGTATTTTCCGCCGAAGGGCACAGAGGGTTTGGAACGTTCTTTGGTTAGCGGGTAAAGGCGTTCACCTTTTCCGCCGGCCATAATCATACCTAATATACGCATAATTTCTCCTTAATTGGCCGCCAAGGGGAGTTTTTTGTTTAAGGCTTCAAACGCTTCCCAAGACCACGGCATTTTTTCTTTGAAAATCTGAGCAATCGCATCTGCATAGACGCGAATTTCATATTGGGCATGTCCGTCGGTGCGTAGTTGCAAGAAGTTTAACAAACTGCGGGCATTGACACTCCAATAAAATTGGGTATATTGGCAGACGGGTAAAACTCCGCGTGCCATTTCCCGCGCCACGCCGGCTTCAATGAGTTTATTATAGACAGCAAAAGAGGCTTCCACGCTCTCTTCATACAATTTGCGCAATGCTTCATTGTCAAAATCGGCGGCTACGGAACCTTGGCGGTTTTTGACGTCTTGTCCGCGGAATTTGGTGGGGATATAAAATTCATCTTTTACTTGGGTATAGCGTGCGCTGATTTCGTTGTAAGAACCCCAGCGGTGGCGCATCCATTGACGGGCTACATAAATCGGGCAGCAAACATGAAACTGAAAATAACAATGTTCAAACGGGGTGTGGTGTTGGTGCTCTAAGAGATATTTAATAAGTCCTTTATCGCGTTCTTCTCCTTTGGATACGCCACCGAAGGACACACGCGCCGCGCTGACTACGCGGTTATCGCTTCCCATAAAATCAACGAGGCGTATAAAACCTTTGTCTAATACTTGAATGGTATTTTCTTGCTCCATATTTTCTCCTGTTATCTGTAAATTTCGGTTAAAACTGTTTGGCCGCTGGGCAACACTTGCGGTATTAAAATGCCGCGCGCGGTGCAAGCGGTATCATAAGCAAAACCTTTTAACAAAACGGTTTCTTGCACAGCCAAAGAACCGTTTTCATACGTCAAAAAATGAATTTTTCCACCGTTGTATTGCCCGAATTGTTCAGACAGAAGACCTAATTTGGTGGTGTTTTGTATTGCGGCTAAGGTGGCCTTTCCTTTCGGACCATATACTTGCAAAGCCGGATAGAAAGAAAGGATCTCTTGCTTATATTTTACACGATTTGGAGCCGTTGCGAAAAGGGCCGGGCTTTCCACAAAACGATGGTTTTTAAGTTGCATGCGCAAACGGCCGTTGTAGGCGGTATAAATCAGGTTTTCGATGTCTTCGGCTTCCACCTCGTAGCGGTTAAGGCCGCTGAGCCAATTGTGACGGGTAGAAAAGGAATCTTTGTCGAGTTGAAAGCGGTTTTTTTCATACTTAAGTTTGTAGGCATTGCCGGGTTGGTCAGATTGGATAAAAGGGCGTTGTGCATAAATTTCTTTGTCTTGCCCGCAGCCGAGTTCTTTGACAAAATACGGCAAGGAATCTATTTGTTTTAAATCATTGTTTTCCAGTTTTAAAACAAAGGTGGAAATTTTGCGTTCGGCTTCCTTATAGGCAACCACAAATAATTGCTCTTGTCCGCTTTGCATGATATCTTTGGCAGAAAGCGTAACGGATTTGTACCCGACGGGCAATTTGTATTGCGCGGTCTGCTGCAAAGCATTGCCGTTTACGGTGTATACGACGACATTTCCTTTATTGTCTAATGCGGCAATTTCTTCTTCGGCAGCGCCTAAATTGGTCCGTACGGCGCTGATAATTTCGCGCTCCAGCGTATCGTAACTGATCATTTTGCGCGCGGCCACCGGTTTGGCGGTTGCGTCGGTGCTTTCAAGCGCGGCATTTTGCGTGGCGGCTTGTTGTTGCAAAAGCACTTCTTGGCCGACGGCCACCTTCGGCTCGGCTATTTCACCGATTGCATAAAGCGGCTGCACTTCTACAATTTTCCCTTCGCCGGAATAGTGATTAACCAGCCCCAAATCTTTGCCGGTTTTAGGGTTTGTTAGTTTTTCTTGCGAGAGGATTACTTTAAAAGTATCTCCCGTGTGGATGGCGCGGTTATAGTCGGAAGTATCCAAATAAATTTTGTTACCGTCTTTGCGCACCACAGTTACTTGTGCCAGTGCACTGGGTAGAAAAGAAAGGGCGCAGAGTCCCAACAGCAAAAGTTTTAAATTTATTTTCATATAATAATGTTATAACATTTTGGGAGGGAACATGAAGGAAAAATTTGAACATTTGGTGCAAACGGTGGCCGCTTTGCGCGGTCCCGACGGTTGCCCGTGGGATAAAAAGCAAACCCATGAGAGTTTAATTAAATGTCTGCAGAACGAAAGCCAAGAACTTATTGAGGCTATTGAAAAGAAAGACGACGAAAATATGAAAGAGGAATTGGGGGATGTTCTTTTGCAAGTGTTAATGAACGCGCAAATTGCACAGGAAGAAGGCAAATTTTCCATTGAGGATGTGATTGTTTATTTAGACAAAAAATTGCACCGCCGCCATCCGCATGTATTTGGGGATCACGCCAAAGCAAAAAGCCCCGAGGAAGCCCTTGCTCTTTGGCGCGAAATGAAACAAAAAGAGCGCAGCGGTAAAAAATAAGCACAAAAAGACTTGACAAATTCAAAAAAAAAAAAACTACAATTTACTTAGTTGTGTAATTTGCCGGGAGGTTGTTATGAAAAAAGGTTTTACGCTAATTGAACTGTTAGTAGTCGTGTTAATTATCGGCATTCTCTCTGCGATTGCGCTGCCGCAATACCGCGCAGCGGTGGTGAAAGCAAAATATATGCAACTGATGACTTTAGGAGACGCTGTTGAGCGGGCAGAAGAACTTTATTATTTAGCCAACAATAAATATACGGCTAATCTAGACGAATTAGATATTGAAATACCGGGGTATGACAGTACAAACCATCGGGCAATGGGGACAGAGTACAATTGTTATGTGAATGAAACGTATAAGGAGGTTTATTGTAACTCTCGTTCTTCGGTAGGATTAAAATATCACGTGTATTTTACACATAGTTCTCACGGTTTATCTCGCTCTTGTTGGGTAGCGGAACAAAATGGAGCGTATCCTGAGTTATATGTAAAAGTTTGTAAAAGTGTAACGGGAGATAGTGTTGGACGTATAGATTCGGGCTCGGATAATAGAAAAATATTCTATTTTTAGTGTTTCTTCTTGTTTTTGCTTCTACGCACAATTTGATATCATATATACATGATTTCCCGTGTACTTAAATTTGCCGCTGAAAAAAATCTGACGCTAACCGGTTTAACTTTTAACTCGGCCGAAGTTCGACCGGGTTTTTGCTTTTTTGCACTTAAAGGGGTGCATCACGACGGTAATTTGTTTATTGCAGACGCTATTGAAAAGGGCGCGGTGCTGATTGTATCGGCCCAGCCCGCGGCGGCAGATTACAAAGTGCCTTTCTTTTTATCCGAACAAATTGATGATGATATGGCAGACGCCGCGTATGAATTTTACGGCCGTCCGTCGGACCATTTCCCGGTGATCGGCATTACGGGCACCAAAGGCAAAACCAGCATTTCGTATTTGTCCGAAGCAGTGCTTGCGCGCGGCGGGAAAAAGGTGTCTGTACTAGGCACGATTAATTACCGCATTAACGGGCGCGTAATTGCCGATGCACCCAACACCACACCGCTGGCTTTGCCGCTTTTTAAACTGTTGCACCAAATGCAAGCCGAAAAAACCGATGCGTTGGTGATGGAAGTTTCTTCTCACTCTTTGGAGCAGCGGCGCGTTAAACATATTCATTTTGATACCGCGGTATTTACTAATTTACAACGCGACCATTTAGATTTTCACCATACCTTTGAAAATTATTTTGCCGCCAAAAAGAAATTATTTGAAGAACTTTTATCGCCGGAAAATCACAAGCCAAACAAAACCGCCATTATTAACATAGATGATGCCTACGGGCGGAAGTTGGTTGAATTTTTAAAAGGTAAAGTGCGCGTAATTACCTACGGTTTGGAAACTGACGCCGATTATCAGGCCACGGATATTAAAGAGAGTTTGAACGGTACGGAATTTGTGTTACACGGCACACACGCAAAAATAAACTTGCTTGGCAAACACAATGTATATAATGCTTTAGCAGCCGTATGTATCGGCGTAGCGCAAGGGGTAGATGAGCAAACCGCACTGGCGGCACTGGCAGATTTGCCGGGGGTGCCGGGGCGCATGGAGCGCATACACGAAGCACAAGATTTTTTTGTATTTGTGGACTTTGCTTATACGGACGAATCGTTGCAGCGTGCGTATAAAACGATTGAAAATTTTAAAACGGGCAAAGTGATTACGGTTTTTGGTTGCGGCGGTGACCGCGACCGCACCAAACGTCCGCTGATGGGCCGCACCGCTTGCACAAACAGTGATTATGTTTTTCTAACCAACGATAACCCGCGCACGGAAGATCCGCGCCAAATTTTTACCGATATTCAAGTGGGTATGGAAGGTTTTTCCAATTACACCACCGAGCCGGACCGGCGCAAAGCCATTTTTGCTGCCATTGCCAAAGCAGAGAAAAACGATATTGTTATTATTGCGGGCAAGGGCCATGAACAAACGCAAAAGATCGGACATGAAGTATTTGCTTTTTCCGACCAAGAAACCGTACGCGAAGCCTTAAAGGAGAAACATGTTTAGACCGGAGAAATTTACCCGTAAAATAGCGTGCATTTTAGGCGCCGGTAAAAGCGGTATTGAGGCGGCCAAAATGTTGGCGCGCCGCGGTTTTTCCGTCTTAATCAGTGATGAAAAAAAGATTACAAAACTGCCGGCTTTGCCCGCGGGTATTGAGGTAGAAAGCGGCGGCCACAGTGAGCGTGTATTTGCGTGTGAGTTTATTATTAAAAGCCCCGGTATTTTTCCCAAAGCCCCTGTTTTAAAACAAGCGCGCAAACGCAAAATTCCCGTATTTTCCGAACTGGAAGTGGCGCTTGCTTTTATGCCCAAAGATATTTGCGTGCTGGCGGTAACCGGCACGAATGGAAAAACCACCACTACTACACTGCTTGGGGAAATTGTGGCAGAGCACAGTAAATCTTGTGTGCCGCCGCGGCGTACCTTTGTTACGGGCAATATCGGCATGCCGGTTTGTGCGGTGGCAGATCAAATTAAACCCAAAGATTTTTTAGTTATTGAAATATCCAGTTATCAACTCGAAGACAGCACCTATTTCCGCCCCAAAGTGGCTTGTTTATTAAACATTACGCCGGACCATTTGGATCATCACGGCGGGATGTTAAATTACATCAAAGCCAAAGCGCGACTTTTCAAAAATCAACGCAGTAGTGACGTGGCTATTTTAAACGGGTCTGATGCATTTTGTGCCGCACTGGCGCGCGATATTAAAGCGCAGGTATATGCGTTTTCCACACAGGCCAAACATGAACTGAAAACGGATGTGTTTTTTGATGGAGATGAAATTATTTTCAGTGAAGGATACCGTCTGCACGCGCCGAAACTGCCGGGCATTCATAATGTAGAAAACGCCATGGCCGCCGCACTGGCCGCGTTGGCAATCGGCGTCAGTGAAAAAACCATACAAACTGTATTTGACCGTTTCAAACCCATTGAGCACCGTATTGAGCCGATCGGTGAGTATAACGGGGTTTTGTATATCAACGATTCTAAGGCCACCAATTTAGACTCTACCATCATTGCACTGAAATCTTTTGACCGCGAAAAACGCATTTGGCTCATTTTGGGCGGGCGCGATAAAGGCGCTTCGTATGAAGTGCTTGCGCCGGAAATTAATGCGCGTTGCAAAGGCATTTTAACCATTGGTGAAAGTATGGAAAAAATCAAACGCGAGTTAAATGCCGAAGTGGAACAAATCCCCTGTTTCACACTTGGAAAAGCGGTGCAGTATGCTGCCGAGCATGCACAAAAAGGGGATATTGTGCTACTTTCTCCGGCGTGCGCTTCCTTTGACCAATTCAAAAGTTTCGAACACCGCGGCGAAGTATTTAAAGACTTGGTCCACAGCCAATTTAAGAAATAAATAATTTTTGTACAAATAAAAAAGGCCCTGTTTTACACAGGGCCTTTTGCTTGTTGTCAAACTATTTAGTGTAAGCCATACAACAGTTGCCCAGCATACACGTTTTGCAAGTACACTTTTCTTTTTGCTTCTTTTCAATTGTGTGCAAAAGTTTTTTGGCAAAGTCCGTCAGCGTGGGGTCGCGTGCGCCGAGCACAAGTAAAATATCACCCGGTTGCGCCGCGGCTGCCATTTCGGCCAGTAAATGTTCGCGGCAAGCGTCAAAATGCACATTGACGCCATTGGCCTTTAAGCCCTCATACACACTTTTGCTGGTTACCCCTTCGGGGATCGTGCCGCCCGGATAATACACTTCGGTCAGCCATAAGCCGTCCGTGGGGCCGATACATTGACTTAAATTTTCCACATACTCAGGGGTGAGCAGTTTAATAGACGCAAAAGCATGCGGTTGGTAGAAAGCCAGCACGCGTTTTCCGCGCAAATGCGCCGCATCAATGGTGGCGTGCAGTTTGTGCGGATTGTGCGCAAAATCATCAATTACTTCAATATTGTTATAGGTGCCGATAGAAGAAAAGCGGCGCGCAATGCCGGAGAATTTTTGCAGTGCAGCGGCGGCAGTTTTCAAATCCACCTCACATTCCAAAGCGGCGGCCACTGCGGCAGTAGCATTGGCTACGTTATGCAGCCCCGGAATATTTAAATGAAATTTTTGTCCGTTAATTTCAAAGTCTGAGCCGAAACCGTTGGCGCGAATATTTTCCGGATGAATATCTCCGCGGTGCAGACCGAAAGTTTTACAACCCGCTCCGGCACTTTTTAAATTTTCTTCTTCCACGTTGACGATGGCTTTTTGGCAGTTTTTCACAAATTGCGTAAAGAAACCTTGCAAGACGTCAATTTCTTTATGGTCTTTGCGCAAGTTCAAACACAGGCCCAAATACGGATGGTATTTGACGATAGAGCCGTCACTTTCATCAGCCTCGATGACCAGTAAATCAGACGCTCCTTTATATACATTTCCAAAAACGCCTTGTTCTTTTTGCAGAGATAAAATGGCCGCACCTGTAATGACGGAAGGACTTTTGCCCGCGTAGGCCAAAATTTCATACACCATGGCGGTAGTGGTGCTCTTTCCGCTCGTGCCGGAAACGGCAATCGTGCGGTGTTCGGCTACGTGTTTGGCCAAAAGTTCGGAGCGGTGCATTACCGGAATATCAAGTTCTTTGGCTTTTTGCAGTTCCGGATTATCGGGTTCAATGGCGGAGGATAAAACCACTAAATTTGTGTTTTTATCCAGTCCGCTTCCGTCTTGCGGGAAAAGTTTAATGTTGAGTTTAGTTAAATAATCCCACAAGGCCAAATCATTGTATCCTTTGCTGATTAGACGGTCCGAACCGGTTACAGTATCGCCGCCCATGGCATGTAGTTGCGCCAGCGCACTCATGCCTACACCACCAATTCCAATAAAATGAATTTTCATTTGTTTACGTCCTTTTTGTTAGATTTTTTTAAAACGAACCGCGCAAAGTCCGGCATGCTGTAAAATCCCGCCGGTTGCGTGACAAGCCACGCCGCAATTTGTACTGCCGAAGCAGCAAATAAATCACGGTCTAAAGCCTCGTGTTTAAGTGTAATTTTATCGTACTTACCAGAGAAAGCCGCCATGTGCGTTCCCGGCACAGTGCCGATACGTTCATACGAAATTTTATCTTGCGGGAAATCAATCAGTTCGGCCAGTTTTTTAGCGGTGCCGGAGGGGGCATCTTTTTTTTGCGCGTGATGAATTTCGTGTAGCCCGATTTCATAGCCGCTGTAAAGTTGATTTGCTTTTTTCAAAAGTTCGCCGAAAAAATACACACTTAAACTGACATTAGGCGCATAGAAAAGCGGAATTTTACGCTCCTCTTGCATCTGAAATAAAAACCGCTCCGGCAAATTGGTCGTGCC
Source organism: uncultured Elusimicrobium sp. (assembly GCA_902797165.1). Lineage (GTDB taxonomy): Bacteria > Elusimicrobiota > Elusimicrobia > Elusimicrobiales > Elusimicrobiaceae > Avelusimicrobium. Next base: position 10,560 of record CADBRU010000001.1, read on the forward strand.
GATTAAACAGGCCGCTTTGTGCTGCTTGGCCCAATTAAACGCATCTTGTGCTCCGTCGGGAGAAGAAAAATCGATAATAATGTCGCCGGGCATAGCAAGCCCGTCCCCGGGCTCGCGTCCACAGGTAACCTCTAAATTATACTGCGGGTTTGCCTTAATAATGCGTGCAATGGCTTGGCCCATTTTCCCTTTTGCACCGTTGAGAATCACTTTTTTCATACGTATTTCTCCAACAGTAATTCTACAATTTGCCGTGCGTTCATGGCCGCGCCTTTGAGCAAATTATCAAACGTGATGAAATAATGAATCATCGTCGGGTCTTCTACATCTTTTCGCAGGCGGCAAGCATAGGTGATTTCGGTGCCGCTGATTTGTTTGGGGGTGACAACTTCTTCACTATATTTTAAGTTTGGAAATTGATTCCATAGTTGCTTGACTTGTGCCAAATCAAAAGGTTCTTTGGCGCGCAACGTAACACCCAAACTGTGTGCATTTTCCACCGCTACGCGCACGGTATGCGGATACACTTTAATCTTGGGTAATTCCAAAATTTTGCGCGTTTCGTAAATGCCTTTTAATTCTTCGGAAGTATAACCGTTTTCTTGAATAGAACCAATGAGTGGCACGCAATTATTTTCATACAAAGAACCCGGCGTGTGGAAATTTTCCAGAAGTTTTTTGCCGCCGCCACTAATGGCTTGATACGAGCAGAAAAATGCTTCCTGCAGCGTGTAATGTGTCATTAAGGGTTTAAGCGTCATGACTAGGCCCGTTGTGGTGCAATTGGGGCTTGCGATTAAATGGGTATCTTTGGTAATGGCGTGCGGATTAATCTCCGGAATCACAAGCGGCACCTTTGGATCTTGCCGATACTGCGCGGACATATCAATAATGTATTTTACGCGGTCTTTTAGTTCGGCCACCAGCCGCACGCTGTCTGCATTATCCGTGCACAAAACCGCCACATCCAAAGCGGGGATCGTGTCACTGCGTCCGAAAGTTTTGGTTTCAAAAGGGACGGTAATTTTTTGAAATTGCTTGAGTAATGTTTGCCCGACTGTGCCATTAATTCCGACGATACCTACTGTTTTCATAAATACCTCAAATGAGTAAATTTTTCTGCGTATCTGCCAGTATTTTATCTACTTGTTGCTTATGTGCTTGAGATACCGGGCCTAACGGCAAACGCACCGTTTCCGTGCCTACCCCGCAAAGGGAAAGTAAGTATTTTACACAAGTGGGATTGGTTTCCGTGTAGCAGGCTTTAATAAGCGGATAAGCCTTTGCAAAAATATCAAAAGTTTTGGCGGTATTTCCGTCTTGCCAAGCGGCATACATTTTTACAAAAGCGGGTGCGAGCACGTTGGCGGCTGCACTGATAATGCCGGAAGCATTGATAGATAAATACTGCGGAAATAAATCGTCATTGCCGCATAAATAGTCTATTTTTTTAGAAAATTTTACGGCGGTGTCCGTTACTTGCGACATGTCATAATCGGACTCTTTTACCGCTTTAATTTGCGGTACTTTTTCCAAAAGTTCGGCCAGTACCGCCGGCGGCAATTTAAGCCCCGTTCTGCCCGGGATGTGATAGAGCACAATCGGCGCGCCCAGTTGAGCGGCCAAGCGGTAATGCTCAATAAGACCGGAGGGATTAGGTTTATTATAGTAAGGGGTTACAATTAAAACGCCGTCGGGATTGTGCTTCAGTGCCGCTTCCGTGTTTTGCAGCATGGTGCGGGTGCAGTTGGTGCCGGTGCCGATAATTACTTTAACACGGCGGTTAATTTGTTTCATGGCCGCGCACAAAAGTTCATCTTTTTCCGCTTCGTCTAAAGTGGCGGCTTCGGCAGTAGTACCTAATAATACAAGGCCGTCAATGCCGGACGTAATTTGTTTTTCCAGTAAAATTTCCAGTGCGGCAAAATCAATTTTTCCTTCTGAAGTAAAAGGTGTTGCTAAGGCAGTATAAACCCCGTTAAACATACTCCCTCCTATAAATAGTAGACAGGATACTTTTAACTATTCTAGCATTAATTGCTATAATGGAGTTAGATTTTAATAAGGAGTTTATATGGCAGACGAAAAAGAAAACATGCCGGGAAATCAACCGGAAGAAACCAATATCAAAAGTGTAGATAATTGGGAACAAAAATTAAAAGAAAACGAAAAAACGGCTTATGAACTTGAAAAAGAAGATACGTTCAAAGCAGAGTTTTTGTCCACGCAAACGGGAATACATCATGAAACAAAACCCGCTTCCAAACCGCAACAAACGGGCGGCTTTTGGTTCTTCTTATTATTAATTGCATTTTGTATTTCTGCGGTGTGCGGAATTTATTTGAGCATACATCCAAGTGCCGTATGTGCGGAAAAACCTGTTTCCGTTGCTACCTTTACCTCTTCCAAAAATAAAAATAATACCAAAGAAGGTATTGCATGGATTAAGGTGCGCGGTGTCATTGCGGAAGAAAGTGAATCCAGTCCGTTTAGTATGCCGACAGGTGCTTCTTATATTTCCAAACGTATCCGTGAAGCCGCCAAAGACGAACATGTCAAAGCCATTGTGCTGGATATTAACTCTCCGGGCGGTACCGTGGCTTCCGTACAAGAAATTTATGACGAATTATTAAAAGCCAAAGAGCAAGGCAAAAAAATTGTGGCCTTGTTCCGTGATGTGGCTGCCAGCGGTGGTTTTTACATTGCCATGGCTGCAGATCAAATTGTGGCCGAACCGGGCACTATTACAGGTTCCGTAGGCGTGATTATGCAAGCGGGCAATGTGGTAGGCTTATTTGACAAAATTGGTATTAAAGTAACACCGATTACGTCGGGAAAATATAAAGATATCGGCTCTGCCTACCGCGAAATGACCCCGGCCGAACGGACCTTATTGCAAGATATGGTAAACGATACCTATGCGCAATTTTTTGAAGCGGTTAAAGCCGGCCGTCCTAACATTAAACCGGAAGTATTGGTTGAATATACCGACGGACGTGTTTTCACCGGGCAACGCGCTCAAAAATTAGGTTTTGTAGATGTTTTGGGCGGAGAAGAAACCGCACGCTTGCTGGCCGGTGAACTGGCGGGAATCAAAGATCCTAAAATCATCAGCAAAAAAGGAGATGGTTTAAGAGATGTTCTTTTGTCCTTCAGTTCCAATATGGAAAACAAAACTTTATCCAAGCAATTACAAAGCATGAATACGCCCAGTGTGTCTTACTTGTGGGTGTTTTAAGGAGCGTGTATGGGAGCGTTAATTAAAGCGTATTTTTCGTACCGCAAAGACCCGGAACAAGTCGTGCGCGAGTTAGTCTCCCAACGGCGCTTTGCCGCCGCCATGTGGGGCTACGCGGTTGCGGCTTTGTGCTGGGTATGCTTCTTTTGGTTAGGAGACGGACTGAGCGCATGGGGTTTTGTGTGGCGCTTTGTTTTCTTCTTCTTGCTGGAAATAAGTTTATGCTATTTATGGGCGGCTTTATCGGGTCTGTTTTTGAGTTTCTTTTCGCACGAAGACGGATCTGCTGCCTTATTTATTGCATTTGGTTTGTCCGGTTTTGTGCAAGGACTTTTGTTGTGCTACGCGCTCATTTCCGCTGCCATGCCGGAACTAACTTCTTTAGCCGCACTGGTGTTTTTTATCGTAATGATGGTACGCTTTACCTTCGTGGTAATGACCACCGCGCGCGGCGTGCAAGTAGGCATGAGCAAAGCCCTAGGGGCTTTGTGCTTTGTATTAGTGCCGGCGGTGGCTGCCGTATTTTTAAGCGTCGGCGCCATTATATTACTGGCTAATCTATTTGCCTAATAGGTTTAGAAGAAATAAACCCCCGCTCAAGGCGGGGGTTTTTGTTTTCTATAGATTCTCGGCAAAAAATTCGTGAGTAATTATTTTTCAAAAAAGACTTGAAAAATGTCATTTTTCTTTTTAGAATAATAATTACGATGTTTATGTGAAACTAAAAGGAGAAAAGTATGAAAAAAGGTTTTACATTAATAGAATTGCTGGTGGTAGTACTTATTATCGGTATATTGTCCGCGATTGCCTTGCCGCAATACCAAAAAGCGGTTGAAAAGAGTCGCATGGCAGAGGCGCTGCAGATGCTTGCGAGCATGCAAAAAGGAGTGGACATGTATTTGTTAACCAATGGCTATCCTGCGCCAGAAGATGATATAGTATATTTGGTGGGAAATGGAGAAAAGAAAGGATACCTGGATATAGATGTAGAAAGCGGTTTAGATTGCTCCACCAATGGAGTATGTCTGAGTAAATATTTTTCCTATAATGCCTATTGTTCGTCCAGTCATTGTCGAGTTATGGCTAGACGCAGAGATGGTGCGAGTGCCAGCGATCAGCATTATGAGATAGGTGCAGAAAAGATGAAAAATGGGACATATAGCGGAATTTGGAGCAGAATGGGAGATTATTTTAAGGACTACGCCGCTCCTCTGGTTTCGTCTTACATGGCTATGTAGTGCTGCGGCGTGCGACGCGGCGCGCTAACGACAACGAAGAACAGAAAATTAGGCAGAAAAATAAAGTGCGGGTGGGAATCTCCTTCCGGTCATTTTGCTGACGCAAAATACCTGCAGTCCGGGCTCGCGGTTTTTGCCTTTCGTGCTGTGCACTCAAACAAAAACATCGCTCCGCCTTTCGATTCCCGACGCAACACCAAGCAGTTGGTGTTGCTTCCATACTCATTTTTTAAAATAAAAACCACCTTGCGGCGGTTTCTATTTAAAAAATAAGGTGCGGGTGGGAATCGAACCCACGAATAAGAGTTTTGCAGACTCTCGCCTTACCACTTGGCCACCGCACCGTCACACAACTTAAATTGTCCTTATATTATACCAAAAAAATACCCGATTACAAAATTACCCCTTGAAATTTTTTCACTTTTGTTTATACTGGAAATATAGGGAACGCAAACCGGAACCCGTTTAAGGGTTATGTCTCGCAGAGAGACGCGGCGTTCCCTCTTTTTGAGTGCGCATGCCCTGCGTAGGGGGTGTGCGCTTTTATTTGTTTGTCTCGTCTAATTTTGCTATAATAAAAGAAAGAATTGCTATACCGAATACGTCCGGTTTCACAAAGAGAATAAATTTTTGTATAATATATAGGATGTCTTTTGCGGGCGTAGTTCAATGGTAGAACGTCAGCCTTCCAAGCTGGTCACGTGGGTTCGATTCCCATCGCCCGCTTTTTAACCTGATGTACAGGCAAAACAATTTGCGCGTTTGTATTGTGAAACGCAAAATGCTGGGGTAGCTCAGCTGGTAGAGCATCTCCATGGTAAGGAGAAGGTCGTGGGTTCGATTCCCATCCCCAGCTTGTTTTTAAAAAGACTAAAAGTAGTACAAAGTAAACTAAATACAGGAGAACTAAATAAATGGCAAAGGAAAAATTTTCCCGCAGCAAACCGCACGTGAACGTCGGTACCATTGGTCACGTAGACCACGGTAAGACCACGCTCA
>CADBRU010000002.1 GCA_902797165.1 uncultured Elusimicrobium sp.
AACAAACACAAAAAAATCCCCGTTCTATCGACGGGGAAAATCAAAATGGACCGGAAGGGACTCGAACCCCTGACCTCCTGCGTGTAAAGCAGGCGCTCTACCAACTAAGCTACCGATCCTTAAATTCGTACTTCTATATATCTATTCTAACAAAATTGAAGCAAGAACTCAACGCTATTTTGTTTCTTCCTTGGTGGGCTCTGCTCCACACGCGCAAGGTTCGCATGCTTTAATTTCTTCTGCAGAAGGCGTGGTGCGCGTCCACTCGTCTTCTTCCGGGCCCCATTTTGCTTTTACGGCTTCGGGCAATTCATATAAAATGCTGGAGCATTTGGCGGTTACGGTACCGTCTAGCAATTGAATTTCACCTTCCACCAAAGCACGCTTGGGAGAATAACGCAAGACGCGCCCGATGGCTTTTAGGGGAGTGTTAGTGGGGGTATTACGTTTATACACTACTTCCATTTTAAGCGTAACCATTAAATGTGCAAAGTCATTATTGAGCAAAATGGCGCGGCCGGATGTTTCGTCTAAAATGGTGGCCACAATGCCGCCGTGTGTCGTGCCGGGGTAGGAGCAATATTTGTCATCTAATTGGAACGTGGCTTCTACTTGTTTTGCTTCGTAATTATTAAACCATTCCAAATGCAAACCGAAGGGATTATTTTTACCGCAAGCAAAACATCCTAAAGAGGTAGGTTGCCGTAATTTTTTCATAAATTCTCCTTTCTTATATTATACTTTTTATGAGATTTGATATACTGAAAGTATGACAAACCATATAGAACGTGAATTTAAATGGACCGTGCATAAAAAAGCGGAATTTGATGATTTTGCAAAGGCGCTGCGGTCTTTGTGCAAGCAGGTTACGTTCTTAAAACCGCTTCACATTACCGATTATTATTTAGAGGATACCAAGGGTTCTTTGTCCGCGCACAAGATTGCTTTGCGCATGCGGCATGCGGCGGGGAATTGGGAAGTTACATTTAAAACCCGCTCTTGTCTAAAAAACGGTTTGGCGTCCCGCAGAGAAATTACAAAACCGCTGCCGGGGGTACATACTTTTCGGGCGGCTTTATCTATACTAAAACAATATAAAAAATGGCAAGGAATTGATTTGACTACCCTACAAGTGCGCTTTGTAATCAAGAATTTGCGCCGTTTGTATAAAATTGTTTATAAACAATGTGTTTGCGAAGCGGCATTAGATGAATATATTACGCTGGCAAAAGGGCATCAATTTAAGCGCCGCGAAATTGAACTGGAACTAAAAAAAGGGCCCGCAAAAATGTTTGTGCAGTTAGCCAAAAATATAACAAACCAAACGCATTTAAATGCGGCAAAATGTTCCAAAGTAGCGGGTGCGGAAAAATGGATTTCCGGAAAGTTAGATTAAACTAACTTTTGAAAAAGTACAGGTTTGTCAAACCTTTTTTAAAAATTTTTCAAAAAATTTTTTCCGCATTTTTCAGATTTCTAAATTTTTTCAAAAAATAATCTCTCCGTCGTAAAAAATGAAAAAAATTTTAAGTTTGATGTGCTTTTAAAAAATGTTTTTAAGATCTTAAAAATAATTTGAGACGGAAAAAATTTGCATTTTGAAAAAAATTGTTGTATTATTTTTATGAGGTTAATCTTATTATCTCAGGAGATAAAAAAATGGCTGTAAAGAAAACTGTAAAAAAAGTAGCCGCCAAAAAACCGGCTAAAAAAGTAGCCAAAAAAGTGGCTAAAAAAGTAACCAAAAAAGTAGCGAAAAAACCGGCTAAAAAAGTAGCCAAAAAAGTAGCGAAAAAACCGGCCAAAAAAGTAGCGAAAAAAGTAGCGAAAAAACCGGCCAAAAAAGTAGCAAAAAAGAAATAATTTGATGTTGCAACAAAAAACCGCTCCGAAAGGGGCGGTTTTTTTGTGGTGTGTGAAATTTATTTCTTTACGTCTAACACATTGGCTGCGGTATGCGCGCTAAACTCGGGCGCGTACATAGATTGCAATTGCGCGGGCAAAGCGTGATAGGTCCCTTGCAAAGAAGGGCGCAAGGTGTAGCGCAAGGTGTAGGTGCCGGCGGGTACGCGGTCAAAGAAGAAATTGGTTTGACCGTCGCGTATTTCGGTGTAATAAGACAATGCATTCCACGTCCAGCCGCTGGTCAGCACGGTGTTTTCAAAACCGGCGGGTTTGGGATCGGCCAGTAACACAAATTCAAAAGCAGCCGATGCATTTAACGTGAGTTGCACTTCCACTTCCGCTCCCACCGGGATTTCTTCTCCGACTTGTAACTGCCGCACTTTTTCACGTCCCTCTTCATTGTATTTGAGCAAATAGCGGCGCGAAACATTGAGCACACCGGGCTGCGAAGCGGCCGCGTTTGCCGTGGTATAAACAGCATCCAAGGTTACAAACCCGGTCAGCCCGCCGCGTTTGGTTACTTGGGCAGTGTAATATTGCGGATTTACATTTTGTGCTTCTTTGGTCCAAGTCAGCGGGCTACTAAATTCCATGGGCTCAAAATTTACGGTTTTATGTTCATCACCCCACTCGATAATATATTGTGCGGGATCATCTATAAGTCCTTTGCGCTGCATATATTCAAGCAGTGTATAAACCGCTTGTGCGGCGGCTGTAGTGTCACGCCATTGTTGGGCTTTGCGGTTAAATAAAATCCATTTAAGTAAATCGGCGGCTTTGTCCGATTCCGGGCGGATTTCAAGCAAAGTGCGCAGCGTAGCCGTTTGGGTCAAAAGCGTGTCGTTGTACCATAACCAACTTTGCGCTTCTGGTGCAAAATAAGCCCCCGTTACCGGGTCGGTTTTCATGCGCGCTAATACCAAGTCCAAATAATTTTGGGCTTTGGTGTTTTGCCCTAACCGATGATAAGCGGCGGCCGCATAGGTTTGACCTAAGGCCGTCATATAATCACTATGGGCATCGGCATAATCCAACCATTTTTTGACGGGTGCATTTTTAATTTCTTTCCATGTTTGCGGATACGCCGTAAACACATAAGCACTGTACAATGCATAAGATACCGCCGAAACGGAGGGGGAAGATTCTTGCAAGTTCTTCTCAATGCGCGGGGCTAACCAAGCAAGGGCCTTTTTGGCGGAGTCTTGTGAAATTTGCCCACCGTAGCGTAAAATTTGCGCGTAAGAAGCCAAAATGCTTAATGTGATATATTCACTGGGTTGACCGCCCGGCATCCACGTAAAACCGCCCGAAGATGTTTGGTATTTCTTGAGTTGTTTTTCTAAGTTATCGCGGGTGGAGGCTACCATTTTGGGGTTGAAAATATCCGTCAGGAAATCTGCGCGCGAAGCACCTCCGCGGGAGAGTTGCAACCACGGAGTCTCTTCCAGTAAAAGTAAGCGGGCGGGATCGGTGTTATTCCACGCGGGAACTTGTGTGTTGCGCCGCGGCAATTTCTTAACCGCATTTTGTAAAAGCGGATAAGTTTGATAGAACGCATTGAGTATGGAAAGCGGCACATAGCGGTTTGTAATACTCAGCGCGTCATTATATCCGGGACGTAAAAGTTGCGGCATAGTATTGAGCACGCTTAAGAATAAACTGGGATCTACCCGCAGTGTTACTTCAGATACTTGGCGGGTATTGTCTGCGGTGAGCAGATTTTCCAAACGTAAAGTTTGACTACCGGTTTCTAAAGCGGCGGTGGTGCTTTCCGCGATACGTTCTTTGGCGGGCAAAATAGGAATTTGGCGGCTTTCCGCATCGGTGTTTTGTCCGCTGCGTACGGTAGCGGTTACGGTGGCAACGCCCACTCCCGGAGCAACGGTAAGCGGCCATGTAACGGCTGTATTTCCGTTAGCGGGGACCGTTACGGTTTGAGTTAATTTTTCAAGTCCGAACGCGGCGGCGGCGTTTTTACCGTCTAACAAGAAGTCTAAAGTGACTTGCGTGGTAATTTTTTTGTCCGTTACATTGGTTACTTGCGCAACCAAAGTGCTCCGGTCCGTTTCGCGCCAAAAACGCGGCAGAGAGAGGCGCACCATGACATCTTTGCGGGTGACTGTTTGCGCGGTAAAGGTGCCGATATTGGCATCTTTAGTAAAAGCAAGTGCTTGCACGTTCCAACCGGTTAAACTTTGCGGCATGGTAAAATTAACTTTTCCTTTGCCGCCGGTAATGGGGAGCAAGGCATTAAAATACGCCGTCTCGGAAAAGTCCGTACGGGGGGTAACTTCGGCATTATTTGCTCCGTCCTCTTTGGCATCGGACGCAATACCGCGGGTAGGGAGAGCACTTTCTTCCATGCCCATTATCATATCCATAGCGTCATTTGTGACGGCAGATTTTGCGGCTCTAGGAGCGGCACTTCTGACGGCCATTTGTACTACGGCACCTTTTGCCATTCCCAAACTATAACGATATCCCATGAAACGCATTTCTAAATTGATTTGCGGCATTTGCGGTTCTGATACCTCTTTATAAATGTCGGGCAGTTCAGACAAATTTGAGGAATAGGCAGTATAGAAACTATTTGTTAGTGAGGTTGCTAAATTACCAATAGGATAGAAATTATCCAGTCCAAATACTTGTTTAATAGCGGCATAATAATCTAATGATTTATCATATACACGCACGGTAGCTTGTCCGTTGAGCGGGGCACCGGTTGCATTGGTTAGCGTGATAGGCCAGTTGACCTTTTGACCGGGTTTAACGGCTTGCGGTACTGTTACGTTTAGGTTGAGTGCTTTATTATCATGCGGAACGGTAAGGTAAGTATCTTCTTGATACATTTTCCAATTGCTAGCACCGAACCAACGCAGTCCCACGCCGCCGCGCCATTCATTTTCAATCGGCAATGTATAAATGCTTACACCGCTTTCTATTTGATCTCTTTTGGCTAAAAAGTTACTATCCTGATAGACTTCTATATATTTGGGTCCGATTAACTGACTATTACCGATTAAAATTTTGGCTTGATTGCCCGGATAGTAAGTTTTATATTGGGCAATAGCCACGGAGGGCAAAGCCAGTTTGCTTTGCGGTGCAGCAACAAAGAAAACAAATTCCGCCTCCTCTGCATTTTTGGCAGATAATTTGAGTTTATAGATACCTTCCGGCAAAGCGGGCAGTTGTAAAACGGTTTCTTCTTTATCAAAAGAGAAAGTTTGTTTGGAAATGCTACGCAGTACTTTGTTATCTTTATACACATTTTCAAACGAATTATTTTCTTTAGTAGCAGTTTTGGGTAATGTGTTTTCCAGTTCTATGATTTCTGCGGTAAATTTGCCGCTTACGGGTTGGCTGTTTACATCTAATAATTTCACGCGGGCCAAGGTGGCGGTTGTATTAGCATCGTAAAATCCTTGGTCAAAAGAAGCCGCAAAGAAAGCCTCTTTTTCGCTGGCTTTATAGGTTTGCGAGGCATCAATACTGCGCCCGGAATCGTCGCGCACGGATACTTTCACATCAAAACTGTACGGGCGGTTTTTTTGCTCGCCGGGTTGCGGGGTGAAAGCAATGTCAAAAGTACCGTCCTTGCGGGTTTTTGTTTTACCCTGTGCAATTTGTTTTGATTCATAGGCGGACGGCCACCACCAGCAGAAAGGCAAGCGGTGCAGTTGACGTGTAATAGTATATTCCACTTCAGCATTCTCAAGCGGAGCGCCGAAATAATAGAGGGCTTTGCCGGAAACGGTAGTTTCTTTATTATATTGCAAAGTACCGACCGGGTTTAAGGTTACTTCATATTCGGGGCGTTTATATTCTTCTACCTTAAAAGAAGAGTGTCTTGTATACGTGCGTCTACTAGATTTATAAGAAACCTCAATGTGATAGTTTCCGAGCAGACCCGTTTGCGGTAAAGTAAATTGGGTTTGGGCGGTTCCGTAAGCGTTTAGAAAAAGATTTTGCTCAAATGCTTTTTCATAGTTGGCATCTCGTACCAGTATTTTGACCGGTGTTTTTTCAGGTAGCGTTTTCCAACCGCGTCCGGCTTCTTCAAAACCATATACCGCTATTTGTACGGTTTGTCCGGGACGGTAAATAGCACGGTCAGTTTCCGTGTAGAAGTTGATAGGGGCGCTCGGATAGTACGAGAATGTGATAGCATCTCTCAGTAAAGCGGTACTATTATTTTTGGTGGCTTTTGGTGTGATTTGGTAATACTTGGGATTATATAGATGTATTTCCCGTGCTAAAGCCAAAAAGCCTTTGTCATTTGTTTTTGCAGATACAATCGGACTCTGCCATCCGGTAAAATAGGCAATGTTTGTGTCGGGTTCCGGTTGGCCTGTTTTTAAATTAACGGTATAGATACGAAATACATTGGGTTTAAAAGTACGGTCTTGGCTAGTATGATATTTGGCCGGATCGTCTTCAATACCGGTGGTAACAAACATAGCCAGTTCCGTTGCATTTAAAACGATTACTTCAATTTCTGTTTTTTCCGGATCAAAACTACTATCGTAGGCAACGGCTACGGCATAAAAGCCGGGTTCTAACGTGGGCAAAGCCAGCGTGGTATCCGCATACCCATAAGGTTTTTCATACGATACGGGTTTGACCAATTTGTGTATAGGATTTTTCTTGAGTAATTGCGGAATTTGATCAGAATCGATTCTGGTTAAATGAGCCCAAGAGGCAGCACGTTTTTCATTATTTAAAGTCAATAAATCTGATTCGCTGAGTTTGTAAATGCGAGCATAAATATTGGAACGATTTCGAATTTGGATGGACAATTGCGTATGGGCCGGATCTTGAAGAGGAGAAGCAGTTTGCAAATTTAAAACAGGTTGACGAATACCGGCGGCCAAATTTGCGCACGATTGAACATAATAACTCTCTTGCAGATTTTTGTCTGCCCAGTTGCATACATTGACGGCTTGTTCATATTGTTTATTCTCATTAAGCATTTCGGCGGCTTTGTATGCAGCATAACTTTTACCATAGTCTGCGTTGACGGGGCGTAAGGTGCTAAGCAGTTTATTCCACCAATTTAATTTGGGTTGTATATAGCCGGATAATTGCTCTAACAGTTCGATGGCTTTGTTGCGCTCAGCGTCTTTATCTTCAAAAGTAAAACTGTCTTGATGGTCAAAGGGTAATGTGATGCGGTCTGCCTGCCAAATAATGCGGGCATCTTCGCGGTTTGTACCACCCAAAGTGGCGGCTTCGGTCAATACGTAGAGCCATTTTTGTATATTTAAATCTTTAGTATCTTTGGCTTTATAATCTAAGGTTAATATGTCGGCAGTGCGTAAAGGATGTGCGGGAGCAGACTTGACTAAATATTCTCTCCATTTCAAAACCACAAAATCAAACAAGGTGGGAATGGCTTTGGTGTCTGTGTCTTTGACGTCTAAAACGAGGGTTTCTTTCTCAATAGGAGCGTAAATCAAATAAGAGCGCAAAGACCATAGTGTTTCCATGCTCTGATTGATTTTGTCGGCCCATTGCTCTTTACTTAAATTCTCAAAAGAGGCATCTTCTTCATCGGCATGATTTAAGACAGGACGATAGATGTTTTTAACTCTGTCTGCGGTTTGAACGCGGTATAATAAAAAGCGTGCTTTCCACAAAGGATCTTCGGGGAGGGGAGTGGAATAGGCCGTTTTGGCGGCGTTCATATATTCATCCAGCATATATTGACTGCGGATAACACCTAATTGGGCTGTATATAAATCGTCTCCCTTGGCAGTTTTGACTTGTTCTTGGTAATTGGCAAGTTCTTTGGCATAATCGTGTGGTTGCTCTTCTTGCGCCATTAAAGATAAAGGTAATAATAAAACGAGCAGTAAAAGAAGTTTTTTCATATATTCTCCTGTGTGTGCAGATATAGAAAATCCCTTTGCTATTTACAAAGAGATTTCCTAATAATTTTCAATACGGCTGACAAACTTACATCTTTTCCGGTGCGCTAACACCTAAAAATTCTAAGCCTTTGCGGATTCGTTCCGCCACGCGTTGGCAAATAAGCAGGCGCGAGCGTGTGAGCGGAATATTATTTTCATCAATGACACGGCAACTGTCATAGAAAGAGTGAAATAATCCGGCCAGTTCCATTAAATAAGTAGGTAAATGGTGCGGGCTTAAATCGCGCAAGCAGTTCTGCAAAACAGGCTTAAACCAAACTAATTTAAGCAGCAGAGCCCTTTCTTGTGCAGATAACGGAGTGATAATCTCACCCGGTTCTAATCCTTTTTCGGTAGCCGCAGCAAAAATGGAATGAATACGCGCATGCACATATTGCACGTAGAACACTGGGTTTTCATTGGATTGTTTCTTGGCCAGTTGAATATCAAAGGTCATTTGAGCGTTCGGCGTGCGGCTGGCAAAGAAAAAGCGGCAGGCATCGGCCCCTACATCATCAATTAGTTCGCGCAGTGTAATAAATTTACCGGCGCGTTTAGACATTTTGACTTGTTCGCCATTGTCCAGCAAATGTACCAACTGATGGATGATAGGTACAAAAGATTTTTCTTCTTTACCCAAAGCATGTACGGCGGCTTTCATGCGGGGAACATAGCCATGATGGTCTGCCCCTAAAATATCAATAAGTTGTGTATAACCGCGGTCATATTTATTTTTGTGATAGGCTATATCTGCCAAAAAGTAAGTGGGCCGTCCGTCGGTGCGCACTAATACGCGGTCTTTATCATCTTTGGCTTCTTTGTCTTGCGTGGAACCGAACCACACGGCATCATCTTTTTTATAAGCATAACCGTTATCTTCCAAAGATTTTAAGGCTTTTTGTACGGCACCTTCTTTGTGCAGTTCCGATTCTCTAAACCACCGGGTAAATTGCACGCGGAAGGCATTCATGTCATCCTGTTGGGTTTTGATGAGATATTCCATGGCCCAACGTCCGTAATCTTCTTCTTTCAAATCTTTGGGTGCTATCTTGGCCATATCGATTAAATAAGAACCGTGATATCCGTTTTCGGGCGGTTCTTTACCTTCGATACGTGCTTTAAGAGATTGCGCCAGCATTTGCGCTTGATTGCCGGCATCATTGACATAATATTCACTGTCGCACGGATACCCTAAAGCCCGATAAATGCGTACCAAACTGTCTCCCAAGGCGGCGCCGCGTCCGGAAGCCATATGCAAAGGCCCCGTTGGGTTGGCGGAAACAAATTCAATTAAAATTTTATGTTTAGAGCCGTAAGAGGCATCACTTCTTTTAATGCGTCTATCCAGTGCGGCTACGGTAATAAAATTGTCATCCAATTTTAAGTTAATAAAACCGGGGGTAGCAGGCTCTGCATCTGCAATTCCGTTTACTTCCTTGAGTAAAGCCGCTGCGGTTTTGGCAATTTCCAACGGGTTTTTGCGCAATACTTTAGCCGCAGACATTGCCCAACTTAAGGATAAGTCCGCTCCTGTATGCTCGGGGGCGGGGGCAAACTCGACTGCGGGCAAAACCGCACCTTGAAATTCCGGAGAGTTAGAGAGTTTTAATTCAATATCTTTTTTGAGGTTTTCAAACATTTAATTATTTCCTTATTTAGCAGATTTTTTAACTGTTTTCTTAGTGGTTTTCTTTTTAGTGGTTGCTTTTTTGGCAGAAACTTTTTTGGCAACCGATTTTTTAACAGTTTTTTTAGCAACCGTTTTCTTAGCAGTTGCTTTTTTAACGGTCGTCTTTTTAGTTGTTTTCTTCTTATAGTCGATTTCTTTACCGAAATCAAAAATTTTATCTAAGGCGTAATAGTCACGCGCTTCGGGTGTCATGATATGCACGAGAAAAGAACCGTAATCGGACACGCGCCAAATCATACTGTCTGCGCCGTCTCGGTTGGTTTTATAGACTCCGATTTTCTTTAACTGGGTGCTGATTTCATCTTCGACAGCCTCTAAATGCGGTTTGGAGGTTACCGTGGCCAACACGATATATTCACATAAGGAAGATAATCCTTGTAAATCCAATACTTTGATGTTTTCGGCTTTCTTGGCATCGGCATAACGCGCCGCCAGTACTGCAATTTCTTTGTTTTGCATAATGCACCTCAGTTTTGTATATACCATTAGAATAGCATTTTTAGACGGTTTTTACTATCCGATTTGTAGATAATGGGCAAGAATTTTATATACTAATTTTATGCTGGCTATCGTACCGACCCCGTTAGGGAATCTGCAAGACATTACGCTTCGTGCTTTAGAAACACTAAAAGCGGCGGATTTTGTATTGTGTGAAGATACGCGCCGTACACAAATTTTACTGACCCATTTCGGCATTTCCAAACCGACGGTTCGTTATAATGAAAATGATGCTTCGTCCATACGCCGCTGTTTGGAACTGGTGCGCCAAGGTAAAAACTGCGCATTAGTATCCGATTGCGGTACACCGTGTATTTCCGACCCCGGTTGGAAACTGGTTAAAGAAGCCGCCAAAGAGAAATTGCCCATTACTTCTCTGCCCGGACCGAGTGCCGCGGCCTGTGCTTTGGCGGGGGCAGGTTTTACGGGGGGAGCATTCACTTTTTTAGGTTTTTTGCCGCGCAAACCGGGCAAGGCCGCAAAATTATTAACCGCCGCTTATAGCCAAAAGCATCCGGTTATTGTATATGAATCTCCTTTTCGCGTCATTAAACTATTAGAACTAATCGGCAAAACATTGGGGGAACAAACTCCTGTGGTAGCGGCGCGTGAAATTTCCAAAGTGTATGAGGAATGGCTGCGTGGAAGTGCTGCACAAGTAGCCGCTGATTTATCCAAGCGCAAAAAAGTGCAAGGTGAATTTGTGGTAGTAATAGGACTGCCGGAAACGGAACAAGAGCCAAATGATGAAAACACAGATTTTCCCTATTAATCATTTAACCGAGTCGCAATTACAGCAACTCTCTGAGGCTACTAAAGCGGGGGCTGTGGTGGCTTGGGCAACGGATACGGTATACGGACTGGCGGCGGATGCTTTTAATGAAGAGGCTATTTCCCGCATTTATAAATTGAAAGGACGTCCGGCCTCTATGCCTTTGCAGATCTTAGTTGATTCGGTGCAGTCGGCGCGTCCTTTGGCGCAGTGGAATGACGCGGCCTTGCGTTTGGCAGAGGCTTATTGGCCCGGAGCACTGACACTCATTTTGCCTCCCAGTGCAAAAGGAAAAAATTTATGCCGCGGATTTAAAGGACTTGGCTTGCGTGTTCCCAACCATGCCGGACTTCTGCGCGTTTTGACTTATCTTAAAAAACCCATGGCCTGTACCAGTGCCAATATACATGGGGAACCTGTTATTACCGATGAAACAATATTAACAAAAACTTTTGATAATAAGGTAGACTATATTTTGACGGACGGTAATTTGTCCGCAGTGGCTTCCTCCGTAGTAGATATGGTAGCAGAGCCGGCTTTGTTGCGGGAAGGGGCCATTTTTAAGAAAGAACTCGAACAAACATTGCACGTTCTATTAAAATAGATATAATACATATATGATCGCATACATACAAGCATTAGGTTATCCTACTTATTACATGACGTTGACCATTTTGTTGCTTTTGCTGACCTATTGGTTAGGGCGGCGTTTGACCATGCGTAAAATGGAACATGCCGTAAAGAAAGCAGAACATGATTATCAGGAACAAATTACCAATTTGCAAATGGAACTTTCCGGTAAAGTAAATATGTTGGAAGGCATGGTAGAAAAATTAAAACTTTCCAACCAAGAATTAAACAGATTAAGTGAAATTCGTTCCAAATTTATGTCTATTGTCGCTCATGATTTGCGCCAACCGCTTACTTCTATTCAGGGGTTTACTTCCGTTTTGATGATGGATAACCCGAAAGACGGTGGGGGAAATAACGATCAAATTGCTTTGAATAATATTTTGAAAGCAACCGATAATATGAACCAATTAATGGCCGATTTGATGGACATTTCGATGATTGAATCCGGTAAATTCAAAATGGATTTTAAGGAATTTCCGTTTAATCAATTAGTTGAAGATGTTTTTACATTGCAGCAAGTCAATGCGCAGAAAAAAGGTATTTCTTTAATTAAATATGAATATCCTACGGACGTTTTAATTTATGCAGACCGTTTCCGCATTTCGCAAGTATTAAACAACTTGATCGGTAATGCCATTAAGTTTTCACCCGAAGGCGGACATATTTCACTGCGTTACTTCGTAGATGAGGCCTATTTAGTGTGTTATTTGCAAGATGAAGGGCCGGGAATTTTGCACCACGAACAAGTAAAAATCTTCCAAAAATTCCATCAGGCCGATAGCGGCAAAGATGCTCAAAAGCAAGGATGGGGCCTGGGGCTTTCTATCGCACAAGAAATTGTAAATGCCCATAACGGGGATATGTGTGTAACAAGTGCAGGACTCGGGCAAGGGTCCACTTTCTGGTTCCGTCTGCCCATTAAACCGATGGAAACTAAGATATAGATATAGACTAAATTAAAAAGAAGAGCGGAACCTTTGGTTCCGCTTTTCTTTTACCAAGGTTGTTTGAAATCTTGCCCGATAATAATGCGCGCATCAAAAATGGCAGTGCCTTGTTTTTCCGATACAATTTCACTATTGACGCCGATAGCGGTGCTGAGTTGTTTGACCTGTACGCGCCGTCCGGTTAAGTCAATAATACGGGTATAAGGTTGGACTTCACCGGGGTAATTGTCATAGCGGAACACATCTACTTGTAAAAGTCCTTTTTGATTTTGTTCGCGTAAATATTGCGTCAAATCAAAAGCCGCTCCCTTAACTCCCGAAGCATTTAATATTTCCACTAGAAGCGGGCGGTCATCCATGGCCAGCGGGGCTTTGTCCTCTACGGGGGGCAAAATAGTATCCGGCTCTACTTGTTTGGCAGAAGACTTTTGTTTCTTTTTTGATTCGTTCAAATTTTTAACCGTAAAATCGGTCAGTTCTAATCTTGCTGCGTCCAGCGCAAGTAAAATAAATTCCGGCGGCGTTACATTAGTGCGTTTGTCATGCAATGCTTGCAAATAATCCCATACATTTTCAAAAGCAATAAACGGTTTATTGCGCCAAACGGTTAAATTGGTGCGGGCATTTTCCCAATAGTCCTCTTTCTTTAATTTTTTAGGTAAATAATAACGAACAGGGTCGGCAGAAATGCCGGCTGTTTTAAGTGCATCGGTAGCGTTTTCAAGAGGATTCTGCGGAGTTTTCCGGCGGGCTACCGTGGTTAAAATTACTTTGTGACTTTGCGGATTATAAGTGGCCACCATGGCCGGTTGTGTCAAAACCGCGATATGCAGCGAAGTATCTTCCCGATTGACTAAAGCGCGTACAATCGGATCTTTATGTTGCACCCATGCCGCGCCCAGCGTGGTCAGAAGTAGGAGCAAAACTAATAAATAACCTATCAAGCGGTATGTTTTACGAGGTGATTCCATAATTCAATCCCGGTCGGACAAAGCCATTTTTGACTGTCAATGGTAAACCATAGTTTGCGGTTGGCTGCATACAAAAGTGCTTTTTCCAAATCTTGCATGGCAAGCGTGCGGATCACAAAAGCATCTTTGTATTTGCGATCTTTAGATGAAATATCCGCCACGAATAAAATTTTACTTAAGGTCGTCATTTCCAAACTGCCCAGTGTATGTTCGGAAATGGCATTTAAAATTTCGGGGTCGTTAAGCCCAAACAATTCCTGTGCTAGTTCGGCCGATACAAACGAGTGTAATAAAGCCGGTTCACAATGGCAAATATCTTCAAAATAAGGTATTTTTAAGTGATGTTTTTTACAAAAAGAAATGAGTTCCTCTGCCGAAAATCCTTTGCCGGCATCGTGGAAAATACCCGCCTGTACGGCTTTTTGTATAGGTACTTCGTAAATATCACTCAGCACCGCACATAATTCGGCTACCTTAATGGAGTGTAAATAGCGGTTTGGTTTTAAATGTGCGCGTAACCAACGATGTTGGTCTAATCCGTGCAAATCATTTTTGATAATAATATCCGCTACAGACGAGGGGACTTTATCGGTCGGTATCTCTCCGCTAGACAAAATATGGGCGCGTACCCGGGTAGAGGACATCTTGGGAAATTGCCCCGGCAGAGAAATATGTTTAAAAGTAACTTTATGCTCCGGAAAACCCTTGCGGCGTCCGGCTACTATGGTAGCGTTGGCAAAGATATAATCGGAATTGTTCCAATCATGTAAATCGTTTAGGCAATCCGTGCCTACCAGTAAATAAATTTCCGGATGGTCGTAGCGTTTTTGCAAATATTGTACCAGTTGGTAAGAATAAGTCTTGCCGCCGCGTTGTAACTCATAATCATCAAAAATTAAATTCTTGCCAAGCCCTCCGAAAGCCGCCCGTGCCATTTCCATACGTAATTGAAACGGCGTGGGAGATTTGGCTTTGAACGGAGAATGATACACCGGCACCACATGCGTTACGTCCGGTTTAATAACGGATAAGGCTTTTTTAAGCATGGCCACATGGCCTTTATGAACCGGGTCAAAACTGCCCCCGAAAACGAGTACTTTCATGAATGTTTTCCTAAAATTTGTTTGGCAAGATTTTGTCCTTGCAGTAAACTGCGTTCCATGAAGGAATATTCCCACAAACCATATCGACCCGCACAGAAACAGTTATATCGTTTTAGCCATTGCAAAATATGCCGCTTAGCGGTGCTTCTTTTGAAATTATAAACGGCATAAGCCGGAGAAAGAGTCCGCCAAAAAGAACATATTATTTTATCTTGCTTTTCTATTATACCTTTTTGCAATAAGGCCTTGCGAAAGGCTTTTTCGGCTTGTTTCAAATCAGTTATTTTTTGCGTACTTTCTATGTAAAAAGAGGTGGTACCTTTCGGGGCCAAATTTGGGGAGAAAGCACTTTGCATACCGACACGGAAAAACGGTATTTCCGGTTGCGGAAAATAAATCCAGTGAAAAGTGGGAACTTTACGATTAACAGCCATTTGCCATACATGTACGGTAGTGTGTTTAAGTTGCCGCGCGGCGCGATATACCGCGTCGGGTACATTTTCACATGTTTTCACGAAATGAGGTAAAGGTAATGTATTAATCAGTTTTTCAAAATAAACAGTTTTTCCGTTAATAAGTGCTATGTGTTTTTTAAGATCAATCTTTTGCACGCTGGCATTGAGCCAAGTGTTTGGAACGTGTTTAGAGAGTGCCTCTGCCAGTGCCGCACAACCGCCGCGGCGCGGATAATAGAAATAAGCATTGTATCCGAGGGCGGCAGATTTCTTTTTTGCACCGTTGGTAATTTGTTTTAAATTGGGCGTCGGCACAAAAGTATCGCACCAATCCCAAGTCATTTGTTTGGGCTTGGTTTGCCATAACTTTGTGTTATAAGGTTTTAAAAAATATTGATAAATGCCCTTGCCGAAGGCTTGCAAAAACCATTCTTCTAGATTTTTTGGTTTTTTGCTCCTGACACAAGCGGCCTGTTGCACACCGGCGAGGCATTGCGTGCGGATTTTCTTGGGAAGTGCCCATAAATTGGCTTGAAAAGGAAAGGGGACTCTTTGGCCCTGAAAATCAATAAAAGCCTGACGTTTATGACGTATTAAGTTGCCTTTGAGCAGACGGCGCACCAACGATATTGCATAAGGGTGATGCAAATGTAATAAATGCCCGGAGAAATCAAAGGTAAAATCTCCTTTTGTTTCACTGGCAGAAAGTCCGCCGAAAAATGAATTTTTTTCAACCAGTAAATAATCGGTATGTCCGAGTTGTTCCAAATGATAAGCAACGCTAAGACCTGTCAACCCACCGCCTAAAATAAGAGTATGGACATGAAGTATTTCTGTCTGTTTCATTGGGGCATCCTGATTCGTGCAAGATAAAAGGCGGCCATTACCATACTTAGGACAACCAGTCCACACAAAGTTAATGCCCATTGCGCCGTCACTTGTGTCATGATAAAAGCAAGCACATTAAATACAAAACCTATTACTAAAAAAATCACCAATACCTGACGGGTATTAAAACCGATTTGTTTAAGCCGCAGCGCCGCATGGTCATTGCTGCCGCGTAACGGATTTTTGTGTTTTAACAAACGGATAAACACTACAAAAGTGGTATCAAAAATAGGAACGGCCAAAATGAGCAAGGGGGCCAAGAAACCCCAATTGGAATGTTCACTGTACCGGGTTGCCATGGCCAAAGCGGCTAAGGTAAATCCGAGCAGAGTGCTACCGCTGTCTCCCAAAAAGGTTTTGAAACGTGTGGAGTGATTGTAAGGCCAAAATCCTAAACAAGTTCCCAAGATGGCACACGCACAAAAATTAACATAAATTTGTTCGGAAGGTAAAGCAATAAGCCAAAGCCCCAAGGCGGCTATTAAGGCTTGCGAAACACATAGTCCATCGGAAATATCCAATAAATTGAACGCATTTGTAATACCGATTACCCACAAAAAAGTAAGCAGATACGACAATTGAGGTGAGTCAAATAAAGTAATATGTACTCCGTACACAATCAGGCAGGCTGTGGCTAATCCTTGCACGGCCAATTTAATTGCTACACCGACTCCTTTGGGTTTGCGTAAATCATCCACAAGGCCTAAGAGAAAAATTAAAGTAGCCCCGTACAAAATACCGCGCAGGCTATGCAAAGTTCCGGTCGGGAAATTGGTGTGCAGCCGAATAAAAATCAAACTGATAGCCAATCCGCATAAAATGGCACAGCCTCCCAGTAAAGGGACCGAATAAGCATGTTTTTTAAGCGGAGTAGGCGTGTCTAAGAATAAAAAGCCGACCATACGATGTAAAAGCGGCAATACGGCTGCGGTTATTAGTCCGGCCAGTAATATGGTTACAAAATAAAGTATAGTCGTCTGCATAGCATTTATTATTCTATAATATTAATAAGAAAGTTGCGTAAACCGGTTAAAAATGATGCGAAAATATTGCTTACTAGGAATTTTAATTTGGGGACTGAGCGGGTGTGCTACCTTGCATACAGCCGACCGGTCTGCTTGCGCGCAAAATCACCGGCTGCCCTCCTTTTTTGCCCAAGGGGAACAATTGGCTGCTTTTCGTCTGCAAGCACAGGCAAAGCAATACGGGTTAGAAGGCATTTTGCAAATCAAAAAACAAGCAGAGGAAACCTACGAAGTTACGCTATTCTCAAATGTAGGTGCCTACCGTTTACTACAGGGTACTTTGACGCGTGAAGGCATGCAATACAGTTATTTAGCACCGGGGGCAGATCAAAGTGCGGTACAGGTAAGAGTGGAGCGCTTTTTAACTTTACTGCTGATTCCGTCTTTATCGCAGGGAAGTTGTAAGGTAAAAAAAGAGAGTGTACAAATCAGTTACAAACACCCTATCAAAAAATATGAGTATGCGTTTGGCGCGTCTTATCCGCAACAAGCCATCGGGCCGAAGCCTTTCGGCAAAACCTATCTGACCTTTGATGAGTATCAACCCTACGGTCAAAATCAACTGCCGCATACCTTGTGGTATCGCGACGGAAAAATATATGTTTCACTTACCTTACTGCGCTTGAAAAAATAAAACAGCGGCCACAATTTAAAATTAGCAATCTAAAAAAGCGCTTGCTAATTTTGAATAAATTTGTTATACTTTTCTTGTCTAATCTATTAAATGCGTTGAAAAAATGAGGGAAAAATTTTAGTCTGATAAGACGGAGTAAATTATGCCAGAAATTACACAAAAAACACTTTCTTTGCCTACGGTTGTGCCCGCGGTGGCCATACGGGATGTGGTGATGTTCCCGGGGATGAATTTGCCCTTGTCGGTAGATCGTGCCAAATCGGTAGTGGCTATCGAACTTGCGTTAGAAGCGCCGGGTAAATATGTGCTTGCCTTGTCTCAAAAAGCGGCCGAAATAGAAGACCCCCAAGAAAATGAAATTTTTCATTTCGGGGTTTTGAGTAAAATTACGCAATCACTTAAAATGCCCGACGGTACCATTAAAGTATTTTTGCAAGGGTTAGTCCGCGCTAAAGTGCAAAAACTGGAATTAAACCCGGCCACCGGCACTTGGTTTGCTACGGTAGATTATATTGAGGAGCAAGAAGACAATAGCCCCGTGGTTCAGGCACTCATGCGCAAAGTACTAGACGAATTTGACCATTATGCCCGCGTATCGCACCGTATTGCGGTAGAAGGGGTGTCTTTCTTGCGGCAAATCGAAGATCCGTCTAAACTAGCCGATACGATTGCTTCCAATATGATGGTAAAGACGGAGCAACGGCAGAAAATTTTGGAAACGGCGCCCGTAAAAGCACGTTTGGAAGAAATTTTAAAACTGATTACCAGTGAAGTGGAAATCTTGGGCTTGGAAGAGAAAATTCATTCCAAAGTGCGCGCGCAAATTGAGAAAAACCAAAAAGAATATTATCTCAATGAGCAGATGAAAGCCATCCAAAAGGAACTGCGCCAAAAAGATGATTTTCAAAAAGAGTTAGACGATATTCGTGCGAAAATTAAGAAAAACGGACTGCCTCCGGCCGCCAAAGAAGCCGCGGAAAAAGAAGTGGACCGCTTGCAAAAAATGCAGCCGTTTTCGCCGGAAGCAACGGTGTCGCGCACGTTTTTAGATTGGCTTGTAAATATGCCGTGGAACATTACCACTAAAGATGTGTTGGATATCAAAGAAGCCAAAAAGATTTTAGATGAAGACCACTTCGGTCTAGATAAACCCAAAGAACGTATTTTGGAATACATTGCCGTCAGTAAACTTACCGAAGGGCTGCGTGGACCGGTGCTGTGCTTTGTGGGGCCTCCGGGAGTCGGTAAGACTTCACTGGCTAAATCCATTGCACGTGCCATCGGACGCAAATTTGTGCGTATGTCACTGGGCGGAGTGCGTGATGAAAGTGAAATCCGCGGGCACCGCCGCACCTATATCGGCTCTATGCCGGGGCGCATTATTCAAGGTATCAGCAAAGCCAAAAGTGCCAACCCTGTATTTTTGTTAGACGAAATTGACAAAATGGGTTCGGACTGGCGCGGTGATCCGGCGGCGGCTCTATTGGAATTGTTAGATCCGGAGCAAAACAAAGATTTTGTGGATCACTTTTTAGATGTGCCGTATGACGTGTCTAAAGTGTTATTTATTACGACGGCTAACTCACTGGGCAGTATCCCCAGTACCTTGCGTGACCGTTTAGAAATTATTGATTTCTCCGGCTATACCGAGTATGAAAAACATGAAATAGCAGATCACTATTTGATTCCCAAACAAATGAAATTGCACGGATTAAAACCTGGTACGCTGGAAATTGCCAAAGAGGCCATTGCGCTGATGATGCGCGAATATGTGCGCGAAGCCGGCGTGCGTAATTTAGAGCGCGAAATTGGCACCCTCTGCCGCAAAGCCGCCAAACAATATGTGGAAAACGGCGGCAAAAAAATCAGCATTACTGCCAAAAATCTACATGATTATTTAGGCGTACCCAAATATGCCAACTTTGCAACCGAAGAAAACGGAGTGGGCATTGCAACGGGTCTTGCGTGGACGAGCGTGGGAGGGGAAACCCTGTCCATAGAAGCCACCAAAATACCGGGCAAGGGCGCGCTGATTTTGACGGGTATGCTAGGCAATGTAATGAAAGAATCTGTCCGCGCCGCGCTGACGTATGCGCGTAGTCGCGGGTTTGGCAAAAAGGTCAATTTTGACCGCACAGATTTTCATATTCACTTCCCCGAAGGTGCCGTGCCTAAAGACGGACCGTCTGCCGGTATTACCATTACTTCGGCGCTGGTGAGTTTGCTTTCCGGTTTGCCGGTGAAAAAGAAACTGGCCATGACTGGTGAGGTAACCATTACGGGGCGTGTACTTCCGGTGGGGGGCATTAAAGAGAAATTCCTAGCAGCCTACCGTGAAGGGGTAAAAACCATTTTGTTCCCGCATACCAATGAAAAAGATGTGGCTGAACTGCCCGAAAAAGTGCGCAAAGAATTAACCCTTATTCCCGTTAAACACATGGATGAGGTATTGCCGCTTGCGCTAGAAGGGTATAAAGATGTGAAGGTAACCGTCAAAAAGGCGGTTAAGAAAAGCGCCAAAAAAGCAGTTAAGAAAACAGTGCGCAAAGCACCCAAGAAAGCAACTGCCAAAAAGTCCAAACGCAAACGGAAATGAGTATTTAAGAAATGACAAAACCCCGCCAAGTGGCGGGGTTTTTTATTAAATCAATACCGATTCAAGTTTATCCCGCAGGCCACAAAAAGCGGCGGCCGGCCATTAAGTGAAAATGCAAATGATCTACACTTTGACCCGCGCCTTTGCCGTTATTGGTAACCAAACGGAAATCTTTAATATCGTATTTTTTGGCTAAATCGCGGGCGGCCAGTAAAACCTTGCCCAGCAACTCAGCATCACCGTCTTGAGCCTCACTCAAGCGGCTGATATGTTTTTTGGGGATAATCAACAAATGCGTCGGCGCTTGCGGATTTAAGTCCTTAAATGCCACCACATCCTCGTTTTCATAGACGAGCTGACTTTTGATTTCCCCGCTGACAATGCCACAAAATATACAGTTCATAATTTTATTATACCAATTTGCCTTTTATCTGACTAACCTCTTAAATGTCTTGACGAAACGGCTTGCGCTCTGCTATTCTAGAATAGATGAGAAAATTAAGTTTGCTTTTAGTGTTAACTTTGTGCGGTTGCACCTCTATGACACGTTCGGACGAGCCGAAGTATCGGGTTCAAACGGAGCGTCAAACGCCGTATTACTTGAGTACGGACGCGGACAAAGTAGAAGATACTTGCCCGGGGAACGATATCATCAAACAATACACTTGTTCGGCCAAAGACGAAGCGGACAGTACTTGCTTGGATGTGTATATGGTGCAAGGCAGCCCCGCCCCCAATGAGCGCTATACACTATTAAAAGAAACCATTGAGGCCCAACGCGTCACCGCCGAGCCGGGATGCCCCAAAGAGGTAACAGATTGTGCAAGTTTCTTAAAAGCACTGAATTATAATTTGGAATTTTCGTGGTATGTGGCCAATTTTCCGTCGTCTTCTTTCCCGCAATGCCGGGAAACGTATGATTGCGTGCGGCTGGATTGTTATCAGCCGGTTTCTACCTCCATTGATCAAAATTTGCAGTCTAATCTGATTTCTTGTGTCTATAAGAAAAACCAATTATTTTTCGTAGGCAGTGAAATTACTTGCCAAAAGACCGCGCGTTAAATGCTTTTCTCTTGCAAGAAAGACCTGAATTTATTAGCATATTAGAGAATAGATTACAGGGGAGTGCCATTTTTTACATTTAGGATAAAAAATATGAAAAGATTATTTTCTTTATTTTCCAAAGATTCCGGTGCGCAAAATTATCGTCAAGTTTTCAAAGATAAACAATTTTTCGAAACCATTATGGAGCATTATCCGTTTGCCGTTTTGGTCCAAAATAAAGCCGGTAAATGCGTGGCTTGTAATAAAAATTTTGTGGAGTTGTTTGATATTAAATCCGTCGATATAACAGATAAAAGTATAGATTCTGTTTTGCCCGCTGATTTGTGCAAAGATTTGGCCAAAATAGACCGCGAACTCTACGATACACACCAATCTTCTCTGCCTAAGAAAATCAGTTTTAAAACCGCAGACGGTAAAGTGATGGTGCTTTCGGTCACGAAGGTACTCATGCAGAAAAATAAATTCTTGTTAACCGTGTTTGAAGATATTACCGCCCGTCATGAACAAGAGGAAGAACTGCTGCATACGCGCACTTTGCTGCAAGCCATTTTGGATAATATCCCGCTGGGTGTTTATACCCGTACCGGGGCGGGGAAAATGGTGTATGCCAATAAACAATCCGACGAAATTTTGGGAGACGAAGACCCCGCTTACGGGGATACCCGCCACCCGAAACAAACCGAAGACATGGTGGAAAACTATAAGTCACGCGAAATACAAATTATTGCAGACGGTCAAACGCGTGAATATCCGGCAGAAAGTTACATAGACTCGCGCGGACAAGAACGTATCATTCACATTATTAAAATTCCGCTTTATCAAGCTGGTCCGGAACCGTTGGTTTTAACGATTGTAGATGATATTACCAAACGTCACCAACAAGAAAAAGAAATCAAACGGATGAACGCCTTCTTGTCTGCGGTGTTGGATAATGTGCCGGTCAGTTTGTATGCACGTACGGCGGAAGGGAAAATGTTATTCCAGAATAAACAACGTGACGATATTTTCCATGATACCTTAGATGAATTGGATGAATACGGTCAAGGCACCAATGAAACCAAAGCCCAAAGCGCCAAATACTTGGAGCGTGAAGCGGAACTGCTTAAAACGGGTCAAAGATTGGATATTCCGGAAGAAAACTATATTACCAAAGACAATCGGCAGTTGGTGCTGCACATGGTCAAAGTGCCGGTCAAAATGCCGGACGAAAAAGCCGGATTTGTACTTACCATGGTGGAAGATATTACCTTGCGTAAGCAACAGGAAAGAAATTTGGAAGAAGTGCGTTTGTTTCAGCAAGCCATTTTGGACAATGCGCCTATTGCCATTTATGCATACGGTACCGAAAATAATCTTTTGTTTGCCAATAAAGCGGCTAAATACCTGTTTGAAAAAGAAGAAGGTACTGTCGAGGAAGAAGAATTTTATCGGTTGCGTGAGCAGAAACTCTTTGAAACGAAAGAAATTGTTGATATACCGGAAGAACAATTTGTGCTGGGAACAGGACAAAAACTGTTATTCCACTTAATTAAAGCGCCGGTATTTACCGCAGATGGGAAACCTTATATGGTGCTCACTATTGCCGAAGATATTACACTGCGTAAAGAACAAGAAAAGGAAATCAGCAAAGCCCGTGAATTTTTACAAAAAGTAATTGATAACTTGCCCGTGGCCTTATCCGTAAAAAAGGCAGACGGAAAGTATATTTTGTGGAACAAACGCAGTGAGGAATTATTCGGCGTTAAGGCCCCGGCCGTTATCGGAAAAGAAAATTACAGGACGGATATTACGCGCGAACAGGCCGAGTTTATGTTGGAATCGGACCGCAAAGTGTTTGAGAGTAAACGCGAACTTAATATCGCCCAGGAATTAATTTCTACTCCTACGGAAGGAGTAAAAATTATGCATACCGTTAAAACTCCGCTTTATACTCCCACCGGAGAAGCCGACTATTTGTTAAACATATCCGAAGATATTACGGCTAAAACAAAAATGGAAAAGAAAATGCGGGAAGCCGGTGAAAAAAGTACGCTGCTGGTGGAAAACGCGCGTGAGGGTATTGTTATCTTGGAAGACCGCAATATTATTTATGCCAATGCGGCAGTGTGTCATCTGCTGGGACTTAAAAATCCGGCGGATGTGTTGGGTAAAAAATTATCTGATTTTATATCGGCAGATTATCAGTTGGTTGCCCAGGACAAATACGAGGCTATTATTAGTCAACTACCCAACGCCCAAGAGCCCATTTTGCTGAGATTTGTCCAGCCGAACATGCGGACCCGTGAAATTGAAGTGGCCGCCATCAGTTCGAAATATATGGGCAGACGTATTGTAATTGCTTTCTTGCGTGATATGACGGAAATCAATAAGAAAATGCGTGAAATACGTCATGACCGCGAAAAATTTAAGAATGTTTTTGAATATAGCAGAACTCCTTTGTTCATCCTTAATCACAAGGGATATATTGATCAAATGAATAAAGCCGCCCAGAATCTATTTCGGGTGACGGAACAAGACCGTAATTTCTACCGAAATGTGTATATTCGCCCGGCTCTAACCTTGTCCGTGAGACGTCATTTAGAGCAAGGCTTGCCGGCCCAGATGAATTATTCATTTGATTTTGCACACGCACAGAAACAATTCCCCGGTTGGGTACGCGGAGAGGGGACTTTGCACTTACATCTTTGTTTTGATCCGTACCATATCCGAAATACCGAGCAAGGCACCATAGCAGCAGATTATATTGTCAGCGTGTATGATTTATCTGCTTTTAATCTGCAAGAACAGACAACGGAAGAAGAAATTATGCCTTCCGATCTCTCTATTGCCGCCAAGCCCCACCCGGAGCATAAAGAAAAAGCGCCGGCTGAGCAAGCGGTTGAAAAAGAAGTAAAACGCGAACCGGAAGAAGAAATGGTGGAAATCGGTAAGACTACTACATTGGGTAGTGTCTCAAAGCAGTGGATGCAGACATTAAACGAAGTAAAACTACCCGCCGTAATGATTGATTTGCAATACATGATCGGCTACGCAAACGAGGGATTTTTAAGCCTGACGGGCAGCCGTAAGTCCGGAATAACACAAGAAAATTTCTTTATGAAATTTATTCGGCAGCCCGAACAAAGCAGTCAAAACTTTTCTCAATCGGCACGGACGGCCAGCGGAAATGCCTTCCAAGTCCAATTAGATCTGTTGGACGAGAATAAGCAATATGTGCCTATACAGTGGGATGTGCTACTTATGAAAAATGAGGCCGGAGAAGTGGAAGGGTACGGTTTGATTGCTTGCAGTAAATCCAAAAAGTAAAGAAAAAGATATAAAAAACCCCGGAATAGATTTCCGGGGTTTTTTGTTTTACTGGTTGATTTCTTTAATTTCTACTTCAAAGGTCAATTCTTTCCCGGCTAACGGGTGATTAAAATCCAGCACTACTTCTTTATCGGTAATTTCTTTCACAACGGCGCGGAAAGTATGTCCGGCATTGCTGGCACCTACCATATCGCCTACTTTTAATTGATCGGCATTGTTGATGGCTTCTTTCGGTACCCGTTTGATGGCTTCTTGCAATACGGGGCCGTAGGCTTTTTCGGCGGGGATTTGTACGGTTTTTTTATCTCCGACGTTCATGGAGGCTAATTCTTCTTCCAACCCAATGATAATTTGTCCGCCTCCGTGTGTGTATTCTAAGGGACCGCGTCCGGCGGAAGTATCGGTTACTTTTCCGTCAACTGTGAGCGTGTAGTCAAATTTGACCTTTGCACCTTTATTAATCATGTCATTCTCCTTCTCTTATCTATAGGACTATTGTAGAATGGATATATCATAGCAAATTTGTCAGGAAAAAACAGTTTTCTTACATACAAATTTAAGTTATAATAAATAAAGTAGGTTTGGAGGGATATTAAGGAGTTAAATTATGTTACTGAACAATAAAAAAGGTTTTTCATTGTTGGAATTAGTAATGGTGTGCTTGATGATAGGTATTTTGACCTCTATTGCCGTCCCTAAATACCGTCGGGCAGTAGATCGCGCCCGCGTGGGGGAAGCGGTAACTTTGGTACATTCTATTTATGATTCGTGCGAACGGTACGCTTGGGAGAATGGACCTTGGACTTTGGATAATGGACTTAGCAGCCGTACATGTGCAACAGCCGTTGCGAAAGGTGGGGCTACTTTCAGAAATCTGGATATAACCATTAAAGGAACATATTCCGATAACGGGAAAACGTTATTTACTAATAACTTTGATTATGAACTGACCGGTTTTGCGGGAATACCGATCATTGCCACTTATAACAAGGCCAATAATCCTTATAACGGGGCAAAGATTTACTTAGATAGTAATATGCATTTGCAGTGTGATGCGTCAGGGACTGAACCAGGAGAAGGACAAAAGGCTTGCGAAGTGTGGGGCGCTTCTACGTGGAATCAAGACGGAGCATCCGGATATTGGAAATAAACGGATAGAAAATGAGGATTTGATTATGACAAAGAAAGGATTTACATTAATGGAAGTGTTAACTGTAGTGATTATCGTCAGTATTTTGACGGCCGTGGCTTTGCCGCGTTACAGTAAATTTTCGGAACGTGCCCGCTTTACAAAGGCGGAAGTCATGGCAAAATCTATCCATGAATCTTGTGACCGCTTGGTGGCTGAATTTGGGTATGAAGATTCCACTGCTTTGATAGCAAGAGAAGGAGCAAGCGTCTATACGCTTTCGCGTTTCGATATGGGATCTTCGGATTTATTGCCTGTCGGATTTGAACTTCATACGGAGGCAAGTCCACAATATATTACAGGGGCCGGATTTAAGTATGAATTGCTGCCCAACTGTGGCGTAGCAATCACCAAACCGATTAATAATTCTTTCAAAATCATTTATCGGGGCAGCACTTTGCGTTGCTACGGAGATGAAGATACTTGTGATATTTACGGCGTTGAATATATGGGGGGAATGTAAAATGAAAATGAACAAATCCGGTTTTACGTTATCAGAAATATTGATGGCTGTTTTGATTATGTCCGTTTTGGTTACGATGGCAGTACCTATGTACAAGAAAGCCATTGAAAAATCCCGCGTCGGTGAAGTGGGTATTACACTAAAAAACTTAAATGAATCCAAGTTACGCGCTATGGATACTTATCACATGGATACTTTCCGGCAAGATCATAGTTTCGGTTTGGCGCAGTTGGACATGCGTGTGCCGCCCAATGATGAGTTTGCGTTTCGCTTATTTCCGGCAAGTTATGTAAATTCCGTATGTGCTGTGCGTTCACGCGGGCCCAATGCCGGTACCAAGTTTTTGTATATTGGGGAAGAGGCCGTAGATTACTGTAATTGCAGCCAATCTTATGAAGCGGGTAGTTTATGCCGTGCTTACTGCGTGGACGGAAGACATTTTTTCTGTGAAAATGCCCCGGGAACGACGAGTTGCGAAGCATATAGTATGCCGGCTTTTACAATCGGAAATTGTTTGGCATCGAGTTTAAATTAGAATCAGTTAGATATAAAAAACCCCCGGAATTAAATTCCGGGGGTTTTATGTGTATAAATAAACTTACATTTTGAAGTCTTCACCTAAATATAAGCGGCGGGCATTGGGGTCATTAAGTAAAGTGTTTTGATCTCCCTCTACCAAAATCTTACCGTCATAAATTAAATAGGCGCGTTCCGTCAGCGGTAAAGTTTCCCGCACGTTGTGGTCTGTAATCAAAACACCGATACCTTTATCTTTCAGTTTAAAAATCATTTGTCGTAAATCAGATACGGTAATCGGGTCAATCCCCACAAAAGGTTCGTCCAAGAGAATAATATGCGGGTTACTGATCATGCAGCGTGCAATTTCCATACGGCGTTTTTCTCCGCCGGAGAGCGTCCAGGCTTTTTGGCGTGCCAGTTTGGTAAGACCAAACTCCTCTAGCAAAGATTCCACGCGGCTTTTTTGTTCCTTTTTATCATCTAAAATACGTTCCAAAACCGCCAGTAGATTTTCTTCTACCGTCAGTCCCTTGAAAATGGTCGGTTCCTGTGCTAAATAGCCGAGTCCGTGTCGGGCGCGTTCGTACATAGGTAAAGACGTTACTTCTTCTTGGTCGATAAAAACGCGGCCTTCTGTGGGGCGGATAAAACCTACCATCATGTAAAAGGTAGTAGTTTTTCCGGCTCCGTTGGGACCTAATAAACCCACAATTTCACCGGACTTAACGTGGATGTTAACTCCCTTTACTACAATGCGGTCCTTGTATGCTTTTACGACGTTATCACTGCGTAGTTCCATAAATATCCTTAAAAACTTTCATTGGCCTTGGATTGGTTGATTTTATCGGATACTACCCAACCTTGTATATTGCCTTCTAAATGAATTTTACGGCTATCGGTTTGAGCGGTTACCTTGTCTGCTATTATAGCAAATGTACCGTCTTTCGTGGAGCCGGTGGCTAAGGGTCTGTCACCGTAAGCGTATGCTTGTTGCGCTACGCCGTCATATTCCAATGTTTTTGCTTGGAAATGATATTGCTCGTTTTCCACACTGGCATTTCCTTGTAACAAAGCATATTGGTCTTGTTTGCGCACGGACATCTTGTCGGCTTTCAAAGTTACCGTGTTTCCTTGGGCATTTGTATGTATTACAATGGCATTGCCGGAGAGTTGATAGATTTCTTTTTTAGTATCAATTTCGGCCCGCTGCGCATAGGCGGTGACTAAATCGTCTTTCTCGGTATGATAGACCAGTTTAATGGGTTGCTTTTTAGAGGATTTGGCCGTACCCAAGCCCGTTTTGTAGTTATACACTACTTCGTGTGCGTACAATTCATACCAAACATTATTTTGATCATTGTGACGTATATAAACATTGCCGCGTGCCGTAAAACGATTTTGTTTGCGTTGGGAAAGGGCATAATCGGCGCGGAATATATATTGGGCATTGTCATAACGCACGTTCCCTTCAAATTCTTCTTCGGCCTTGTCTTGATAAACGGTCCAAGTGTCACTGAGCAACACACCGCCCAACATATCCGGAAAAGAAGCAGTGGGGGCGGATTTTTGTAAGGTTTGTTTATGTTGCTGCACGGATTGTTGCACATCAGGCAATTTGTTGGCAATGACGGGACCTTCTTTGTCTTTCACAGAAAAACAACCGCATAGACATAAACTCAATAAGAAAACAATTCCGCTCAAAAACCCTCTCATTTGATAACTCCTTGCAATTCGTCGGGGTTAGTAGGCAGTTGCGTAGTTTGCTTCTTGAATTGAATTTTATGCAATTTAGAATCGGTTTCAATTCCGTTTTTAGCGGTAATTTTACCGCTGCCGCGTGTGACAACCGTTTTGCTGTCGGACCAAATGCGGTCTTTATCAATGTCGTAGTAGATATGATCGGAAGTAAGTAAGATTTTTTGTAATAAGGAATTGACCCGTACATTTCCGTCGATGCTGACTAATTTATTGGCGTAATCAAGCGTGCCGCGCTTACCGCTTACTTCCGTGCTGTCTTGTCCGTTTTCGCGTAACATGAGATGCGGATTAATCAGTACCGCGCGGGTCATATCTTCAAAATTTACTTTATCGGCGTGTAATACCCATTTGTTTTGACTGTCTTTGGACTCAAACAGTGTAACATCGGTTGCTTGCTGTACATCCTCGTCGTCGGAAGACAACGGTTTATCTGCGCTGCAAGCCGCCAAGCATACTAAAACAAAGAGTAAGCCGAAAAATTTTTTCATTCTTTTTTATCCAATAATGCAATAAATTCGATTAAATCTTTTTCGTCGATAATGCCAACCACCTTGCCCGTTTTGTCCAAAACGGGAATATTATCTACATGCGTAGCGTGAATCATTTTGGCGGCATCAATGGCCGGGGCGGTATCTAAAATATGATACGGATTACGGGTCATTACTTCCGTGATTTTCTTATGAATTACGGCTTCGTCTTTTTGGAGTTCCCGCCGCAAATCACCATCCGTAAAATAGCCCAGCAATTTGCCTTTTTTATCCACGATACTAACGGCCCCTGCCCCATGGTTGCGCGTCATAATGAGTAGGGCATCTTTGACGGTGGCCTTTTCGGAAATGGTGGGATTGTCTTTGCCTTTGCGCATCAAATCTTTCACATATTGGGTCAGTAATTTGCCCAAAGAGCCCCCGGGGTGAAAGAGCGCAAAATCCGTTTTTTCAAAATGTTTGATTTGCATTAAGCACACCGCCAAAGCATCTCCGACCGCCAGTGTAGCAGTAGTAGAAGCCGTAGGGGCTAAATTATAGGGGCATGCTTCGCGGTCAATGTGAATTTTAATATGAATATCAGACATGAGGGCCAATTTGGAATGTTCATGTCCGGTCATGGAAATAATGGTCAATTTCCGGCGGGCTAAAGAGGGGAGAATTTTGTTGATTTCTTCGGTTTGTCCCGAAAAAGAAATGGCCAAAATAACATCTCCGCTTACAATCATGCCCAAATCACCATGTAAGGCTTCCACGGGGTGCACAAAGAAAGAAGGGGTGCCGGTTGAGGCTAGCGTGGCGGAAATTTTGCGTCCGATTAGCCCGCTTTTACCAATACCCAAAACAATGACGCGGCCTTTTGTTTGAGCGCAGGCCTTTACGGCTTTTAAAAAACCTTCGTCTAAACTTTTACGAGATAATGCCAGCGCCGTATGTTCTACGTCCAATACGTGCTTGGCAGTTTTGAGAATTTCTTTTGTGTTAAATTTCATTTGTTCACCTCAGGATGCAGCCAAGGAGTTAACTCCGCTGCAGGGGTTTTGTGCTGATAAGGCGGCGGAAGACGTTTGGTAATTACTACCACGCCGATCCAAGCAATTATACACGCGACCAGTAAACAAGCCAACACTTTTACATGCCATTTAAGAGTAGGGGTAAACGGTTGGCTCATAAATCACCTATTTGAATTTTTTAACTAATTTGTCAATCAAAACTAACTCGTGAGTCATCTTGGTTACTTGTTTCATGTCTAACGAGTTGGGCCCATCCGAAAGTGCTTGCTTGGGATTGGGATGCGCTTCAAAAAATACGCCGGCAATACCTAAAGCGGTGGCCGCTTTGGCTAGTATGGGGGCTAATGCACTGTTGCCGCCGGTGGCGCTGCCCAAAGCACCCGGTTTTTGTACGGAATGGGTAGCATCAAAAATGACCGGATAGCCGAATTGTTTCATAATTTCCAAAGAGCGCATATCGACTACTAAATCTCCGTAGCCGAAACTGGCCCCGCGTTCCGTGAGTAGGATATTGTGATTGCCTTGCGATTCGATTTTTTTAATGATTTGCTCCATGGCGGCCGGTGCTAGGAATTGTCCTTTTTTCACATTGACGGCCTTGCCGGTAGCGGCGCAGGCTAATACTAAATCGGTTTGGCGGCACAAAAAGGCCGGAATTTGCAGCATGTCTGCCACTTTGGCTACTTCTTCGGCTTGCCACGGTTCGTGCACGTCTACCACCAGCGGAAGACCGGTCAATTTTTTGGCCTTTTCCAAAATGGCAAGCCCCTTGGCAAGCCCCGGGCCGCGATAGGCAGTAATCGAAGTGCGGTTGGCTTTATCAAAGGACGCTTTTAAAATGTACGGATGACCTGTTTTGGCAATAATTTTGCGAAGTGTTTTGGCAGTATCGATGTAATGTTTTTCACTTTCAATGACACAGGTGCCCGCCATAAAAACAAGCGGGAGAGTATTAGAAATTTTTACGGATCCTACTTTTATTGTTTTTTGCATACACTTACATCATAGCAAATTTACTGCGTATGCGCGCGCGTTCCCGCGTTCTCAAGACTAATAGCGGATCAGATAGGCCGTTTTGCCGTCTACGGTATAATCTAAAGGTTTATCTTGACTGGATTGATTCTGACAGAAAGAATCACCTGCACCGTTTAACGGTACGCAGAGTAATTCTTGCAGATTCTTCTGGGTGGTTAAGTAATATTGGATGTGCTGAGAAGAGTCTTTTAAATGCAGTTCACCTTCCCAACAAGACTCATTTGGGTCTTCTTTTTCACGACAAATGATTTTAAGTGTGAAATATTTTAATTTTTCGTTATTATTGACTTTGTTTTCAATGCTGTCGGCCCGCTGACGAGTTGTGTTTTTGTCCATGGGGAAACGTTTGACTTGTCCCCACCAAATAACAGCCTCAGTGTTGCGTGTGTTTTGCACCGCATTGAGGTAATACGGGATAGCCGAAGCGGTCAGAATTGCTATGATAACAAAGCAAATCAGTAGTTCAAGCAAAGAAAATCCGCGTGCGGAAAGGAATTTATTTTTCATGGGCTTGTTTGAGTAAACCTTGTACTAAATTTTCCAAATCTTCACTTGTCAGTTGCAACCCCAGTGACCATGCCGCCGTGTGTAAAGTATGGCATAGTATTGACGGCAATTGTGCTTCTAATTGAGAAACACTGTAATTTTCATCTAAACGAATATAATCTTCCAGTGCGGTGGCCTGTTTGGTTTTGAAATGGCTTTGCAGACCGCGCATTTTATTCATTTTTAGACGGAAATACAGCGGCCCGCCAAAGGATAATTTGTTAATAAAACAAACTGCCGTCTGAAAAAATTGTACTGTGGTGGCGGCAAAAGCCTGAAAATCAATGGTTTGTACTTTGTTTACATTGAAAGGTACGATTTGAGAAGCACTCCATTTCGTCATGAGTAAACCGTAGGAATTAAATTCCCACATGCGGTGATTGTCCCGACGGGGATCAATCAAGGCAGCCCCGTCTTGTACAGGTTGTAAAGTTAGGGAACTGTCTTTCAAATTAGGTGCGCATTGATGAATCACTTCGGGCAATTTGGGATAAGGAAGCAACGGCTCTTCCGGATATAAAGGCAGTAAAGATAAAGAAGCAATGCTCAGTTCACTCATGTCGGCATTTTTCATTTTGACATAATTGTCGAAATGGCTCTCGGCTTTATCGTACAAGATATGGCGCAAATGTTCTGATTTTTTGCGGTGATCGAGTAGCCACGGCAAACGGGTAGGATGTACAATCACTTCGGGGCGGCTGCTCTGCCCGGTGCGTACATAAGCACGTTTAAGTTTGCCGACCAAATGCGGCGTTAAATTGCTCTGCGGAATGTCAATGACCACAAACATACGTTTCCCGTCGCGGCTGATACAAATATTAACATCCACAAAAACTACCGGATCAATATAGGCTTGAATAATATCTTCTATCGTATTGCGCATTTTTTCGTGATACGCAATACCGGTAAAGGGCGGGCGCGGTTTATCATTTTTATCATCATTGACACCGATAATAATAGTACCGCCCAAAGCATTGGCAAAAGAAGCAATCACTTTAGCAAATTTTTCGGTATTTTTCGGTAAGAGATATTTATAATCTAATTGTTTCCCTTCCGGGATTTGGCGTTTGCAAAACTCTACAACATCGTCAAATGTTAAATCATGAATCGGTTTATTAAAAAACATACGGCCTCCCTTTTTGATAGATTAAACAGGCACAGGCTATTTCATATTTATTATAATAAAAACAACTGATAATAAAAGCAGTATTTTAAACTTATGAACGGACCGAATTTAAATTTATTGCCTTGGGTAACGGAAAAATTTATTTCCGCCGCGCCGCTGGCCGCCGCAAAAGCGTTAGATTCTTTGGCAACGCATGAAGCGTTATTACTGCTTAAACCGCTCAAAGCAGAACAACTCATTACGTGTCTAAATCAAATGGATACCGCCAAAGCGGCCGCAGTACTGCGCCGGTTACCTTCGCGCCAAGCGGCCCATATTTTGTCTCGTTTGTCTTTGCCGCAAGCCGTGCAAATTTACAAAGCGTTTTCTATCGCGCAACGGGAAAAAATGAAAACTTTATTGGCCGCCTCTTGGGTGGAACTTTTAGAAAAAGGCAACACCTTTGCAGCGGGCAGTGCCGGCGCGCAAATGAACCGCGATTTCGTTACCTTTAAGACGGAAATGAAAGTTGCGGATGTTTTGGAAAAACTTAAAACTATACCGCGCAAAAAACTGCCGCTTGCCTGTTTGATTGTGGGGGGAAAAGAAGGCAAATTAAAAGGAATTATCCGCACGGCGGAACTTGCTTTTTTTGCTCCCAATTCATTAGTAGGGTCGGTGATGGGGGAAGTAAAATCTCTTTCACTGGGTAGTGCGGCGCAAGAGGCGCAACCCCTTTTACAACTGCAACCGCTGGTGCCTGTCCTGGATGAAAACGGGGTGCCGCAAGGCATTTTAACTTTGGCGGAACTGATGGGTCGCACTACTACCAAGAAACGATTCGGCTGGTTTTAATGATTACAAAACCCCGCTCAAAGGAGCGGGGTTTTTAATTTACAGATCTGCATCTGCATATTTCCAACCTACACTTTCATACTGTTTGCAGATTTTTCGTCCTAAATCTGTTGATTCCGTAACACAAGATTGATACCAATTCCCGACAGGGGAATCATTATTATAATTGTTAGGGTTAGTGGTCGCGTAAAAATCATAATATAAATCTGCATTAGGGGTGGTCTCTATTTCGACACCAGTAGAAAGGAATCTAATGCAATAAGTAAAATATTTAGTAGCATAACACTGCGAACTTTCCCAGGTGCCACCAGATAGATCTACCGAAGCAATATCTTTATAAGAAACACTACCGCTGCTTGGCAGTCCATTTTCCATAATATATAGGTCTATTTGTTGTTTTATGGTGGCCACATTAGACATTACTTCCGCTACGCGTGCCTTTTCCACCGCTACGGTATATTGCGGTAGTGCAATAGCCGATAAGATGCCGATAATTAAAACTACCACTAATAGTTCAATTAAAGTAAAACCTTTTTTCATAATACTACCTCCAAAATAAAATGTACTACTATATAAATTATAGTTTTTTTAAGTGATTTGTCGAGTGCTTGCAAGATAAAAACAAAAAACCCCGCTCAAAGGAGCGGGGTTTTTGATTGTGTTTTGTTTAGTTCATGTAGAACGGTGTATTTAAGGCTTGGCTGACGCGGTTCTTTTCAATTAGGTATGCGTTTTCCATTTCCGCTTCCAAGCGTTTGGGAGGAATATCACCCATGGACATCACTTTAGCATGGAAGTCAGACAAGGAGAATTTTTTGCCTTGTTTCTTTTGATATTTCGTGCGCAAATTCTTAATAGCGTCATATCCGTAGATATAACTGACCGCTTCGCCCGGTTGCGTGGCAATTTCTTTGAGCATTTGTTCGGCTTGTGCTTGTTCAAAGCCATTGTTTTCCGTCAACCAGTTTAAGGCTTCTACATACGTAAATTGTAAGGTATGTAAGTAGAAATCTACCAAGGCTTTGGCGGCGCGTACATAGTCGGCCCACGCCAAGAATAATTGTTCTTCGTCCGTAATAATGTAGCCGCGTTCGTTGGCTAAGTGTTGGGCATATACTTCCCAACCGTTGCGCAAGGTCGGCACGTGGTACATTTTGCGGAAAGAAGAAATGGTTCCGTGGTTGTAAGCCGAACGGTATGCCAACCCCGGTACTAACTGTCCGGCCACCAGTAATTTCAAAGTAGGAATATTGAAATCACGGTTTAACATTTCTTGTTTGGTCGTTTCATTGCCGGAAGGCAAGCGTACAAAGAAATCTACGGTCGGATCGGTTTGCGTGCCGAAAGGAGGCATAAATTTGTAAGGCAGTGTATAAGCATAATAGCCGGGCAATTCGCGAATTTTAAATGATACATTTGCAATCGGCAAGGTTTCGTCTTGTACCAATAATTTATTCAAATTCGTGGCCTCGTTGGAAAGAGCCGAAATGAAATTTTGAGACTCTACGTTTTGGGTTAAACGTTGCGCCAACGGATAAAAATCTTCCACGGTAACGATCGGAGCATTTTTATCTTTTTTATTTTTGTTTTTAGGTTTGGCGGGTTTCTCAATTTCGGAAACGGTGACCCCTTCTTGTGCTTCTTCTCCGGGGACTTTCATTTCTTCCATCACCACCATCTCTTCCGGCATTAAATCGGCCGGCAAAGCAAAACCTTCGATGGCTTTAAGTAAATTGCGTTGGGCCAAAGCAAAATTCTTGTTTAAGTAACGAGACATTTTGCTGAAATTTTGGTCGATGAAATAGTAATTCTTTAACAGTTGTTCGTACGGTCTTTCACCTAAGCGGAAATCCCGATCCGTGTTTTCCTGTGCGAGTTTTTTGAATAAATCAAACATGCCTTTGACGGCCGTTCTGGAGGAACGGGCATCTGCGCGGGTTTGTGCTAAACTGACATCATCTTGCGCACGGGACAACAAATATTGCGGAATAGCATCAAATGACAAATAAGCGTAATAGGCTTGTTCCATGGCCAGTTGCGCAAAGAAGGACGGTACGGCGGTTAAGTTATTTTCCGCTTGTTTGGTAACCGTAGGCAAAGCCGCAAAACGAGCCCCCAAATCGCGATCTTGTAATTCTTGATAGTTTAATGTCTTCATTCTCAAGTCATACAAGGCATCAAACACATTGGAATAGAATAAAGGATCGTTCGCCGGGCGGTTATGGTTGGCATTGTAAATGTCCATGGTCAACAACCCTTCTAACATATCGTATTCCGTCTTTTTTTGTTCGGATAATCTTTTGCGATTGAGTTGTTTAAAGTTATCTTGTACGATATGTAAAGCACGCAAAGCACGAGCATCACGTTCTTCATCACGGGCGTCTAATTTGTTATCGGCGGATTCAAACCCTAAGCGCGTTGCGCGTTCGGGGAAATAAGACAATTGCACTGCGGAATAGCGGTTGGCCGTATCGGTGAAAGAGTTATCTTCCATGATGGTATCTATATTGTCAAAACCCGCGAAATCAAGCACTTGTGCTGACGGGGCCGTAAAGAGAGAAAGACTGAGTAAGGCACAAACTATTTTTTTCATGTAAACCCTCTGTGTTTTGAAATGATAAAACAGCAACTCCCTAACATTATAACTAAATTCTCCGATTTATTTCAATAAAAAATAATATAATAGAGAAGTCCTGTGGAGGCTGTTTTCCCGCGGCCTCATTTTTTGATATAATATCTTATCTGATTTAGGGCCATTAGCTCAGTTGGTAGAGCAGACGCCTCTTAAGCGTAAGGTCGAGAGTTCGAGCCTCTCATGGCCCATTTCTTAAATAAATGAGGACGGATGGCGGAATTGGTATACGCGCATGCCTTAGGAGCATGTGGGGAAACCCTTGAGGGTTCAAGTCCCTCTCCGTCCACTTTAATCATATATAAAAGGTAAGGAGTTCATAAAATGTCCATTTTCAAAACCGCTTCGGCGGGTGATGTAAAAACCAAACAATTAGGTAAAGAAGGATGTCGGGTTACGCTGCAAGTAACTGCCGAAACCAATTTAATCAATCAATCTTTTCAAAATGCGGCCGTACAAGTGCAATCTCGCGCGCAAATGCAAGGTTTCCGCGCCGGAAAAGTACCCCTTGATTTAGTCAAACAAAATTTTGCCGGACATATTAAGGAGCGAGCCTTGGACTTAGCGGTTAAAGCCGCCATTACCGCCGCGCTGGAGCAAACTAAATTAAATCCGGTAACTATTCCCGCTTTGACCAAAGCCGATTTCAATACCTTTGATGAAGGAAAACCGTTTGAATTTGAATTGGCTATTGATGTAGCGCCGGAATTTGAAGTAAAAGATTACAAAGCCATTCCCGTTACTAAAAAATCTGAAACCGCTACTGAAAAAGAAGTGACGGAACAATTAAACCGCATTTTAGAAGGTAATGCCCGCTTGGAAAGTGCTGCCGAAGGGGCCACTATTACCGACAAAGTATATGCAGTTGTCAAATACACCGGTAAACGCAACGGAACCGATGATTATAAATTGTGTGCCGACAGTGAACTGGTAGATATGGCTGCCCCGCAAACTATGCCGGACTTGGCCAAAAATATTTTAGGTCTTAAAAAAGGCGAGAGCAAAGATTACGAAGTTAAAGAAGGCAAGGACACTTTGTCTTTCCATGTAACGGTGGATGATATTAAAAACAAAATTATACCGGAGTTGAACGATTCTTTTGCCAAAGATATGGGCTTTGATAATTTGGATGCCTTAAAAGCGCGCGTAAAAGAAGGTTTGAACGCCGAAGCAAAAGCCAACGCAGAGCGTGATTTTACCGCCCAAATCGAAGATCATTTAGTTAAAATGAATCATTTTGAATTGCCGCAAACTTTAGTAGAAGAATATACGCAACATTCGTTAAATAATTTTGTGCGCAATGTAACGCAAATGAAAGTGGAAGATTTGACTGCCGAGCAACGCAAAAGTTTTGAAGAACGTATCCGCCCGACGGTAGAAAAAGATTTACGCATTGGCTATATTATTCATGCCATTGCCCATAAAGAAAACCTAGAAGCCACTGAAGCAGATTGGCAAGCCGAGTTAGACAAGAGTTTAACCGCCAATGCCAAAAACAAAGAGGATGAAAAGAAAATACGTGCTTTCTTTGAAGAGCGCAAAGAACATATCTTGGCTACTTTAAACGAACGCAAAGTATTTGATTTCCTCAAAAAAGAAGCAGTTGTAAAATAACTTTTCTTATAAAAATACTCCCGCGCTCAACGGTGCGGGGAGTGTTGCCTACCCTTTTAAACGATTGCTGCTCCTGAGTAGCAACAGTTTAACCTCAAACGCGCCCTTTACAACAAGGGCGCGTTTTTTGTTTACTTAAAAAGGACCTATATAAAAATAGGTCCAAAAAAGACTTGACAAACGCAGTTTTTTTTTTTTTACTATAGTAATAGTAATATGCTACAGTAAAATAAAAAGGAGGAAAGCATGAAAAAAGGTTTTACCTTAATTGAACTGTTGGTGGTTGTGCTGATTATTGGGATATTGTCTGCTATTGCATTGCCGCAATATGAAAAGGCGGTAGAAAAAGCCCGGATCAGTGAAGCAAGAATAGTACTTAATTTTATTTTAAGACAACATCAATTGTGTGTTTTGGAAAACGGATCTTCCGCTACTATTTGCTCCGATGAAGACCGAGCATTTTTTAATCAATATTTATCAGACATGCCCGGCACATTAAATACGGATATAGATACTTGCCCTTCAAGTGGATCTTACTGCTGGG
Source organism: uncultured Elusimicrobium sp. (assembly GCA_902797165.1). GTDB lineage: Bacteria > Elusimicrobiota > Elusimicrobia > Elusimicrobiales > Elusimicrobiaceae > Avelusimicrobium. The sequence continues at coordinate 38,162 of CADBRU010000002.1, forward strand.
TAACGAAAGATTGGGCTTACGATACAGATAGTGATGATTTTTATGCAAATCGTATTTTTAGTGGAAATACGAGTTCATCCCCGTATTTCTTAGCTATGGCTCCAAGTGGCACTATTACTTGTATTAACAATGGCACCAAAGATTACTGCAAAATGATTTGTGGCGTAAACAGATGCACCTTATAAGTTAGAAAATAATTTTAATCAATTTTTTAATAAAAGAGGAAATTTTTAAAATTTCCTCTTTTGTTTTCGTCCGAAAAAAACTACAATATAAACAAAGTGATTTTTGGGGACCGATGCGCGGGGTGGTTCTTGCCGCGTATTTCCGGTCGGGGTGAGATATGCTTCCAGTAACCAAAGAGGTAAACGAAGGGCGCTATATTAGGGTATTGCGTTGGCTGCTTTCTGCCTGTTTTTTGATGGTGCCTCTTTTGTTTTTTACCGATTTGACGGCCAATCCGTTTGCGGTACAAAGCGTTTTATTATACATATTAATTGCCTTGATGTATGGCGCATCTGCGGTGCGTTTTTTGCGCGCGAAAAAAATAAATTTTACCCGCACTTTCTTTGATTTGGCTTTCCTTATGTATATATTGGCAACGGTGGTGGGCTGGCTCTCTTCCATGTCGGCGGCTGCACAATATATGCGGCAAACTCTATTCTTCAATTTACTGGATTTCGGTACTCTGCTGCTTGTAGTGTCTATGGGCGCATATGTGTTTAGTAAAAATGTGGTGTTTAGCGGTATTATCGAAAGTAAAACCCATTATATTTTGCTTTTTATCGTATGGGGGGGAATGTGGCTCATGCTCCCTTGGCTCAAAACCAATTTAACGGGAGATGGTTTTTGGGCCCATGTGTTTGACGTGTATGGCGTTGTTTTGTGGGCGACTGGTATTTGGCTCGGTACACGTATTTTGCGCAAATTGACGCAAGAAAATGTACTGGTGCTCAGTTTTATTGCGTGCGCGCTTGCCTGTATGTATGGGGTGTTTCAGGGGTTTGGCTTAGATGTGTTGTGGCCCTTTGATATGCACCAATTTATCAGTAATGCATTCTCCACCTTCGGAAATCCGAACTTTTTGTCTGCTTTTGTGGTGATGTTATTACCGGCTCTGCTGGTTTATTATATGCGGGCGGAGACCAAACGGGATATTTTGGTATATGGCTTTTTGGTGCTGGTCTATTTGTTCTATTTGTCCTTTGGATTGTGCCGTTCGTGTTGGTTAGCCGCTGCGGCCGGACTTACCATGATGTGGATGTTTGGTACCTTGCGCGCATTGATTTGGCACCGCAAAGGACGGGTATTTTTACTAGTGGTGCTTGGGGTGGCCGTTACCTATTTGCCTGTTTTTGTGCAAAGTTCACGCGAAGCGGTAATCGAAAAAGTAGCGGAATCTACGCAAGTAACGCCGGCTAATATTACGCTGCAAGTAGCGCGTGAAAATATTTTTCCGGCTTTGCACCAACGCTTATATATGTGGGATGTGTCTAAAGAAATTTTCTTAGGCCGTCCGGTGTTGGGAGCGGGGCTGGGTAATTTCCAAACTGCTTTTGCACGTACCCAATCTAAAACCTTGCGTCATTACCCCAATTTGCGCGAAATGAAAACAATGACGCAATCTCCGCATAATGAATTATTCTTCCAGTTGGCGCAAGGCGGCATTGTGGGAATCGGGCTATTCCTATTTATGTTCATGGTGTTGTTTTTGGAAGTGCATGATTTTGCGGCCCGCAAAAAAGAGGGGGATAAAAAACAATTATTACAGGCTTTGTTCTGCGGTATTTTGGCTATGCTTGTAGATAATATGCTTAATATCTCTCTGCATACGGTGGTGCCGGCCTTTATGTTTTGGTGGTTAGTTGGGGCGGAAGTGAGCGGCGTCGGACGGGAGGAAAGCAATGTGGAAATTGTGGCCAACCCCGTGACCAAAACAGTGGCTTTTACTATTTTGATAGGTAGTGTGCTGATTATCGGTTGGCAAGTATTGGTTTTGCGCAGTCAATTTTTATCCTTCCGCGGTCAAAAAGCATTTGCTCAACAAAAAATAGAAATGGCCTATACCGATTTGGCAACCGCGTTGCATACCTACCGTGCTAACAGCGAAGCGGGTTTCTCTTTGGGAAATTTATATTTGGCCGACGGAAAATACGACAAAGCCTTGGAAACTTTTGAAAAAACCTTGTCTGCAGCAGCCTATCGGGATCAAGTTTATTATCATGCGGCTTTGGCGGCTTTGGGAGAAAAAAATTATGCCAAAGCCGTGCGTTATTTACGTGAAACGGTGCGGCTCGATCCTTTTAACTTAAGTGCTTATGAAACCTTGTCCGAACTGGTTAAAAATGATGTTATCTACGCCGAAGAGGATACCTTGCAACTCCTGGAGCGGGGCGTCAAATTGTTCCCGCATGACACCACTTTGTGGCATAACTTGGGAACTATTTATCTAAAACGCGGTGAACAGGAATATGCCAAAACCATTTATAAAAATGCCTTAACCATTGATACATTGGACAAATCTTTACTGCGCAGTTTGAAAAAATTATATACGTCGGAAGATGAATTGCCTGAGGTATTGGCGCAAGCCACCGAACTACAAAAGTATTATGACCAAATTCAAAATTTACGCGGGGCTTCCAAGGCTACTTTGAAAACTTTGCGAGATAATTTGGAGGCTTATATTGAAAAATATCCGGAAGATACCAACGGCCCTATTTTACTGGCAAAGTATTTTTCGTTGACCGGAAATGATATAAAATCCAAAGAATTACTGGAGGATGTACTGGCGCTGCATCCGGATAATTTATCGGCCAATTTGGCATTATCCTCTTTGTTGCATAGAGCGGAGGATGAACAAACCGCCAAACAATATTTGGAAAATGTCTTATTTTATTATCCAAATAATCAAACGGCTGTCCGACGGTTGGAACGTTTGAAAGAGTAACCTATGTTGGTAATTGTGGCACAAATAGGTTATATAAATAATATAAGTTCTACTTGCATAAATAGTTTTTATTTGCTTGAATAATTAAGTAAGGCTTTTGTTAAGCCAAGATGTATGTTCAATAATAAACAAGAAATCTGCTTGTCAGAATCGTTTTAGTATCAGGCAGATTAATAGGGAAGGGTATTCTGTAATATGAATAAAACAACTAAACATGTCAGTAAATTTTTTGTTACCCTGCTGGCCATCGCATTGGCTTGCAGTCCGTTGTTCGCAGCACTTTCTCCGGCGAAACAATTAGAAAAAGGGAAGCAATTATTTGCCCAGAATAAAAATGACGAGGCCATGGAAGCCTTTATTGAAGTGTTGGTGAACGGTTCTCGTGCGGAAGTAGATGAGGCAAATAAATATATTAACAAGATTCACAACCGCGTGGGTGGTATTCAAGACCCGGTGGATGTGAGTGAAAATTTTGAAGAAGGTGCAGTCTCTCATGCTCCGGTTGAAATTACTCCGGAAGTTGCACAAAAACAATTAGAAGCGGAAACCGCTCCGATTGTAGAAGATGTAAAAGATGCCACGTCAAAAGCAAAAGCCGATGCCGATGCCGCTGCCTTGAAAGCACAACAGGAAGCGCAAGCCTTGGCTCAAGCCCAAGAAGAAGCGGCTCAAGCATTGCGGGAAAAAGAAGCGCAATTGGCTGCCCAAGCCCAACAGGCCCAAGCAGAAATGGAAGCGGCCGCCCAGGCTAAAGCAGCAGATTTGGAAGCGGCTGCAGCAGCCCAAGCGGAAGAAGCAGAAGAAAAAGCCACTTCTACTTTTACGGAATTAACCTCTCCTGCCGCGTTACAAGCGCGTCAAGTTTACAGCCAACAAAAATTGGATAGCATGCAACAAGCGGCTATTGAAAAATTGAGTAAAGAAAAAGGAATTCGTTTATATTTCCGTAACGGACAACCGGATGCTATTGATATTGACAGTGACGTATTGTTTGACGGATATAAATTCCGTCAGGATGCTTTCCCGGTGTTAAACGAAATCTATACTTTAATGGCGTTAACCCAAGGTGCCAAATATGTAATTTTACCTCCGGGTTCTTATACCGATAATATCACTTTGTCGGGTATCCGCCATGCCATGGCTTTAAATTCTTTCTTTGTACATAAAGGTTTATCTGCTGGTAAAATCAGTTACAATATGGGTCTTTATGATCAAGAACCTCCGGCTAAATTTGCCAATTTGGACGGAGTATCCATTGTTTTTGATTATGATGCTGAGTTACCGGCTTCTTTACCGGATGCCACTTCTGTAAGCAAACAGCCGCTGTTAAGCATGGCCGTAGTTCCGGTGAGCAATAAGATAGATCCGTCTGCCGGAGAAGCATTTGCCATTGATTTCTCCGTCATTGAAACAGAAAATCCGATTGAAAATTGGGTATTCCAAGTAGTACAACATGGTACTATGGATACCTATTATGTAGTGAGACAATTAGAAGGTTTCTCTCCCGTGTATCATCAGGTATTGTGGAATGCCCGCAAAGGCATTATTGGGCGTGAATTGGCTTGCGGTCAATATACCTTAGTATTGACTGCTACGGACGTACAAGGCGGAAAACGCACCTTGCGCCGTCAAGTAGAAGTAGCATGTTCTGCCGGTCAGAAAACAGCCTCTAAAGCAGCCAAATCTACGTCTGCATCTACCGCCAAGGAAGGTACACTCGACTATAAGACACCTCGTTTGTGGACCAAGCCGGGACGTGTCATGAAAGGTACGGGAGCAGCGGTACAAGAAGAACCGGAAACGGCGGCTTACGTAGATCCGTTGGCCGCGGAACCGTCTGCTTATGCCAATACAGATAATCAATCCGCCGGCAATTACGGAGCAAATCCGGCAACAGGTGCTCAGTCACAAGGAGTTTCTCCTTATGACATGCCTTATGATGAAAATTAATAAATAAGTAAATAGGGTTCTTATTATGAGTATAGCAGATGTACTAATAGGTAAAAATATGAAAGCCCATCCGGATGCATTGGGGCTTTATATCGGTTTGGATGAAATGTACATTGCGCAAAGTTCCCATAAGGATGGCAGCGTGGTGCTGGAGTCCTTATTGCGGGTACCCATCAGTGATGTAGATCATAGCAAACTTAAACCTCTAGATTTGAATGAAGGGTTTTTTTCAGAGGAAAATTGGTTGGAAACTTTAAATAAAGTGGCGGCTCGGAAAAAATGGAAGAATACGCAGGTAGTGGTATCGTTATCTTCTTCATTTTCCTTGGTACGCCATTTTGTAATTCCGACTGTTATAGAAAGAAAACATTGGCCGAATGCGATTCCGTTGCAAGCGCGCAAATATATCCATTTCCCGTTTGAGAAAATGGTGCATTCTTATTATGCCTACGAATTTGAAACGGCTGCTTCCAAGCAGAAACGTTTAGGTGTCATTTTTACTATGACGACCAAATCGATTATTGAGAAACTGGAAAAGGGTCTTAAGAGTGTGGGACTGGATTTGGTAGCGGTAGAACCGGCGGCTTTTTCTCTAAGCCGTGCCTATATTGAAAATGACAAAGAAGCAGTCAATGAAGCAGGACGTATCTACTCTTTCTTCGGCACGGATATGGCGAGTTTTGTGTTTACCAACCAAAATTCTCCCGTACTGGTGCGTGAGGTAGAAATTGCAGGTAGTTCCCCGGCAGAGCGTCGCCGTTTCGAAATTACCAACTGTACCGAGTTTATCAGCAAACAGTTGGAGCGCGATCCTTTTGAAGAGGCCGTAATTATGGGAGTCGATACAGACAACTGGATTCCTTTATTAGAGGCAGATTCCCGCAAGCCGGTACGCAAATGGAATTTAAGAGAAGTATATGGCATTGAAACCAAATCGGCAGCAGAAATTGCGGCCATAGGGGCCAGTTGTAAGTTCTATGATACCAAAAGCCCGGATGTCGATTTTATTAAACGTAATCGTTTGAGCGATTATGAATTCAATGCCGGACTTATGTGTTGGAAGATTATGTGTGTCATAGCCGTGATATTGATCCTACTGATGATTAAACATTGGTGGGGGGTTCACAGTGATGAACAACGTTTAGTTGCACATAAGAAACAACATGCGGATGTGTTGCCCGATTTCGCGGGCCTAACTGCCCAGCAGATTAGTGACAACTTAAACCGCCTTAAAAATCAAAATAGCAATTTGGAGGGGTTGATTGTTAAAAATTCGACAACTCCGGTGTTATCCGATTTGGTGGGCGCGATTCCGACGGAAGCGTGGATTACAAAATTAAGTTACAAAGAAAGTTTTCCGCCCAAGCCGCGTGATAATATGCGTGCTTTGGCATTTAGCGGTTCTATTAAAACCGGAGATCCCGCCAAAAACTTAGCGGTCGGAAAACAGTTTGAAGAAAAATTAAATCAAATGCCGGCCATTAAAAGTGTATGCGGAAATCAACAAATCGAGTTAAAATATAAGGACTTGGCTTTGTCAGGGGATGCGGAGAATGCCCAGGCCACATCTCGAGGAAGCAATACGACATCCGGTAAAAATCAGGAAATTTCCTTCGAGTTCGCATGTGGACAAGGAGGTTCTTCAAGATGACAAATTGGAAAGAAAAATACCGTCAATTCTTAGATTCCTCTAAGAGAGGTTGGGCCGATATGAAGGCTGTTTTTGCGGAGGGGAATTATAAACTCTTCGTCAAACAGTTCGTGTTTATCGTTCTTATTATTTTGGCCTATCGTTATGTAAATAATAAACTAAACGAGAAAGATACGCAAATCTTGGGGCAAATAAATGCTGCTCAGGCACAACAAGATAATGAGCAAGAATATTTGATAAACAAGAAAAAATTATTGGAGTTAGAGCCGAGATTCCCGGACATTGAGACGAAGAACGATTGGTTATTAAGACAAATTGTAGAGATCTTCCGTGATTCTCCGTTAACTCCGAAAGTAGGTTCTTCGCAGACTGAAAACACGAGCAATAACGGTTATACTACCGTGCAAATTCCGGTTGAATTAACTGCCTCTTACGGAGACTTTGCCCGTTTGTTAGCGGATTTGGAAAATAAGGAAGAATATTTACGCGTAACTGAATTTTCTTTAGATAAGAGTAATGAGAATTTAGGACAAAACGGTATTAAAATGAAAATAGAAACCATTTTCCCGAAAGAGAAAATAGGAAAGAATATGTTCAAAAATACCGATACGGGTACAACTACTAACAAGACTGCGAGAAAAGGGGGACGCAAATGAAAAAACTATTATTTTGCTCCCTATTAATAGGGTGTTTGAGTTTATATGGATGGGCGTCCGATTTCGCTCCGGCCATTCCGGATTTGGACTTGCCGGCTGATTTAAGTGCCGCAGAAGAGCCTGCTGCAGAGCCGGTTCAAGAGGTTGCTCCGGCCAAAAAGGCGGTGCATTCTAAAACGATTAGCAGTTCCAAAGGTAAATCTTCGGCTAATCGTGCCAAAGCAGCCAAACCGGACGATGATGCCCCTGTGATCAGTGTAGACAATAAGATGTTGGCAAATGATACACAAGTGGAAGCCGTGGTGATTGACCCGGAAATGCTAAAGCCTATTTCACAGGAAGTAGTGTTGCCGGAGGAACCGGCAGCGGAAAAACCCGCAGAAGTGGTAACCGCTCGAAACGAAAATAGTGATTCTTTTGTGGCAGCACGTGAAGAAGGCAACGCGGGGGAAGAACCCACCGAAACCAAAGTTGCCAAAGTGGTCTATAATCCGCCTACGGATAGAGACCCAACCCTTTCACCGGATGATACTTTGTTGTTGAAACATCGCGAAGAAGAACGTTTGAAAGCCATAGAGGCAGAACGTCAACGTAAGATTGAAGCAGAACGTCAACGTTTAGCCGAATTGGAACGTCAACGTCAGTTGGAATTGGAACGTTTACGTGATCCTTCTCGTGAAGTTCGCGGTAAAATCCACATTAGTGGTATTATCGGCCAAGAAGTATTCATTGGTGATAAGGTGTATACAGTAGGAAAGAGTATATTGGGGGCACGTATCGTAAGCGTGCAGCCGGATAGTGTTGTCTTTATATATAAAGGACAAAAATTTACGAAGAAAGTACAATTACAATAAGTTGGTCAAATTATAGGAGGATGGATGAAAAATAGGTTAGGACTCATTCTGGCATTGTTCTTGGTTGCCGGAATATGCCCGGTAAAAGCCGGAGCGCAAAATGTAGCACAAGATGCTACTGTAACAGCAGAAGAAACTGTCAAATTGGCAGGGGAGTCAGATTTGTATAAGGAGACAGAAGTTACCTCGCCGTTGGATCGCAAGGTGTCTATTCGTGTGTCCAATGTACCTATATCTGCCTTCTTAAACAGTATTACTACTCAGGCCAAAATTAACTTTATTATGAGCGAAGAATTCGCGAATAAAAAAGTGACAGCCTCTTTGACTAAAGTAACCGTGCGTGAAGCATTAGATACTTTGCTGCGCGTTCATGGTTTAACGTATCAGCGTATTGGAAAAAGTGACAGTTATGTAGTCACCAAACGTTCTAATGATGCTCCGGATACCATTACAAAGATTTATACATTAAGTTATATTTCTTTACAATCTATCGGAACGGCTAGCAGTGAAATGTCTAACATCATGCCGCAAGATGTGTCATATAGCGGCGGTGGTTCTACCAGCATGTCTTCGACAGGTAGCGGCATGGGTGGCGGACAATCTACCGGCGGAAACTCTTCCGGTTCGGATGCTTATTCGGGTTCTGCCGAAATTATCGGTATTGTAAAGAGTATGTTGTCTCCGGTGGGACGTTTAGCCGTAGATGCCCGTACCAATAAATTAATTATTACGGACGTGGCGGAAATCTTCCCCCAAGTAGAAAATATTTTAGCGGAATTGGATATTAAACCGCCCCAAATCTTAATCGAAGCCCAAATCGTAGAAGTAGTGAAAACAAGCGGTTTGAGTTTAGGTTTCGAATACGGTGGTTCTGATGGTACGATTGTATCTTTTAAAGGACCTACCCGCAAAGTAACTTCTGATTATCTGCGCGGATATAATGCCGACGGTGAAAAGATGCACGGATGGGATTGGATTTTCCCGAGCAGTTCGGAAGAATCCAGCGGCAGTTCCTCCGGTAGCGGAAGTTCTTCTTCCAGTTCCAGCAGTGATGGTAGCAGTTCCGGCAGCAACTCCAGCGGTTTATTGGATTTCTCTGCTTTCAGAATCGTATTGAGAACCTTATTAACCCGCGGTGAGGCTAAATATTTAGGAAAACCGAAAGTAGTTACCTTGAACAACAAGACGGCTACAATTACCGCCTCTACAGATGCTACCGTAGGTTTCACTCAATCTTTATCCGGTACCGGTGGTACTGAAATGGCTACCTCCTCTGCGGAAAGAAAACGTGTAGGTTTAACCTTGCAAGTAACCCCGCAGGTAAACCGTGAAGGCTACGTTACTTTGTACGTACAACCTTCTTATTCGGATTTGGTCAGTTCCGGTTTCGATAACACCAAAGATACAACCACTCGTGCGGCTTCTACGTTAGTACGTGTGAAAAACGGTCAAACGGTAGTTATCGGCGGATTGCTCAGTTCTCGTGAAACCGATCAAACCCGCAAAGTACCCCTTTTGGGAGATATCCCCATATTGGGATGGTTATTTACCAGCCGCAGCACGTCTAAAACGACGACCGACTTGGTACTCTTTATTACACCGACTATTTTGGCAGAATAATTGCCGTTAGTTGGTTAGTTTTAGATGCTTGCCCCCTTTGCTGAAAGGGGGCAAGCATTAGCAAGAAAAGGGGAAGTCTAAAGGAAAGAAATATGGCAAAAGAATTAGGTGACATATTATTAGAACAAGGCATTTTAGATGAGGAACAACTCAAACGTGCTCAGTTATATGCCAAGCAAAATAACACCGGTTTGGCAGAGGCGGTAATAAGTTTCGGTTTTGCCACGGAAGAGCAAGTTACTGCTGCACGTGCAAAACATCTTTCTTTCCCTTATGCTTCTAAAGAAAACGGTATTTTAACCCCGGAACGCGAGCAAAATTTACAAGGTTTAATTCCGGAAAAATTTGCCCGTGACAATTTTGTCGTACCTTTGTTTATTGAAGATAATGAATTGGCGGCCGCTTTCTATGATCCGTCAAACTTATTTTTGATTGATAACTTGCGCATGATGGTTGGTAAGGAAATTCAACCGTTTATTGCGAGTAAAAGCCAAATTTTGTCTGTTATCGATTCTTTCTACGGTAATAAAAACTTATTGGAAGAAGTAGTTAACGAAGCCGAAAAAACCCCGGAAAGTACGACGGCCGCTGATGAAGATGTACAAATTGATGCCGGAAACCTTGACTTGGATAAGGCAGCCGGGTCCAGTTCGCAGTATATTAAATTAGTAAACGCAATCTTGAAACAAGCCATTGCGGAACGTACCTCCGATATTCACTTGGAAATGTTTGATGAACGTGTCAGTTTGCGTTTCCGTATTGACGGTTCTTTGTATGAACGTACACCGCCTAATAAGGAATCTGTAGCGGCCATTATTTCCCGTATTAAAATTTTGTCTAAACTAGATATCGCGGAAAAACGTTTGCCTCAGGACGGTAGTTTTGGTTTGAAATATCAGAACCGTACCATTGAGGTCCGTGTGTCTGTGTGTCCGGCAGTGTATGGAGAAAAACTGGTGCTTCGTATTTTGGACCGCGGTACCGGTGAAATGAACGTAGATAAATTGGGTTTTGAACCGGAGCAAAAACAGGCCTTCTTGGAAGCCGCCAATTTGCCGCACGGTTTGATTTTCTTGACAGGGCCTACCGGATCTGGTAAATCTACTACGTTAAACGCCATATTGACGACGATTCGTACACCGAAACTCAATTTTATGACCTTGGAAGACCCGGTAGAATACAAATTGGCCGGTATCAGCCAAGTGCAGGTAAAGCCTCAGATCGGTTTAACTTTTGCGGCCGGTCTGCGTTCTTTCTTGCGTCAAGACCCTGACGTTATTCTGGTAGGGGAGGTCCGCGATACGGAGACGGCCGAAGCCTGCTTGAAAGCGGCCTTGACGGGTCACTTGGTGTTGTCTACCTTGCACACGAACGATGCTTTGGGTGCTATTCCCCGTTTGATTGATATGGGAATGGAACCGTTCTTATTATCCAGTTCATTGGAACTGGTGGCTGCTCAGCGTTTGGTACGTATCTTGTGTCCGTATTGCAAGACTCCGTATCATCCGGAATCGTCCATGATTGCCAAAATTATCAATGAAGGGCACTTTAATCCGAAAGACGTCAGCACATGGACCTTCTATAAAGCGGTCGGTTGTCCCAAATGTGTAGGAACGGGATATCAGGGCCGCCGTGCTATTTACGAAGTATACCGCGTATCGGAACAATTGCGTAACATTATTTATAAAACGCAAGACTTGGTGGAAATGCGCAGAGTAATGAATGAAAGCGGGGTGTTGAATTTGCGCGGAAACGGTTGGAGAAAAGTTGTAAAAGGTTTGACAACTGTAGACGAAATTTTAGGTATTACTACGGAGGGTTAGAAACTTTATGCAGAAATACAATTACGTAGTAAAAGATGGCTCGGGCAAGACACGCAGAGGCAGTATTGCCGCCGAAAGCCGTGACCGGGTTATCTTTGCGTTACAAAATAAGGGATTTGTCGTATTAGAAGTGTCAGAAGGGGGATCTTCCCTATTCGGCAAAGGTGGAGAACGGAAGAAAGTCGGCGGAAAAGTGCCGGGACACGTGCTGGCATTCTTTGCCGAACAGCTATCTACACTGATTGCCGGCGGTGTGCCTTTGGTGCGCGCTATTTCGCTACTCAGTGAATACTCTTCCAACGCTAGATTAGGGATGGTATTAAACCAAGTAGCCAAAGATATTGCGGGTGGTAACTCTTTACATTCCGCATTATCTCACCATCCGAAGACCTTTGATAACATTTGGCTATCCTTGGTAGAAGCGGGTGAAGTCGGCGGTAACTTGGCAGATACGTTGGGACAAATTGCCGGCTATATTAAGACGCAGAATGCGATGCGCAGTAAAATTATTACAGCCATTACATACCCGGCCATCTTGGCACTGGCCTCCGTGGGTGTATTAATTTACTTCATTTTGGGTATCGTACCTACCTTCGCACAAATCTTTAAAGATTTCAATATTGAGTTGCCTTTAATCACCACGATCGTATTAGGTGTGTCCGGATTCTTAATTAACTACGGTGTGCTTATTATATTCGGTTTAGTCTTCTTATTTGTGGCTTTCCGTTTTTACATTAAAACTCCGGAAGGAAAGAAACGTTGGCATGCTTTCTTAATTGCAATGCCGCTGTTTGGTAATTTCTTGCGCAATATTTACTATTCGCGTATGTTGACCACCTTGGCTACGCTCTTACGCAGCGGTGTTACCATTTTGAACGCTATCGTAGTATTGGAAGATTCTTTTGATACGAACGTTATCATTAAAAACGCGTTACACACGGCTAAACAGGACGTGGCGGCCGGACATTCCATTTCCGATTCTTTCCGGGCGGCAGGCGTTTTCCCCGGCCTGATGACAGAAATGATGCTGATGGGTGAAGAATCAGGTAAATTGCCGGGTATTATCGCTACGTTGTCTCGGTTCTATTCCGATAACGTAGATCAGTTTATTGCCCGTTTCTCCGCGGTTATTGACCCGATCTTAATTGTCGGTATCGGTTCTTTGATCGGTATTATTGTGGCGTCCATTTTCTTACCGATTTTCAAATTGTCTCAAATCGGCAGTGGACAATAAGAGGAATATATGTTTTACAAGAAACCCAATAAACGAGGTTTTACATTAATAGAGGTCATGGTGGTTGTATTGATTGCCGTGATGATTACCATGGCTTCTGTGCCGTTATATACAAAAAATCAGGACAGAAACCGTTATTTAGCGGCGTCGGGAGTACTAATAGAATTGGGCACTGCCATGAAATTAGTGGCGGAAGATTTCCCTAATTTTTCCGGAGATACTATTGCTATAGTTTCCAATGCTTCCGATAGTGACATTTCATCCCAAGGAAGTGTATCCGCTCCGACAAAGGATACGCTGGTGGCGTGGTTACAGGCCAATCAGTATTTGAATCGGATTCCGTTTGTGACCGGCAAGTATAAAGACTACACTTTCAAAGTAAGCAAAAGTGGGAGTGCAGATTGCAGTGTAACCGGGATTACCTGTAAAGGTACTGGCCTTGCCTGTATGAGCGGGACCAATTCTTCTTTCCCGGAATATCAATGCGCATGGGTTGACAAATTCGGTTTATTGCACAATAATGAATAATAAAGGAGTTTTTATGAAGAATCGCAAAGGATTTACGCTTGTTGAATTATTAGTAGCCGCTACTATTATCGGGGCTTTGGCCGTATTTGCTACCGTCAGTTACCGTAACAGTTCGGCGGAGGCTCGTTGGACGGCGGCAAAAGCAAGAGCAGATCGTTTGGCGGGTGCGGTGCAACAATTCAGAATGGACTTTCACGGAGTGCGTTTGTACAATCACGTAATGTCAGATGTTGCCAATATGCATGGCGCCACTTGCCCGATATCCAGAAATTCCATTTATAACAGGCATAATGAATACGATCCCCAAGTGTTAATTCTGTGCGGTTACATAGAAAACGGGGGATGGACAAATAATGATTGGGAATATATGGTGGACGGGCAACCCAGAGGAGCCATGAAAGATAATCCGTGTTCTGGGAAATTGGCATGTGTTCAGGCAAAAGAAACTGCCAAAGTACCCAGTCAGTATAAACAAATATGGTACTATGTGAATAGAAACGGTGTCGGTATTCAAGATAATGTATCGTCAGGTGGCGGTTACGGTTATTAAGAAGGGCCTATGAAAAAAGGATTTACATTAATGGAAGTTTTATTCGTGCTCTTGGTGATAGCGCTGGTATTAAGTTTTGCTTTACCGGCGTTCCGCGCGGTGCGTTATGATGTATATAATTCCAGAGCCAAAGATGCACTCGCCAAACTGGCAGAAGCACGTCGTTCTTTCTATCAATTTAATAAAGGGGTAGATATTAAATCGCAAGGGGGAGAGGATATATCTTATTTTATGGCCAGCAGTGCGCGCACCTATGCTTCCCAAGCGTGTAGCAACTTGGCGGCAAGCGGTATTCCGTCCAATTCGCACCCCGATGCTCCGGTGAGCCAGTTATTTTCTTGCGGATTTTTAGATTGGCATGACTTTGAAGGATTGCCCTACACTTTTTACATATGTGATATGAATCAGGCACTTGGTTTTGAGCCTTGCAATGCAACAGGTCGATATGCCGGAGCGAGAGGAAACGGTGAGAGCGCCGGTAGCAAATACAGTACGGCGGCAAACTATAGTATGTATGTATCTTCTACAATGAAAGTTACGGATACATTGGATTAAAAATATGAAAAAATGGTTAAAGAATAAAGCAGGGGTTACTTTGTTGGAAGGACTTATTGCACTATTATTGCTCTCGATAGTTGCTACGGGGACGTTGGGAGTATTGTTGTCTATTTCCCGCAAAACCAATACCACCGAAATGGAAGCGGCTATGATGTCTGCCATCGAACAGGCCAGAAACGTGCTTAAATATCATCAGGATGATTTAAGTAATTATAGTGCTTGCGGCGGAAGTGATTATGACGACCTGACTTGTTTTCTGCCGAGTATGTGTGACAGATATCGGTCCTCTTTTTCATATTCCTTAAATTCTTCATACAAGCATGAAATAGATTTGCCGGACCATGATAAGGATGCTAATTTGACCGATTTGCTCAATTCCAATGATGAAATTAGTGTTCCGCATTTAACATTTCAAATTTCATGTAACGGATATACTTTATGAACAAGCACTTTTTTATAAAAAAGAATTTTTTAATTCAACGTGCCGGTTTTACGTTGACGGAAATTTTGTTGGCGGTTATGATTGTGGGATTGATCGGGGTGGCTTTGGCCTCTATCTCACGTGCGGCCGCCCGGGAATCCGGTGTGGGTCGTAGTAAAATTATGCTGCGTAATAATTTATCCAGTTTCGAGCGTCAATTACGCAAAGATTTAAATGCGGCTACGATTGTTAAAAGTGTGAAAGGGCCTCTGCAAGACGGAGATGTTTCCGGATCTAATCCTTATGTGGCTCTAATTGAGTTTATCACGAACGGAAAGCGCAATGAGACGAATGTTGTTTCTTCCTTGCCCGGTAAAAAGGTAGTTTATTGTTTTAAATTAGGGGCCAATACTAATAATATTGTTCCCGCTACGGCCAGAAGAGGGGGTGAAATTTTCCGTTTAGAGGGAAATTTGTCAAACGCATACCCGACTTGTTCCGGTTCCACTTATAACACGAATAAAGTTATTTTGAATAACGTAAAGTTTATCCCTTCCAACTATAACGGAGGGGAGTATCCGGTCCCTTTGTTTGAAAATTATACAAGAGATTATGAAGGTAACACGTATTTGGGTTATGTCAAAATCAATATTATTACAGAACTTGATTCTACACCGGTAGTTAATGAAGTGTTGGAAGAAATTATTGCTTTACCTACCGAAGTCATTATGGAAGAGGACTAATGTATGAATAAAAAAGGTGCTGCTTTGATGCAAGTTTTATTAATCGCGGTCATTTTGGCGGGTATCTCCGCTATGTTGCTGCGGGCCAATTTGTCTACTTCGGTATCTTCTCGTAAAACACGTCGTAATGTTTCCGCGCAAATGTTAATCGATACGTGTATGGCGGAAGTAAATATGTTATGGAGTATGAAAAACGAGGAAGCCATTCGGCGTGATTTAACGGAACAAACCAATCCCTACATGTTTTGTAAAACATATTCCTCCTATTCGGCAAAATGTACCGAGCGCAGTTCGTCTTATGATTGTAATATCCCCATAGATGCGGATGGAGACGGAACGTCCGATTTTACATATGTTGTACAAGCCACAATAAGTAAAGATACCACGAATAATAAGTATCAGATTAAGTATGAAATAACGGAAGGAAGTGAATACCTATAAGGATAAACAAAACGGCAAATGAAAAAATATATTCTTCTTATTTGTGCGGCTGTATGTGCAAGTGTTTTATTAGCCCAAATGACAGAGTATCCTTCGTCTTTAGATTCATCTGATGCGGTGGCTGCGCCCCCGTCCAATATCGAATTTTTACGGCGTTCTTTGGAATCTTCGGATTTGTCGGGCATTGCCTCTTCCTCCGAACCTAAAAGCACTCCCAAACCGGCCTCAACTGCCAAAGCGGCTGATACGCAAACAACTACCGCGGCCCCGGTCGTGGCAGAAGCCAAGCCGCAGGCGTCTGCCGCTACTCAACCTACCGAGACTGAGACTGATTTGTTGCCGGAAAGAGAAATGACCGCAGAAGAAGCCGCAGAAGCGGCGGAATTAGATTATGCGGCACGTATGATGCAGCAAGCCAAAAAAGAAGCAAATCAAGGCCGTTTTATTCCGCAAACACCCAATCAAACAAAGTATGTGCCGCGTGCAAACACACAAGGCAAGGCTTACAACCCCAATGATTATCGTCCGGGGGTGGAGTGGCAACGCACGAACAGTACCCATTTTATTATTTATACCCAAAAAAGAGACGGGGGAATCGGCTCGTCTAATATGAG
Organism: uncultured Elusimicrobium sp.; assembly: GCA_902797165.1. Lineage (GTDB taxonomy): Bacteria > Elusimicrobiota > Elusimicrobia > Elusimicrobiales > Elusimicrobiaceae > Avelusimicrobium. The sequence continues at coordinate 54,752 of CADBRU010000002.1, forward strand.
CCTGACTTTCGAATCTTCCTATGAAACCTTACGCCGCAATATTCCGTGGATGATGTCGGATAAAGTGCGGGTATTTGTGTATCAAGATCACACCAATTATCTAAAGTACGAACCGAATGCTAAGGCTTGGACGCGGGCACTGGCCTACCCGACCCGCGGGGAAATTGTAGTTTATGATGAACCGGGTAAACAACAGGAATTAAAAGAAGTCTTTACCCATGAATTGGTGCATATTTTTACGCAGAAATTTTTTGATAAACACAATACCGGCCGTTTGATGACGCCTACTTGGTTAGACGAAGGATTGGCGGTTTACATAGAGGACCAAGCCTATAGCGGCAACAAAGGCGGTCCTTGGTCCAAAGATTTGAAAACATTAAATTTACGTCCTGATCCTCAATCCGTAGGATTTGTTTCAGCAAATTCCATGAAACCTTCCCGGCCTATGGGGCGTAAAGGGCGTCCTTTGTATTTTATGCCCTTTGATGAATTTATGAAAGAGAGTTCTCTTTCTACCATGGAAGGGCGCGGTAAAACGCAGGACTGGTATTTACAGGCTTATGCTATGGTGCAATTTTTGCTCAATTCCTCTTGGGGAAGTTCTCCGTCTAACCGTATGCAATTTCAGCAGTTTACTAACCTAATTGCCCAAGGGGAACAAATGCGCGATCCCGTAAACGGATTCCCCGTGAAAGGAGCCGACGGTAAACCGGTGTATCGTCCTTTCTCCGCGGAAAAGGCCTTAAACAAGGCTTATCATTACACGAACATCGGTGCGTTCGAACAGGCCTTCTGGCGGTGGCAAGCCGGACAACGTTGATTAAATTTAGGATACTTTAAAAGGTATTTTGTCGTCTGCAATTTGACAAAATACTTTTTTTTTGCTATAATATATAAATACAAACAGCCCTGTTTGTATTTTTTTGTCCTCTTTTTGTTCTGCAGTAGTATTCTGGTTATTTATTTTGTTGCTTACTTCCTATCAAGGGGATATTTATGCCTAAAAAATCATTACCGATGTCGGCAGATTTGTTTGGCACGGTCGAAAATACCGTGCCGGTGCAGTCGCCAATCGTTGTTGCGGCCCGAAAATCGGCCCCTAAACGCGTTAAAAAGAGAAAAGAAGGATGTCCTTATCAGCCGGAGTTTGCGGCACGTCTGCTGGCGTTTTTTGATGTGCCGCCCTTTCGAGTGACGGAAGTGCAGAAAAAGGACGGGTCTATTACTCTACTAGAAACCGCTTCGGAATTACCTACTTTTGCGGCTTTTGCCCGGCAACTGGGGGTCACGCAGAAACAACTCATGCAATGGGAAGAAGAACATGCCGACTTTGCCGAAGCCGCCAAAAAAGCGCGTGATTTACAGGGGGATATTCTGATTCAAAACAGTTTGCGGGGCAATTATTCTGCCTCTTTTGCGGTATTTACTGCCAAAAATATTTTGGGTTGGACCGACGGAAAGGAAATGCCGGTACTGCCGCAAACCCTGGTGGTAAGGTGGGAAAAATAATGCCACGCAAAAAGAAGTCTGCTTCTGATATTTCGGTGGTAATTCCCTATAAGCCGCGATATCCGCAGACGATTATTCATCCGGCGCTGGAAAGCCACCGCTTTAGTGTGCTTGTTACACACCGGCAACTGGGCAAAACCGTTTGTGCAATTAATCATTTGCTTAAATGTGCCTTGCAAAATTCATTACCGTCGGCACGTTATTTTTATATTGCTCCGTTTTTAAAACAAGCCAAATTAATTGCGTGGGATTATATTCGGCGGTTTTCCGCCCCGATTCCGGGAGTTAAATTATCCGAAACGGAGTTGTGTGTCAGTTTGCCCACAGGTGCAAAAATTTGGTTGTTGGGGGCGGATAATCCCGATGCTTTGCGCGGTACGTATGCCGACGGAGTAGTTTTGGATGAATATGCGCAAATTAAACCTGAGGTGTACGATGAAATCATACGGCCGATGCTACTATCGCGGCAAGGGTGGGTTGTTTTTACAGGAACGCCGAAGGGACAAAATCAATTTTATCAGTTATATCAAGCGGCTCAAAAAGCCATGCAGACCGACCCGGAGCATTGGTGGTGCGGCGTGTTTCGTGCCGACGAAACAGGCATTATTTCTCCTGCCGAATTAGCCGAACTGCAACGTCGTACGCCGGAGCATTTGTTTCGGCAAGAATATTTATGCGATTTTACCGCCGATGCCGAGGATATCTTTATTCCTATGGATTTGATTTCACAGGCTTGCGGGCGCAGTTATGCGCCGGCCGAACTTGCGTATGCGCCCAAAATTATCGGCGTAGATCCCGCGCGTTTCGGGGCGGATAGAAGCGTTATTTTTAAGCGGCGCGGTTTGCAATCTTATCCGCCGGAGATTTACCAAAAAATAGACCAAATGCAACTGGCAGCCCATGTAGCGGCGGCCATTAAAAGTTTTGCACCGGACGGCGTGTTTATTGACAGCGGTTGCGGAGGTGGCGTGATAGACCGTTTGCGTCAACTAGGTTTTGAAATTACGGAAGTTAATTTCGGCTCCTCACCGATAAAAGCCGGACAATATGTTAATAAACGTGCCGAAATATGGGGAAATATGAAGGCATGGCTTGAGGCGGGGGGAGCCTTGCCTGCTTTGCCGGAACTAAAAGCGGATTTATGTGCGGTGCGTTATGATTTTGATGCGGCGGGGCGGCTGCGCTTAGAAAGCAAAGATATACTTAAAGCACGTTGCGGACACAGCCCCGATTTGGCAGATGCGCTGGCCCTTACCTTTGCTATGCCGGTGCAAAAAAGGTCTTTGCACAGTTGTTTCGCACGTAGCGATTACGACGTATTGTGACTCCTTTTTTAAAAAAACTGAAAAAAAGGCTTGACAAACGCAGTTTTTTTTTTTTTAAGAATAATTATTGTAGTAGTTTGCATAAAAAATTGTATATTATGGGAAAAAGGAGAAAATTATGAAAAAAGGTTTTACACTTATCGAACTATTGGTAGTTGTTTTGATTATCGGCATTTTGTCTGCTATTGCTTTGCCGCAGTATCAGGTAGCGGTAGCCAAATCGCGTGCCGCCACTGTGTTGCCTGTGTTAAAAAATATGAATGATGCGGCCAAGATATATTATATGGGAAATAATACTTATGTGACGGATCTTCGTGATTTAGATATCGAATTGCCAAGTGGCGGAGAGTATAATAATGACTATACCGAAATGACCTATCCCCATCAGAAATTCAAATTATGTGCCGTCTGTAATACAGATGGTAGTATGCAGGCTTATCCCGATACGACGGGTTTACCTGATTTGTATATAGAATTTTATTACGGCGGAAATAAGATGTGTTGGGCTTCTGCTACTTCTACTTTAGAAAATAAAGTTTGTAAATCTTTGGCGGGCGCCGGTGATACTATTACCAGTGGTTCTCGCAAAGGATATGTCTTGAATTTTTAAGAGACTTTTTCTTCTTACTAACAAAAAACTTGACAATGCTAACAAAATATGCTATAATTAGCATTGTCAAGTATAAACCTAATAAATTCTTATTTTAGACGATAATTATATCGTTCCTATCATTAAAAACGTTAAGACAGATACTAACAATACTGTCAAAACAATCGAAATCCAAGTTGCTTTCTTTTTGCTGCCGCGCGGAAACATAGCGCGGGTAATAATATAAAACCCCGGCAGTGCCAGTAATGCTGCGAAAATCAAAATTGCAATTAAGCCACCCATGGTGCGCCTCCAAATAGTTGTTTCTTATATACTAATAAATTTTGTTTTTGTTTGTTCGTTTCTTTTTAATGAGTCTGATTAATTTATCTTACAAAGGGGAATTATGAATCAAGAAAAAAACCTATCGGCGGAAATTTTCCGCCAAGAATACGACCGTATGAAAGCCGACGGACAGGAATGGCAAAAAACGTGGAAGGAATTATCCCGTTTTATTGCGCCGACCCGCGGATTTTTTGAGGGAGATAAAGCCAACGATGGTAAAAAAATCGATCACCGCAGTTTAATCGATTCTGATCCGCTGCTGGCGGTGGAAGTATTAAGTGCGGGTATGGTGTCGGGACTGACAAGCCCAAGCCGCAGTTGGTTCGAACTTAGCCTTTCCGACGGGCAATTAAATAAACAAAGTGATGTAAAAACATGGCTCTATGAGGTGCGCCGACGCATGGAAGATGTGTTTTCTCGCTCCAACTTGTATCACGTTTTGCATGGGTTTTATCAAGAAATTTCCGTGTTTGGCACGGCGGCATTTTTGCTGGAAGAAGATTTTGACCGGGTGATTTCTTGCCGCAGTTTTACCGCCGGAGAATATGTATTAGGGGCGGATGCCAAAGGACAAATTAATTCCTTCGGGCGTGAGTTTTTTATGACCGCTTCCCAAATGGCCGAACAATTTGGCAAGGAAAATTTGCCGCTCTCTATTCGTCGCGCCGCGGAAGAAAAACGCACGCAGTGGTTTAAGGTGCTGCATGTAATTATGCCCAATCCGCAAGCAAATGAAAATAAATTAGATGCCGCTCACATGCCTTTTGTGTCTGCTTATTTTACACCGGAGGGGCATTTGTTAAAACGCGGGGGATATCATGAATTTCCGGTAATTGCGGCCCGTTGGGAAGTTAAAAATTCGACGGATATTTACGGACGCGGCCCGGGGTGGAAGGCCTTGGGTGATGTAAAAATGTTGCAGAAAATGCAAAAAACAAAACTCATTGCCCTTGATAAAAATACCAATCCGCCCATGATGGTATCTTCAAATGTGCAAGGGGAAGTAAATTTATTGCCGGGCGGTCTGACCCGCTACAATGGTACGACGGACGCCGCCGTAAAACCCGCCTATCAAGTGCCGGTTGATCTTCATGCGTTGGAAGCCAGTATCGAGAAAGTTAAACAAACCATTCGCAGCCAATTTTTTGCAGATGTGTTTTTGATGTTAAGTGCGCAAAATTTTTCACACATGACTGCGACCGAAGTAGCTGAGCGGCATCAAGAAAAAATGTTAGTGTTGGGACCGGTACTGGAACGACTTAAAAATGAATTATTAGATCCGCTTATTGAGCGTACATTTGCCATTATGATTCGCCGAGGGGTACTACCTTTCCCGCCGGAAAATATGCAAGGACAAGACGTTAAAATTCATTATGTGTCTATGATTGCACAAGCCCAAAAACAAAGCGGTATGGCGGCTATCGAACAAGGCATTGCCTTTACCGCCCAACTGGCTCAAGCCAATCCGCAAGTGTTGGACCGTGTCAACTTTGATGCGGCCTTGGAAGAAGGACTTGATTTATTGGGGGTGCCCGCGGTGATGTTGCGCTCGCCAGCAGAAACTTCGCAGTTGCGTGCGCAACGTCAGATGGCAGAAATAACTGCAGTCACGACTCCTAAATAGCAGAACAAAAAAAGAAACGGGGTTTCGCCTAAGAAGGGTGGCCTAAAATTAACGAGCGCCCCTTGGCGAAGGGGAGAGGAAAGGACGTCATTTTCCTCTCTACCCCGAAGGGAAATATATGAGTAAACGATCTCGTGAAAAAAGAAATACAGCCGATTTGGCTTGCCTGTTAAAGTTACCGCAAGGCCGACGTGTTTTGTGGCGTATCATGCAAGCAGCACGTTTGGATGAACACGGTTTTGTCCCCGCAGATCCGTATGCAACGGCTTTCCATTGCGGACAAAAAAGTATCGGCCTTTTTTTACAGGCAGAAATTGCCCAAATTTCGCCGCTGATGTTAGCGCAAATGCGTGCGGAATATATTTCAGAGACCACCTCTGAACAAAATCAAATTAATAAAGAAAACGAGGAAATGCACAATGTCTGAAACCTCCCAAGAAAACAGTACACCCGTTACAAATTTAACCGATAAACAGGTCGCCGAAGTATCCGACCGGCCGAGCCAAGCGGAAGTGATTTCCGAGAAGGATCGGTTGCCAGAAAATCAAACAACTTGTTTTGATGTGGACGTCTACAAAGACGTGCAATTACCCCAGTCGTTGCAAGGTGGTGAGGAGCATTTTGCTTCTTTTAAAACCTTAGCGGCGCAACTTAACTTGCCCGCCGAAACCGTGCAGAAATTGGTGGCATGGGAAGCCGCTATTGCCGATGACGAACAGAAAAAAACGCAAGCGGATCGTGCCGATATTCTGCAGAAATGGACGGACCGAACCAAAGAAATATTGGGGCCGTCTTATCAGCGGGAAATCTGCCGTGCGTTGGAAGCGGTAGATCGTTTCGGCGGGCCGCAGTTGCGGGAATTGTTAGAAGTGACGGGACTGGGAAATCATCCCGTTATCGTCAAAACGTTTCAACAAATCAGTGCGCAAATCGGGGAAGATATTTCTGTGAGCGGGCGGACGCGCCATCAAATAGATAAAACTTTTGCCGAAGCACTTTACGGAAAGGAGTAACCTCTCTTTCCCGTCCTATCAGGACCAACTTTAACAAGGAAATTTTATGGCAATTATTGCAGAGAAACAATATAACTTGCTCGATTATGCCAAACAATTTGACGAATCGGGCCAAGAACTTGCGATCGCCGAAGTACTGAGTAAATCTAATCCGATTATCGGCGATGCATTAGTGATTGAAAGTAATTTAGACAGCGGCCATGAGTATGCCGTACGTACCGGAATTCCGGAAGGTACTTGGCGCCGCGCTTATCAAGGCATTGAACCGGCCAAAGCCACTACTAAAGTGGTGGTAGAAGGATACGGTACTTTGTCTGCTTATTCCGTCGTCGATAAACTCATTGCGGAAAAGGGCGGCAATTTACAAGCCGTACGTACCGGCCAAAGTAAAGCCATTATTGCCGGTATGTCTAACACCATGGCACACAATATAATTTACGGAAACGCGGGGGAAACTCCGGAACGCTTTACCGGACTGGCTGCCCGTTACAGTGCGCTTTCCGGTGCCGAAAGTGCCAAAAACGTAATCGATGCGGGGGGAAGTACCGACGGTCAAAATTCATCTATTTACTTAGTGGTATGGGACAGTGACAAAGTCTTTACTTTCTTTCCGAAAGGCTCTAAAGCCGGTATTGAGCGTGTCGATCATGGTTTAGTAAATCACGTCGATGCCAGCAACAATGAATATCCCGCCTACAAAGAATATTTCGAGTGGAAACTGGGCCTTGCCGTGCAAGATTGGCGTTATGCCGGACGTATTTGCAACATTGATGTGACTAATGTCCCGTCTACGTTGATTGACAAGATGTGTGAATTGGAAGAAAAAATTCAAAGTTTAAACTTGGGCAAACCGGTTTGGTATATGAACCGTACCGTCAAGGCTGCCTTGCGTAAATTAGCCAGCAGCAAACAAAATGTCCAATACACACCGGACCAAATTACCAGCCGTCCTATGATGACGTTTAACGAAATTCCGGTCCACGTATGTGATGCAATCGTCGATACGGAAAATGTGGTGGCTTAGTAGAGGGGGAGATTATGTTAATTGATAATAGTTTGGTTCTTTCCGAAGGACAATCTGTCTTGGCCACTGCGGCTTCTACCAATGTAATTGATCAAACTGCCGCCGGTGGCGCACATACGCACGCTGCTTTTATAGTGCGGGTAGATCAAACCTTTGCGGGGTCTACCGCAGTTAAGATTGCATTGGAAACTTCCGCGGCTTCTGCTTTCGGTACCAAAAAAGAAGTCTTTGCTACGTCCGTGGCAGCAGCGGACTTGGTAGCGGGGGCAACTGTGGTAAAAGCGGTATTGCCGGCTGGGCTCTTGCGGTATATCCGCGGTTATTATACGGTTACCGGAGAAGGTACTGCAGGGAAACTGTCTATGTATATTACAGAAGCAGTGGACCTATAAAATAAGCAAGGGGGCGCGCTTTTCTGCCCGCGCGCCTCTTTTGCGCACTCTTTTAATTAGTTTTTATTCGAAAACAGGGGAAATAAAAGAGATTTTTCTATATCAATACTCATCTTATCATCCGAAAACCGCATTAAAGGGTAAAAATGGGCAAAAACAATGAAAAATAGTACATTTTTACGCCGAAATGTTCCTTGAAATAGCCAAAACGACACAGTATTAGTTCATTTGTTTTTAAAATGTTTTTCCCCGGATTTTGTATCAATGGCTACATAATTAATTGAAAATAAAATAATTAGTAATTTTAAAAATACTTATTATTTAAGTATTTTTAAAATTAATATAAAAAATTAATAATTTAAATTTTTGCATTTTAAGTTATTAATAAAAAATATAATTTATTTTGAAAATAGTTAAAAAATAAATATTTTTTATAAAAATTAAATTTTAGTTAAAAATAAAAATACTTAAAATTTAATATAAATTAGAATGGAGACTAAAAATGGTATCAAAAATAGATATATGTAATTTAGCCTTAGCACAATTAGGGCAAGAGCCGATTAGTTCTTTGGAACAAGAGGATGAAAGGGCAAGACGTTGTCGTTTATTTTATGATCCGATACGCAGGGAAGTACTGCGAACACACAACTGGAGTTTCGCTTGTGCGCAGGCCGATTTGGCGCTTATAGATACCCAAAATAGGGGAATAAAAACCCAATATATCTATACTTATCCGCAAGATTGCCTGTTTTTACGCAAAGTTTACGGGGCGGACGGCTCTCAAAACGTACCTTTCCAAGAAATGTACCGTACGGACCAACAAGTGCGGGTAATTGCGTGCGCAGTGCCCCAAGCACAGGCGGAATATACGCGGGATATCTCCGATACCAGTCAATTCGATCCCGCTTTTGTAAAAGCACTATCGTTGGCACTGGCAACCGATTTGGCGATGACACTTAGTGCAGACCCTTCTTTGGCACGGCAAATTCTGCAGAAATATACCCTATCTTTAGACGAGGCTAGACGCAGTAATATGAGTGAAAATTTGGAAATTCATCAGGCCGAAAGTTCTTTTGTGGAGCAACGTTAATATGCCGCTACACTTGTTAAACAGTAATTTTTCCGGCGGAGAAGTCAGTCCGCATTTGTATACACGTACGGATGCCCCGACTTACGCTACTTGGGTCAAAACAGCCTGTAATTTCTTTGTACATCCGCAGGGCGGGGCTTCCAACCGCCCGGGTACCGCTTACATTAATACGGCCAAATATGCTGCGAAAGCGTGCCGTTTAATTCCTTTTGTGCTCAGTGAACAGGAAGCCTATGTGTTGGAAGTGGGGCACGGTTATATGCGGGTGCATACACAAGCGGGAACGGTATTACAAAATAATTCTATTTATGAGATCGTGTCTCCTTACACGGAACATGACTTGCAGGCACTGAATTATGTGCAGTATGAAAAAACATTATTTTTAGTTCATCCGTCGTATGTCCCGCATAAACTCACGCACAACAGTAACGGATATTTTACCTTGTCGGAAGTAAATATTACGGACGGTCCTTTTATGCTGGCCAATACAAAAGAGGATCACAAAATGCGTGTAATTACGACCAGTGAAACCGTAATTTCCGAGGGAGTAAAAGCCAGTCTGTCTTTTCTGCCTATTGTCTATCCGAATATGTTTATTCAAGGTTTTTGGCGCGGAGAGCGGTTTTATGATCCGTTGGGGTACGGAGTAGATGTGCAAGATATTGTGAATGTTTTTAACGAGCATTACGCTTCCAGCGGTTGTGTGGCTTATAATCAAGGCGGTATTCTACGCATCGAATCTCCGCAGGCTACCGGCGGAAATTATAACGGGTCGGAACTGATTATTTATTACCGTGAATCCATTGCCAGTGCGCCGAGTTTGGTAATAACTCAGTATATGAGTGGCGGCCAAAATGCGGGAGAAGAAATCAGTACGGGGAATGATGAACATTATTTGGAAGCAGATTTTGATGCATTTCGTCCGGGGCATGTAGGGGCGTTGTGGTCTCTAAACTACCGTATGGAAAGTTCCAATAAAAGCGGTACACTGGGTTATTCGGACTCTTCTGCGGTGATACAATCCGGTGGAGATTGGCAACTTCGTACGACGGGAAACTGGTACGGAGAGATTGTAGTGGAATCTTCGTTTGATCAAATAAATTGGAAGAAAGTAAAACATTTCAGTAAAGCGCAAACCGACGATAATTTGCATGAAATCGGCAATTTGGAATCCTCGGCAAAGATGTATTATGTGCGCGTGCGTTGTTTGGGTATTTCCGGTGAAATGGGGTATATATTACAGTCGGGGGCTTTTTACCAAGAAGGGATTGTCAAAATAGAAAATTATGTCAATGCGCGCAAAGTACAGGTAAGCATTTCCCGGCAGTTGGGGGAGATGGAAAGATGGACGGATGATTGGGCCGAGGGCTCATTTAGTCCGGATGCCGGTTATCCGCGTTGCGTATTTTTTTATCAGGATCGTTTGGGGTTTGCCGGTACGCAAAAAGAAGCCCAAACAATTTGGTTTTCTAAGACGGCAGAATACGAAGATTTCGGCCATGAACGCACCTTGCAAGATTCAGACGCTATCAGTATTAATTTAGCCAGTAACAAATTAAACGCCATTAATGCGGTGGCCATTGGGGGGAAACTGTTGGTATTTACCGCCGGTAGTGAATGGAGCATCGGTTCGTCAGGGGCGTTGACTCCCTTTAATATTGAAGTAGCCCAAGAAGGGGAGAGAGGTTCAAGTACCGTAGCCCCGATTACGATCGGAAACCGGACTTTATTTGTACAATCGCGCGGCAGTGTACTACGTGATTTTTACTACGAATATAGCGGTGATTCTTATACGGGGCGTGATTTAACTTTACGTGCAAAACATTTATTTTTCAATCGTGAAATTAAAGAAATTGCGTATCAGCAAGAGCCGGATAATTTGGTTTGGTGTGTGTTAGATAACGGCAGTTTATTATCTATGACTTATCTAGCGGAAGAAGGAATCTTGGCATGGTGTAAACATGAAACACAAGGCAAATTCTTAAGCATATGTAGTATCCCGTCGCACGGATATGACGAAATATGGTTTTTAGTGGAGCGAAACGGTGCGCGTTATGTGGAGCGTATGCTGGCGCGTTTGCCCAATAAATTGCCGCAAGACCAACAATTTTTGGATGCAAGTATTTCTAAAAAAAGTACAGAGAGTTTCACGGAAATAAATGGTTTAGATCACTTGGAAGGAAAAGAAGTTATGGTGCTGGCGGACGGAAGTCCGGTTCACGGACTCACCGTTACCAACGGAAAAATCACCTTACCATATGCGGTCAAAACGGCACAAGTCGGCCTTGGCTATGTGTCTACCTTGCAAACATTACCGGTAGATGTTCCGTTGGCAGACGGGACTTCTTTGGATAGAAAACGTCGGCCCGTGCAAGTAACTTTGAAGGTTTTAGACAGCCGCGGCGGTTATGTCGGCACAGAGGAAGGAAAGTTGGACGAATTATTATATGCACCTGTGACCCAATATGCGGTAGCGGCAGATTTGCAAACAAAAGACGTGCGCAAAGTGTTCTCTGCTTCACATAGTTATTTCCCGTCGGTAAAAGTAGTACAGAAAGATCCTTTGCCGCTGACTTTATTAGCGGTGATAAGCCAATTAAGTTAATAAAAAACCCGCATGCTTTTTAGCATGCGGGGAATTGTAAAAGAAGTCCGGTTTAATTTAACCTAAAACTTGAGACCGTTTCTTGAGTGTGTTTCTTACCGATAGAAAGTACATAGTATTGGTGTGAATCAGCAGAGACGGCCAGCAAGGCAAACGGCATCGGTTGCGGCAGTTGGGGCGAAAAGATTTGCCCAACTAACATGGAACCGGTTGTGGTCGAACCAACGGGGACTTGTATCATATCCGGTTGGAAAGTAACCTGCACCGGTACGGATGCCTCTTTTTGTATCTGTTCTTTGAGCGGGATTAATAGTTCTTGCGGTGTGCGTGGATCATTTGAGGTGTTATGTGCCAGTAATAATATTTCAAAATTATTGAGGTTTTTGGACTGAGATTGAAGAATATTATTAATATCCACACCCATCAGTAAATCTAAATAATACGGTTTGCTAAGTGCCATCCAATCAGTCAAGGTCATTCCGTCGTAAAGAGTCAATGAAAAACCGTATTTCGGATCGGTGTATGTTTTAGTACCTACGATAGGTTGCTTCGTTTCTTTGAGCGCAGTCATAATCGGTACGAAGGGTTTGGTGTATTGCAAGTAAATATGATACGTTGCTATTGCCATACACAACACCAGCCCAAACGTCACGACACCGGACAGAATCAAAGGCCAAAAGTTACGTTTGTTTTTGAATAACAAAAAGCCAACTTTAAAAATAACAAAGAAAATACCGTATATAAAAGCAATTACTAATAATAAAATAAGCCAAAGAGATGTGGTCATGTCTGCCTCCGTTATTAATTTATCTACTTCTTATGATATTAGTTTGCAGCCCTTTTGTAAAGAGCATGTCAAGCAATTAAGTGAAAATTTACGTCAAAGAGATTGGGCAGAAATGTGGGCTTGTTATCAATTACCCGCGGAAAAAGCCATCCGGTATTGCGTGAGTCAAAGTATTAGCGTATGGACATTGCTTTACCAAGGCAAAGTATGTGCTGTGGCAGGTATAGAACCGCTCAATGGGCTAGGAAGCAGTGCCTGTGTGTGGTCGTGGACTACAACAGATATCGTTCATTGTCAAAAATCTTTTTGGCGAGTTTCTAAATGGTTGGTAAAAGAATTTCGCACTTTGTATCCGTATTTGTATGCGGCATGTGCTGAGGATTATTTAACTGCCAGGAAGTATTTGGAGCGATTGGGGGCAGTTTCAAGCGGAAAAAATTTTTATTTAGCGGACCCAAAAACCAAATTTATCTTATATCAATGGATATAAAATTCACTACGAAGGAGAGTTATATGGGAGGAGCAGTTGGAGGAACTATTAAATTAGGCGGGCCGGCGATTTCGACGGCGGCTTCTTTACTGAGTAATTATGATACGGAACGAAAATATTATCGTTCTATGGCGGCAGTTGCCGAGGAACAAGCACGCCAAATAGAAGAACTTGCCAAACGCAATGCTACTTATATTTTTGAAGATGCGGTTTCAAAAAATAATGTATTGGAACAAAATTACGCTACTTTACTGGGACAGCAAAAAACCATGTGGGCCGCAAACGGCTTGGATCGTCGTTCCGCAACGGCACAATTAATCTTGAAAAACAGTCGTTTGAATGCCCAATTGGATCAGGAACAATTGGTAAAAAATCTAAACCGAGAATTGTATGAAAATCAGGCGCAGGCTTCTCTGCAGGCGCAACAATATCGCACGCAGGCCGCCCAGTATAATCGGCTGCGTCCGAGTAAAACAAATCTATGGACTCGTATCAGTTCTACACTGTTAGATTGGTGGGGGAATAAATAGGAGTGTGTATGCGGATACCAAATTATCAGCGACAAATTGATTATCAACGGGTAACTCCCCGTGGGGTTGCATTAACCGCGCCTACTTTTCAAACATCGCGCAGTAAAGGATGGGATAGGTTTGAAAGTATTTTACAAGCAACGAAAGCATTTATGCCTACGTATAAGGGTTTATTTAACATCGGGGAAAAATATAAGCATTGGTTCCGGCAGGGAGAAATTTTATTTGATAAATCTGACGATGAAAAATCAAACGTGCCGACCGGGACAAGACCACAGTATGCTGAAAGCGGGTTTTCTTCTCCCGCGCGTCAAGAATTATTGCAATTTGTAAAACAGCAATTAGGAAATTCTGTTTCAGAGACGAAACAAGGAGAAACACATCCTCTTTGGGAAAAATTAGATGATTATTTTGTGCAGCAAATGGCTACGGAGGATTTGAAGAGGCAGATCGAAGATCCGGATCAAGATTTGCTTGCGCAAGATTATGTTGTTTTGCGCCGGGAAATGCAGCAAGTGCAAGCGGCTCAACTTGCCGAGCAACAAACTGCGCAATTTTATAAAGGTGCCGGCAATTTTATAGAGTTAAGTTCTTTAATTCGCAGTCCGCAAGCACTAAAGCAATATGTGCAAGATAATTTAACGGCTGCGGAAAAAGAATATTCGACTCATAACTCGAGCAATGTTTCATGGGATATAATGAAACAAAATCTTTTTAATCTATCAATTGCGCACAACATAAATGCCTCTTTGCAGACGGGAGAAGTGGAACAAGCACGCTACGTATATGATTATTTTAAGCCGAGTATTTCCGAAGAACAATGCAAGTTATTGGGAAACAAAATTATGTACGCGCAAGCCACACAAACGGCCCAGAAAGAACTTGCAAAATGTTATGCCCGGTGTGTGTCGGCGGAAGGGAAAATCGACTCAACAAAAATGACTGCTTTGGCGGAAGAATTAACTCAAGAGAATCATTTGCCGCTTGATATTATGCAACCGGTTTTGCAAACGTGCCTAGAACAAGAAGTCTGTAAAAACTACAAGGAAAAAGCACAAGTTTGCCGGCAGATTTTAGAAGGTAAGGAGGCGGCCCTTGCGGAGGAGGCAAGCAGTGTCTTTTCACCAAAGCAATGGAAACAAATTAAACAGTGGCAAGACGAATCCAAAATTCCGTATGCGAGCGGAACTTACCGGGCTGTATTTAATGGTTTATACGACGAAATTTTGCAAGGCAAAGCCACGCCCGAGGACGTTGCAAATTCTTACCAAGCCAAGGAAATTTCCGCGCAAGATGCTTTGCGTTTAACGGAACATTTTTGTGCCCTAAAAGGCGGAGAGCAAAAACAACGGGAAATTTTATTAAGCGGTAGTGTAAAAAATTGGTGTCAAAAGAATCATTTTACACCCGAACAAACCGAGCAAGCATATTATTTTGTCTTTGGCTCGGGATGCGATTGGCAAAGTCATTTGTCTGCCGCGCAAGAATTAAAAGACATATTTACTTTACAGGAGAAAAAATAATGACAGTATCAGTCGGCATAAGTAAAATTATTTATACAGGTAACGGCAGTACTACGCAATGGGATATTCCTTTTCCGTTTTTGAGTGCGGATGATTTGGAAATCTACGTAATTGCAAACGGAGAAAAAACATTAATCACTACGGGTTTTACCGTCAATCAATCTACTCATGTTTTAACCTATCCGTTACAAAATAGCGGTTCGGACCCGCTGAGCAGCCAAGAAAAATTATTAATTTTACGCTCTACTGCTTTGTTGCAGCAAACCTCTTTTAGCGCGCAGGAAATATTGGATCCGGATGTGTTGGAAACCGGCTATGATAAAGCCATGATGATTGCACAAGATATGGCCACTACTTTGGATCGTTGTGTAAAAATTCCGCTAGAAGATTTGAACGGAGAGACAAATATGAAAACATATCTGTCTCAATTAAACAGTTCAATCGAAAGTGTCGGTAATGCCGCCGCTTCCGCACAGACAAAAGCAAATAATGCCTTGTCGGCAGCAAATTCGGCCCTTACACAGGCTAATACTTATACGGACCAGAAAATTACCGTACTTGCCACGCAGAGTGCTCTAAACAGTGAGCAAAATTTACGTCAAACAGCAGATACGACTTTACAAGGCAATATCGATACAGAAATATCTGCCCGCCAACAGGCAGACCAAGCATTAGAAACGGCTAAACTGGATATTACTGCGGCTGCCGCAACGTATTTAACACAAACCTCGGCTGCCAGTACCTATTTGACTCAAATTTCGGCGGCATCTACCTATGCCACCCAAAGTGCACTGGCGTCGGGATTGGCTACTAAACAAAACACACTTACCACCGCCCAACAAAATGCGGTGGATAGCGGTGTAACTTCTGACACGGTGGCACAAGTAGCCGCTATTGATGCGGAACTGGATGAAAACCGCCCTTGGCAAAAGCCGTCTGATTGGATTGATATCCGCTCTGGTGCAGAACCGCAGAGTGTCACTTTCTTAGTCGGACATAGTGCCGATTATAGCACCTATCCGAAGTTTTCGGTAAGTGTAAGTGTTTCTAATTCAGGTACTTATGATGTGTATGTGGATGGTATTAAACAAGCCTTAGCCGTTGCCAGCGGAACGGATACCACATTAACTTGGCAAACATTAGCCCTAACCTCCGGATATGATATCACTTATCCGTCTGCGCTTCGCGCGCATATTGTGCAAGTTGTTCCGAGTTCCGCTTCAAATAATGTTACTTGTAAGATTCCTTCCACTACGGATAATCAAGGCATTTTATGGTTGCATCTGGGATATAATGCGTCAGTCGACCAATATAATACATTTGGTAATGCTAAAGTACCTATTCTAGAAGCCATCACTTCTTCAGCACCCAGTATTGCTTTGCAATACAATGCTTTACATGGTTGCTCTGCGTTGAAAACTATTCCTACCGTTACAACGGGAAGTTATCAGGGAATTGTGTTTGACGGTTGCAGTAATCTTAAACATATTAACCTTAAAGACTTTAGACCTGTTGAAAATGGTTATGGAACATTTAGAAATTGCAGTTCATTGGAAGTAATTGAGACAGAAAATTCCTTTGTAAATTTAGCGGCACAATTATTTTACGGAGATATTAAACTAAAAAAACTACCACCCATCAACACATTAGCAGCAGATGTATCTTCCGATAATATCTTCAGAGATTGCGTTTCATTAGAAGATACTGTAATTAATTTTACTTCACCTTCTCAAAAAAGACTAACGATGGGTGGATATTCAGGGGCTGTTATTAGCGGATTAAAAGGGGTTACAGTATCTCCTTCTGCTCCGTTTGACGGAACAAGTCCGCAAATTGATGTGGGATATACGGGTTTAGACCGTGCGGCATTAGTCAATTTGTTTAATTCAATGCCGACGGTATCAGGTAGCCAAGTATGCAATATCACAGGCGCAACGGGTGCGGCTGATTTGACGGCCGGGGATTTAGCCATAGCCACGGATAAAGGTTGGACTATCACGAGATAAGGAGCATTTATGGTATATAAGAAAATTCAAGACGAGCAAGGCGATTACAAAGACAATCAAGACGTGCGCTACAGCGTATTGGAAGCACACGAAGCATGGACTCCGCAAGGCAAAAATATCGGTTGGGATGAATACCCGGATTTGGCAACTGCCGTGAGTGCGTACGGGCTTACTTATGACCCGATTCCGAAACTGATAGAGGAATAAAAATGAACATGGACATTGAAACTGTTTGGAAAATTCTCGGCGTAGTGTTTGCGTGCGGTATGGTATGGGCGGAACTCAAAGCCATCCGCAAAGACATAGCACGCTTGGAAGAAAAGCAAGACCGTTACAACAACTTGCAAGAGCGCACAAGAGTCTTGGAAGTTAAGGTAGATGCACACTTGAAAGAGGGTAAATAATGTATATCGGCAAAGCGGCGCAGTTAATCAAGAAACACGAGGGTTTACGGTTAAAACCCTATAAATGTACTGCCGGAAAAATAACAATCGGCTATGGGCGTAATTTGGAAGATAACGGAATTAGTCAGTATGAAGCCGAGCAGATGCTATTTAACGATATACAAAATTGCTATGCAGAGTGTATCAAACTGCCCTGTTGGAATAAAATAAACGAAACCCGACAGGCGGTGCTGATAGATATGTGCTACAACCTCGGGATAACAAAACTCAAACAGTTTAAGAAGATGTTAGCGGCATTGGAAGTGGGTGCATATAACAGGGCATCTGCTGAGATGTTAGACAGTAAATGGGCGCGGGAAGTAAAGACTCGTGCCACGGAACTGTCAAAAATTATGAGCAAAGGAGAAATTGAATGAAATATATTACGGCACATAGTGCGGAACTGTTGCAAATTTTAGGAGCGGTAGTGGGACTGGCCACTTTGATTGTCAAACTAACTCCGACGCAAAAGGATGATACGGTACTGGCCAAAGTAATCAAAATTTTATCGGCTTTGTCTTTATGTAATGTGGACGGAAGTTTTATTGCGCGGACCGATAAATGAACGGTTGGTTTTTATTAATGGGGATGTTCGGAGCGGGAATTTGCTATTTAATCGGTCACCGCTCCGGTTATATACAAGCCGATAGAAAATATCGGTTATTACAGGAAAAAGAAAATGCGAAAATGGACGAGATTTTACGCCGTTATGCTGATTTTGGGCGTGATGAGTTGCTTGAGCAGTTGCGGCGCCGTACACGTTAATAAACCGGCCTTATGCCGCATTCCGTTTGATTATGCCGACCCGGCCGTAGAAAATCTAAGTATTACCAATTTGCGCGCTTTGGCAGCATGGAAAGAGAGTTGTCAAATAAAAAATATAAAGAGGCAACAGACAAATAAAAATTGATAAGATATACGTATGTCTGCTAAACATCGTAGAAAAAACCTACCCAAAGAAAATAAACCGGCGACTATGGAACCGTCCTACGGAAGGGATATTTCCTCAGTTCGTTCGGGATTTTCCGCGCACTTGGATACTGTTCTGTCATGGGGTTTAGGGTTATTATGTTTATTTATTTCCATTTGTTTTTATACGGGGACGTATGATACGGCTTTTGTAAAAATTACACTTTTACAAATGGGGGGAATAGCCTTAACTGCTTTGTGGTTTGCCCTACTTGCCGTGCAGAAAAGATTCCCGGTTAGCAAACAAACTCTTCCTTGGTTATTACCGTTTTTAGTATATTTCGGATGGAATATAATCGGTTACTGTTTGGCTCCTTATAAAATGGAAGCCTTTGACGAATTTTTGCGTTATGTATTGTATTTCATGATAGCATGGATGGTACTGGATCGTTTTTCAACTCGTTCCATACGTATTTTGACAAAGTTTTTAATAGTAGCGGCGTGGATTTCCTGTTTGTATGGGCTTGTGCAGACCGTAGACCGTTGGTTTCCCGGCGTTGATATTATGCCATGGCGCGGCTTTTTCGGAACTCGTGTTTTTTCTACGCATGCAAACCCGAATTTTTTTGCTGATTTTGCAGTCTTCACTTCTTTTATCATTGCGGCCGAATATCTGCGTACCAAATCTAAATGGCTATTGGCTTTGCTGATTATAGAACTGACGGATTTATTCTTTAGTGAAAGTAAGGGCGCGTGGATCGGGTTTGCGGCGTCGGGTATGTTTTTTGTCGGGTGCTATGTAAATGCTGCCGAGCGTATGAGAAAATATGCCCGCAAATTAACCGTTGCGGCGGCAGTATTGGTGGTAGGTGTGGCCGTATTGGCAGGGATTTACGCGGCCAAACGTTTTCAATCGGTCAGTTTCCGTACTTATACATGGGCGGCCGTGCTAGATATGGTGCAAGACAGCCCTGTTATGGGGACGGGCGTAGGCAGTTTTAAAATTATTTATCCGGCTTACAGAAAACCGCAAATTTTTTATATTGAAAAAATACATAACAACGAAACGCAACATGCCGAAAATGAATACTTGGAACAGTGGGCTACCGCCGGGACAGTGGGGCTTGCTATTTTCTTGTGGTTGATTTTCTTTGTGTTATATACCGGGGTTCGCGGCCTAAAATCCAAAATCGAAAAATGGGATGAGAAGACTTGGTGGACGCTGGGTTATATGGCAGCATTTTTCGGTATTTGTGTACATAATTTCTTTGATGTAAGTATACGTTTTGTTTCAACGGGACTTTTCTTTGCGGTTTTCTCGGCGGTCGTAATACGTTTGAATATGCCCGTAGAGATTGCCGAAAAACCGGAACCGCGCGCCGGAAATACGGCAGTGCTTATGATCTTGCAGGCCCTTTTATTTGTGGGGTTAGGCTGGTTGTTTTGGGATTTAGTGACGGGTTTTTATCAAACAGTAGCCAATATAGGTGAACGCGGTATTGGCGGATTGTCGGTGCAAATTATAGGTTGGATCGTTTTGTTGGGGCTTTTGTTAATGGGAGTCGGAACTTATTTGTGTATCTCTTGGAAATCGCGTTGGATACGTGTTCCTTTAATTTTGCTCTTGAGTATTTTCCCTTTACATTTTGTATTCGGTTTTTTTATGGCGGACCATTATTACGGCATTGCGGTAGGATTCTCCAGCCATAATATGTTTGACGGAGCATTGGAATATTATCGGAAGGCAATTGAAAAAAATCCGTTTTCTGTTTCATTGAGGCAATATCGCTCGTATATATTGCGCTTTACGCGAGATATGCAACGGATTTATTCCCCGGTTAAAGGAGATAAGAAATTACGTCCCGGAGAACGCGCTTTGAATGACTATGAGCGGATATTGCGCGAACTGGATATAGTGAAACGTCGTGCTCCCAATAATGCCATGTTATATCAAGCCTATGGTGAGTTTTATTATACGTATGGTATGTATTATACGCATTTATCCGACCAAGAATCTTTGCCGGCGCAACGTATGGAATATGAGCAAAAAGCCATTGAAAATATAGAAGCCGCCAAGGTTAGTTTCCGTCGTTCGTTGTTATTGGACCCGGTAAATGAGGCTACTTATGTCTATTTAACCAATATTGCCATGATGGAACGCAATCCGAACCAAGCACAAGAGTGGATAGATGCGTATCGGCGCGGTCCTGCAGGCGTAGTAGAGGAAGAATTTTTGAAAACACACCAACACAGTGATAAATTGGCGCAATTGGAAATGCGTATTCATCAGCCGCCGTTTACCGGATGGTGGAAGTAAATTTGATGCTGAGTGTTAAAAACCCGCCGAAAGGCGGGTTTTTTAGTGGCTTTTTAATAGCGGAAAAATAGGCATAAAAAAAGAGCCAAGACGGGGGTCTCCTTCCGGTCATTTTTCTGACGAAAAATGCCTGCAGTCCGGGCTCGCGGTTTTTGCCTTTCGCGGCATATGCGCGCTTAAACAAAAACATCGCTCCGCCTTTCGATCCCCCACGTACATAAAGCAGTTTATGTACTGTCTTCCCTAAAATTCAAAACCCCGCTTGCGCGGGGTCTTAAATTTTAGCCAAGACGGGGGATCGAACCCCGGACCTACCGCTTACGAAGCGGTTGCTCTACCAGCTGAGCTATCTTGGCGTAAGTTTACCTTACTTATATATTCTAGCAAAAAATACCTATTTTCTGCGCGCCCGTCTGAAAAATTAGGGTGCCTTTAGACCTATATGCCGCCTAGGTCCAAAAATTGCTTGATAAAACGCAAATTAGTAGCAATAATAAGAGAAAGAGACCTTTTTTAAAAAGGAGAACTTTATGAAAAAAATCTTATTATTGTTGGGTTGTTTATTCCTACTGGGCGGTTGTATGGAAATTGAAGACATTCCGGGTTTGTGGCCCAGCGATGACCAAGTTTATGTGAACTGGAAATTTCCTTCTATTGATAAGCAAGCGGAAGATTTGGTTATTAATTTACTAAACCGAAATCATTTTGATTCAAATACGGATTATTATGCTGCCCCCGGTAGTACAAATAAATCTTTGGTGGTGGCTATTTACAATTCTTCCTCCGCAGCGTGTGAAGAACATGCAAAATATCTTGAAGAATTGGCAGACAGATATCAAAACTCTTCGGTAGAGTTTATCATTATATTTATCGACAATAAATTGGACAACGTTTTGCAGCAGAAATGGGTAAAAGATATCCGTCAAGTAAGAGTTTATTATAACGGAAATAATTTTTATGAGCACATACAATTGACACTTGGCATTCCTCAAGTATTCTTCATCCAAGACGATCATTTGCTGAATTACTTTATTGAAGGATATTCGGATAATCCGCAAGGAGAATGGAGAAAAGCCATGGAACGCACCTTGGGTACTTTTGCTAAGTCTGCCGATTAAATGCGTTTTAAATAAAGGGAACAAATTATGAAGAAGTTACTATTCTTGTTAATAGGTCTATGCATATTAGGCGGTTGTGAGTGGGAAGACACCTATATTGACTATGCGTATTTAGGAGCCACTTCCTACGAAGCGCCCTATTACCGCTATGAGTTCCCGGCAGTGGATAAGCAAACGCAAGAATTAGTGGTATATTTGACGAATCAAAATGCGTTTGATACAAATGTAGATTACCGCAACGACCCCGGTTTTTCCGATAAATTATTGGTAATTTCCGCCAATCCGGCCGACAATTCACAGAAAAATATAGAAGAAACGGCCTTTTTCGAAAAACTGGCCGAGAAATATCAAAATACTCCGCTGGAATTTGTGATTTTGGTTACGGGCAGTGATGCGGAGAAAATAAAACAATTAGAGTGGGTGAAAGATCTGCGCCGAGTAAAGGTTTACTATACCGGTCAAAAATTTTATAACTTGGCCTCTTATGGCGCAGAGATGCCCAGTATTATTTGTATGAGAGAAGACCGCCCCCACGTGTCTATCGGTTGGGTGGCTTATGATGACCTGGAATATAAAGATAGTTGGGAAAGAGTGCTGGAGGATTTTGTCGAGCGCATTTATGCCGAGGAACTGCATCGTTCATAATTTTCAATAATGCTTTTTATAAAAAACCCCGCTCAAATGAGCGGGGTTTTTGGTTTAAGTAAAACTTATTTGTGCGGGGCGCCGCCGGTTAAATCTTTAATAGCGGCTACCGCGCCCAGTACATTGCTGGCCTCATAAGGCATGTAGATAATTTTATTATCTTTGCCTTCGGTCATGGTGGTTAAGGCTTCAATGTACTTAAGGGATACTTGATAACTGGCCGGATTGGCTTTATCACCTACCCCGGCGGCTAAGATTTTAACCGCTTCGGCTTCGGCGTTGGCTACTTTAATTTTGGCTTCGGCAATACCTTCCGCTTCCAAAATAGCGGCCTGTTTGGCACCTTCGGCTTTTTTAATTTCCGCTTCCCGGATGGCTTCCGCTTTTAAGATTTGAGAGGTTTTCAAACCTTCCGCTTCCGTAACGGTAGCACGGCGGTCGCGTTCGGCTTTCATTTGTTTTTCCATGGCTTCGCGAATAGCGGTGGGGGGGATAATGTCCTGTAGTTCTACACGGTTGACTTTTACACCCCATTTATTGGCCGCGTTATCCAAGGTAATTAACAATTTGCTGTTGATTTTTTCGCGGGCGGTATAGGTTTGGTCCAAATCGAGTTCACCGAAAATATTACGCAAAGTGGTTTGTGTTAATTTTTCAATAGCGGTCGGCAGAGATTCTACTTCGTAAGCCGCTTTGACGGGGTCCGTGATTTGAAAATACAGTACGGCGCTGATTTCAATGGTGGCATTATCTTTGGTAATAACGCTTTGGCGCGGGAAATCATACACGGTTTCGCGCATGTCAATTACGGTGCGCGCTTCCAAGTACGGGCGGTTATAAGTGCGGCCGGTGCCGTCTACATATTCGCGGCTGTTACGCCATTCCATCACGTGCGGTTGGTCCATTACCGGAATAATCCAGTTAATACCCGGATACAAAACCCCGTGGAATTTACCGAAGCGTTCTACAATAATTACTTGCGCTTGGTCCACAATCTTGATGCCTTTGGCAATCAGAACAATCGCGAAAAATACAATTGCTCCGAGAAAAATTACATACAAGTCTGTCATTTATTTCTCCTCCTGAGTCGGTAATTTAACAAAAAGGGTGTTTCCGTCCATTTTTTCAACGACTACTTTGTCGCCTTCTTTGGCATTATCCTTGAAGAACGCACGCCAGTTATCTCCGTCGGTTTGCACGCGGCCGATGTGATTTTCGTCGGGTGCGGCCAATACAGTAACGACGCGTCCGATTAGTGCATCTACGTTGGTTTTTACATTTTTGGTGTGCATATAAAGCCATTTTTTGGCCATGGGTCGTACGGAAATAAAGGATAAGATAGATACACACACAAACAAAACGACTTGGCTGCCGATGCCTAAATTAAGCCATGCGCCTAACGCCGCACCGATTAACCCAAGCCCAATGCAGGTAAGGGAAAAATCCATCGTGAACAGTTCCCCGATAAAACATCCCACTGCTACAATCAAATAGAAATAATAGACCATATTTCCTCCCGATTAATTATTTAAAACATCCATATAACGGCGCACATGCACCAGCCGGCGCTCGTCACGTAGTTTATTTAAAATAAAAATCATATTGCCGAAAAATCGGCGGATAATTGCGGTGTCGGAAAGCGGAAGTAGAAAACTGTCACTCCATTCCAAATTGCGGGTAGCAATATATTGCTTGCAATCTTGCAAGGTTAAAACACTCCCTTTATTTAGAGGGTCTGCAAATAAAGCAGTCGTCTCAAACGGGGTTTTGCAAGATACAAGTATTCGCCCCGCCATATCTACCAGTTCGGCTTGTATGCCCAGTCTGCGCGCACACACTATATATAAAGTGGCGGCGCACAAAGCAGAGCCGCGTTTCTTTTGTAAGAAACGGCCAAATGAAATTTCGGAAATATCACGCACGGCCGGCATGGCCAGTACGGCTTGTTGTTCAAAAAAGAAATGTCCGAAAGTTTGCAAAATATCTTTTGCGGTTAAACAAGTATTTACCGCAACTTGTAACGGCGGTATGAGTTGAGAGATTTCTTGTGGAATTTCAGTGGAATGTACCGCCGGATTAACAAAACGGGTTACCCACGTTAATCCTTCTTCTAAATTCGGAGTTTTGGCTTGCGCAAATTGGGCCAGATGTGTATCTAGTTCCTGCCAAAAAATTTCTTGCAAGGCATGTGCAAAGGCTACGGGGATAACGGAATTAAAATCTTTTTCAATAACTTGTTGTAATTGCTCGGGTTGCGTTTTGATAATGTGGGCTAATTCCTCGCGGAGAAGGGTAGCGCGGTCGCCTGTTTCGTGACCTAATAATTCAATGAGTGCCTTTATTTGGGCAGGAGGAATTATTTGCATATGTATAGACTAGCAAATTTTCGACCTATACTGCATAAAAATTTATAATTAAAAAACCCCACCGCAAAGAGTGGGGTTTTGATTCATGCCAAACTAAGTTATTGAAGATCTTTTTCGTTGGCGGTGATTAAGAGTTCTACACGGCGGTTTTTGGCGCGACCTTCGGCGGTGCTGTTATCAGCCACCGGTTGGGAAGAACCATAACCGACATATTGAATGCTTAAAGTTTTCAACCCATTGCTTACTAAATAATCATACACACCTTTGGCACGATTTTTAGATAAGTCTTTGTTGTAACTTTCATCACCGGTAGAATCAGCGTGACCGGCTACAATGATATTGTTTTTCGGGTATTTTTTAAGTACGCGGAGCAAATCATTGAGCGTGCTGATAGATTTGGCAGACAAAGCCGCATTTCCGGTTTCAAACAAAATGTCATTTTTCAAGGTAATGACTAAGCGAATGGTTTTACCGTTGGCATCTTTTACTTTGGTAACGTCGGCAATTTCGGCCAATTCTTTGGCTTGTTTGTCGTAATAGTTACCTAAAAGACCGCCGGCAGTAGCGCCCGCCAAAGCACCGTAAATGGCACCTTGATAACTTTTGCCACCGGTATTGTTAGCAATTATAGCACCGGCTAAACCACCTACTGCAGCGCCGGCGCCGGCACCGATAGCGGTGTTTTTGCCGGGGGTTGTGCAGGCAGTAACGAGTAATGCCGTACAGGCAAGCAACATCAGTTTCTTCATATCTTTATTTCTCCTTTTACCGATTTCGGTTGATATTAAAGATACCTATATTGTAACTTTTTTGCGGTAAAAACGAAAAGATTTTTTGCATAATTAACAAATTGAATGAAAAGGATGTTGTTTTTAAGTTCTTTTTTGCTATACTATCAGTAAGCACAAATGTTGTGCGTAATATCTTAACAAGGAGATTAGATATGAAAAAAGGTTTTACCTTAATTGAATTACTGGTAGTGGTACTCATTATCGGTATTTTATCTGCGGTAGCATTACCTCAGTATACCACCGCCGTTGAAAAAGCGCGTTCTACGGAAGCATTGACCAATATGAGTGCCATTGCGCAAGCCGGAGAACGTTATTTTATGTTGAATAATATATGGCCGGGTACCTCGGTAGCAAATTTGGATATTGAAGTTCCGGCTATGAAATACTATACGCCCTCTTATGCCAATTCCGGCACGAATGGTTGGATCGTTACTTTGCACCGTAACGGATCTGCCGGATACTATTTGTACACCGTGATTGCCAATGACGGACAAATGTGGCGTTTCTGTGGTAGCACTACGGCTCCCACATTGACTAATAATGCCGGAGTCTTTAGCGCTACGATGACTGACAATGTTGAAGGTTCTGAAATTGAAAAGATGTGTAATGCCATTACCAGCGGTAAAGCCACCGACGGTACCTGGTAATTTTACACCAAACATTTTAAAACCGCTCCTTTTGGAGCGGTTTTTTATTTGTCACTTTTTGTTTGGATAAAAAGTATCAAATTTCTATGGTACTTTTCTCACGGGCAGAAAAGTACCCAAAAGGCCCTTCGGCCCGCAAAGCCCAAAATCAGTTAAATCAAGGACACGTCTTTTAACTCACTTAGACCGTTCAAACAAAAAGACGTGTTGTCATTTGATTTAACTGATTTTTACAACGCTTTGAAGGGCCGATGTAAACAACGAAGCAATAACACCAAATCCATCACGGAAAGTTTTTGTCCGGGATATTGTCGGCGGTTGAGACCCTGAACAAAAAACCCTCAGGGTGGACTGATTTTATTAAAATCTTAAAAAGGCTTGATAAAGGGAGTTTTTCTTTTTAAAATAGTAATTGCAGTAAGTTTTACCATAACTAAAAAGGAGAATCTTATGAAAAAAGGCTTTACTCTTATTGAATTATTGGTGGTAGTTTTGATTATCGGTATATTGTCTGCCGTTGCCTTACCGCAATATACCTTAGCCGTAGAAAAAAGTCGTATTGCCGAAGCAAATATCATATTAAAATCATTGACGGATGCTTGTGAGCGGTATTATTTAGATTGGGGATCGGATGATACCTGCCACTGGGACGGACTTGACATTTCATTAGAATTGCCGGAAGCAAATGACGGGCTTGATAGACAAGGAAAATATTTTAGTTATAGTCTTGAAGAAGCAACTATGGCAATTAGAGCATATAGAACGGAAGATTGGGACAATAGTTCATCTACCGATTACTATTTAAGTTACGAATATGCTTCAGAAGGGCATCCATACCCTTATACAAGGACATGTACAGGAAGTACAGATTTCGGTAAGAAAGTATGTAAGACACTTTGCGGCGCGAATACTTGCGAATACTAATTTTAAAATACCCCGGAAATTTTCCGGGGTATTTTATTTCTTCTTCTTTTTCTTCGGGGTTTGCGGTTTTTCTTGCGGATGTTTTTTAAGAAAAGTATCTACGGCATCCAGTTCGGGTTTTAAGTATTTGCCGGTATAAGATTTCTTGCACGCGGCTACTTCACGCGGGGTGCCGGCACAAACAATTTGTCCGCCACCGTCTCCGCCTTCGGGGCCCAAATCAATGATCCAATCGGCGGTTTTGATGACGTCTAAATTATGCTCGATAATTAGTACCGTATTACCGCGGTCGGCTAGGTCGTGCAAAACATGCAAAAGTTTATCAATATCGGCAAAATGCAGCCCGGTGGTGGGCTCATCTAAAATATATAAGGTGCGCCCCGTGCCTTTGCGCGAAAGTTCGTCAGCCAGTTTGACGCGTTGTGCTTCTCCGCCCGATAAAGTGGTGGCCGATTGCCCCAATTTGATGTACCCAAGCCCCACATCTTGCAGTGTTTGCAAATAGCGTTTTATTTTTGGGATGGCATCAAAAAATTCTAAGGCTTGCGATACGCTCATATCCAGCACATCGGCAATATTTTTGCCTTTATAAGTAACTTGCAAAGTATCTTCGTTAAAACGTTTGCCGTGGCACTCTTCGCATTTAACATACACGTCGGCCAAAAATTGCATTTGAATTTTTAAAATACCGTCGCCTTGGCATTTTTCGCAGCGGCCGCCTTTGACATTAAAAGAAAAACGTCCTGCCTGATAGCCGCGGCGTTTGGCTTCGGGCATTTGTGCAAATAATTCGCGGATATGCGTAAATAATCCAATATATGTAGCCGGATTGGAACGCGGGGTTTTGCCGATAGGGCTTTGATCTACAATGATGACTTTATCAATATTTTCCAGCCCTTTAATCGTTTTGTGCGTGCCGGGCATTTCTTTGGCGTGGTAAAATTTTTGCGCCAGTGCTTTGTATAAAATTTGGTGAATTAAGGTGCTTTTTCCGCTGCCGGAAACACCGGTTACACACACAAATTTTCCGAGGGGAATTTTGACATTGATGTTTTTTAAATTAAATTGTTGGGCGCCCACAATTTCAATATTTTTTCCGTTGCCTTTGCGCAAGTCTTTGCGCGGCAAGATACAGCAGCGTCCGTTTAAGTAAGAAGCGGTAAGAGAGTTTTTGTTTTTCAGAAAATCTTTAGTCGGTCCCTGTGCCACTACCTCACCGCCATGTTCTCCCGCCGCCGGTCCGAGTTCTATGACCCAATCGGAAGATAAAATGGTATCTTTATCGTGTTCGACCACGATTAAAGTGTTGTCCAAATCGCGCAGTTCTTTTAAAGTCGCAATCAGGCGGTCATTATCGCGCGAATGTAAGCCGATGGTCGGCTCATCAAGTACATATAAAACGCCCGTAAGCCCCGAGCCGATTTGTGTGGCTAAATGGATGCGTTGCGCCTCTCCGCCCGATAAAGTTTGACTCTTGCGGTTCAAGGTCAAATAAGAAAGTCCCACGCTGTTTAAAAAGTCCAAACGGGCTTTAATTTCTTTGAGTACATCTTTAGCAATGGTTTGTTCTTTCTCGGTTAATTTTAATTGATCAAAAAATTGTTTGGCGTCCGATACTTGCAAAGCGCATACCTCGGCAATGTTTTTCCCGCCGATATAGACGGCCAAGGCTTCTGCTTTTAAACGTTTGCCGTGGCAGGTGGGACATTCAATTTCGCGCATGAAACGGTTGTATACTTCTTCACGCACAAAATCACTTTCACTTTCATCATGGCGGCGTTGCAAATTGGTGATGACCCCTTCAAAAGGTTGGTCATTGCCGGAAATAAAAGATCGGTAATAGGCTTCACCTTTGCCGTAGAGTAACAAATCACGTTGCGCTTTGGGCAATTTATTCCACGGCGTAGTCATGGAAATGTGAGCGTGTCTGCAAACTTGTTTTAAAATATCATAATAGTACCCGCTCCAAGATGTTTTCCAACGGTGGGTGCGGGTAGTAACGGGGTTATGCCATGCGGCAATGGCACCTTCGTTGATAGAAAGGGAGGGGTCGGGCACTACTAGATCTTCGGCAATTTGAATTTTAATGCCAAGTCCGTTACATTCCGGACAAGCACCGTAGGGGGAATTAAAAGAAAATAAACGCGGCTCCATGTCGGAAAATCCAATGCCGCAATGCGCGCAGGCATTACTTTCACTGTAGGTAAATTCACGCGGTTTATTACCCTCTGCTTCTTGAATAGTCACAAGCCCTTTGGCATATTTCAAAGCCAGTTCCAAGGATTCCACCAGGCGTTCGCGTTCAAATTCTTCCACAAAAATTTCGTCGGCCAATAATTCAATCGTGTGTTTTTTGTAACGCTCTAAAGTGGGGGGCGTATCTAAATTACAAATCGTTCCGTTGACCCGCACTTTAACATAGCCCTCTTTTTTAAGCCGTGCAAATAATTCTTCGTACGTACCGGCACGACCGCGTACCAGCGGAGCAAAAATATACACATTTTTTTCATTAAATTTCTTTAGAATATCGGCGGCTATACCTTGCACGGACCAGGTGTCTATCGGTCGTCCGCACTGCGGGCAATGGCGCTTGCCTATCCGTGCAAAAAGTAAACGTAAATAATCATAAATTTCCGTAACGGTGGAAACCGTAGAGCGGGGGTTCTTGGACGGGTTTCTCTGCTCAATGGAAATAGCGGGGGACAAACCGGAAATATGTTCGACATCCGGTTTTTCCATTAGGTCCAAAAATTGGCGCGCATACGCAGACATGCTTTCCACATATCGGCGTTGTCCTTCGGCATAAATGGTATCAAATGCCAAAGAACTTTTGCCGCTGCCGGAAAGTCCGGTTACGACGACCATTTTATCTTTGGGCAATTCTACGGTAATGTTTTTTAAATTGTGACCTTTGGCACCTATGACCTTAATACTTTTCATGTGGAGTCCTTTCAGCAAATTTCCTCTAGAAATTATATAATTTTTATAAGGCCTTCCGTTTGTAAATAAAGGGTTTGATGCGTATGAAAAAATTAACTAAATCTTTAGTCTATGTACTGGGTATAGCCTTGTCCGTCGGCATTATTGCTTTGCTTGTATATCAGGGCAAAGACAGTATGGTAAAAATTTGGCAAGAAGTACAAACCAAATACCTATTTTTAAGTTTGATTTCCTCCGTGCTGATTTATGTGGCCATGGGTATGAGTTTGTACGAAGTATTGCGCATCATGGGGCGGCGCATTAATAAAGGGGCGGCCATTGGTATTGCGCTTGTTTCCACGACGGTAAATTATGTGGTTTCTTCCATGGGGGTAAGCGGGTTTGCACTGCGTGCGCATTTGCTTAACCGCCGGCGCGTGCCTTTTGGGATGTGTGTAACGGCCAGTATTGTGATTTCGGTTTTACTGTATTTTGTGTTGGCTATTATTATTTTGCAAGGCTCTATTCTGATGTTTTTTAATGCTTCTGCCACTACCTTACAAATCGTCAAAAATTTCTTATTAATCGTCGTAATGTGTGCCGTTTGTGCGTTTATTACGGCCTTTCTATTTAACAATGAATGGCGCTCTAAATGGGTGCGGCGTATGTTCCGTTGGCTCAATAAATTTTTGTTCCATGTATTTCGTGCTTTAATTCCGAAAGGGTGCTATGACGATTTTGTGGACCAACTTGATGAAGGTATTAATTTAATTCACAAGAAAAAGAACAAACTTACCAAGACGATTATTTATGTATGTGCCGATTGGTTGTTTACGATTTTTGTATTGTATTTTGCTTTCCGAGCGGTAGGGATACATATCTCTACGGCCGTGCTGGTTGCCGGTTTTGCCGTCGGTATGGCAACTACTTTGATTCCCGTATTACCCGGTGGCCTAGGCGCTATGGAACTGGCCATGACGGCAGTATTTTCGCAAATGGGTATTGATTGGGACGCGGCCTTGATGGCTACTTTAATTTACCGGGTTGTGTATTACATTTTACCGGGCATTGTAAGCATTTTTATTTATTGGGGTTTGCAACTTTCCGAGGGAGAACGTTCCCACAAACGCTCTAAAAAGGGGATGAACCATGAAAGAGAGAATGGATGAATTAGTACCTAAAACGGCACCCAGTGCCTATATTCACCCGACGGCGGTACTGGCCGGGGCGGTCAATGTGGGGGAAAATGTTTCCATTTGGCCTTGTGCGGTTTTGCGCGGAGATATTGCGGAAATTACCATCGGGGATAACAGTAATATCCAAGACAATGCCTGCGTGCATGTTAATTACAATGCTCCCGCTATTATCGGGCGCGGAGTAACGGTAGGACATGGCGCGGTCGTACATGGCAGTAAAATCGGCAATAATTGTTTAATCGGCATGAACGCGGTGGTGCTGGAAAGTGAAATCGGTGCCAATTGTTTAATCGGCGCCGGAGCGGTGGTGACCGCCGGAAAAAATATTCCCGCCGGATCGTTGGTGATGGGAGTTCCCGCCAAAGTAATACGCGAATTAACCGAAGATGAAATCAATTCGATATTACAAAATGCCCGTGAATATATAAAACTGGGCCAATTTTATAAAGATAAAGCGGAGCCGTTATCATGAAAAAAATCGTTTTAATAGAAGACTCCAAGGCCCTAGCGGGGGCATTAGAGGGGGCTTTGAAATTAAACGATATACAAACCGTATGGGCGGCTGACGGCGTACAGGGAGTGGCGGCTGCTCGTCGGGAAAAACCGGATTTGATTTTACTGGATTTAATGTTACCGCGCATCAGCGGTTTTGAAGTGTGTAAAATTTTGAAAACGGACCGCGGCACGTGGCGCATTCCGATTGTGATTATGTCCACTTTGACCGATGAAGAAAGCCGGATTCGCGCGCAAGAGGCCGGGGCAGATCATTTTATAGCCAAACCGTATAATTTGGCCGCTACTTTGGCGGAGATCAAAAAGTATTTAAAAATATAAATCATTCCGGTGTGATTTTTCGGAGAAAATATGTCTACAAAAATAAACACAGCACAACTGCAACTTTGGCTCGAACAAACTCCTTCTAAAGTATTAGAAGTCTTAAGTAAGAAAAAGAATTTATCTTCCGAATTATTATTTTTACAGGGAGAAGCACACCGTTTACTGGGTTCTTTCCAACCGGCAATTGCTACCTATGCCAAAGCGCTTAAAACTTCCGTGCAAGCCGAAGAGCGCATGGACATTTTGCTTGCTATGGCGGCTTGTTACCGCACTTTAGGCATTGCTGCTGCCGCTTATGAATTGGCCGATGATGCGCTTAAAATGGCCGCTGAACTGGAATATGAAGAATATGTTTTGCGTGCCATGCAAGAAATGGGTATGGCTTTGCGCGCGTGGGGGAAATTAGACGAAGCCTTGGAACTGTTGGACGCGGTGTTGGCGGCTTATACGCAACAAAAAGATTATGCGGGAATGAGTTTTGTTTGTTGGGCCAAAGGCGGTATTTACCGTCTCAAAGGCTGGCTTGCGGAAGGCATTGCCCAATTTAAGCAGGCTATCAAGTACGCGCAAAAATGTGGAGATGAAATTAATTTGGCCTACGGATATTGCGGGCTTGCGGGCATTAGCCGCATTGCGGGAAAAATTGATGATTGCGTAAACAATTATAAAAAGGCAGAGAAGATTTTTAATAAAACCGAAGATTTATTCGGGCAAGCCTATACAAACTGCGGCATGGCTAACGGGCTTCGCCAGCAGGGGAAATACGACGAGGCTTTGCGCCATTATAACAAGGCAGATAAATTGTATAGCGGTATCGGTGATAAAGTAGATTTGGGATTTGTAAAATGGGGGCGCGCCGATATTTTAAAGCGCCGCAATAAATTGCCGCAGGCTTTAGCGGATTTGCGCGCCGCCCAAGAACTCTTTGATCATTCCGATGAAATGCGCGGGCAGATTTTAACCAAATTGGCTTTGGCGCAGGTATTATATGCGCTGGGGCAAATCGACGAGGCGGAAGCCTTGTATGCTCAAGGAGTGACCCAAGCAAAGGCCGAAGGTTTGCATACGTATTTGGAAAGTTACACTTGATTAATAACTAATATATTTGTAACCTATCATGCGAAAGGACAAGTTATGCAAAAAGCATTTACACTCATTGAATTATTGGTAATTGTTTTGATTATCGGTATTTTGGCGTCGATTGCTTTGCCGCAGTATCAAAAGGCCGTTGCAAACAATAAGGCTATGCAACTGGTTATAGCGGCTAAAGCAATTGCAGAGGAACAAAATATCTATTACTTGTCTAATGGCGTTTATAGTGAAAGTGCAGATGATTTCGGTTCTTATCCTAAACTCTCGGACACTAGTTTGAAAATAGGAAAAGGTTATTGCAGTTTGGTTTATTCCAATCAAGCAAATTCACAGCGGATTTCCTGCAGCATGACCGCACCCAATGTGGTCATTCAGCGGCGTTATAAAGGCGGGTCATTAACTTGTTGTACTTATCCGTCCGATAATTTTGCAGGGGATACCCTGTGTCAGTATATAACCGATAAAGAAACATGGAATAACGGGTGTTCTAGCGGTGGAGAAGGATCGATGTGTCATTGTTATAATTGATTGAATTTGAATTTAGCAATAAAAAACCCCGCACTAGGCGGGGTTTTTTATAAGTAAGAAAACTTAGTTGTTTTCTACTTCTAATTCTACACGGCGGTTCAAGCGGCGACCTTCGACGGTTTTGTTGGTGGCTACCGGATTGGCAGCACCGTAACCTACGGCCGTAATATTTTCCGCTTTTACACCCCGTTGTACTAACGCATCGGCTACTGCTTGTGCGCGGCGTTGAGACAAATCAACGTTATAAGCCGGATCACCTAAAGAATCGGAATATCCTTTAACGGTTACTTTCGTATCGGGATAGTTCTTTAAGATCTTGGCGGTTTCATCTAAATCACTGTAAGAAGTGTTTTGGATTTCAGCACTGTTGTGACCGAATTTGATCGGTTCTTTATAGTTCAAAGACACTTTTTTGCCTTCGGTCTTAACAGCACCTAAGTTCTTTAAAGCAGCAGTTTGTTCTGCGGCTTTGGTTTCGGCTGTTTTGACAGGAGCCGGGGCCGGTTTGACTACCGGTTTGGGCATCGGTCTCGGAGCCGGTTTGTGCTTGCAAGTAGTAGCACATTTGCAAGCCTTTTGCATGGGGCCCATCCAAACATCATGACAATCGCATTTTGTTTGCAGTTGGCCGTGTTTGCATTGGCAAGCGGCTTTGCGGCATGTAGCGCCGGGTTTGCGTTCACAGTGGCAGGCGGTTAAACATAAGGCTACCACACAGAGTAAAACTACTTTCTTCACGTATGCCTCCTTAATTTGCTCTGCCGTAACAGCGCAGAGGTTATTTAAATCATTTTTCCGGGTAAGGAAATTCAATTTCTACCCGTCTGTTTTGTTGGCGCCCTTCCGGAGTTTGGTTAGACGCAATCGGCTTGGCAGGACCGTATCCCGCAGCCGAAATATGATCGCGAGGAATCCCTCGCTCTTGTAAAGCAGCGGCTACCATTTCGGCGCGTTGCTGCGACAAATCCAAATTGCCCGATTCGCTACCGGTGGAATCGGTATAACCGCGTACCTCAATTTGTACATCCGGATTTTTCTTAAATATTTTAACAGTTTGATCTAAGGCTTTCAAAGATTTTTTAGAAATATCTTGCCCGCTGACATCAAAAAAGATAGTAGTAAAATACATTTGTCCGACGCGGCCCGGTTCTTTATGGAACGAAAAGCATGCGCTTAATAATACGGAGCAAACGGTTAATAGTAATAGTTTTTTCATGTTTTGATGTCCCAGTAACTGCTACCACATTTTACAAAATTTTACAGGATGGCTCACCTTTATTTCGCATCAGTTCGCGGTACAACTGCGTAATTGACTTTTGAAACGTCGGATGTATCAAATCGGGTTGGATATAACTGAGCGGTTTTAATACAAATTCCCGCTGGTGAAGGCGCGGGTGCGGTACAAAGAGGATGACATCCGTGTCAAAAATTTCTTGGTCATCATAGAATAAAATATCCAAATCAATCACCCGCGGCCCGTTGGGAAACGTCGGCACGCGCCCGAGTTGCTTTTCCAGTTCTTTTAGTTTGAGCAGCAACTCGGCGGGGGAAATATCGGTTTGTAAAATCGCAACCGTATTAACAAAGTCGGGCTGGGCATCATATCCTTCGGGTTTAGAAAGGATATAAGGGGCCGTTTGCTCAACGGTACCCAATTGGGCCAGTGCGGCTACTGCCTTATCTAAATTTTCTTTGGGATTACCTTGATTACTGCCAAGGCCGACGATCACGCGCGGCATTATTCTTCTCCCCGGTATTCTACCCAGCGGTCCACATCTTCGGCTACTTTGACGGAATAGAGTTTCGGCATTTTGGCTTTGATACGGTCATAAAGCCAAATGGCCAGTGATTCTGCCGTCGGGAAAGGCAAGAAAGTTGTTAAGTCAGAACCGTCTAATTGTTTTTCCAGTTCATTTTTAAACAGTTGGCTGATTTGACGGAAATCGATTAAAAAACGTTCTTCGTTGATATCTCCGTAAAATGTGGCTTCATAACGAAATAAATGGTCATGTACCGGTTCGGCCAGTGTGCCGTCATGACTGTGCATAGCGTGGAAAGATCCGGCTTGTGTTAAATATACTTTACTCATTTGTTTGCCTCCAATTCCGTAAAAAATTGTACCACTTTTTTGGTTTCGCGTACATCATGTACCCGTAAGATATCCGCTCCGCCCAGCAGTGCCGCAAAATTTGCACACAGGGTTTGTGTTTTGCGTTTGGGGGGTTTTTCACCGGGCTGGCTTAAAAACTTTTTGTGCGATAACCCGATGAGTACTCGCACCCCTAAATCTTTCAAAAAATCAGCATGCGCCAGCAAATGGTAATTTTGCTCGCGCGTTTTGGCAAAGCCAAAGCCCGGGTCTATGATGATTTGTTCTTTAGTTAGACCGCACTTTTGTGCTTGCGTGATTTTGCCGACTAAAAACTCTTTTATTTCTCCGAGTAAATCTTTATAATCGGTAAGCGTTTGCATGGTTTGTGGGTTGCCGCGGCTGTGCATAATAACAATTTGCGCTTTAAAATCTTTGACGAGCCGAAACATTTCCGGGTCGGGGGTACCGCTGACATCATTGACGATATTAACCCCGTTTTTTAGTCCTTCCAGCGCAACGGGAATTTTAAAGGTATCTTGTGAAATAGGCATCTGCGGCCATTTTTTGTGCGCTTGTTTAATAAGGTCCAATGTGCGTGCTAATTCTTCTTCGGCAGAAACAGGGGTGGCCCCGGGGCGGGTAGATTCTCCGCCGATATCTAAAATATCTGCTCCGTCCTCAATATGCGCGGCACATTTGGCCAGCAATTTATCTAAATTATTTTGCGGGTCTCCGTCGTAAAAAGAGTCGGGCGTGGCATTTATAATGCCCATAATTTGCGGCGTCATAATAAGTCCTTAAAATCTATTAAAAGTCGTCTTCCGTCGGAACCATACAATCCGTTCTTTTACATTTTGGGCAACGTAGGTACTTTTTAGTGGCATAATCATCCCATTTTTGATACGTAACAGGTTTTCAAGAGAAATATCGGTATTTACTGCGTTTATTATCAATATCGTAAAACCACATAAATAGATTTTTCCAGAAACTTTCTTTTCGGGCAACTTCCGGATAACCTACAAATCCATAATATTCACAACGGTGTTGTTTAGACATAAATTTCTATTTAATCATTTCCAAAAATTCGTTACGCACTTCCATTTTATTAAAGGCACCGCGTATGGCACTGGTTACCATAATGGCATTATGTTTTTCAATGCCGCGCGAACTGATGCACATATGTTTGGCTTTGCATACGACCATTACCCCGTGCGGGTGCAAGGTTTCCATCAAACTATCGGCAATTTGCGCAACAAGTTTTTCCTGAATTTGCAGACGGCGCGCAAATACTTCCACCAGCCGCGCCAGTTTGGAAATACCCAGTACTTTTCCTTTCGGCAAATATCCGATGCTAATGGTGCCGAAAAACGGTTGTAAATGGTGTTCGCACGTAGAATAAAATTCAATATCTTTAAGTACCACCATTTCTTCGCAAGAGCCTTCCGTAAAAGTCTTTAACACGTCGGCCGGGCGCATTTTATACCCACCGAAAAGTTTGGTCCAACTGCGCAAAATGCGTTTGGGAGTTTCTTGCAAACCTTCGCGGTTTGGGTCATCTCCGATATAGGTTAAAATTTCACGGATATTTTCTAAAATTTTAGTTTCACTTACCGCACGTTTATGAGTTTGTGTAATTGCACGCTTAGACGGGCGGACGGATGATTTTTTATGAGTTTTAGGCATAATTCTATGTTCTCCTGTTTGTTGCTTTCGGGTTGTAAATAAAGTTGCGTATCTTCACTTTCATACGCATAAAATTTTTCAATTTCGTTTAGCGGCGTTTTTGTGCTAACCACTAGTTTAATAATGTGTGCCTTTTTAAGCATGGCTGCCGAAACGTGTTTTTTGGGGGAAACACATACAAAATCGGCGCGGCTGACGTCGCAATCGTTTGCACCGTTGGTTTCAATATGCACCGTGTATCTTGCAGATTTGAGCGCGGCAATCAGCGCGGGTAAATCTTGCTCGGTGGGCTCTCCGCCGGTGATGACAACGGTTTTACAGGGAAATTCTGCCAATGCCACCAGTATTTGCAAACTGTTCATCAGTTGACCGTTTGCGAAGGCATATTTGGTGTCGCAAAAGTCACACCCCATGCTGCAGCCGGCCAAACGCAAAAAGACGGCAGGCATACCGGTATGGCGGCCTTCTCCCTGTACGGAGTAAAAAATTTCATTTACTTTCCACGACGGCTGCGGCACTTTCGTTCTCCCAAAGTTCCAATGTTTTAATTTTAAGTTGCAGCGGCGCAAGCACCTTGGAAATTTTTTCAAATAAATACGGTGCTAAATTTTCCGCGGTCGGATTTTCCAGTAAATCGTTTAAATATTGGTGGTCTGGCAATTGCTCATCCAATAATTTTTTAAGCGCTTTGAAATCATGTACCATGCCGTTAGGTTGTACAGTTCCTTCCAATACAAAAACCACTTTCCATGTGTGTCCATGTAAATTATGGCACGCTCCTTCATAATGCGGCAAACGGTGAGCCGAACTGAATTTACGGATAATTTTAAGCAGCATGGTTTTTGTCTCCTTGAATGGGTAGTGTATTAAAAATCTGTTGGATATATATATTAAACAAAATAAATAGAGCAAAGGTAAAAAGCGGTACGGTAAATAATAAATGAATACTCCACAAAACCAGTGCCGGGCCTTGCAGCAGTACCGCCCATTTCCACACCACAGGCAAAGACAAATCGGGTTTTTTAATCATGCGCCAAAAGACAATTATTCCCGCCGCCAATAAAATCGAAAATATGAAGAAAAAACCAAAAATCAAAAAAGAGGCTATAAAAGCAACGCTTTGCAATAGGGAATACATATTAGGTAAATACTGCTCCAATTTTTGCGGCGTTATTTCTCCGTCAAAATTTTGGGGGATAGGTATGGAATTAATACCGCTTGCGGTAGGTAAATAAAAGGAATCTGCCGTAACAAACAAGAGTATCTTTTTATCTAATAATTCTTGGACGGAGGATGGACGTTCGGCTTGAATATCCAAAACTACCACGTAGGGGGTTTCGGGAACAGATAAAGTAATGGTTTGCGTAGGAGCCAGCAGCCGGCCTTGATTAAAGGTAAGTGTCGGCAGTTTTTGGATAAAGTTAGGTAACTGATGGTGCAGTTGCCAAGTGAAATATAAATTAAATACCAGTATGCCGATTAATATTAAATAGACGCTAAACAGCACAATACGCCAAAACCCCAGTGTACGTAAGGAATGATAAGAACGAAAACTGAAAAGTGTTTTTAGCCAAATTTGTAACATATTAAAAGTATATAAAAAACCGGCTTGATCTGTTAGCAAAAATCAAACTATTGATTTGACTGGTAATTTTTGGTAAATTTTTTATAATATGTAGTATAGGGAATAGGAGTGACCATTATGAAAAAATTTTATGTGGCCGTATTGTTGGTAATAAGTATGTATGTCGGTGCGATTGCCGAACCGGTAGATGCGGTATATTATAATCCGTCCAGACGGGGTTCGTACGTTGACTTAAAAGTGTACAGCACGTTAAATGTGGGATATGATTTGATAATCGGTAATAATCAAACCAATACCCCCGTCAATAACGGTTCCGGATATGTGAAAACAACGGTATTAACCAGCAACCTTCCGGTTGATTCTAATATTGATTTAAGTATGAGTCGGTTGGGCGTAGAGAATAACGCTGTCGGGACAAGCAATCCGAACGAACCGTTGGCTACGCTTCAGTCGGACAGGGCTATCTCCATGAAGAATACTCGTTTTATTCTTAAAAATGGCTCTAAGTTGAAGATACATCCGGCGTATACTAGCACGGCATTGAATTTTTACCAAACAAACCGGACAAGTTCTTTGGGAACTATTGTAGCCACTAATAATGTTAAGACACGTATGTATGGGAGTGAATTGGTATTAGCAGAGTCTACAACTCCGTCTTCGGATAAGAAAATGTTTACCGTGGGACAGCAAAAAAGTGGTTTGAAAGTCTACAAACATACTCGAACCAACGGTAGCCTGGGGCATAATCTAAGTCAGTTAAGTAGTAGTAATAATGCACTTCTTAAATTAGGTCAAATTTCCATCCAGACTCTCACATCCGCAGATAGTAAGTGTAGGCCGGACGGTACAGGTTTTAGTTTGGGCTGGATAGAGCGTATGGCTAAACCGGGTGGTTCTACAAGTAGCGTCTTGTCTAAGTATAAGGTACTGGGTTGTAAACCGGGAACTGCGCCGCATGTGGCAACTTATCATTGGGAAACGGAATACGAAGATATGGGACAATGCGGTTATACTACCGATTATACGTATACTTGCAGTGACGGGACCTCCAAAAGCGGAGTTTATAATTTCAGTGAACGTTGTGACCGCGCGGCAGACGTCGGCAAAACGTGTAGCGGAGACTATTGTAACGGGCCTCTTGAGAGATTTAGTGCGGAGTGTGTGTACAACTAAATGTTTTGCAATGTATGAAAATCCCCGGCAAAGTGCCGGGGATTTCTTATTATATAACTGGAGAAAGAGCAGATTTGATAAAATATAGATAATTTATTTTTTTGGAGAAAATATGAAAAAATTATTTGTTCCGCGTTGGATCCGTTCGTATGCTTTATTTATTTTCCTTAATTGGTTGGCATTTGGGATATTGCGTGTTATTTTTATGTATGCCTTCCGCGGAGCGCTGACGGCGGAGCATTACGGTGAACTCTGGGAAACGTTTTATATCGGGGCCAAATTTGATGCGCGGCTGGCCTGCGGGTTGGCTATTCCGCTGGGTATTTATTTAACGGTATATGCCTTTTGGCACAAGGCTTCTTATATTAAAAAGGTCCTATGTTGGTTTTACGGTTTGCTGGAAGCGGTAGTTATGCTGATTTATTTTGCCGATTTTGCCCATTATGCTTATATTTCCATGCGTATCAATTCATCCATATTTACTTATTCGGAAAATGCCTTAATCTCCGCGCAAATGGTATGGGAAACCTATCCGATTGTATGGATCATACTCGGGCTTATTTTATGGGGGATGCTGGGATACTGGTTGACCAAAAAGTTATTAACCTATGCCTTTGCGCAAGATGATAAATACCGTTGGAAAGGCAATTTGGCTTGGTTTATAGGCGGTTTATTGATTACCGGCGCGATTATGTTTGGCCAACTGAGTCAATATCCGCTGCGGTGGAGTAATGCTTATCATTCGACGAATAATTTTATTTGTAATCTTACACTCAACCCGGTTTTAAATCTATTGGATACATACCGTTTTGCGCAAAATAAAGATTATGACGTAAATGAAGTGCGCAAATACTATGCGGAAGTTGCCCAATATTTGAAAGTAAACGAACCTAATGCCGATACCTTGAATTTTATGCGCACTATCGCCGGTAGCAAAGCCCCGCATAATTACAATGTGGTGGTAATCTTTATGGAGTCTTTTGCGTGGAATAAATCTTCTTTTACTAATCCCGATTTAGACCCGACTCCCTTTGCCAAAGAATTGGCGGATAAGTCTATTTTATTTACCAATTTCTTTACGCCTACCTCTGCTACTGCGCGTGCGGTATTTGCCACACTGACGGGTATCCCCGACGTGAGCAATATCAAAACCAGTTCCCGCAATCCGCTTATTGTCGACCAGCAGTTAGTGGCC
The DNA here is from genome assembly GCA_902797165.1 of uncultured Elusimicrobium sp. Lineage (GTDB taxonomy): Bacteria > Elusimicrobiota > Elusimicrobia > Elusimicrobiales > Elusimicrobiaceae > Avelusimicrobium. The sequence goes on from CADBRU010000002.1 coordinate 96,064, forward strand.
AATGCCTTAACCGATTATGAAAAATATTACTTTATAGGAGGAAGTTCGAGTTGGGGAAATATTCGTGGGGTTATTGAACATAATTTAGATCATGTGCATATGTACGAAGAGGGTAAATTCCAAAACGAAAGCCGCAACGACGTGTGGGGTATTTCCGATTTGGATTTATTCCGGGAAGCCAATCGTATTTTGGAAGCGGACCAACAACAAAACGGTAAACCTTTCTTTGCCATTATTCAAACGGCCGGTTATCACCGCCCTTATACAATTCCCGATGATAATGCTGGGTTTGTAAAAGATACCAAAATAACCGATGAACAAGCCCGCAGACGCAGTTTTGTGGGGGTGGATGAATATAATTCCTTGCGTTTATCAGACCACTTTTTGCGCGAATTTTTCCGCTTAGCCGAACAATCGCAGTATTATAAAAATACCTTATTCGTGATTTTTGGGGATCACGGACTTGCCGCGCCGGAATCGGAAAATATGCCACGCGGATATGTGGAACTTAATTTAATTAATCACCAAGTGCCGCTTATTTTGGCCGGACCGGTGGTTAAAAAACCGCAAGTGATTGAAAAAACCTCCAGCCAAGTAGATGTCATGCCTACCATTATGGGTTTTTTGGGACGTGGCTACAGTACGCGGGCCATCGGGCGCGATATGTTAAATCCTGCGCAAGTGCCGGGTGCTTTTATTTATGCTTGGGCACAAACGCCGCATCCGATCGGTTTTGTGCAAGGAGATTACTATTACCAAACATTAGGAGTGGGGGGGCAAGACGGCTTGTATAAATTCGCGGCGCCCGACTTTAACCGCAATTTGGCTGAAGAGGAGCCGGAACGTTATACCTACATGAAAAATATGGCCTTGGGCCTTTACGAGACGTCTAAATATTTGCTATATAATAATCAGAAACAACAGGAGCAAAATAAAAATTAAGGAGGCAGTATGGGAGGAATAGGAATTGTTTTGGTAGCCGTCGTAATTTTGGCCATTTATTTTGTTATTACCTATAACGGGTTTATTACACTAAGAAACCGCGTAGTTGAGGCGTGGAGTGATATCGAAGTGCAAATGAAACGCAGATACGATATGATTCCCAACTTGGTAAATACGGTTAAAGGATATGCTGCCCACGAAAATAAAACTTTAGAAGAAGTTATTAAAGCGCGTACCGTGGCCATGGGGCAGCAAGATACCATGAAAGAACGTGTCCAGTCGGAAAATATATTGACGGGTACGTTGAAATCTTTATTTGCGGTATCGGAAAACTATCCGGACTTAAAAGCCGATAAAAACTTTTTGGAATTGCAACGGGAACTGCGCGATACGGAAGATAAATTGCAAGCGGCCCGCCGTTTTTATAACGGAAATGTGTTGTCTTATAACACAAAATTAGAAATGTTTCCGAGCAATGTAGTAGCGGCTATGTTCCATTTTGAGAAGAAAGAATTTTTTGAATTGGAAGACGCGGAAAAAGAGGCTGCTAAAAAATCGGTTAAAGTAGAATTTTAGGAGCGGCCTGTGCCTACTACCTATGATTTTATTGCGCAAAACAAGCGGCGGACATGGCTGCTTGTTTTGCTTTTTCCTATCACATTTGCCTTACTGGGATATGCCTTGTTATTCGGCGTGTTTGCACTGTCGGAGCATCATTCCACCTCTTCCACGCAAGGCTATTATCAGACGGCAGATACTCCTTCTAATTCGTCTGCTATTGTGCAACAAGCCAACCAATGGGCTCTTACTATTATTCCGGTTTTATGGGTAGTGGCCATGCTATGGATCATCATTTCTTATTTCACCGGTGACAAAATGCTTTTGCGTGAAGCCGGTGCAATAGAAATTTCCAAAGACAATCAGCCGGAGATTTACCGTTTAGTAGAAAATTTATGTATTACATCTGGGTTGCCTACGCCGCGCGTGTACATTATAGATGATGAATCATTAAATGCGTTTGCGACGGGCAGAGACCCCGAACATGCTTCGGTGGCGCTTACAAAAGGGATTGTAAAAAGGCTTGAACGGCCCGAATTGGAAGGCGTTATTGCGCATGAATTATCCCATATTAAAAATAGAGATATCCGCTTGATGTTAATCACGGTGGCGGGTATTTCCTTCTTTACATTTTTATCCGAAGTGTGTTTGCGCACTTCCCTGCGACGCAGTTATTCGCGCGGCAGTAAAAATGACAGCGGCGCTCAATTTTTATTACTGGCACTAGGTATCTTTTTTGCCGTGTATGGATATTTAATTGCTCCGCTGATTCGTTTGGCGGTTTCCCGCACGCGGGAATATCAGGCGGATGCAACGGCGGCATTACTTACCCGCAACCCTTCCGCCTTGGCGCGTGCACTGGAGAAGATTTCCACAGATCCGCGTGTGGAAGCGTTGGATGAACACGCCAGTATGGCGGCTATGTGCATTGCTAACCCGCTGGGTAACGTGAGTTTATTTTCGTGGGTATCCGGCATCCTTGCTACACATCCTCCGATAGAGAAACGAATTGCTGTTTTGCGTGCTATGGACGCGGAAATTGTACATTAATGGTAAATTTATGGCTACCGCATACGAGTATATTGAATATAATAAACGAAAAAGCCGCTTGTTGGTAGCCTTGTTTCCGATTTCTTTTACTTTATTTGTTTATCTGTCCGTTCTGCTTTTCTTTGTACTCATCGGACTTTTGACTTATTTTCGCGCCAATAATATTTTATCGTTTGAAAGTATTTGGCGGCATGCCTTTTTGTCGGCGCATGAAGCCTGTGTGTGGATATTGCCTCTCTGCTTTTTATTAGCGGTTTTTTGGGCGTGGCAAGCATGGAAGCAGGGCGATCAAATTATATTGCAATCTGTGCCGCATTTGCGCGAATTAAATAAATGGGACGAGCCCGAAGTATATAATTTATTGGAAAATTTATGTATTAGTACCGGAGATTATTTGCCGCAGTTGTATATTTTGGAAGATAATTCCATGAATGCGTTTGCGGTAGGCATGGATCCCATGCATGCGGGCATAGTGGTTTCGCGCGGGTTAATTACCAAATTGGACCGAGCGCAATTGGAAGGGGTGTTGGCGCATGAATTGGCACATATTCGTCATTACGATACGCGGTTGATGATTATTATTTTAACGTGTGTGGCCTTTTTTACTTTTGCCGGAGAATTATTTTTCTACGGGACGGAAAAAGACAATTTGGAGAGTGATTTAGCCGGCAAACTGGCCCCTTTGCGCCAAGCACGTATTCCGCTGCTGGTGTATGTGGGGGCTATGTTGTTATGTTACGGGTATGTAGTGGCTCCGGCGTTACGTTTTGCCTTGTCCCGCACGCGTGAATCTATGGCAGATGCGCAAGCGGTTTTAATGACCCGCTACCCGAAGGGACTGACCAGTGCGCTTTGGCGTATTAGCCAAGACAGTGAAATAGAGGCATTGGATGGGCATTCCTTGCTGGGGGTGATGTGCATTGCCCGTCCAATTAAAAAAGATTCTTTCTTTGAAAAAATAAGCGGGATAGGCAGAACGCATCCACCCGTGGAAGATCGTATTTTGGATCTGCGAAAAATGGATGGGGGAGAAGGCCTCTTTCAAGTAGAAAATAAAAACGCGGAATAAATATTCCGCGTTTTTTAGTTTTATAAACTTTTATCGAAATCGAAATATTCAAACGGCTCAAATTCCAATAACCGGGCAATTACACTGAGCGGAAATACTTTTGCTAACGTGTTGTAATCACGCACCGCACTGTTATAGCGCTTTTTACCGCCGACGATACGATTTTCAATTCCCATTAAACTTTTGCGCAAATGTTTGAGATGCTCATCTGTTTCCAATTCTTCGTGCTTGGCAACTTGTGCAAACAATTCTTGTAATGTTTTGCTGATTTCCGCCTCGCACGCAATTTGTTTGGCAATTGTATCACTTTGTTCACATTGATCTTTTAATTTGGTCAGCCCGTATGCAAACGGCTTTCCTAGTTCCGGCAAAGAGGAAGCCGACAAGGCAAGGCTGGAAATTAAATTACGTCTTAATTTGCGTTGGACATCAAAACGTAATTTGGCCCGCACGACCGCCTTATGCAAGGCCGCAAATTTGAAATAAGCCGCCGCAAATAAGATGACTAAAGCGCACATAAACCCGAATAAAAACCAAATTAGCATACTATCCTCCCGAAAAAAATTGACGAAAGTCTCATTTATTTTTACAATGAGATTATAAGGACAGTATATCCTTTAATGGACTTTTGTGCAAGTGAATTTTTTTGCAGAAGTCTAGGTGTAGAAGTTGTATAGGCTCTTTGGGCCTTGCAGGACTGACGTTTAATTCCACATCCCTCACGGAGGCTTATGTCGCTAACAATCGTGTCGTTCGTAGGTTTTACCGCGTTAGTACTAGGTATTTCCTATTATATTACGCGTAAAAATGACACCTCGTCCCAAGAAGGTTATTTCTTGGCGGGACGCGGACTTACAGGCTGGGTCATTGCCGCTTCCTTGTTGCTGACGAACCTATCTACCGAACAAATGGTAGGTTTGAACGGACAAGGCTATATGTTCAATATGTCCGGAATGGGCTACGAAGTAGGTGCTTCTTTGGCACTGATTATCGTGGCTTTTTTCTTTTTACCTCGGTATTTGAAAAAAGGGTATGCTACGATTCCCGATTTTATTGGGGAACGGTATGATGCCACGACCAAACAGTTTGTAAACTTCCTGTTTTTGGCCGGTTATGTGTTGATTTTATTGCCGACGGTATTATATTCCGGTGCTATCGGTATGGGCGGTATCTTTGATATCATGGGTACCTTCCATGTAGATTACATGACCGCTATTATAGTAGTGGTGGTAGCCATCGGTGTACTGGGTGTTACTTACAGTTTGGCCGGCGGACTGCGCATTATGGCTATTGCAGATACCTTAAACGGTATCGGTTTGATTATCGGCGGGCTGATGATCCCTGTTTTTGCTTTGTTATATGTGGGCCATGGGGATATGATTGGCGGCTTGAAAACCGTTATTGAAGCGCACCCGGACAAATTTAACGCCATTGGCGGTCCTTCAGATCCGGTACCGTTCTTGACCATGTTTACGGGGATGTTTTTGGTGAACTTGTTCTATTGGGGCTGTAACCAAACCATTATTCAACGTGCCTTGGCCGCCAAAAACCTCAAAGAAGGTCAAAAAGGTCTGTTATTAGCCGCTACGTTTAAATTGTTCGGACCATTGTATTTGATTATTCCGGGCATTGTGGCATTCCATATTTTCCAAGATGCTCCGCTTGAAATCGGCGATATGGCTTATCCGATGCTCGTCAATAAAGTATTGCCTTTCTATTTGACGGGTTTCTTTGCGGCGGTATTGTTCGGTGCTATTTTAAGTTCGTTTAATGCGGCGTTGAACTCCACTTCTACCTTGTTTATGTTGAACATTTACAAGCCGTATATTAAACCGGACGCCAGTGATAAACAAGTGGTGTTTGCCGGAAAAGTAGTGGCCATTATTTTGGCGGTGTTCTCTATGTGCGTGGCGCCGCTGATTGCCAAAGCACCGTCGGGACTGTTTAACTATTTACAAATGGTAAACGGTTTCTACAATGTGCCTATTTTCACGCTGATTATTTTCGGTATGCTTAATAAAACAGCGCCGGCATGGTCTGCTAAAGTAACGCTTATCTTCTTTATCATTGCTTACGGTCTGACACAAATTCCGTTTGCGGGTAAAGAAATGATTCCGCTGCTGGGGCCCTTGTCTTCGTTACACTTCTTGCACATTATGGCTATCTTATTTGTCATTGCGATTGCGTTCATGTATGTGGCGGGCAAATTTGCTCCGTCCACCAATACGTATGACGATAGCAAAGACTTGCATGTGGTGGATACCACCCCGTGGAATAAGAGCGTAGTGATGAGTGTGGCGATTGTATTATGTGTGTTTGCGATATATGTAATTTTCTCTAAATTCGGTATCGCAGGCTAATATAGATAGTGAGAAATTTAAAGGGCGGAAAGATAATTCTTTCCGCCCTTTTTTTTATATATTCTTAAGTATATTTCGGGCGGTTTGTTTATCTTGTGAGAGTTGTGCTTTAAGGGCATCTAGACCGTCAAATTTGACTTCTCCGCGCATTTTATCCACAAACACCACTTCGATGCGGCGGCCGTAAATAGACTTGTTAAAATCTAAAATATGCACTTCGGTAAGCGGCACGGGGGCCGAAATGGTGTTTACCGTCGGGCGGTAGCCGATATTGCAAATGCCTTTATACCAACTGCGTCCTACGCACACGCGAACCGCATACACGCCCAGCGGCAAGAGTTTATAAAAATTAATATCCAAATTGGCTGTCGGAAAACCTAATTTACGCCCTAATTTATGGCCGGTAATAACACGCCCTTGGGCTGTGTATGGTTGCCCCAGCATGGCTTGAGCCGCGCGTATGTCTCCGGCGGCTAATGTTTTGCGGATGAGCGAAGAGGAAATTTTTTCACCGCGCGGTCCGTTGTAATAAGGCAGCATTTCAAACGGAATATTGAGTTGGGCGCATTTTTGTTGTAGCCAAGCAGAATTTCCGGCGTGATTTTTCCCAAACGTAAAGTCCGGTCCGGCCAAAATACCGCCGCAATTATATTTGCCGAGTAATACTTTTTTGAAAAATTGTTCCGGGGTGAGTTCCCGGTATAGTTGAAAATTTAATTCTTCGCAAGCGGTATTGCCAAGCACTTTTTTGAGTAATGCTTTTTTCTCCGGCGGAGTAGAAAGTACCGTCATGGCCGGAGTGGGGGAAAGTAGGGTTTTGGGCGGATAGGGGAAATATAAAACAAGTGGCTTGATTTGATAGCGCACGGAAAGTTTTTCCAGTTGCGCCAGAAGCGCCTGATGCCCCAAATGTACTCCGTCGAAACTACCTACTGTAATAAATCGTTTGCGTATCATAAAACCGGCTCCTGTAGAAATTTTACAATTTCTGCTTGCGGTGTGGTTTTAAGTTTATTTCCGTCAAAAGCATTTTCCACCGAAAACGGACCGATGGAAAGGCGGCGCAAAGCGGTTAAATGCCCCGTCGTGCCGAGTAATTGCGCCAGTTGCCGTGCTACGGAGCGCACATACGTGCCGCACGCACAATGCAATGTAAAAGAAATCGTATCTTTTCCGTCAAAAGAAATATCTTTCCACGCAAAAATTTTTACCGTATTAAACCGCTCTTCTTTTAAGGCTCCTTCGCGTGCCAAGTCATACATCTTGCGTCCGTTTATTTTTTTAGCACTGAAAGGGGGGATTTGTTGCCGAACTTCTCCGGTGAGTTGTTGCGCGGCGGTTTGAATTTGAGCCAAAGAGAGCGCGGGGACCTTTTTGGTTTGCAAAACGGTACCTTGCGCGTCCCATGTATCGGTTTCAATGCCTAATTTTAAGGTGGCTTGATAGACTTTATCTAATTTTAAAAATTGATTTTGCAAACGAGTGGCCCGACGTTGCACCAGTAAAATAAGCAGTCCCGTTGCCATCGGATCTAAGGTGCCGCTATGCCCGATACATTTGGTATGCAAAACGTAACGTGCAATGGCCACAATGTCACTGGAAGTAAAATTTTGCGGTTTATCAATCAGCAAAAGGCCACCCGTGTGAGCGGGGAGCGTCTGTCGCGTAGAGGGGAAATTATTTTCCATGACCTTCAATGGCTTTTTGTACCGCTTTGGCCAGTGCTTGTGCCACCGCTTGCACGGCTTTTCCGGTTACTTTAAAGCCGGCCGCGCGGGCATGCCCGCCGCCGCCGAATTGTTGGGCAATAGCGCTGACATCTATTTTATTGCGTGAGCGTAAATTGACCGATATTTTATCCGGCTCTTCTTTAATAAGTGCAGAGACTTCTACGCCGGGGATCATGGTCGGTTGGCTGACAATACCTTGGGTTTGAGAAGGCACTGCATTAAGCGGTTCGAAATCTTCTTTGGTAAGGATAATTTCACTGTACTTTTTTTGAAATAACAGGCGCATTTTTTCCAGTGCGCGTCCTACCAACTTTAGTTCGGTATAAGATTTAGTGAAATAAATAACTTGATTAATTCTATTTACGTCCGCTCCCAAAGCCACCAAGGCCGACGCAACGCGCAAGGCTTCTGCGGTAGTATTGGTATGCAAAAAGCGGCCGGTATCGGTAACCACTCCGGTATATAAACAGGTTGCCTCCTCCGGTGTAGGGAGCAAATTATCTTCCGACGCTTCAAACAGTTGGAAAATAATTTCCGCGGTGGAAGAAGCAGTAGAATCAATGTGATTAATGTCGGCGTAGGGATCACTGACTAAATGGTGGTCAATGCTGATTAATGTTTTGGCATTTTTCAGCACATTTTCCAAATCTCCGCCGCGTTTACGGTCGGAACATTCCAGTAAAATAACGGTGTCAAATTGGGGTTTGCTGGGTAATTCTTTAAGATGTATGTTTTCAAGCCCGGGTAAGAACATTAAATCATTGCCAATGCTGGGGTCGGCATAGGCATACGCGGTTTTGCCCAAGCGTTCGAGCAGGGAACAAACCGCCAAGGTGCAACCCAAAGAATCTCCGTCCGGATTTAAATGTCCGGCTACGAAGAAATTTTGTCCTTTTTCAATGGCTTTCCAAATTTGTTGAAAAGAATCAAAATTATTCATGTTCTTTTTCCTTTTCAATAATTTTAAAAATACTTTCCACGCGGCTGGCTTGTTCGGGAGTGTCGTCGTATTCAAAACTAAAAGACGGAATGCGCTTTAAGTGCAAGCGGTGGCGTAGTAGGCCGCCCAATTCTTTACGCAATAGAGATAATTGGTCTTGTGTTTTCTTTCTGTCTTCTTGGCTTCCGAAGACGGAAAAATACACTTTGGCCAACGATAAATCTTTGGATACGCGTACTGCCGTAATGGTTACAAAACCGCCGAAATTACCGGCGGCCGTCATCTTGGTGATGATGGTATTAATTTCCTGTAAAAAAAGGGCTTCCAGTCTTTTGGTTCTGTCTATCATATAGGTTTATTATAGCATTTTGCAAAGACGGCTTGAAAAAGTACGAATCAAATGGAAAAAATTGTTATAATACAAGTAGATGTAAGGAGATACTATGCCTCAAGAACATCGCATTAATATCATGGAAGACCAACCGAGTGTCTCGGTGGAACAAGGTGAAGATTTAACCCCGCGAGAATCGTCCGTAGCGGAGCGGTTTATTGCACTGCTGCTGGATGTTGGACTTATTGTCATTTTGTACGAAATTTTCCTTTTAATCATGATTCGCGTGGTAGATATGGATTTATCTACTTTCTATATATTGCTTGCTTGTATGAATATCCCTTTCATTTTGTATGAAACCATTTGGAGCAGCGGCGGACGCAACACTTTAGGCAAAAAATTAGTTGGGATTCGGGTGGCGGATAAAAATACCGGAGAACCCATAGGTTTGTTTCGTGCTTTTGTGCGTACCCTGGGATATTACATCAGTGCGGCTTTATTATTGTGTGGTTTTTTACTTGCTTTTATTGATGACAGACACCGCGCCCTGCATGATTATTTGGCCGGTTCGGTAGTGGTGCAGGCTCGTCCGAAAAGTTGGTTGGAAAAAACGATTCTCACCGTCGTGGGTATAGTGTTGTTTATTGCTTTTGGCGGGCTGCTTTATCGCTTTTTATTCAGCAACGGTTCGTGGGCACAACAAAAAATTATTTCGCGTGCTCAGAAACATGTAGAGAAAATTGCTTATTTGGAAGATTTGCATTTTATAAATTTTGGGTATTACACCAATGATTTATTGCGTCTTTCGTTATTGTCCGGTGATCCCGTGCAATTTCAACGCGATACCCATAAAGCATTAGAGAACAAAGGTTTTCGCATAGGAGTAGGCCCAAAAGGCTATAAGATTACGGCCAGGGCCAAAGATACGAAAAAAACTTTTGTAACTTATCCGAAATAAAAGCCTATTTATAAAACCTCGATTCCAGTGAATCGAGGTTTTTTTAGGGCCTAATTAAAATAGGTCCAAATTCTAAAGAAATTAGGTCCAAAGACCCATGACAAGTAAATAGTGAGTTTATAAACTATAGGTGTGAGGGAAATCTCAAATTAAACAGGGAGCGTGTATGAAAAAATCAGTATGGTTGATGTTAGCAGTGATGGTGTTGCCTTTTGTCGTGGTAAATGAAGCCGCTGCTCAGTTAAACGGTGGCGGATATCATTATGGGCAGAACCAAGCAATCATTCAAGCAGATAAGGGGATTGATGGGGCTGCCGCAAGAGCTGCCGTTGCAAATTTAGAGCCGGTTTCATTTTATGCACAATGGGGTGCTGTGACGGTACAACCGGAATTGGCGCCGCATTTTTGTTTGGGTATTTCCGAAGCCGCGGAAGAAAATGTACAAGGTAAAGCAGGCCTTTTGTTAGAACAATGTTCTCAAATTGTAGGAAAATACGCTGCGATGGCCAAACAAGTAAAACAGAAAAAAGCCGAAACCGCTCAAAATGCCGGTAAAGAATATTACAATGTTTGGATGACGTATGACGCCGCAGACGGTTGGTCCACTTTAGGCAGATGGTGTGTAGATGGTATTTGCTACTTAGGCAAACAAGCCGCTCGCAACTATCTTGCCGGATATGAAGCGATGGGCCGCAGCTATATGAATTACAGCCCGGTTGAAGGTTTTTCACAATTAGGTGAAGTGTGCGTGGATGGTGTTTGTTGGATAGGCAAAAGAATGGCTCATGATTATATAGCCGGATATCAGGCCATGGGAGAAGGTTATGCGAAAATGAGTCCGGCCGAAGGTTGGGCTGATTTGTGGTGTTGGTTCAAAAAAGGTGTCAAGAAGGTATTGACTTCTACCGCACCTACCAGTGCCGCCGAAATGCCTTTCAAATAAACACAAAAAGATTTAAAAAGGGACTGTTTAAGCAGTCCCTTTTTTTATGGTTATATTACGGATATGTAACAAAAACAGACCCGAGTTTCCAAAGAAACTCGGGAAGGAGTTGTTTTATGCAATCTCTAAACCCTTAGTTTAGAGAAAAATAGTTTATCGACTGCTGGATTCGGAAGAAGTCTGGCAATTTACACAATAACGTGCAAACGGCAAGGCTTTAATACGTTTTTTCGGAATCGGTTGGCGGCATAATTCACAGCGGCCGTAAATGCCTTTTTCGATTTTGCGCAGCGCCGCTTCGATTTGTCCGATCGTGTTATGCGAATTTCCTGATAATTCAAATAAAATTTCTTTATCCATGCTTTGCCCGGCTACGTCAATAGGGTCGCCGACTTCCGCTTCGGGCATATCCATATTTTTTTTATCTTTTAAACGGGCTTCCGCTTCTGCTTTGAGAGCCTCTAAATGTTTTTTAATTTCTTTAATCTCAGTTGCTGTCAAAGCATCTTTTGAATTTTTCTTCGTGGCCATACAAAGTACTCCTTCATGTATATAAAATCGAGATAGCCGCAATACGCGGCTGTTTGTTTACTTTAGCAAATCTTTTACAAAAAATGCAAATTTTATTTTTCTTCTCGCAGATTGGCGACGATTACATCCAGTAAATTTATCAATCTTTTATATTGTTCCGTTCCGTTTATATCTACAAAAGGGAAACAAGCAATACGCAGTGTATTCTCCGGCGCGGTTGTAAATTTTTTCAGGCCGTCTTGCAAATTAGGTAGCCCTGTTTCCGCAAGGGTTTTATTAATAAAATCTGCGGAAATTTGCGGGTCTATAATTTGAAAAGTCGGTGTAGTATAAGAGCGCAAATTTTCATCTGAAACAAGCGGTCGTATCCAAGTTGTTTTGCCGGCCCAATCAAATAAAAAATCTGCGTGCGCGCGGCATAACTTATCCATGGCGGTCAGTCCGCCGTGCTCGTTCATCCACGTTGCGGCGGCATCGCACATCCATATATTAATGGTGCTGGGGGTATTAATGGTTTGTGCTTTGTGTGCATTTTCTACCGCGTATGATAAATCTAAGGTGTAGGGCAGTGTGCGTAATTTTTTAACTTGCTTAATGCGTTGCACGGCGCGCGGACTTAAGATTAAGGCAGAAGTCCCGCCGCCGGTGCCGAAACATTTTTGTAAACCAAACACCAAAATATCATAAGCGTCCTCAGGTAAAACACGTCCGCCCGCGCAAGAAGTGCAGTCCCACGCAATTAAAGTATCTGCTCCCTTGCTTTTCCAAATGTCCAGTAAGTAATCGTTCGGAATTTGTACACCCATCGAAGTTTCATTGGGTGTAAGCAAAATCAAACTGGTGTTTAAATTTGGTTTTTCCGTCGGAAAAAGTTGGCCGGCGGGGGGAGTTACAATATCTGCTTTTAAATGCGGAATTTGTTTGGTAATAGACTCACACCAGCGTTTGGAAAATGCCCCGAAACTCAGCCCGGAAACGGTTTGTAAACTTAAACTCCAAGTGGCGGCATCTAACGTGGTAGTCGCACCGCCCGGAAAGAAACAAAGCAAATAATCCTCGGGAATATGCAACAGTTTACGCAGTTGCAGTTCCGCGGCGTGATAAAGCCCGTATGTGGTTACATCCGGTGCACGGTGGCTGCGTTCAAACAAAGTTTTATAAAGCGGTGTTTGCCGGATATCGGGATGACCTTGCCCGGGCCCGCACGCAAAAGTAGAAGTCGGAAGTTCGGATAAATTTAATTTTGAGTTCATGGTTTAGGTGTTTTTTCTTTGGGTTGATATAAAGTCCAATCTTGCCCGTTAATGAGCAATTGTTTGGCCATGGCGTTGCGCCCCGGCTGATAGGAATAAACAATTTCAAACACGTCTTGATTAGTGTTGCGGTCTCGGAATAACTTGTCTAACCGTTCGGCGTGTTTTTCCGGTATGTAGAAGCGGCATTGGCGCCCCCAGCGGGCCTTTTTGCAAAAGTATTTTGTATCGGGGCAAGTTTGATTTTCAAATTGCGTGCAATCTGTTTTTTTCCAATCAATTTGATATTGAATGTAATGGCCGGATAATAAATCGCGCGGATCATAACCGGTAATTTGTACACGCACTTCTTGACCGGATTGGCGTTGGATATACAAACTGACGGTCCAAATCATTAAGCAGACCAAAGGTAAGAAAAAGGCAATTAACCAAAAATATTTTTTGTTCATTTGAAAATCTCCATCGTTTTAATATATTGCGTAGTACGTCGCAGAATATAAATCAGTACCAATATCAGCAGTCCGCCTAAAATAAAACCGAGGCCGGAAGCAAACAAATTATGCACTCCGCACAGGAAAAGCAGGAAAATGTAAATTTCCGTCAGCAGCGCATTGCGCTTGAAAGAAACAATGTTTTGCATCCGTATAGCCATAAATAACCGAAATGCCGCAAAGGCAAAGATAAAAGTGTTGGCAAACCATACATCTGCAGTCGGTGTAGAGTGCCATTTCCCGGTCAAGCCCCAACGGCCTGCCAAGTAGAATATAGCCGCATAACATGCCCAAATGGCCACTTTTTCAAAGGCTTTGGCAAGTAAAGTGTAGGCGTGTACGGTTTGGTCCAATTTGTTGCCGGCATAACTAAGCATAAAGAACAAGAGCGAAGTTAAGACGGTAGTTTGCAAGTTGTCAAATAAAGTTTTGCATATTTCGTCAATATCAAAGTAAGAGAAGAAAAGCAGTAACCATACAATATTGAAAGTCAGCATGCGGCTGCAAAGCACAAAGGGCAGCCCCAAAAGAGTCCACGTGAGGGCAAAATTGCTCCATCCGCCGTCTAAGTTAAATATTTGGGCAATTAGTCCGATGGTGGCTCCAGTCATTAGAAAAGACAAGATGGCAAAAAATTCCTTCCATCCTTTGTTTCGTTTTTGTTGATGCCAAAAAGTGGTATAGCCAAATCCGCCCAGTAAAGAAAATGCTCCGAGTAATTTGACCAAATCGGGAATTTTTTCCCAACCGGAGGAGATGATTAAAATCAGCCCCAGTCCGATTAACATGCCCGCAATTACGAAGGCAACTCTCCAAAATAAATTGTTATGTGAAGATTTTTCAAAAGCCAAAATGGCTTTGGCTTGATCGGCAGAAATTAATTTGTTTTCTACCCATTTATTTGTCTTGGTGGTTAGTGACATAGGTTCTCCTTTGTGTATATTGTATGAAAAGGGGGCAGGCGGCGCAAGTTTTGGCTTTTTTGTGTATAATTTGTGTACAATATGTAAGTAAAATATTTTGATGGGAGGACATAAGATGAAAAGAGGTTTTACACTCATAGAATTGTTAGTGGTTGTTTTGATTATTGGTATTTTGTCGGCCATTGCTTTGCCGCAATACACAAAAGCCGTAGAAAAAGCCCGCGCCGCTGAAGCCATACAATTATTACGATATATGCATAATCAAGGAGTTCTGTGTGAATTGGAAAACGGCGGTAGTTGTGGGATAAAAACAAATGAAGAATTAGGCATAGAACTAGGTAGCGGATTTGTTTGTGACTATGACGGCGATGACGAAATGTGTTGTAACGAACATTGGTGTTATGCAAATAATGGGGGGACGCATGGATGTGGAGCCTATAGTTCTACTTTGCCTGTGGCATTTCGTGTCAACGGAATTCCGGATGATTTGCATAATTTAGATTCTGTAATGGTAGGGTATTATTTAGAATACACTGATAAATCTTGTAGCAACCGTGTTACTACACCTACTATACTGTGTCATGGGCAGCAATGTAGTATGTTCAAAGGAAGCGGCCAACCGGTTAACTAAAATTATTTACTATTCTAAACACCCCGCACTAGGCGGGGTGTTTTTTCTGCGCCCTTTTCTGCGCCCGATTTTGTAAAATATATAGGTAAGATTTATACTTTCTAATTAGGAGAACTTCATGAGTTGTGAAAAATGCACCCCGGAAGTAAAAGAAATGTGCTGCGTCTGCAAAGGCGCCAAGCATGATCCGGCTCCCATTCCCGAAGAAGGCAAATGGGTAAAAGCCAAACAAATCGGCGATATTAGCGGTCTGACCCACGGTGTGGGTTGGTGTGCTCCGCAACAAGGCGCCTGCAAATTGACCTTGAACGTGAAAAACGGTGTTATTAAAGAGGCCTTAGTAGAAACCTTAGGTTGCTCCGGTATGACTCACTCTGCCGCTATGGCTGCCGAAATTTTGCCCGGCAAAACCATTTTGGAAGCGTTGAACTCTGACCTCGTGTGTGATGCTATCAATACTGCCATGCGCGAACTGTTCTTGCAAATTGTTTACGGCCGCACTCAAAGTGCTTTCTCTGACGACGGTTTACCCATCGGAGCCGGTATGGAAGACTTGGGTAAAGGTCACCGCAGTCAAGTAGGTACCATGTACGGCACCGAAGCCAAAGGCCCGCGCTATTTGGAAATGGCCGAAGGGTATGTGCTTGAAATCGGTTTAGATAAAAATAATGAAATTATCGGCTATAAATTTGTCAATTTAGGCAAAATGATGGACGCTATTAAAAAAGGCACCGATGCTAAAAAAGCCTTTGAAGAAAACGTCAAAACCTATGGCCGCTTTGACGAAGCCGTCAAGAAAATTGACCCGCGCAAAGAGTAAGCCAAGGAGAACATTATGACTATTACATTTGAAGGATACGAAAGAAGAATTGACAAAATTAATGCCGCGCTGAAGGCCGCCGGTATTAAAGATTTAGAAGAAGCCCGCAAAATTTGCTTAGACAAAGGCATTGATGTAGAAAAAATCGTAAAAGGGATTCAACCGATCGCTTTTGAAAATGCCGTGTGGGCTTACACCGTCGGTGCTGCTATTGCTTTGAAATCCGGCGTAAAAACTGCCGCTGAAGCAGCCGAAAAAATCGGCGTAGGGTTGCAAAGTTTCTGCATCCCGGGTTCTGTAGCCGATCAACGTGCTGTCGGACTCGGCCACGGCAATTTGGGCGCTATGTTACTGCGCGAAGAAACCAAATGTTTCTGCTTTTTAGCCGGACATGAAAGTTTTGCCGCTGCGGAAGGTGCTATCGGTATTGCCCGCACCGCTAACAAAGTGCGCAAAGAACCTTTACGCGTTATCTTAAATGGTTTAGGTAAAGATGCCGCTTATATTATTTCCCGTATTAATGGTTTTACTTCCGTAGAAACCGAATATAATTACAAAACGGGTGAACTCAAAATTGTCAGCGAAAAAGCATTTTCCGACGGTGATAAAGCCAAGGTAAAATGCTATGGCGCTGATGATGTAAGTGAAGGCGTAGCCATTATGCGTCACGAGGGCGTGGACGTTTCCATTACCGGTAACTCTACCAACCCGACCCGCTTCCAACACCCGGTAGCCGGAACATATAAGAAATGGGCCATTGAAAACGGCAAAAAATATTTCTCCGTGGCTTCCGGTGGCGGTACAGGCCGCACCTTGCACCCGGATAATATGGCCGCCGGTCCTGCCTCCTACGGTATGACCGATACCATGGGTCGTATGCATGGTGATGCGCAATTTGCGGGTTCGTCTTCCGTGCCTGCCCACGTGGAAATGATGGGTCTTATCGGTATGGGCAATAACCCGATGGTAGGTGCCACCGTAGCCGTAGCCGTTGCGGTCAGCCAAGCCAAATAAAAGTTATTTGCAGTATAAAAAGCGCGCCAAAGCGGCGCGCTTTTTTTATTTCTCTAGTCAGCCCACCCTAAAAAATACTAAAATATAATATATCTGTTGTAAAACAGGTCCCGCGCAAGCGGGATATTTTTATGAGTTAGGAAATTTGTACTTATGCAAAATACGCGCGCAGACGTTCGCAATGTGGCTATCATTGCCCACGTAGACCATGGTAAGACTACCGTTGTAGATTCTCTACTTAAATTAGCCGGACAATTTACCGTAAAGGAAGATGAAGCCCAAGAGACGGTGTTGGACTCTAATCCTTTGGAGCGTGAGCGCGGTATTACTATTTTAGCCAAGTGTACTTCGGTAAAATATAAAAATCATACCATTAATATCGTCGATACGCCGGGACACGCAGATTTCGGTAGCGAAGTGGAGCGCGTGCTTAAAATGGTAGACGGCGCTATTTTAATGGTGGACGCGGTAGAAGGTCCGATGCCGCAAACGCGCTTTGTACTACGCAAAGCACTGGCGCTTGGTTTGCGTCCGATTGTGGTAATTAACAAAATGGACCGCGATCACATACGTCCGAGTGAAGTGGTGGACGAAGTATTTAATTTGTTTATGGAACTTGGCGCTACCGATGAGCAATTAGATTTCCCGATTTTATATGCGTCTGGCCGCGAAGGGTGGGCGAGTCTTAAAATGGAAGAAAAAGGCAAAGATATTTCGCCTTTGCTTGACACCATTATTTCACATGTGCCCGCACCGGTAGCCATGCCCAATGAGCCATTGCAAATGCAAGTGACCATGCTTGATTACAATAATTTTTTAGGCCACGTGGGTATCGGACGTATTTTGGCCGGTAAAATCAGCCGCGGTCAAAATGTACTGCTCTTACATCAAAACGGCACGCAAACCCCGTCTAAAGCGGTCAAAATCGAAATGTATGAGGGTCTAGGTAAGAAAGAAGTAGAAAGTGCACAGGCCGGAGATATTGTGTCTATTGCCGGGTTGGAAGGTGTGGACGTGGGGGATACGGTTTGCCAACCGGAGTTTCCCAAAGCATTGCCGCCGCTTTCCATTGACGAACCGACAATGTCTATGGACTTTATGGTCAATGACAGTCCGTTCTCCGGTAAAGAAGGTAAATTTGTTACCAGCCGCCACCTCAAAAACCGTCTGGAAAAAGAAGCCCAAACCAATGTGGGTCTTAAAGTAGAACAATTAGAAGGCGAAGGTAAATTTAAAGTATATGGACGCGGGGAGTTGCATTTAACCGTACTAATTGAAAATATGCGCCGCGAAGGATTTGAACTGGCGGTGTCTTCGCCGGAAGTAATTTACAAAGAAGAAAACGGGCAGATTTTAGAGCCGATGGAATATTTGGTGTTGGATATTAAATCTGAGCACCAAGGTGCGGTCTTTACACTGGTTGGTCAACGTGCGGCCAAACTGGAAAATATGGTTGCGGAAGGGGAAGACCGTTTACGTTTGGAATATCTTATTCCGGCGCGCGCGCTACTCGGTTTTAAAAATGAATTTTTGACCGGTACGCGCGGGACGGGTATTATGCACCACAGTTTCCACGGGTATTATCCCAAAGTAAATTTAGCGCCGATTCGTCACAACGGCGTACTGGTGGCCAAAGAGGACGGTATCACCACCGCCTATGCTTTGTTTGCACTGGAAAACGGGGGGGAATTGTTCCTCGGACCGGGTGAAAAAGTGTATATGGGCCAGATTGTGGGGGAAAATTCCCGCGATAATGATTTAGTGGTCAACCCGTGCAAGGCTAAACATTTAAGCAATATGCGCAGTTCGTCTAGTGATGAGTCTTACACTCTCACGCCACCGCGTCAAATGAGTTTGGAACAAGCAGTAGAATATATTGCTCCCGACGAACTGGTGGAAATTACGCCGACGTCTTTACGCTTGCGTAAGAAAATTTTAGTACATCACTTGCGCAAACGTGCCGCTATTGCCGAAGAAAAAATGCTGGAAGCCGAAGCAGAATAAAAATATCGGAAAATCACAAACCCCGCTCATTAGAGCGGGGTTTTTTACTGTAAAAAGTTTATATCAAACTTTCATGATTTCGGCTTCTTTGTCCTCTACCAATTTATCGATTTGCGCGATATTAGCGTCGGTGGCTTTTTGCACGTCGGCTTCATAGCGTTTCAAATCGTCCTCGGTAATTTCACCGGCCTTTTGTGCTTTTTTCACTTTTTCAAGTACATCGCGGCGGGTATTGCGCACGGCCACTTTAAAATCTTCACTCATTTTGGCAATGTTTTTGGCCAGCATTTTTCGGCGGTCTTCGGTCATAGAAGGCAAGGTAATGCGAATTACTTTTCCGTCGTTGACCGGGCTGGCACCGAGGTCTGCTTTTTGCAAGGCTTTGTCAATTTCGTTTAAAGAAGAAATATCCCACGGTTGAATTTCCAATGTTTTGGCATCGAGCACATTAATCAAAGCCATTTGTTTAATCGGCGTCGGAGTGCCATAATAATCTACACGCACATTTTCGAGTAGTTGCGCACTGGCGCGGCCCGTGCGGATGGTGGCTAAATCTTTTCGTAGTTTGGCCACGTGTTCAGTCATTTCGGTTTTGCCTTTGTTAATAAATTCGTTGATTCCTTCCATATTTTCCTCTACTAGTGAGATACTTTATTATAGCAATTTAAAATTATCTTTTATAATTCCTCGCATTCCAGCGGATATAAATCGCAATATTGCGGGGCATCTGCGTAGTTTTTTAGTTGAAGGGCCACCGGTTCATTGTGCTCTTGCAAAAATCGTAAGACTTCCTCGGGAGTTTGCTCTTTTAAGAGGTAGGTGTCTGCTTGATGGACCGCTCCTTTATCATCATAGAGAAATACCAGTGAAAGTGTGGACGGATAGTCGGGCACGTGCATGATTTTTTTGGAATCAAAATATCCGCCCCGGCTCCAAAATTGATAATGGGTACGCAGATGACCTTGCGCATCAAAATCATCACGGGCAGTGATACCACGTGAAGTTACAATATAGATAATACTTTTTGATCCGTCCTGAAATTGTAATTCTTGGCATACTTTAGGCCATGTTCTATAATCTGTAATTCGGTCAGGACAGGGGATTTCGGTGCGTTTTACCACTGCTTCTCCGTGTAAACCTTTGATAGCGTCCGGCCCCGGTAAATAATATTCTTTCTTTTCTTGGGGCGTAGATGTTGCGGAAGTAGTGGACGAAACATTTGTATAAGGTGCATCTTTGGCTTTTAGAGCACGATTCTGACGTAGCAAATCCGTAACTTGTTTATGCAAAGCATCTACTCTTTCCATATCGATTTGTTTTTCGGCGGGTGCGTTTTTAGCCAGTAATTTGGCATAAGGTCCTTCAATAATACGGTGATGATACTCATGATCGGTATATAACCGCGCTAATTCTTGACTTTGTTGCGGTGTAAAAACTTCTTGAAATATTTCCGTAATTTTTGCGGCCATTTCTTGGTCGGAAAGCGAATGATCTAATGAAGTGTTCACTTGCGGCGTGGACAATGTATCATTAGCCGCGGCATTATCGTAAGTTTGAATTGGATCAGTGGCGGGTTCATTATCCGTTTCTATCAGCGTATTGTCGGGAATATCTTTTTGCGTGCGGGCTAAATAATCGGAAATAGTTTCCACTTCCGGTTGCGAAGGTTGACCGCGGTGGACGCGCCCACCGATTAAACTTACCAGCAAAATACTTGCGATGACAAGTATAATTATCAAACTGCCCAATATATAGAGTGTTTTTTTATCTTGCATCTTAATAAATCAAAGTGCCAATATCTTCGCCCAGTACCGCGCGTTTGATATTGCCTTTTTTATGCAAGTTAAATACACGCACGGGCACTTGGTTTTCCAAACAAATTGCAAGGGCTGCAGTATCCATAAATTGCAAGCGTTTTTCAATGGCATCTTTATAGGAAATCTTTTTGATGCGTTTGGCTTTGGGGTTTTTCTTCGGGTCACTATCATACACACCGTCTACTTGCGTGGCTTTGAGCAGCACGTTGGCGCCGATTTCGGACGCGCGCAAAGCAGCGGCACTGTCGGTTGTAAAATAGGGGTTTCCTGTACCGCCGGCAAAAATTACGATGCGTCCTTTTTCCAAGTGACGCAATGCACGGCGGCGTACAAAAGGCTCTGCCATTTGATAAATATTTACCGAGGTTTGCACGCGGGTCGGCACGCCGGCTTCTTCTAAAGCAGATTGCAAAGCAATGGCATTAATCACGGTGGCAAGCATACCCATTCCGTCGGAATTTACACGGTCAATGGCACCGCCTCCGTCGCGCACACCGCGCCAAATGTTTCCGCCACCGATTACGATAGCCAGTTGGCAACCGGTGCTTTTATACATATGGGCAATTTCTTCCGCAATTGCTTTTAAGGCAGTGGCACTGACGCCGCGGTGGCCTTCTTTGCTAAGAGCCTCACCGGAAAGTTTTAATAAAATTCTTTTTTTGCTTGTCTTTTTGTTTGCCATAATATCCTCACAAGTTTTTCTTATTGTACCAAAATAAAATGCCTCGCGCGCACGCGTTGTAATAAATGGGACTTTTTTCTGCATCGGCTTAATTAAACCGAGACAGAAAAAAGCCCCTCTTTCGAGGGGCTTAAAATTAGAAGCGTACGAAACGTACCACTTTTAATTCACCGCCTAAGGCCTTCGATTCTTCGGCCAAGTAATCGGCAACGGTTTTCTTGTTGTCTTTAATGGTCGGTTGTTCGAGTAGGCAGGTTTCTTTGGCAAATTTTTTGAGTTTGCCCGGTAACATCTTGGCAATCATCTCATCGGATTTACCTTCGTTTTTGGCTTGCGTGCGATAAATGTCAAGTTCCTTTTCCTTATCGGCTTCCGGAATATCTTTGGCATCTACCCACATGCTTTGCATACCGACGGTGTGCATGGCCAGTCCGCGGGCAATTTCGGCGGCTTTGGCGGCATCGGCACCGTTCACGGCTAATTCCAATAAAGAAGCCTTTTTATTATCAGAGTGCACATAGGAAGCAATGACGTTACCGTCGGATGCTGTCCAGTTGTAGGCTCCTTTGAAGGTGGTGTTTTCACCGAATTTAGGTGCTTTTTCAACGATCATATTTTTAATCGTCTCATCAGCGGTATAATCTTTGATTTCCGGATGTTGCAACAC
This sequence comes from uncultured Elusimicrobium sp., assembly GCA_902797165.1. GTDB lineage: Bacteria > Elusimicrobiota > Elusimicrobia > Elusimicrobiales > Elusimicrobiaceae > Avelusimicrobium. Next base: position 117,778 of record CADBRU010000002.1, read on the forward strand.
ATAATCGGCAATAGCATCGGCCAGTTCGATAAAATCCGAAGTCTTGGCCACAAAGTCCGTTTCACAGCCTAAGTAAGCCATCGCAAAATGTTTGCCGTCGGTTTTAACGGATACGCGTCCTTCTTTGGTGGCGCGATCGGCGCGTTTGGCTAAATCGGCCAATCCTTTTTTGCGCAAATAGACAATGGCTTGTTCCATGTCATTATTATTTTCTTCCAAGGCTTTTTTGCAAGCCATTAAGCCTGCGCCTGTTTTTTCACGTAAAGTTTTGATATCTTCTGCTAAAGACATATTTTCTCCTAATTAATTACTTAGGGGGACCGATGGGTCGGCCCCCGATGGTTACAGATTATTTGGCAACGGCTTCTTTTTTAGCGGTTGTCTTTTTGGCAGCCGTTTTTTTAGCGGTTGTTTTTTTGGCCGCGGTTTTCTTTTCAGCCGGTTCTTCTTTTTCAGCCTTTACCGTTTTTTTGACGGTTGTTTTTTTGGCTGTGGTGGTTTTTTTAGCAGCCGTTTTTTTGGTGGTTTTTGCTGCTTCTTTAGCGGCTTCTTCTTTTGCGGCTTTTTTAACAATTTCGGCAGTTTCCTCGGCAGCGGCTACTTCGGCTTTTACTTCTTTTTTAGCAGCCTCTTCTTTTTCACTGGCGAGCATAGCGCTTTCAAAGGCATTGGCCATGGCCGGGTTGACCGGGGCTTGTTCGCCTTCTTCAGCGGTTTGAGCCGGTTGTTTGTTGGCTTCTACTTCGGCGCGGCCTTCGAGTACCGCATCGGCAATAGCAGCGCAGAATAATTTGATAGAGCGTGCAGCATCGTCGTTACCGGGGATCGGCCAATTGATTAAATCCGGATCGGAATTGGTATCGCAGACGGCTACCACGGGGATGCCTAATACACGGCTTTCGCGAATAGCACCGGCGGTATCAACCGGGTCAATGACAAATACTACATCCGGCAATACCTTCATGTCGCGGATGCCGCCTAATAATTTTTGCAAACGGTTTAATTCTTTCGTTAAACGGCTGGCTTCTTTTTTAGAGATGGCTTTAAATACACCGGAGCCTTCCCATTTTTCCAGTTCGTTCATGCGTTCGATAGATTTCTTGACGGTTTGAAAGTTAGTCAAGGTACCACCTAACCATTTTTCATGAATACAAAAAGCACCGCAGCGGGCAGCTTCTGTGGAAATGGCTTCTTGGGCTTGTTTCTTCGTACCGACAAATAAAAATTTGGAACCTTTTTTAGATTCTTCCTTTACAAAAGCATACGCTTTCTTTAATTCTTTGGCGGTTTTTTGCAGATCTAAGATATGCACCCCGTTGCGTTCGCCGAAAATGTAGCGGCTCATTTTGGGGTTCCAGCGGGAGGTTTGATGTCCGAAATGGACGCCCGCTTCCAACATAGACTTCATGGATACATTACTC
>CADBRU010000003.1 GCA_902797165.1 uncultured Elusimicrobium sp.
GGAAGTAGAAAAATTTGTCAAAGACGCAGAGAAATTTGCCGAAGAAGACAAAAAACACAAAGAGTTTGTGGAAGCCAAAAACGAAGGTGATAGTGTGCTTTATCAAACCGAAAAGGCGCTTAAAGATTACGGAGATAAAGTATCGCAAGACGACCGCTTGGCCATTGACCGCGCATTAAATGATTTGCGCGATGCACTCAAAGGCGAAGACGCTGCCAAGATCCGCTCGGCCAAAGATGCGGCTTTGCAAGCCAGTCAAAAACTCGGTGAAGCCATGTACAAGGCCCAACAAGCCCAAGCCGGTGCGGCAGGCGCCGGACAAGCAGGTCCGCAACCCGGCCCGGAGGCGGCACAAGCCAGTGCCGGAGCCCAAGCAGCCAACGGCGGCAAAGATGATGTAGTGGAAGCCGAAGTGGTTGATAAATAAGTTTGTGTAAAACCTCCCCTGTCCTCCAACAGGGGCATTCATAGTACAAAAACCCCGCTCGTTTGAGCGGGGTTTTTTTGATAGCAAATTAATGTCTGCCGTCGTCTAATTCAAATCCTTGTCCTTCTAAACTTTTACAGATTTTATATCCTATATCAGATTGAGCATAACAGGTTTTTGCGTTAGGTGTTCCGTAAGATGTTTCCCAAAATAATGTATAAAGTGTTGTAGCGGCTTGGCATTCATCTCGACTAGCATTTATAGTACAACGAGCAACATTGAAACTCGATTCATCCCCAAACGAGTAAACAAATTTATTCGAAATAAACATATCTCCGTCTGCTATCCATTCTCCATCGGATAGTTCCAATATATCTTGTGCGGGGTGTGTGGGATTGTTCGGACCATTTTGAAGATAATCTAAATCATACATTTGGACTGCATATTTTAAATTTAAAAGTGCCTCTGTTGCGCGGCTCTTTTCCACCGCAACCGTATATTGCGGCAAAGCAATGGCAGACAAAATGCCAATAATTAAAACTACTACCAGTAGTTCAATTAAAGTAAAACCTTTTTTCATATATACCTCTCAAATATAGTTTGTGCTACTAGATAAATTATAATCGTTTAAAAATAAATTGTAAACAAAAGGATGTATCTTATTTCACTTTCATTTGCTTGAGTTCAAAGAGTCTATCTCTTAAATCGGCGGCCAGTTCAAAGTTTAGATTGTCGGCGGCTTCACGCATTTGTTTTTCAATTTCTTGCATTAATTTATCAATATTTTTAGCCGTAGGTTTAGGCAAGGCCGAGTGCAAAATTTGCAGACCTTGTTCTTTGCTGGCGGCTTCAAATTCTTTCAAATCTACTTCGGCTTTTTGAATGGTGCGCGGGGTAATGTGATGCTCTTTATTATATGCTTCTTGCAAAGTGCGGCGGCGGTTCATTTCACCCAGTGAATATTTCATACTTTCCGTTTCGCGGTCTGCATATAACACCACTTCACCGCCCACATTACGCGCGGCGCGGCCGGAGATTTGAATAAGCGTAGTGGCATTACGCAAGAACCCTTCATTGTCCGCACCCAAGATAGCCACCAGCCCCACTTGCGGGATATCAATTCCTTCGCGCAGTAAGTTAATACCCACCAGTACATCAAACGTACCCTGTCTGAAATTTTTCAAAATTTCCACCCGCTCCAGCGCATCAATATCGGAGTGCAAGTAGGTGGTTTTAACGCCTTTTTCAATTAAAAACGCACTTAGATCTTCGGCGGTTTTTTTGGTCATGGCTAGCACCAAAGTCCGCTCGTTTTTGGCAGTGTGCTCTTGAATTTTCTTAAGTAAATGATCAATTTGCCCGGCACTGGGATGCACGGTTACTTTAGGATCCACCAGTCCGGTCGGGCGGATCACTTGCTCTACAATTTCACCGCCGCAGGCTTTGAGTTCATACGGGCCCGGCGTGGCGGAAACAAAAATGGTCGAGGGGAGTAGACTTTCAAATTCTTCAAATTTAAGCGGCCGGTTATCCAGTGCCGAGGGTAAGCGGAAACCGAAATCAACGAGCATTTGTTTGCGGCTGCGGTCCCCGTTAAACATGCCGCGCACTTGCGGCAGAGCCACGTGGCTTTCGTCCACCACCATCAAAAAATCATCATATTTGCGGAAATAATCAATCAAACAATTCGGGCGGTCACCGGGTTTGCGTCCGTCCATATAGCGCGAATAATTTTCTATGCCGGGGCAAAAGCCGGCTTGCTGCAACATTTCCAAATCATATTCGGTGCGTTGTTTAATGCGATACGCTTCCAATTCTTTGCCTTGTTTAAGTAGTTCCGCGTGGCGCAAAGCCAAGTCGGCGCGGATCTGGTCCAAAGCGCGCTCACGGTCTTCATCGCGCACCACAAAATGTTTAGCCGGATACACCCACGCTTCGTCTAATTCTTGCACAACTGTTCCGTTTAACGGGTCTAGTTCATAAATGCCGGCTATGTCTTTTCCTTTGATTTCCACGCGTACGGCACTTTGCCCGTATGGGGGATAGATATCTACATACGGCCCGCGCATGCGGAAGGTGCCGGCTAAAAAATCGGTTTCGTTGCGCTCATATTGAATTTTAATAAGCAGCCCGCCTAATTGTCCGCGCGTCATTTGTGCATTTTTCTTGAGATAAATGCACAGTTCACTGTAACTGTCCGGTGAACCGATATTGTAAATGCACGATACCGACGCCACTACAATGGTATCTCTGCGCGTGAGTAGTGAAGTGGTGGCTTTAAGGCGCAATTTATCAATATGATCGTTGACCGCGGAATCTTTTTCGATATAGGTATCGGTCTGCGGGATGTAAGCTTCCGGCTGATAATAATCATAATAAGAAATAAAATATTCGACCGCATTTTCGGGGAAAAATTGTTTAAACTCGGCATAGAGTTGCGCGGCCAGGACTTTGTTAGGCGATAAAATGAGCGTCGGACGGTTTAAGTTTTGTATGACATTAGCAATGGTAAAAGTTTTGCCCGATCCCGTTACGCCCAGCAGTGTTTGGCGCTTTTGACCGTCCAGCACGCCGCGGGTCAGCGCGTCGATGGCTTTGGGTTGGTCGCCCGACGGTTTAAAGTTAGAAACAAGTTTGAAGCGGTCCATAAGCATATTGTATAAAATCTTTTCTTGTTACTTTTTGTGCCGCCAAAAAGTAACCAAAAACCTCGCAACTAACAGACCTAAAATTAATATAAAACGGGTATTTTATAAACTCACTTCGTTTAAACATATAAAATACTTAATCCGTTTTATACTAATTTTAACAACGGTCTGAAAGTTGCCCAAAACCGACAAAACCACATAAAATTTATATCGGGTCCATGCCCGGTATGAATACTTTTTTTATACTCAATTTCAAACAATCTTTAAAAAAGACTTGACAAGTGTAGTTTTTTTTTTTTTTTAGAATAATAGTTGTGTTAGGTTACACCAAAATACAAAAGGAGAAAAGTATGAAAAAAGGTTTTACGCTAATCGAATTATTAGTGGTTGTATTAATTATCGGTATTTTGTCCGCTATTGCGTTGCCGCAATATAATAAAGCCGTATGGAAAAGTCGATTGATAGAAATCCCTATTCGTCTAAAACACATACAAAATGCTACGGATTTATATTTACTAGAAAATGGTAATCCTAGCACTTCCTTAAATATAGGAAAACAGCCGGATTTATTTGGTTTGGATGACTTAAACTGCAATACTTATGGCGTGTGTTCTTCTAAATATGTTGCTTACAGTGGGGATTGTTCTTCGAACGGTTCTTGCACTATAGGCGCAGACTGGGACGAAGAAGACAAAGGACTGGGTGAATTTGTTTTATACTATGAAAGAAGTAGTCAAGGTGGCTGGACACGCAGATGTGCAATGGCTACTTCTTCATTTGCGGGCGATCTGTGTACCCAATTAAAATTCTAACTACTTTTATAAATAAACCCGCTAACAGTGCGGGTTTATTTATAAATTTCACAAACCAAATCTATTTAATAGCGCTATGAATAAAATCGGCATTTAATACACCGGGCAGTAGTTGCGCCACACCGTCAATCATAAATTGCATGGCAATCGCGCACAAAATCATACCCATAAAACGCACCACAATTTGCGTTCCGTTGCGTCCGATTCGGTCAAAAATATACCGCGAACTGACCAGTACCGCACCGACGATACACGCACTTAAAAACAAAATTACGATCATGAGCAGTGACGTTACCCAATCGGTACTTTTTTCGGCGTACAAAATAACGGTGGTAATCGTACCCGGTCCGATAAATAAAGGCATACCCACGGGGACCAAAATGCGGCTTAAACTGTTGCCCGCTTGCGTAAAAGTGCCGCCTTTAACGGGTTCGGTTTCAATACCGTGATTTTCAAATTTACTTTTACCCTGTAACATGCGAAGCCCGATAAGCAAAATCATAATAGACCCTGCCAAACGGAAGGCGGGCAATGTAATACCGAACATATTCAAAATACGTGTACCGAAAATAAAAAAGGTGCACATCAGTACAAAAATAGACCCCGCCAATAAAATAGCCACCGCGCGTTGCACTTGGGGTTCTTCATTTTCTACATAACCTAAAAAAATCGGCATGTTCCCGATCGGGTTTAAAATAGCGATAATACCGATAAAGGTATTAAACAGCATACTCCATTCCATATTTTTATTGCGCCTCCGCACAAAGAAAATCACATCACTATTAGTATATCAAAATGGATATTACACTTAATAGGGGTTATGGTTGAGTAAGCCCTGTAAAATTGGTATAATAACCGTATAGATTTACGGGCAGTTGGCGCAGTGGTAGCGCGTCCGCCTCACACGCGGAAGGTCACAGGTTCAAATCCTGTACTGCCCACCATTTATAACCCGCCCAGAGCGGGTTTTTTAATATAAAAGAGTATTCTATATGACTTTTATTGATTCGCATGCTCATTTGTGTGATCCGGCTTTTGATACCGACCGCGAGCAAACCATTGCGCGGGTATTGGCGGCCGGCGTGTCGCATTTTATTGAAATTGCGTGTCAGGTAGATGAGTGGAACGGCGGGCTGGCGCTTGCCGAAAAATATCCCGCTCATTGTGCTGCCGTACTAGGGATTCATCCGGAATTTGCCCGCACGTATACCCCACAAGCCCATGCGCGTTTAACGCAACTGCTTAAAGATCCGCATGCGGTGGCAGTGGGGGAAATCGGGCTTGATTATGTGTATTTGCATGAGAGCGATAAAGACACGCAAATTCACGTTTTGGAGCAAATGCTTCAACTGGCTAATGACGTGCAAAAGCCGATTGTCTTGCATGTGCGGCGCGAAGGGGAAGACTATGAACCGTACGAGCGCACCTTTGATATGCTACGGCACCTTTGGAAACCCTCCAAGTCTCTTAAAAAACCCGGCGTGCTGCATTGTTTTTCTGCCGGATATGATACTGCCAAAGAGGCTCTAGACCTTGGGCTTTTGCTGGGCATTAACGGATGTTTTACGTATAAGAAAAATGAATATATCCGCGAAGCGGTTAAAAAAGCGGGTGTAGATAAACTGATTTTGGAAACCGATTGCCCGTATCTTTCCCCGCAAGGTAAACGCGGCACCCGAAACGACCCTTCCAATATTCCGCTGATCGGTCAATGGGTGGCTGACTATTTGGATATACCGGTAGAAAAACTGGCGGAAATTACCACCCAAAACACCCTTGATTTATACGGACTCAAATAATTTGTTGTTAGTTCGTCATTGCGGGCGTGGACCCGCAATCTAGGCCGTTAATAGGAAAAACAACTCTTATAACAACTGGATCCCGGATCCATGTCCGGGATGACGACTCTTTTTATGCCCATTTTAAAAAATCTTTAAAAAAGACTTGACAAACACAGTTTTTTTTTTTTTACAATAGTAATTGTAATATGCTACAGTAAATTAAAAGGAGAAAAGTATGAAAAAAGGTTTTACACTTATTGAACTGTTAGTGGTTGTGTTAATTATCGGCATTCTCTCTGCGATTGCCTTGCCGCAATATACCAAAGCGGTAGAAAAAGCACGTTTTAGTGAGGCCGTGCAAAATGCGTTTGCATTTCAGCGGGCAATAGATATGTATGTATTAGAAAATGGAGGTTATCCTGCAGCATTGATCAGTTTTACAGGAAATGCTAAGAGCGATGTTTTAGACATTGATATTACTCAATCAATGGATTGTAGTGATTATGGAAAATGCCAAACAAAAGATTTTGATTATTACGCAGAATGCTCAACTGTTGGGTGTCAAATTGGTGTTATCCATTCGTCCAATGATTATGAACTGAGTTTGCAACGATATGGCAATCAGTGGACAATTAAAGATTGCTACTATTATAAAGAAGACAAAGAATATCTATGCAAAAGCATTGAGTCATTAGGATTTGCACGAGAAGCTTGTTAAATATTTTATAACGTCGGGTAGAGCGGAAATTTCTCTAAAAACTTTTCCACTTCTTTGGCTTCTTCTGCCAAATAATTTTCATCGGCATGATGCATAATCGCGCGGTCAATAAAGTCCGCCACTTTAAGCATATCCGCTTCTTTCATACCGCGCGTGGTAATGGCGGGCGTGCCGATACGAAGCCCACTGGTGACAAACGGTTTTTCCGGGTCAAACGGAATTGTATTTTTGTTAGCGGTAATGCCGGCCCTGTCCAGTGCCGCTTCGGCTACTTTGCCCGTAATGCCTTTAGCGCGCAAATCTAAACACATCACGTGACTGTCCGTGCCACCCGCTACCAAACGATATCCTTTATCCATCAGTGCTTTGGCAAGTGCCTTGGCATTTAAAATAACTTGATGTTGATAAATTTTAAACTCGGGCTTTAAGGCTTCTCCGAAACAAACCGCTTTGGCGGCGATTACGTGCATAAGTGGACCGCCTTGAGCACCGGGGAACACCGCCGAATTAATGGCTTTAGCCAAACTTTCTTTGCATAAAATTAACCCGCCGCGCGGTCCGCGCAAAGTCTTATGAGTGGTGGTGGTTACTACGTCGGCATACGGAACAGGGCTTGGATATTCTCCGGCGGCAATCAGTCCCGCATAATGTGCCACATCACACGCCAAATAGGCCCCGCAACTATCGGCAATTTCGCGCAAACGTTTCCAATCAAATTTACGCGAATAGTTAGAGGCTCCCGCAAAAATTAATTTTGGTTTATGTTCCAGTGCCAGTTTGGCGGCTTCATCATAATCAATTTCTTCGGTATCTTTGCGCACGTTCATAGCAATAATGTTATAGAGTTTGCCCGAGAAATTCATGGGGTGCCCGTGCGTTAAATGTCCGCCGTGCGAAAGGTTAAGCCCCAGCACGGTATCTCCCGGTTGTAGCAAAGCAAAATAAACCGCCATATTGGCTTGCGCGCCGGAATGTGGCTGCACATTGGCATGCTCGGCCCCAAAGATTTTTTTGGCGCGTTCAATGGCCAGCGTTTCCACTACATCTACATGTTCGCATCCGCCGTAATAACGCTTGGCGGGATAGCCTTCTGCATATTTATTGGTTAAGATAGAGCCCTGTGCTTGCATAACGGACAAAGAAGTAAAATTTTCGGAAGCGATCAGTTCCAATTTGTGGCGTTGGCGGGTCAGTTCCGCGCTGACTGCATTAAAAACTTCGGCATCGTTTTTTTGTAATTCGGGATACATAAAATCTCCTTTTAGGCGGTGTGAAATCTCTTTGATTTATTTTAGTATATTTTACTAGGAAATTTTTTCAAATTTTCATATAATTTAGTATACGAGAAATCGGAAAAGAAAACGCGCACAGGTGTGCGCTATCCCCAAACAGAGGTGTAACAAAAAATGGCAAAACTGACAAAGAAAGACTTTCTCAAAAAAACCGTTGTGCACATTGATATGAAAAAATACAATGTGGTGCCGATGGTGGAGGCATTTGAGAATATGGCCTACGCTTCCCGCGAAGTGGCCCGTGCGAGCAAAATTTATAACATGATGCTCTCTGATAAAAAATGCTCTGTCATTTTATGTATTGCGGGATCTCTAGTATCCGCCGGTATGAAAAAAGTAGTGGTGGATATGATCCAAAATCACATGGTAGATGCAATTGTTTCCAACGGGGCCAATATTGTGGACCAAGACTTTTTTGAGGCACTCGGTTATAAACATTATATCGGTACTCCGTACAATCAAGATGATAACTTGCTGCGCGATTTGCACATTGACCGCATCTACGATACTTATATTGACGAAGACCAACTCAAAGAATGTGATGAAACGATTCACAAAATTTGCGAATATTTAGAGCCGCGCCCCTATTCTTCCCGCGAATTTATTTGGGAAATGGGTAAATGGCTTGAAAAGAATAAAAAAGGCAAAGATTCCATTGTTTACAATGCTTACAAATTCGGCGTGCCTGTGTTTGTGCCGGCTTTTTCGGACTGCTCTGCCGGGTTTGGTTTTGTAGCCCATCAGACACAACATCCGAAAAAACACGTTTCTATCGATAGTGCCAAAGATTTCTTGGAATTGACCAAAATCAAAATTAAAGCCAAAGAAACGGGCCTTATGATGTGGTCCGGCGGCGTGCCGAAGAACTTTGCACAAGATACCGTCGTGGCGGCCGAAATTTTGGGTGCGGATATCCCGATGCACAAATACGCGGTACAAATTACCGTAGCAGATGTGCGTGACGGTGCCTTATCCGGATCCACCTTAAAAGAGGCCTCCTCTTGGGGTAAAGTATCCACCGCGTTGGAACAAATGGTGTATGGTGAATGCACCACTTTGATTCCGCTGATTATCGGATACGGTTACCACAAAGGTGCGTGGAAAAAACGCAAAGCCACCAACTACGTCAAATTCTTACAGGACGAAGACGCTAAGGCCAAAAAAGCAAAATAATGCGTTTTATTACTGCTCTGATCCAGTTGGTTTTACTGATCTGCCCGTGTGCGCTATGCTACGGGCAGTTTGGTTTTTCCAGTATTGTGGGAGAAGGCGGGTATGGGGCGTTTAAAGGTGCTGCACATTGGTCTTTAGACAACGGGATAACATTTGTTCCTTTTGTCGGATATTATCGTCCGAATGATTCGGAAGAAGACGAGGAATTTGCTATGGGCAAAGGGGGGCTGGAAGTACGTTACGATGCCGGAAATGCCACCACTTTGTTTGTGCGGGGGGATTTGATTCCGCCGCAGATGGGGTTTGAGCGTATCTCTTATCAAGCGGGTGTAAATTATCAAATTTGTTATCATTGTGGTATTATTAAAAACCTATATGCGCGTGTGGGTGCGGGCCAAGTATTTTATCGAGTAACAAAATATGTAGATACCGCAGAATATCCCGGAGGTTTTTATACCCAAACGCCGTTAATTGTGGCAAGTCTGCTTACAGAGTCGGGCCCTGTACAGATACAACTGGAATATGAGAAATTGATAAAATATAGCCAGTACCCCGCCCCGGATCTGATGTCGAGTTGGACGGATATTCCGCTGATGACTACGGTAACGCAAGGATACGTTTCGAATGTGTTTGTTTCTAAACTTTCTTATCGTACCCGTTTGATTTCACCGTATGTGATTTGGGGAACGTATAAATATGTGGTGGAAGCAAGACATATGCAGACTTACGGGGCCGGGTTGTCTTTGCATTGGAATAAAGTGACCGTAAGCGGCGGTATAGAAAATTTCGAATCTAATTGGGAAGCCAGACGAAAGAATTATTTTTCTTTATCGGCCAGTACGGAGTTTTAACAGGATCATTTATGTCAACGGAAATGCCGGATCTTAATTTAAATTTACATTGCAAGATTAATGAAAAGTCTTTTTCTTGGGCTTTATTTATTTGCCGCCTTTTAACCGGCAGTGCGCTAATTTATTTAGCATCGGGCAGTTTACTGTATTGGCGGGAATTTGTGGTCAATGCGGCAGCGCTGGGTTTGCCTTATGCTATGCAAGTTGGGTTTGGGTTTGCCGCAGCGGAATTATTTGTGGGGCTTTTTATTCTTTTAGGATGGCACACACACGGCGCTTCTGCGCTGGGGCTTTTGGTCAGTATTGCGTGTGCGATTATCTTTTTTGTCGGGCAATATAATCCGATTTTTGTGGCGTTGTGTCTACTGCTCGGAGCATCGTTAAGCGTATTAATTTGGCTCGGGCCGGGTGCGATTAGTTTAGACTACAAGCGCAGTCAACGCAAATTGCGTGAATTTTTTAGAGGTTAGCCAGGAGTAAAAAATATGTCTTATGTCAGTTTAGCCAATAAATACCGCCCTCAGAAATTTGAGGATATGGTAGGTCAAGAAAGTATTTCCAAAACATTAAAAAATGCGTTAAAGTCCGGACGTATCGCGCATGCTTATTTATTCTACGGCCCGCGGGGTTGCGGTAAAACAACCACGGCCCGCATTTTAGCCAAAGCATTAAACTGCACGGGTAACGGAAACACAAAACCCACGGGGGAACCTTGTGGTACATGCCCGCAATGTGTGGAAATTGCGCAAAACGAAGACATGGACGTCATGGAACTAGACGCCGCTTCCAATACGGGTATCGACAAAATTCGCGAAACCATTATTGATACAGTGGCACTGGCAGCCTCACGCGATCGTTTTAAAGTATTTATTTTAGACGAAGTGCACATGCTTTCCAACAGTGCTTTTAATGCGCTGTTAAAAACCATTGAAGAACCGCCCGCCCATGTGGTGTTTATTTTAGCCACTACGGAAAAACATAAAGTACCGGCCACCATTGTTTCGCGTTGTCAGACATTTCGTTTCCGCCCGATCACCATGGACGAAATTACTGATCATTTAATGGAACTGGCAGAGGCGGAAGGGTTGGATCTGACGGAAAAAGCCGCTCGAATTATAGCCAAAAATGCCGGCGGGGCACTGCGCGACGCGCTTACTTTACTCGACCGTGCCATTGCCTATTCCGACGGAAAAATTGATGATAAACTGGTAGGGGAAATGCTGGGGCTTACCCCGCAAGAATTAATTGCGCAAACTATTACGGCCTTGATTCAAAAAGATAATACTTCTTTGCACAGTGCTTTTGAGACCTTGCGCGCGGAAGGGTTTGATGCAAATTCTTTCCTAAAAGATTTAAAAAATGCCCTCGGAGATTTATTCTATTTTGCGTTAAAGCAAGGCAGCGCTCCTTTTGAGGGTGCGGATAAAATTATCCCGCTGGCCTCGGCAGGTATGCTGGCGGCTTTATCGCGCAAAGTAAATAAACTGGCCGAAGAAGTAAAGTTTTCCGATAATGCTTTTATCAGTGCCGAGGTCGGTTTGTTTACCGTTATGGACAGTTGCTTTGATGTGCAAGGTTTCATCCGCCGCTTAGAGGCTTTGGAACGCGGAGAAAGCGCAGATATTTCTTTGCCGCCTTCTTCCCCTAAACAAGAAATTCCCGTTAAAAAAACAGTGGCGCCCTCGCCCAAAGCGTCTGCATCTGCTACGCAAACAAATACAGTAACTGCCGCGCCTGTTTCCGCCAAAAAAGAAACGCAAACTACAAATTACGCGGCTAAAATAACGGATAATCAACCTTTGTGGACTGCGCTGGTGCAGGCGTTTAAAAAGAGCATTTTTGTCTATGATGCGCTGACAAATTGCACGGTGCGTTTTGAAGGGGATAACTGGAATATTCATTTTGAAAAAGGAAAAGAATTTTATAAAGTACCGGCCCAAAATAAATTGCCGGAACTGGAAAAGAAAGTGCGGGAACTAAGCGGACGCGCAATTACTTTTACAATCACTGCCTTTTCGGCAGAGAGTGCCAAAGTTGCTACGCCGTCTGCGGCCGCTACCATAAAACCGGCTGAACAACCGGTTGGCCCAATCAGTGCGGAAGAGCCTTTTGCAACGGGTGATTTTTCGGCGGAAGCCAAACCGGCCAAAACCAAAAGCGCCGCTACTAAAAAAGCCAAGAAAAAAGCCTTGCCCGCCGAAGAAGTGCCGGCCGAACTGAAAGGAATTTTGGATGTCATTGACGGAGATGTGCTAATTTAATATGCAAAGTTTTGACCGTTTAATTCGTGCCTTGCGTAAATTGCCCGGAGTCGGTCCGCGGCAAGCGGAGCGCTTTTCGAATTATTTATTGCGTGCTTCGCAAGGTGAAGTAGAAGAACTGGTGAGTTCAATTATAGACTTAAAACAAGGCATTAAATTATGCCGCGTTTGTCATGCCTACAGTGAGAGTGAAATTTGTCCGATTTGCTCCGACCCCGACAGAGACAAAAGCAGTATCTGCATTGTAGAAGATCCGCAAGATATTGAAGCCATCGAAAAGACAGGTGCTTTTAAGGGGCTTTATCATGTGCTTCACGGCGCCATTTCTCCGATGGAAGGCCGCGGGGCCGAACAAATCAAAGTCAAAGAATTATTGGCGCGTATTGAAAAATCAAAAGAGCCGATTGCCGAAATTATTTTGGCCACTGATCCCGATGCGGAAGGGGAAACCACCGCTTTGTATTTGGCTGATTTGCTACGCGGTATGGTGGGGCGCGTAACGCGTATCGGCTACGGAGTGCCTTTGGGCGGAGATATTGATTATATTGACGAAATGACGCTGGGATATTCTTTCAAAGGACGAACTAAAATTTAACAGGACCGGCTATGCATGAGAGTTATTATAAAAGACCTCTGTTATGGCTGTTAATTATTTATATTGTTTGTCTGTCTTTGTTTTATCAGCCGCACCCCAAACAAAAAGATGTTTTTCATTTCACTGCTCAAAAAGAAGTTACACTCATCGGAAAAGTAGTTGGTTTTCCTGCCGTTAAAAAGAAAAGCAATAATGTAATTTTGAAAGTTTCACGTGTAAACAATGAACCCGCGAGCGGCTACATCTATGCGCGGTTTAAAGATTATATGCCGCTTTGGCATGAGACGTTGCAAGTTAGCGGAACGTTAAAACAACCTTACAGTATTTCTCTACTGGGTAATTTTGATTGGGCTTCTTATTTGGCCACTAAAAATGTATTTACGGAAATAAAAGTTAACGAGCAAACGCAAGTAAAAGCACCGAATTGGTTATCTCGGTTTATCGTAAAAGTACGTGCAGATATTTTGCAGACATTTGAGCAAAACTTTGACCGAAATTTAGCCGCTATTGCCGGTGGGGTACTGCTGGGCGAACGCGGGGAAATAGACGAGCAACTTTACACGGATTTTCAAGATAGCGGGGCTATACATTTGTTGGTGGCTTCCGGCGGAAATGTGGGATTTGTAACGCTGGTAGTTTTTGCATTTTGTGCTTTGTTCGGGCTTGGCCGCCGCCGTACGGTATGGGTGGCTTTGCTGATTGCGGGAGTTTATACATTAATTGCCGGTGCAGACGCTCCGCTCACACGCGCCTACTTTATGACGGTTTGTGCCGTAATAGGTTATCTCTTACACCGAAACAGCGGTGTTTTTCAAGGCTTAATTTTATCTTGCTTTATTATTTTACTGCTTAATCCGTCGGCACTGTTTGAGACGGGATTTCAAATGTCTTTTCTGGCTACGCTGGCCATTGTGATTTGTTTGCACAATTACGAACTTCCTTATAAATGGCCGCGCTGGGTCAAATTTTTCGTGCAAATTTTTTTGGCTACGTTAAGTACGCAACTGGTACTGTTACCCGTTTTTACCAATGTGTTTTTTAAGGTTTCTTTTATCGGTTTACTGGCCAATATGATACTGGTGCCGCTGGCGTCTTTTTTGATGGCGGTCAGTTTTCTGTTTTATATATTTTCACTCTTAAGGGTAGCGGTTATATTAAAACCGCTTGCGTGGGCAAGCCTACTTGTATTTGAAAAATTAGTGGAATCTTTTGCTTCTTTGCCTTTTGCTTCTATGCCAGCGGCGGCTTGGCGCGGCGGGTGGATAGCGGCGTATTATATGGGGCTCTTTTTACTGTTTAATTATCCGCTTAAAAATCTTGTAAAAAGAATTTATAAACCGTTTTTACTGCTGATTTTACTTTTGCCCCTTGCGCAGTATATATTCTTTAATCCGCCTACGGTGTGGCTGCTTAACGAATGGAATAAAAATGCTATTTTGCTGCGTACTCGTAACGGAAAACGCATTTTAATCGGGGAGGAAATAGACGGCGCAAAACTGGCCCGCGCGGTGCTGCGTAGCGGCGGCAGAAGCGTGCAGGCGGTGCTAATTAATTCAAATGATCCTAAACAAGTAGGACAAGTATCTCTGCTGGAAAAACAAATTAAAGTAGAAAAACTGATCAGACCGTTTGAAGATATTTGGCCGGGAGAGGAAATAAATATAGCGGGTTTGCAAGTTGAGGCGGAGTGGGGCAAAATGCTCAATAAAAACAAGCAACTTTGGATAAACCGCGGCTATAGCGGCCGGGATGATAATTTGTCGTACCGTATTACGGGGAAAAATTTTAATTTTACAACCGGCGGAAATAATCGTTTTATTTTACGAAATGACGAAATTGCGGAAAATATGCATAATGCCACACAAACGGTAAAATTGTAATATAATGTAAGCACGGATGGGAGGTCTTATGAGTGAAACCGAGCAACATAAAAAATTTTTACAGGAAGCAATTAAACTGGCGCGGGAAAATGTGGCTACCGGCCGCGGAGGCCCGTTTGGTGCAGTCATTGTAAAAAACGGGGAAATTATTGCCCGCGGATGTAACCAAGTATTAGGCACGCATGACCCGACCATGCACGCCGAAGTGGCGGCTATTCGCGAAGCGTGCAAAAAAGAAGGGCATTTCGAACTGAAAGATTGCATTATTTATTCTTCCTGTGAGCCTTGCCCGATGTGTTTGGGGGCCATTTATTGGGCGCGCCCCAAAGCCTTGTATTTTGCGGCGGACCGCCATTGTGCGGCGCGGCACGGATTTGATGATAAATTTATTTATGATCAATTAACCACCACTCCATCGGCGCGTAAAATTCACACGGAACATATTTCTATGCCGGATGATGAAGAGCCTTTTGTGCGCTGGGATAATAAAGAAGATAAAATCCGCTACTGATATTTACGTGAAAAATCCCGGGCTTACTACCCGGGATTTTTACTTGAATAGGACGTCAATAAGAAGTGGAAAGACTAGAAAAATTACAAAAAAAGACTATACTTAATATAAGGGAGTGTGTAATTGTTGTAGAAGGAGGTACTCTTATGAAAAAAGGATTCACATTAATTGAACTGTTAGTGGTCGTCTTAATTATCGGCATTTTATCTGCCATCGCGCTGCCGCAATATAATATGGCGGTAGAAAAGGCACGCACGGCGGAAGTGTGGGTGAATGTAAAGCACATTAAAGATGCTTATCGATTGTTCCGTTTGGAAAACATAACGGAACCTACGAACGATGACTTCAAGGAAATGCTGGAATTAAGCGGTGGGGAATGGAGAGATCTCGGCCAATGGCTATATTTCACTAAGAACTTTAGTTATCAGCCGGTGGTCGGTTCTGTAGAAGTCGCACGGGTATCTGGTTCCGGTACTTATCGCTTGTGGTTTCCTTTTGATGAGGAAGATACTAAATATTGTTGGTATGAAGATGCGGCCGGGCAAAAAATATGCCAAAGTGTTTTTGCCAGCCAAGGTTTTGAGGTAGATCAATACTAATAGTATCTTTATTTTCACAAGGCATAAGAATATATTTCTTATGCCTTTTTTATGTATTTACTGTTTGTGCGGGGTTTGATTTCTTTTCGTGGTAGGCCCAAATTTAATAAAATATAGAAAAGAAGATTTATGCCAACGGTTATGAAAGAAGATTATTATGAAATTTTAGGTGTTTCGCGCACGTCCTCTCAAACGGAAATCAAGTCTGCCTTCCGTCGCGCGGCCATGAAATGCCACCCCGATTTACACCCCGGTGACAAACAAGCCGAGGAACAATTTAAGAAAGTCAATGAGGCTTTCTCCATACTCTCTGATCCCCAAAAGAAACAAATGTATGACCAATACGGTCACGACGGTGTAAATATGGGTGCGGGCGGTTTTGGCGGATTTAATGCCTCGGGCTTTGGAGACGTGGGGGATATTTTTAGTTCCGTGTTCGGGGATATTTTCGGCGGCGGTTTCGGGTCTGCCCGCGGGGGAAAACCTCGTGCGCGGCGCGGTGAAGATTTAAAATCAGATGTGGATATTACTTTGGAAGAGGCCTTTGACGGACTTGAAAAAGAGATTTCCTATACACGCGTGGACCGTTGCAGCGTGTGCGGCGGGTCCGGCGCGGAAGAAGGCAGTTCTACCAAAACATGCCGCTCTTGCAACGGGTCCGGCACGGTAGTATATCAGCAAGGTTTTTTCAGTATGCGCCAAACCTGTCCCGACTGCGGCGGCAAAGGCACTGTGGTAGAAAAACCGTGTAAAAAATGCCGCGGATCGGGAGTAGAGCGCGTCAAAGAAAAAATCACCGTTAAAATTCCTTCCGGTGTGCGCAGCGGCATTACACTGCGCATTTCCAACGGGGGAGATATCGGCCAAAACGGCGGCGGGTATGGTGATTTGTATGTAGAAGTACACGTCAAAAATCACAAAATTTTTGAACGTGACGGGGACGATTTGATATTAGACGGATACATTACCTATCCGCAAGCGGTGCTGGGCGGCAGTATTAAAGTGCCGACGATTGAAGGAAAAGAAATTGAGGTAACTATCCCCAAAGGAACGCAATTTGGGGAAGTGCTTAAAATGCAGGGTTGCGGTATGCCTAAACTGGGTAAGAAAGGATTTGGAGATTTGCTGATTAGAGTGCAAATAGAAGTACCTAAAAAACCGACGGCCCGTCAAAAAGAATTACTGGAAGAACTTGCCAAAGAAACCGGTGGCAAGAAAAGTTTTTTTGAAAAATTATTTGAGAAATAATTATGCCCGAAATTGAATTGCCGATTGCTCGTGTGAGCCGTTTAGTTAGTATAGAAGTTATTGACAGTACGCAAAATGTCGCGCGCGAACTGGCCTTGCAAGGCACGCCGGACAGTACGCTTGTTTTGGCGTATGAACAAACCGGCGGGCGCGGTCAATATGAGCGCACATGGGATGCCAAACGCGGCGGAATTTATTTTACACTGATCTTGCACCCGGAAAAATCGGTGCGGCATACCGGGCCTTTAAGCATTCGCGCGGCAAAAGCCGTGTGCGAAACACTGCAAAAAATGTTTGGGTTTAAGACAAAAATCAAACACCCCAATGATGTACTTGTTTGGGAAGAAAAAACTCAAAAATGGAAAAAGATTTGCGGTATTTTAATCGAATCATCCACCGAGGCGGAACACACCCAGTGGCTGCTGGTGGGTATCGGCATTAATGTCAATAATGCCTTAGCACCGTCCTTGAAAGAAACCGCAACGAGCGTAAAAAAAGTATTGGGCAGAGAAATTGATCCGGAATGGATTTTGCAGGAAGTGCTGGAAAGTTTTTTTGCGCAGTATGCGCAGTGGCAGTTATCAAACCAAATCTAATAAAAAACCCCGCACTAGGCGGGGTTTTTAGTTGGGTTTAAATCTTATTGATCCCCTAAAGCCGCTTTTACTTTTGTCACTAAATCTTTAAGCACAAACGGTTTGGCGCAAAAACCTTTTACTTGCGGGAACGGTTGAAATAATGCTTCGGACTCTACCAAAGCAGAGGTAACCAAGACGGGAATAGAATTAAGTTCCAAATCATGTTCCATAATGGAAATGACGGATCTTCCGTCCATCCCAGGTAGCATTACATCGAGCAGAATCAAATGCGGACGGACTTGTTTCATTTTGGCAATAGCCTCACGACCGTTTTGGCAAGTGTATACTTCATATCCTTCTTTTGCCAAGACCATCATTAAGAGTTGCAAAATGCCCATTTCGTCTTCAATAATTAAAATTCGTTTCTTCATATGAAACACCTCTACTTATTTTATTATACTTTTTTATATGGCAAAAAATACATTTAGTGCAAAAACTTGGAAAAATATGCTTGCCTTTGCAACCCCGTTTTTTAAGCGGGGTGAGACGGTATTGGTGGGCTTTTCGGGCGGGCCGGACTCGGTATGCCTAGTACATTTTTTACGGTATTTAGCCGGTAAAAAACATTTCGAACTGGTTGCGGTGCATGTGCATCACGGCTTGCGCGGTAAAGCAGCAGACGCCGATGCTGCCTTTTGCCGCCGCTTATGCAAAGGGTGGAGTGTGCCGTTTATTTTAAAGAAAAAAGCCGTACGCGCTTTGGCCAAAAAGTTAGATTTAAGTATCGAACACGCCGCGCGTAAAGCGCGCTATGAGGCCTTTGCACAAGCGGCCAAAAACACAGGGGCTACCAAACTGGCGCTTGGGCATCATTTAGATGACCAGGCCGAAACGGTATTGTTAAATTTACTGCGCGGCACACAACCGGAAGGCTTGTGCGGGATTCCTATGCGGCGCAAATTAAATAAACAAGTAGAAATTGTACGGCCGCTTTTGTGCATTACGCGCGGGGAAGTGGAAGAGTATTTGAAAGAAAATAATTTAACTTTTGTGACGGACGAAACCAATTTAGATGATGCTTACCGCCGCAATTGGGTGCGCCATGAACTTTTACCTATGCTTGAAAAGAAACAACCGCAAATTCGTCAGCATTTGGCTTTAATGGCCGCGCGGCTGAGTGAAAAACTGGGAAAGTGAAACATTTGAAATCTTGATAGGTAAAGCAATTTGTTCAGGTTTGAAAAATATGGGCTTTGAGGTAATAGGTCTATCCGATTAAAACGGAAAATTGCCTTTAACAATTTGTTTGCCGCATAAAATATCGGCGGCACAAATTTGCATTTCAGTAGCCGGACTGAAACAAAATAGGCGCGCAGACAGCGCGTCTATTTTTTCACTGCCAAAGGGACTTCCGAAACTGATAAAAACGCTTTGTTTGCATTGGCTAGCGGCTTGGGTAAGCACCTTTTGTTCGTCGGCAGACAAATTAATATGTCCCTTAAATGCTTTGAAGTTAGAAAACGAAACCGCCAGTAAAACATTGGCCGCGGCGCCGTCGTATTTTTTAACGGAAATGCCGTTTTTTTGCAGTGTTTGTAAAAAAGCAGTGGCGGCAAAATCTTCTTCATTTCCAAGTTCCAAATAGGTAATTTCTTGCCCAGCAGATAATTTAATTTTCTCCCCACTCCAAACCGCGCAATCGGGCGCGTAGCGCGTATTAAACTGCTTTGCAGTTAAACCGTTTTTGACGGGTGTGTGCAAATGTGTGATTAATTCATCTTGCAGTTTTTCCGACGCGGAAATAAATTTTTCAAGTCCCTTTTGTGTTTGCAGAAAATCAGACAGGGCCACAGAATCTTCAGCCGAAAGCAAAATATGCGCACCCGCTTGCAGCGCCCGCAAAGCGGCTTGTTTTTCGTCTCCGATGGCTTTCATACACAAAGCATCTGTCAGCACCGGCCCGTTAAAACCCAAATTGTTTTTGAGTAGTTGGGTGATAGCATGGTAGGAAAGTGAAGTCGGATTTTGCGGATCTAAATCCGGAAATAATAAATGCGCTACCATCACGCTATCGGCTACCGGCAGTGCGGCGCGGAAAGGGATGAGTTCGTTTTGCGCTAACTGCTTAAGAGTACGTTGCAAAACGGGCAGCCCTAAATGCGAATCTTGTGTCGTGCGCCCATGCCCGGGAAAATGTTTGATACTGTTAAGTACGCCGCCGTCACTAAGTCCGCGGCATAAAGCCATGCCCAAGCGCGCAACGAGTTGCGGGTCTTTTCCAAAAGAGCGCGTATTTACAATTGGGTTTTGCGGCTCATCACATAGATCAAGTACCGGAGCAAATATCCAATCTACTCCCACACTGCTGGCTTCACGCGCCAAGGTGAGACCCTTTTGATAAGCCGTTTCTTCAGCCCCGCTTGCACCGACGGCTAAATTAGATAATACCCAAGTAGTGCCGGGGATCCATTTGCCAAGTCCGTCTTCGTAATCGGCGCAAATAAATAAATGTTTTAAGGGGCTGGCCGCGCGCAAATCGGTAATCAGTTGTCGCACGGTTTCTAGCGTGCCACCGTAAATACAAAAACCGCCTACGCCGCGTCTTGCCAGTTCAAGTGCGTCGGTGCGGCTAGTTTTACCAAACCAAAAACCGGGATAAATCAGGCGGTTTATGTTCATAAAGTAATCCGTCCCAAAATAGTTTTTTTGCGTGCCCCGGTAGCGGCCGGACAATGATTGGACTTATGTTGCAAAGTCTGCGCGGCAAACAAAGCAAAGGCGGCTGCTTCTTTGGCCTGCGGATGTATATGAAATTTAGTAGAGGTATATACCGGAAGTCCGGTCAATTTTTGCAAATTTTCAAGCAAGGTTTTATTAAATGCCCCGCCGCCGGAAACAATGATTTCTCTCTGCTGATTTTTAGGAATAAAATTTTTAATGGCTTGCGCCACTGCCGCTGCCGTAAAATAATTTAACGTAGCCAGTAAATGATTAACTTGCGACTTTTCAAAAGCGGCAAAATGTTTGTTTAAGTAGGCCGTGCCAAAAGCATTTTTATCTAAACTTTTGGGCGGTTTTTGGCGGAAAAATTTTTGCTGGAGCAAACGTGCGACTAATTTTTTATCTGCTGTTGCTCGTGCGGCATGCGCGCCGTTTTTATCAAAACTTTGACGTAAAAATTTAGCACAGGCAAGGTCCATTAACGAATTGGCCGGGCCGCAATCAAACCCACTTGTTTTGATGTTTTTCCCGACGATAGATAAATTGGCAATGCCGCCCAAATTAAGTAATATTTTGGGAGTATTTTTGCCAAAAACAAATTCATCAAAAAAGGGTATCAGCGGCGCGCCTTGCCCACCTAAAACCATATCACGCTCTCTAAAATTGCTCACCACCGGGCAGCCGAGTTCTTCTGCCAAATAAGACGGTTCGGCAATTTGCAAAGTGTTTGGAAATTTATCTTTCGGACCGTGGTAAACCGTTTGTCCGTGCATACCTACGCCGATTAATTGCGCTTTTGAAATTTTATGTGTTTTTAGAAACTGTGTTACTTTTTGGGCGTAGAGTTTGCCCAGTTCAAAATGTAGTTGCGACAGTTGCGGTGCGCGTAATTTATAAGCGGTTAATAATTTTTTTTGCAAGGCTTTGTGATAAGGGAAATTCTCGAAGGCAACGACGGAAAAAGGAGATAATTTGACCGCCGCAACGGTAAGCCCGTCACAACTGGTGCCGCTCATTAAACCGAGCAGAATATTTTTACTTGCCATGCAAAATCTCCCGTAAAAAGCCATGATGTTTTTTGAGCAATTGGTCCGCTTGAGTGCGGGTGCATTTTTTAACGTGCATCACGATAGCCGTTTTAACTTTATTACCGGAGGCTTTAAGTAATTTAGCGGCGGTTTTTTCGTCCGTTTCGGCAATTGTGCCGATTAAACGAATCGCGCGGCGGACTAATTTTTGGTTAGTGGGTTGCACATCTACCATTAAATTTTCATAAATCTTTCCGGCGCGTGCCATAGCACCTGTGGTAATGGCATTAAGTGCCATTTTGGTAGCACTGCCGGCTTTCATGCGGGTAGAGCCGTTTAATGCTTCCGGCCCCGTGGGTAAATAAATAAAAATATCGGCATTTGTAGCATCAGCCTTTGAATTGCAAGCCAGTAGCGCGCTGTGACAACCATTCTTTTTAGCCGCCTCTAAAGCGCCTAACACATAGGGGGTGGTGCCGCTGGCAGTTAGTCCAATCACAAAATCATTTGCGCGTGCTTTGGCCAAAATATCTTTGGCCCCTTGCGTAGCATTATCTTCCGCCCCTTCTTGTGAGCGGAA
This sequence comes from uncultured Elusimicrobium sp., assembly GCA_902797165.1. Classification (GTDB taxonomy): domain Bacteria; phylum Elusimicrobiota; class Elusimicrobia; order Elusimicrobiales; family Elusimicrobiaceae; genus Avelusimicrobium. The sequence continues at coordinate 21,704 of CADBRU010000003.1, forward strand.
CATAGCCTTTTTACCGCCGGCAATAATGCCCTGTATGTCAGTAGGTTTAACGCCGAAAGTAGGCACACATTCCACGGCTTCGAGTACGCCTAATCTGCCGCTGGTTCCCGCGCCGATAAAAATAATTTTATGTCCCGTTAAATACGTTTTTGCCGCCAGTTCAATCGCGCGTGCAATAGGTTTGGCGGCCTTTTGTACCGCCTGCACCGCTACTTTATCTTCCCTGTTTATCAAGCTGGCTACTTGCAAGGCCGCCGCGCGGTCCAATTTTTTGGTGCGCGGGTTAATAGTTTCGGTGGCAATTAAATTATTTTTATTCATATTAGTTGTGAAATGTTTTTTCCGATTCATCAATGGCTTGAATATGTCTGGTCAGAGGCACAATGGCAAAGGTAATTAAACTGATTAGTGCGGTGATCCAAAAGAAAGATTCATAGCCGAAAATATGTTGCAATTTGCCTGATAGCATAGACGGTACCATCATCCCCAGTGCCATAATGCCGGTGGAAATAGCATAATGCGAGGTTTTGTATTTACCTTGCGAAACATACATAATAAATACGGTTAAAGCCATCATGGCTAGACCATAACCGAAATTTTCAATAGTAATTAAAGTGGCTACCGCGGAAAGCCCCGGTCTTGCAGAGGCCAAATATACGTAGAAAAAGTTAGGAAGCACCAGCGCAATAGCAAAAGGCCAAATGCATTTTTTAAAGCCGAATTTCCCCAGTAGCCATCCGCCCGCCAAATTGCCGGCGATAATGGCACCCAGTCCCAAGGTGCCCTTAATCAGCCCGTATTGTTGCATACTCATACCGAGCGCACCTTCTTCCACGGGTTTAAGTAAAAAGAGCGGTACCATTTTTTCCAGTAAAGCCTCTCCAAAACGGTAGAGCAAAATGAAAAGCAAAATATAAATGATGTTCTTTTGCGTGAAATAGGTTTTGAACGCATCGGCCCAAACGCTTTTTTGGGTAGTATCGGCGGCCGGTTTATCATTTGGCGGAACAGGCAGAATAAATTTATGCCACAGGCAAATTCCCGCAAATAAAAGCGCTAAGAAAACAAACATCACCGTCCAGTTTTGGTATTTCGGTAAAGAGGATGCCAAAGCGCCTGTGGCGGAAATTAAAAGTCCGCTGCCGAAAATCATAGCCAAGCGGTAGAAGATGGTGCGAATCCCTACAAAATAGCCTTGTTCCGACGGCGTTAGAACCAAAAGATAATAACCGTCCGTGGCAATATCCAAAGAGGCCGACACAAAAGCCGCCAGTGCAAAACCTCCCAAAGAGAGCATCAAAAAAGGCGTGGTGGTAATGGCTTGCGCGTGGGTAAACGCATTATAAAAATGCAGCAGCGCAATAAGTAAAAACATGGCGGCCATGCCCATTTGCATCCCGAGTAGCCAGTTGCGTTTGGTGCTATGTCCGTCTATAAACGGACTCCAAAACATTTTAAGGATCCACGGTAAATAAAGCCACCCGGTCCAAAAAGCAATTTGCTCATTGGTGTAGCCCAAATCGCCGTAAAAAACCACCGATACGGTGTTAATAATAATATACGGCATTCCTTCCAAGAAATAAAGAGAAGGAATATAATACCACGGAGACGTTTGTTTCATATTATTTAAACGGTAAGCGGCCGGCCAGTAAATCGGCAAACGGTTTAGTCGGCTCACTGCGCCCCAAAATCATTTTTATAATCGAAGTAAGCGGTACGGCTAACAGGGCGCCCATGATGCCCCACACCAGTGCCCAAAAAATTAAGCAGGCAATTACCACCAAAGGATTTAAGTCCATGCCCTTTCCGAGCCATTTGGTTTCCAGTACATTTCCGATAATAAAGTGCGCAGTCGTCAGTAAAAGCAGCGCCGCGATAATATGCCAATCAAAACCGTATTGCAAGAAAAGTACCGGCATCGGAAGCGCCGTGGCAATAAACGGACCAATATTGGGAATAAAATTGAGTACAAAAGTCAACACGGCAAACATTCCCGCCAGTTCGGTTCCGGTGATTTTTAAGATGATCCAAGTTGTAATGGCGGCCAGCAGAGAAACAAAAATTTTAATAAGCAAATAATAGGAAATTTGTTTTTCAATTTCCGTTGAGAGCGAAGTTTTTTGATCTGCGGTGGCGCGTCCCATAAAAAGGAAAATTAAAAATAAGGACACAAGCATAATGTTCGACACCAAAGACATCAGTGTACCGCCCATGCTGCGCGCCATATTAAACAAGGGCAAGCGTGCTAAAGTATCGGATAAAAATTCGGAATTAACCTTAAAACCGAGTTTTTGTGCTGTTTCCAAAAACCATGCAATGGTGGCGTCTAATTTATCGGCATACATCTTAGCGCCTTCCACAAAAGAAGAAATGGAGTTGGAAACAAAGGCGATAGATAAAGAAGCAAGCCCCAAGACAAGCACAATGCCTATAATCACGCCAATCGAATAAGGTATGCGGCCTTTGCGGTGCATCCAAACGGCCAAGGTATTAAGTACCATAGACAAAAATACCGCGATGATAAACGGCATCAAAATCGTTTTGGCATAAATCAAAATCCATGTCAAAGCGGTGCCTGCCAAAATGAGCAAACAGGCATTATTAATGGGTGCGTAAGTTGCGGGGTCTATTTTTTTAAACATAAAGTCCTCTTGTTTATAGTAGCAAAAATGGAGTATAAAAAATGGGGGTTTTTATTTAATCATCTCAAAAAATTCTTCGGGGGTCAATACTTTGACCCCTAAATCTTGCGCTTTTTTAAGTTTGCTTCCGGCCGCGGCCCCGGCAATAACATAGGCGGTTTTGGCAGATACGCTGGCGCTGGTTTTGGCCCCGTGTTCGCGCGCCAGTTGTTCGGCTTGGGTGCGGCTCATGCCTTCGATTTCACCGGTAAAGACAAGTGTTTTCCCTTCAAAAATACGTGAAGAAACTTGTTTTTCGGGTTGGGTAAAATTAAGCCCGATTTTACGCAACTGCTCAATTTGCTCACGCACCACAGGGTCATGGAAAAAGTCGTACACGCTTTGTGAAACTTTTGCACCGATGTCGGGCAACATGCTCAGTTCTTCGGCGGTGGCATTCATTAAATTGTCCAAATTATGAAAGTGATCGGCGAGCACTTCAGCAGTTTTGGCTCCCACGAACGCAATGCCGAGCGCAAATAATAAACGCGAAAGCGGCCGCTTTTTACTGGCTTGCAAACCGTCGAGTAAATTTTGAGATTTCTTTTCTTTGAAATTTTCCAAAGACAATAAATGAAAGAAAGTTAACTCGTATAAATCGGTAATTTTGCTGACAAATTGACGGTCCACCAGTTCGTCCACTACCACGTCTCCAAGTCCCTCAATATCCATAGCACCGCGGCTGGCATAGTGCAAAATGCGGCCCTTAATTTGCGCCGGACAAGACGGATTAATACAGTAATAAGCCACTTCCCCTTCGGCCTTATACACCGCTTGACCGCAGACGGGGCATTGGGTAGGGGGGAGAATATCTTGTTTGCCTAAATGTTCGGCCACTTTGACTACTTTAGGGATCACTTCCCCGGCACGTTCAATAATAATTTTGTCTCCGATGCGGATATCCAAACGTTTGATTTCATCAAAATTGTGCAAAGTCGCGTTGGAAATAATTACACCCGCACAAGATACCGGTTCCACTTGCGCCACGGGAGTAATTACGCCCGTACGCCCGACGGAAAATAAAACATTATTTACCGTTGTGGTGGCCTGTTGGGCCGGATACTTAAAGGCAATGGCCCAGCGCGGACATTTATTGGTACTGCCCAAAATGCGTTGTTGCGTGAAATCATTTACTTTAATAACCAGTCCGTCCGTATCAAAAGGCAGTTCATGCCGCCCGGCATCAAAACGGTTATAAAAAGCAATAATTTCGTCTAAAGAAGTCGTTTTTAAGCGCACGGGGGAAACGGTAAAACCCCATTGTTTGCAGATGTCAATAAACGCACTGAAACTTTCCACCCTAATATCACCCATCCCAAAAGAATGGGCAAAGAAACGTAGCGGCCGTTGCGCGGTGATAGCCGCTTCTTTCTGACGTAAAGAGCCGGCTGCGGCATTGCGGGTATTGGCAAAAATAATTTGTTTGGCGGCGGCTTGTTTTTCATTCAGCGCGGCCAAATCTGCTTTGTTTAAATACACTTCCCCGCGCACTTCCATAATGCCTTTGGGGGCATTTTCAATAAAATGCGGAATATCTTGAATGGTCAGCACATTGGCGGTAATATCTTCACCGGTTTTGCCGTCTCCGCGGCTGGCGGCGGTAACTAACCGTCCGTCTTGATAGGTCAGCGAACAGGATACCCCGTCAATTTTGGCCTCTAATACCATTTCAAAACTGTGACTGTTTAATAGTTTGGCGCAGCGCTCATGCCAAGCACGCACGTCCTGTGCATTATAAGAGTTATCTAAACTTTGCATGGGCACCCCGTGGGTGACCGGAGCAAAAGTGGCATTGGCTTTTCCGCCGATTTTTTGGGTGGGGGAATCGGGTGTAATATACTGCGGATATTTTGCTTCCAAATCTTTTAACTTTTTATATAACTCGTCGTATTGTGTGTCGGACAAAACGGGATTATCCAAATCATAATACAAATGATTGTGATATTCGAGTTCTTTGCGTAACCGGGCAATTTCTTCGGCAGGATTAAAATCCATAAACCACCTATCAGTGACGTTCTTTTTTGAGTTGGTCCAGCAGTCCATTGATAAATTTGCCGGAATTATCGGTAGAATATTTTTTGGCCAGTTCAATGGCTTCGTCAATTACCGCGGGCGCGGGGGTTCTTTCGGTGCTGAAAACTAATTCGTAAGCGGCCATACGCAGAATAGAACGGTCCACCACCGACATACGGGCAATGGTCCAGTTTTTGGCATATTTGGAAACTAATTGGTCAATCTTATCTAAATGCTGGGTGGTTCCGTCTATTAAATCTTTGCAGAAAGAGAAATTTTCACCCAGTTCGTTTTTAAAATCCGCAGCGTAAGGGGCTACTTTTTCACCGTCTAACATTTTGGCACTGTCTGCATAGTAAAGACATTGTAAAGCACATTCGCGAGCCATTCTGCGGTTACTCATAGATCATCCCCTTTTTGAAGTTACTTTCATTTTACTAAATTTGCGCGCGTATGGCATAGAAAGCCGGCGGGCCTATTTTTATATGGGTCTTTATTTATGCATAAAATAGGTCCAAAGACTCATGTGTTTAGGACCGATATTAGATATAGTATTAGTAAGAGAAGTTAAAAAAGGAGAATAAAAACATGAAAAAAGGGATTGTTTTGTTGCTGGTGACATTAGTAGGTAGTGCTTTATTTGCACAAACCTATAAGTATGAAGATCCGCAATACAAAGCCGTCGGCGCTCAAGTGGCCCAGTTGAAACGGGTAGAAAAGTTCCCCGGCGCATTTCATATTGACATGATCAATGATAATGTCATGTCTCGCGATGATCAAAATTTATATCACGAACTATTGGATGCTTATAATGCAAATAAGAAAAATTATAATGCGGTGATGAATTACGTCCGCGGTTTAGTGAAATTTTCAAATGAGATAGATTACGGTGTGGAAGGTTTACCGGAGAGAAACATAAATATCGCGTATCATTTGTTGTACGACGCTCTGGTTTTATGGCCGGACGCACCGGAAGTCTATGCGTTATTAGACATCATTTTGAGTTGTAAAATTTTAGGTTCGGATATGTCTCCCCAACAGGAAAGCAATGTATATTATTACCGCCGTAACCCGGAAATGACGGACAAAAAAATAGCCGTGTTTGAAAAGCGGGTTAGTTTGAAAGATCCGGAATTAACTGCCGGAAATTATTATGATGCCGTTGATATGTATTTAGCGCGCGGACGTGAAGCAGAGGCTAAACAATGCTTAATTAAAGCCCGTTCAATGGATCCCGAACTGCGCGAAGCGGCACGCAAAGAGATAGGACGTCGCATTGTAAAATACATCCTGGAAAACACAAGTATTCCTACGGTCAATTGGTTTTAATCTAACCATCTAATTAAAAATAACCCCGCGAAAACGGGGTTATTTTTATGCCCTTTTGTTATAATGAACTGCTTTTTGCAAGGAGGAATCATTATGAAAAAAGTAATAGTACTAGGGCTACTGAGTATGGTTTTGGCTTTGCCTATGTGGGCCAAAACGCATACGCTTAAAGGCAGTGAACAACAAAAAACGTACGATACATACAAGGTATCTGCTTTTAATGTATTGTCGGTAAAAGGGCAAATTGAGGTAGAGTTTGCGCAAGGCGCTTCTGATATTTATACGGTATCTTATTCCGGGCCGCATAATTTAACCGAACGCATGCAAATTATCAGCCAAGACGGCATTTTATCGATTCAATATGATAAGCCTCTTACCGTATTGGGGGATCAGCATGTGCGCGTTGAGGTGAGCGCGCCGGATTTGGCACGTATTATAGTGCAAGACGGAGCGGAAGTACACGCCCATGTTCCGCTGGCGTTTAAGGAATTGACTATTTCAGGCAGCGGCAAGAGTGAAGTGGAACTGGATGACTTGCAAGCGCAATTTGTACAAGTTAATTTAACAGGGGAAAGTGAGGCGGAAATCGGTGTTTTGCTGTGCCAAACACTGCAAATACAAGTGAGTGAAAAGGCTTCTTTTGATGCTCAACGGACCGATTGCGATACGATTAGCAGCAAAGCGCAAAACCGCGCGGAAGTATCCGTTACGGGACTAAACGGAAAAACAATTACGGTAGAAAATTGGGACTCTGCCCAAACGGAATTGAAAGGAAAAGTAAATACGGCTGCTTTGACGGCGCGCGGGCATAGTGAAATTGATGCCGGGGCTTTGCAGGCCGATTCGGCCGATGTAATGGCGGAGCGTTCCTCCCATATTGAGGTGCGGGTATCGGGTACGCTTAATGCACGAACGCAGAAGCGCGCGGTTGTGGAATATAAAGGTTGGCCGCAAGTGATTAATAAAACCGGTACGGGTACCGTAAAACAAGATAAATAGTTTTATCAGTTAAAGTAAAGGTCGTTTCGGTCAGCCGAGATGACCTTTTCTTTTTGCATATAATTTGTCACTTTTTATTTGGTCAGAAAGATATAACATAGGCCAAAAAAGACTTGTGAAATGTGATTTTCTTTTTTAGAATAATAGTTGCAATATGTTTTACCAAAATTAGAAAGGAGCAAATTATGAAAAAAGGTTTTACGCTTATTGAACTGCTAGTAGTAGTTTTGATTATCGGCATTTTGTCTGCTATTGCCTTGCCGCAATATCAAAAGGCCGTTATTAAAGCGCGCACGGCAGAAGTTAAAGGAATAGTAAGAGGCATGGTAGAAGGAACGAATTTATGTTTTTTAGAAAATGGCTCAGGCGATTCTTCTATATGTAATGCGGCCTCAAGAGGAGAATTCCCTAATTTTGAATCACCAACGCCACTTCTTTATGATGATGACTGTCCTGATGGTGGAATATGTTTTGCAACAAAATATTGGAATTATAATAGTGACGATGGATATAGTTTAAGTATTTATTATATACCTGAACCGGATAAATTATATTTTTATTCTCAAACAGATGCCTATCAAAGCGGAAGTAAGAAATTTTACTTAAGTTGTTTAGGTGATTTGTCTTTGTGTAAAAGTTTAGGATATAAAAATTGTTCTACCGATAGATGTTCGGAATAAAACACACACCTATCCTCGCTGTTTGAAATTTACTAAAATATCCGTATGCCACAATATTTAGCGGATATTAAAGAACCCGAATTTTTTATTGAGGGGGCGGAAGCACATCACCTGGCAGGAGTTGCCCGTCATAAAGAGGGTGATGAAATTACCGTTTTTGACGGTAAAGGCAAACAGTACACCGCCCGCATTACACGCGTGCAAAAAGACTTTGTGCGCGGGGAACTGCTTGAAAAAATAGAAATCAAAAGATCCGCTCTTTCGGTAGAACTGTGTTTTGCACCCACTTCCCGCACTACTTTAGAAGATGTATTAGATAAATGCACGCAACTGGGCGTAATGTCTTTTCAGCCGATTACTACTCTACGCAGTGAATATGATTTGTCTAAAAAATGGGAACAAAAAACGCAGCGTTGGAATCAAATTATTTTAGCCGCTTGCAAACAATGCTCCCGCGGTGAAGTTCCCGTCTTAAAAGAGCCGCTTTGTTTTGAAAAATGCGCCGCACGACCGGATACTCCTTCTTTACTGGCCTATGAGGCCGAAGAAACCCATACACTTACGTGGGGTCTTGAAAAATTAAACCACCCCAAACAACTCAGCATTTATATTGGTCCGGCCGGCGGTTGGACGGATGAAGAAATTATTGTGGGTGCACAATACGGTATTTTGCCGGTTACGCTGGGGCCGCATATCTTGCGTGCGGAAACGGCTTGTATTTCCGCCTGTGCTAAACTTTTATGAAATTTTTCCTTAAAACTTTCGGCTGCCGCGTTAATCAAGTAGAAAGCCAAGCAATTTTGGAGGCTTTTTCTTCCCGCGGCTATGAGCCAACGCCTTTTGAACAGGCAGATATTTGTTTGTTAAATACTTGCACGGTTACTCATCAAGCCGATAAAGATGTGGAAAAACTCATCCGCCAAATTTTACGCCGAAATCCCTCGGCGCGGCTGGTGCTTACAGGATGTTACGCCGCGGCCCACAGTGATCATATACGTCACACTTTCCCGCAAGCGGAAATTATCGGCAAATATGAACTGGGGCAAAAATTATTTGCTACGGAAGATTTGTGTTGGACTGTTTCCGGCCATGAGGGGCATAGCCGCGCTTTTATTAAAATTCAAGACGGGTGTGATGCCTTTTGCTCTTACTGCATTGTACCTTTTGCCCGCAATATTAAACGCTCTAAGCCGCTACCCGATGTGTTGGCGGAAATTACGGGACTTGTGCAAAAAGGATTTGGAGAAATTGTACTTACGGGCATTAATATAGGTAATTATAATTGCCCGAAAAGCGGGAAAGATTTGGCGGCTTTGTGCGAAGAGATAGCGGCTTTGCCGGGGCATTTTCGCGTTCGGTTTTCCTCTACAGAGTTGCAAACGGTTACGGCGGGGGTAATAAGCGCTATGGCTAAGTATCCCGCGCGGTTTTGCAATTATTTGCATTTGCCTTTGCAAAGCGGGTGTGATAAAGTGCTTGCAGCCATGAACCGCCATTACAATACTTCCCAATACGCCGCCAAGGTGGCGGATCTGCGCGCCCGCGTGCCGGGTGCAAGCGTATTTGCAGATGTAATAGCCGGTTTTCCTGCCGAAACGGAAGAAGATTTCCAAACCACTTATGATTTTATCAAAAGCCAAAAACTTTGCGGACTTCACGTATTTAGTTATTCACCGCGGCCGGGCACAAAGGCGGCACTTTTGCCGCAATTAGCGCCGGAAATTATTAAAACCCGCGCCGAAAAATTACGGGCCTTAGATAAGCAACTGCGTGCGGATTTCGCCGCTTCTTTGGTCGGCACTGTGCAAGAAGTATTTATAGAAGAATATCAAGAACAGGGCGTGCGCGGGGTGACGAGCAATTTTCAGCAAGTCATTTTAGAAAATGCCCCGGCAGACTTACGGGGGCTGGTGCGGGTTAAAATTACTGCGGCTGCCGACGGTCTTTGCCAAGGTCTTTTGCAATGAGACCGAATTTTGTATAATATAAGTACCTAAAAATTTGATGTGATTTTTTGTAGGCAAGAGTTAAACAAAATGGTAGCCCAAAATAATCTATGTGTTATTATCCTGGCGGCCGGTAAAGGCACCCGGATGAAATCTTCCCTTCCTAAACCGTTACACCCGGTGTGCGGTTTACCTATGGTGGCGCACAGTTTACGTGCCGCCCAAGCCTTACAACCCAGTTCTATTTGTGTGATTGTGGGTCATGAAGCACCCAAAGTCATGGAAGAAATTACCGCGCATTTGCAAGCGTGGGGAATTACCGCGCCGGTGGTTTTTGCCGAACAAAAAGAACTCAATGGGTCCGGCGGAGCGGTGCGTGCGGCCTTGCCGGTGCTTGAAAAATTTGAAAGTGTTATGATTCTAAATGGAGATGCTCCGCTGATTCGTCCGGAAACTTTACAAGAGATGTATCACGATTTCCAAAGCCAAAAAGCGGGCGCCTCTGTACTGGCTATGGACGTTCCTAATCCAACCGGTTACGGCCGTATCGTGCGGGAAGCCGACGGCAGTTTTGCACGTATTGTGGAAGATGCCGATGCGGACGCAAAAACGCGCGTCATTACGGAAGTAAACGGCGGAATGTATGTATTTAACGGACCGGCTTTAGCAGAAGCACTTGGCAAACTTACCCCGCAAGGTCCGAAACACGAATTTTATTTAACTGATACCTTGGCTTTAATTAAAGCCGCTCAAAAGAAGGCTATTGTATATACCCTGACAGATTTTGAAGAATCGTTGGGAGTCAATAGCCATATTGAACTTGCCCAAGCCGAAGCCATTATGCGTATGCGCATTAATACCAAACTTATGGCTAACGGCGTGCGCATTGTCCGTCCGGAAGCAACCTATATTGAGGAGAGTGTGCAAATCGGGGCTGATACGACTATTTTCCCGGATACTTATATAGAAGGAAATACAGTTATCGGTAAAAACTGTTTAATTGAAGGCAATGTGATGATTCGCAATTGTCAAATTGCCGATAATGTAATTATTCGTATGGGCAGTTATTGCGATGATAGTGTGGTGGCACAAACGTGCGAAGTCGGTCCGTATGCTCGTTTGCGCCCGGGGGCTGATTTAAGAGTAAAAGCCAAAGTGGGCAATTTCTCCGAAGTGAAAAAATCGGTCATCGGGGAAGGATCCAAGGTCAATCACTTGACCTATATCGGAGATACCGATATGGGAGCCGGAGTCAATATCGGTGCCGGTACGATCACTTGCAATTACGACGGAGTCAAAAAACACCGCACAGTAATCGGAGATCATTGCTTTGTCGGGTCCAATACCAATTTTGTAGCACCTGTAGACGTAAAACCTTATAGTAAAATCGGCGCCGGGTCCACAATTACCAAAGAAGTGCCGGAAGGCTCTTTGGCTATTGCGCGTGCGCGTCAGGTCGTATTAGAAAATAAAGGTGTCAAACATGACTAAACTTGTAAACGGAGACTTGTGTATTTTCTCCGGTAATTCCAATTTACCCTTGGCTCAAAAGATTGCGGGTCATTTAGGTATGGAACTGGGCAAAATTCGCGTAGAGCGTTTTGCCGACGGCGAAATCGACGTGCAGATTTTGGAATCTGTCCGCGCTCATGACTGTTATATTATTCAGCCGACCTGTCCCCCGGTCAATGAAAATTTAATGGAACTGCTCATTATGGTAGATGCGTTTAAGCGTGCCAGCGCCGGACGTATTAACGTGGTGGTACCGTATTTCGGTTATGCCCGTGCCGACCGCAAGGCCGCGGCCCGCGTACCCATTACCGCCAAACTGGCCAGTAATTTAATTACTACCGCCGGAGCAGACCGTATTATGACCTTAGATTTACACGCCGCACAAATTCAAGGGTTTTTTGATATCCCGGTAGATCATATGCGTGCGCGCAGTGTATTTTTGGACTATTTTAAAGATTTTAAACGAGAAGATTTGGTGGTTATTTCACCGGATGTGGGCGGAGTGGAACGTGCCCGCAAATTTGCCGCTAGAATGGATGCGGGGCTGGTTATTATCGATAAACGCCGTCCCAAACCCAATGAAGCGGTCGTTTATAACGTAATCGGCGATGTAAAAGATAAAGTAGCCATCATTTTTGACGACATTGTAGATACTGCAGGAACTTTAATTACCGTAGCGGAAAAAATTAAAGAACAAGGTGCGCGCGAAGTTTATGCCGCGTGTTCCCACGGTCTGCTTTCCCGCAATGCCGTAGATAAAATCAATAAATCATCTATTAAAAAACTAATCATTACCGATTCCCTCCCGATACGGGATTTGGGACCGAAAGTAGAAACCTTGTCCGTTTCTTATATTTTGGCAGATGCCATTAAGAGAAACCACGACGGGCGTTCTATTGGGGATATGTTTAATTAGTTTTTATAAAGTTAAGGAGTGAAGTAAAATGGAAGAAATGAACATTAAAGCCGCTCTGAGAACCGGCGAAGGCGTAAAAGGCGCACTAAGCAAAATCCGCGCCGAAAAAAACGTACCGGCCGTAATTTATGGCGGACATAAAGAACCCGTGAGCATCACGGTCAGCCTCAAAGATTTGGAAAGAATCATTAAGGCTGGTAAAAATACCATCGTAGAACTTGAGTTGCCCTCCGGCAAAGAACAAGTTTTAGTCAAAGAAGTACAATATCACGTGGTAAGCGATTTGCCCATTCACGTAGATTTCCAACGCGTATCCTTGAAAGACAAGATGAATGTGGTAGTGCCGGTCAAACTCGTGGGTGAATGTGCCGACGTCAAGACCTATGGTGCTATGATCGAACACATTATGCGCGAAATCGAAGTACGTGCTTTAGTCAGCAAGATTCCGCATGAAATTGAAGTGGATATCGCCCCGATGACCATTAACACCGGTATCGTTGCGGGTGCTATTAAACTGCCGGAAGGTGTGGAACTGGTAACGGATCCGCAAGCCCCGGTGGTACACTTAACCATCTTGAAAGATGACGAACCTGCCCCGGCCCCGGCTGCCGCTGCAGATGCCCAACCGGAAAGTTCTTCCACCAAGGGCAAAAAAGATGCCGACGGCAATCTAACCAAGAACGCCGCCGAGCCGGCCAAAAAATAAATTGGCTTACACTCTCATTGCCGGACTGGGTAATCCGGGCGCACAGTACGAAAAAACCCGTCATAATGCCGGGTTTAGGGTAATAGATGCGCTGGCTAAACAAGTAGGAGCGGATTTCCAGTCCTGGCAAAATTTAGGAGAGTATGCCAAAGTGTCTATCGGTGGCGCGGAAGTATTATTGGCTAAGCCGATGACGTATATGAATTTATCGGGTCAACTCGTTAGCGGGTTGGCCCGGTTTTATAAAATCCCACCCGAAAAAATGCTGATTTGTTTTGATGATATGTCTTTGAAAGTCGGGGATATCCGCCTGCGTCCGTCGGGTTCTGCCGGAGGACAAAAAGGCATGAAACATATCATTGAGCAGTTAGGCACAGACAAAATTGCACGCTTGCGCGTGGGTATCGGCCCGAAACCCGATTATTTTGACGCGGCTGATTTTGTACTGGGCAAATTTACCGCTTCGGAAATACCACTGCTGGAAAGTGCTACCGAAAAAGCCGTTGAGGCTATCAAAATTTATCTGCAAGACGGCTTAGATAAAGCCATGAATTTGTTTAATTAATCTAGGTACAAAGACCTAGAGGCCTTTGGGCACAAAGACCTTTGTTTTATTTTGCCAAAAACGCTACACTATAAATAGGAGTTATTTTAATTAGGGGAAACTATGAGAAAATTAATTTGGATTATCAGCATTGCTTTATGTGCCTTGCCCGGTGTTGTTTCGGCTCAAAATGTTAAGGAGGCCGAAATTGCCGCCACCTTAGAGCGCCTTCTCTATCAGAACGCTCCTGCTCCGCAGTTGCAAGAGCGGGTTTTTACTAAAACAGAGCAACTGGAAGCGGAGGAATTAGTTCGTCAAATTGCCCGGCAAAAACAAGAAAAAACAGGCAAGCGTGTCAAAGCCTCTGACGTGGTAGAAGCCTTGCGCGCGGATACATTTGCCAATTTTTCGGAAATTATGCAAAAAGAATATGCCTTCCGCAAAAGCGGTCAAAGCACGCTTTTACTGCAAGAGGATATGACCGAAGAGCAATTTGAATATTATTTCAAATATGTATTTAATTGTCTGTTCGATTGTATGTTTGAAAATATTTTATGGACAGAAAAACATTATTTCAGTGACCGCAATTTTGAAAATGTTTTTACCTACGGTTTGGCACAATCTTACGGTGAAATGTTTAGGCAAGATTTTACGATGCAAACATTTAATTTGTACGACAATTTAAAATTGATTGCCAAATATCCCCATTTACTTGCATTTCTGGAAGAATAAAATAAGTATTTTTGATTCCCGCCTTTTATCTAGGAGGCGGGATTTTTTGTGTGTTTTTAACTAAAATGTAAAAATTTTTTAAAAAAACTTAAATGTGTTTTTGTTTTGTAGAATAGTAATTGTAGTATGTTTTACAAAATCAAAAAGGAGAAACGTATGAAAAAAGGTTTTACGCTAATTGAACTGTTAGTGGTTGTATTAATTATCGGCATTTTATCTGCTATTGCACTGCCGCAATATACCGTGGCGGTGGAAAAATCACGTGCTGCAGAGGCATTGATTAATTTGAACCATATACAGCAAGCATTAATCTTGCAAGATTTGGCTTCCCCGGGAGAAGCATTTACTCGCAAAGATGTAATCGAACTAAGCGGAGGCCGGTGGAATAGTAGTGGAAATCAATATTGTACCAATAAATTTATATATGATGTGTCGGACCTTAGCAATGGCATCAGTGCAATACGATGTACCCCGAATGCAAATTGTAATGATTGTGTTAATAATACTCGGGATTATGATATTGCTATAGGCGTTCCCCAAATGGATGAAGATTGGGCTACATATAAAGCGTGCTATTGGTTTGCAAATGTAAATGTAGGCTATAAGATATGCAAGGGATTGGAAGGTCAAGGTTTTTCAGTAAGTCAGTCGTTTTGAATCTTTACATGCCATAAATATTCGGTGTTGCCGTGCGTGCCTTTAATGGGACTCTCCATCAATTCGCACCCGGTAGCACCGTATTTTTGTGCCAAATTTTCCGTCAGATAATCTTGTACACGCTTAATAGCCAGTTGGCGGTTTTCTTCGGTTTTGACAATGCCGTGCGGCACTTGCTTAGGGGTGAGTTCAAATTGCGGTTTGATTAAAAACACAATTTCACTTTCTTTGTCCATTACTTCACAAAGCGGCTGCATAATCATCGTAAGTGAAATAAAAGATACGTCCACCGCGGCAAACTGCGGGGGTGTGCCAAACAAATCAGCGGTCATATAGCGCGCATTGGTTTCGGGCCGGAAATGGAAGCGCGGGTTTTTGCGTATTTCGTCTGCAATTTGGCCTTTGCCTACGTCCACCCCGTACACTTCTTTGGCGCCGGCTTGCAGCATGCAATCACTAAACCCTCCGGTGGCCACGCCGATATCCACACAAATTTTATCTTTTAGGGAAATGTCCCACGCTTTGAGTGCGCCCGCCAGTTTGAGCCCGCCGCGCGAAACATACGGACATGATTTTTCTTTAAGGGAAATTTTATCTTCCGGCAGAACGGTACGGTCCGCGCGCGTATCTATTTCACCGTTTACTAACACTTCACCGGCCATAATGGAGGCCTGCGCGCGTGTGCGGCTGTTAAAAAATCCTTGTTCCACCAGCGCCATATCAAGGCGCAATTTTTTACTGGGCATCTTCTGTGTTTTGCTCGGCTTCAAAGGGCTCTGTCAAAAGTTTTTCACCTTTCTTTTTAAGTTGGGTAACTTTGAACTTTACTTCTTGCAGTTTTTCGGTCATCTCTTTAGAAAGCGCAATGCCTTCTTCAAACAGTTTAACCGATGCGTCCAAATCGGTTTGTTCTTCTTCCAGTTTGGCCACAATTTCTTCTAACCGTTGCAGTTTACTTTCAAAATTATTTTTCATTTAACCTCCGCTCTTATTTGTCCGTCTTTAACCTGTACATAAATGGTATCAGTGGGTTTGGTTTGATTTACTTGGGAAATAATATTTCCGTCTTTATCACGCGTGATACTGTATCCGCGCCCGAGTACCGCAAAAGGGCTGAGCGCTTTTAATTTTTGCGAAAGTAAATCAAAACGATTTTGCGCCTCGGTAAAACGTTTTTCAAATGCGGTTTGTAGACGTAAATTTAAGTCGTCTAATTGTTGTTCTTTCTCTTGCGTGAGCAGTTGTGGATGTTTTAGCACGCGGCTGTTTACCGCCAAATCAACGCGGCTTTTGGCTCGCTCGTAAAATAAAGAAACCGCTTGGAATAATTGTTTTTGCAGTTGCGCAATATGTGCATTTACTCCGTCTGCGTTTTGTACCACCAGTTCCGCCGCAGCCGACGGAGTGGGGGCACGTAAATCGGCCACAAAATCGGCAATGGTGTAATCAATTTCATGTCCCACGCAGGAGATAACCGGAATTTTACTTTCGTAAATGGCACGCGCAACCGGCTCTTCGTTAAATGCCCATAAATCTTCCATACTCCCGCCGCCGCGGCCCACCAGTAACACGTCCGGTGCGGGTTTTAATTTATTTAAATCTAAAATGGCTTGGGCAATTTCTTCCGCCGCACCCGCGCCTTGCACCAGTGCCGGTGCAAGTACGACTTCCAAATTGGGGCTGCGCCGGTGCAGTACCGATAAAATATCACGTATGGCCGCGCCGGTGGGGGAAGTAACCACTCCGATACGCCGCGGAAAAGCAGGAATTTCGCGTTTATGATCGGGAGCAAAAAGGCCTTCGGCTTCTAATTTCTTTTTGAGTTTTTCAAATTCTAAATATAAATTTCCTTGGTGCAAAACTTCTACGCGGGTAACGGAGATTTGATATTTGCCCATTTTGGCGTAACACGTTAAATCACCAAAAACACGCACCTGTAAACCGTTTTGTATACTTTGTCCGCCATTACGCACATTCCATTTGTACATCACGGCAGAAAGCAAGGAATCTTTATCTTTCAAATCAAAATATAAATGTCCGCTTTGCGGTTCTCTAAGGCCACTGATTTCACCCTCTACAAATATACCGCGAAATACACCCTCCATCATTTGTTTGATGGCGTGGGTAATGGAAGAAACGGTAAATACTTGTCCGCGGAAAGGGGCTTCGGGTTCCATTTATTCTCCTTTCATTTTTTTCAGGCGTTCTATCAGTGCGGCTTCTTTTCCCTGCGTGGTGGGTTTGAAAAATTGTATGGGGTCTGGCATATAGGCTTGTTTGACATAATGATTGGGAAAATCGTGTGCGTATTTGTAACCGCGGTTTTTACCGCCCGAGCGTAAATGATCCGGCACGCGGCGCAGTTTGCCTTCGCGCACTTCCTGTAAAGCACGGTCAATGGCTAAATAAGCAGAATTACTCTTGGGGCAACAGGCTACATAAATAGCCGCGTGTGCAAGCGGTATGCGCACTTCGGGCATGCCCAGTTCTTCGGCCGCGTTAAAAGCCGCTTGCGCAATCATAATGGCGGCGGGTTCTGCAAGCCCTACATCTTCACTGGCGCAAATTAAAATACGCCGCGCAATAAAACGCGGGTCTTCTCCGCTCTCTAACATACGGGCTAACCAATACACCGCCGCATCTGGGTCTGAGCCGCGCATTGATTTAATAAAAGCGGAAATAATATCGTAATGCTCATCACCTTTTTTATCGTAATTTAGGTGACGTTTTTGGATGCATTCCTGCGCGGTTTTTAAATCTACTTGTTTGATGCCGTCTTTGTCCGGCTCGGTGGTCAGCACTGCAATTTCAAGTGCGTTTAAAATTTTTCGTCCGTCTCCGTTGGCTTGCGTAATAAAATATTCGGCGGCCTCATCAGTGAGATTTACTTTTTCCTGTTTGGCGGCGCGGTTTAAAATTTTGGCTAAATCTTTATCGGAAAGTGCCTTAAATTCAAAAACGGAAAAGCGGGAGAGTAAAGCATTGTTGATATAAAAATACGGGTTTTCTGTGGTAATGCCGATTAAAATAATATCTCCGCGCTCTACACTGGGAAGCAACGTGTCTTGCTGCGTTTTGTTGAAATGATGAATTTCATCTAAAATCAGTAAAGTGCGGCGCTCTTCAAAAGTAGGCGTGCGGACTCTCTCTTTAGCCTCGGCAATTACTTTTTTAATATCGGCCACACCGGCCGCGGCGGCATTGAGTTCCACCACGTGCGCTTGCGTGCGGCTGGCCACATAACGCGCGGTAGCCGTTTTGCCGCAACCCGGCGGCCCGAAGAAAACCGCGGATTTTAAGGTATCCGTTTCCAATAGACGCCGAAGCATTTTCCCCGGCCCCAGTAGATGTGGTTGTCCGGCGAAATCTTCTATTTTTTGCGGCGCTTGGCGCGCGGCCAGCGGTCTGAAATCATCCTGCATTATTTAGGTTGCTCCAGTGTGCCTTTGAGTTGAGTAATAATATTGTCGATACGGATGGTATCTTCTTTTTGTTGCCCGCCGTTTTCGACTTGTACCAAATAGGCTTTTGCGGCAAAAATAAGCGCGGCGGTTAAGGCTTGGCGCAAGGTGTCAATGACGCCTTCTTCTTCCTGCAAGCGTTTCATTTCCGCTTCTACTTGTACTGCCAAATCGGCAATTTCCAAATTTCCCAGTTCGGGAATTTCCACTTCTACCGGAATTTTTTTAATCTCTACTTGTACAATATTTCTGGCCATATTTTCACCCGTTAAAGTTTTTGTGTTTTACTTATTTCTTTATCGATGCGCGCTTCCAATTTTTTTAATGCACTGACGGTATTTCTTTTCCACTCGCGTAAGGTTTTTAGTTCGCTTTCACTTTCACGCAGACGATTAATGGTGTCTTCTTGGGAACGGATTTTCTGTCGCGCGGAAGCCAACTCGCGTTGCATGGTTTGCAAACGGGAAGCGGTTTGCGAAATAAGCAGTTCAAGTTGTTTGAGTTTTTCTTCGTTCATTATCTCAGTTCCGCTCCGAGTTTTTCTTTTAATTGACCGACTAAAGTATTAAAAGCATCTTCGGTTTCTTTATCTTTTAACGTACGCTCCGGCGCCGAAAAAGCAAGGGTAAAGGTGACGCTCTTTTTACCTTGCGGTACATGTTCGCCTTCGTACACGTCGATTAAATCAAAATGCAGATGAACGGGTAGTGCGGTTTTTTCAAGTACGGTTTTGATTTGCGCGTACGAGATAGTTTTGTCAAGCACCACCGATAAATCACGCAGTGACGGCGGAAATGCCGCTACTGCTTTGGCGGGTGTAAAGAGTTGAGCATTAAATAATTTCTCAAGCGGTTTAAGCGCCAGTTCAAAGGCCCATACTTCATTTGTTTTAAGCCCGGCGGTTCTAAGCGTAAGCGGATGTAAGGCACCTAATACACCGGCTTTTTTACCGGCAATTACAATGTCCATGCAAATTTTCGGATGCATATAGACCGGTGCTTTTTCAGACGGAATTAATTGTACGGCCTCAAACCCGTCCAGTAGATCAGCCACCGCGCCCTTGATAAAATAGAAGTCGGGTTTTTGACCGTTGGGCGCAAAGAAAGGTTGGGCCGGCAACGTGCCGCACAACACCCCCGCCACCGTATAGGTTTCTGTCGGGAAACCTTTGGTTAAACTAAAGGTGCGGGTAGTTTCAAATAGTGCCGTATTGTTTTGTCCGTGGCGCTGATTAAATTCGATATTTTTCAGCAAAGCCGGTAGTAAAGTAGGACGTAAATAATCCCACCCTTGGGCCATGGCGTTTTTGATTTTTACCGTATTTTTAGGATCAAAACCGAACGCTTTTAATTCTTTTTCACCCAAAAAATCAATATTTTTACACTCGTAAAAACCAAGCGCGCATAATTTTTCGGCGCAGCGTTCCATTAAATCTACGCCTTTGGGATTGTCGGTAAAACTGACAAACGCGCGCGAAGTGCCGGCAGGAATTTGGTCAAAGCCCGCAAAGCGTGCGGCTTCTTCGGCCAGATCCCAACGGTGGTTTAAATCGCGCCGATGTGTGGGGGCTTGAAAGGCCCAAGTATCGGCCCCGGCGGTAAATTTCAAAGCCAAGCGGCCGAAAATATCTTTTAGTTTCTCTTCTTCGATTTGCGTTCCCAAAATACCATTAATTTGCGCGGGGGTAAAAGAAACTACCGGGTTTTCAAACGCAACCGGATATACGTCCACGATTTCAGACGGCGTTCCGCCGCAAGCCGCCACCAATAGTTCACTAGCGCGGTGCAAAGCGGTTAAGGTCATGCCGATATCGGCTCCGCGTTCAAAGCGTTGCGAAGAATCGGAAGATACGCCGTATTTTTTGGAAGTTTTATTAATTGTTGGCGCATCAAAATAAGCAGATTCCAGGAAAATATCTGTCGTATTATCTGCAATGCCGGAATTTTTACCGCCCATGATGCCCGCTAAAGCGGTGGCTTTTTGGCTGTCTCCAATAAGCAAAGCATTTTCATCCAAGGTCAGTTCGCGCTCGTCAAGTAATGTAAATTTTTCGTCTTTAACGGCGCGGCGGACCACAATTGTGTCCCCGTCAATTAAATTACGGTCAAAAGCATGCATGGGTTGCCCCAGTTCAAACATAACGTAATTGGTTACGTCGATAAGTGCATTTTTCGGGTTAAGCCCCATGGCACTTAAACGCTCTTTGATCAGTTCGGGTGATTCTGCGTTTTTGACTCCGCAAATCATGCGTCCGCTATAGCGCGGGCAAGCCGCGGAATCTTTGACCTCTACTTTTAAACTCGGACCTTGCCCTTTCATTTCTTTAATAGCAGGTAATTTGACGGGTTTATTAAGCAGTACGCCTAGTTCGCGCGCTACGCCGTAATGCGATAATAAATCGGGCCGGTTGGAAGTAATTTCCAAATCAAACAGCGCATCGGATTTGCCGTATAAACTGCGCACATCCGTTCCGAGAGGAATTTTCTCATCTAATACCAAAATACCGCGCGCACGGGTGTTTGTAAGCCCCAGTTCATCAGAAGAGCAAATCATGCCTTCACTGACTACGCCGCGAATTTTGGCCGGGGTTAATACTACTTTGCCCAAGCGTGCTCCTACGCGGGCTAGCGGTACCTTTTGTCCGACGGCCACATTTGGTGCACCGCATACCACGCGTTGCGTTTTTCCGCCACCCAAATCTAACGTAACTAAATGTAAATGGTCGGAATCGGGATGATTATCGATTTGAATAATTTGTGCCACATTTACGCCTTCAAAATCGGCACCCTTTTTTTCCAAAGAGGCTACTTCAATACCCAGTTTGGTAAATTGCTGTGCCAGTTCTTCCGGCGTGAAATCTAGATCAATAAAATCTTTAAGCCAACTGTATAATATCTTCATAATTACCTCTAAAATTGATTAAGTACGCGCAAGTCATTTTCATAAAATGTGCGGATGTCTTTGATGTTCATCATCATCATGGCCAAGCGTTCCACGCCCATACCAAATGCGTATCCGCTGTATTTTTCGGGGTCAATGCCGCAATTTTTCAGCACGTTGGGATGTACCACGCCCGAGCCGAGCATTTCAATCCAGCCGGTACCTTTGCAGACATTGCATCCTTTGCCGGCGCAGAAAACACATTTGACATCCACTTCGGCGCTGGGTTCGGTAAACGGGAAGAAAGACGGGC
Source organism: uncultured Elusimicrobium sp. (assembly GCA_902797165.1). GTDB lineage: Bacteria > Elusimicrobiota > Elusimicrobia > Elusimicrobiales > Elusimicrobiaceae > Avelusimicrobium. The sequence continues at coordinate 43,073 of CADBRU010000003.1, forward strand.
GGAAACGGATTTCCGTTTTGTCTCCCAAAAGCCCTTTCATAAATGCCGTCAAATCACGTTTTAAATCGGCCATGCTGACATTTTTGTCAATGTAGAGCCCTTCGATTTGGTGAAACACCGGACTATGTGTAGCATCTAAACTGTCATTGCGAAATACACGTCCCGGTGCCATAATGCGAATGGGCGGTTGGTGCTTTTCCATAAAGCGGCTTTGCACGTTGGAAGTATGCGTACGAAGCACCATAGAAAGAGGGGAACCGGTTTGGGCAAAGAAAGTATCTTGCGCGTCGCGTGCCGGGTGGTGCAGCGGGATATTAAGCATATCAAAATTGTGTTTTTCATCTTCCACCCACGGACCTTCCGCCCACGTAAAGCCGAGTTTGGATAAAATATCGGTCATGCGTTTTTGCGCAATGGAAAGCGGATGGCGTTTGCCTTGCGCCGTGGGACGTGCGGGCAAAGTTAAATCAATTTGCACGCGGTTTAATTCTTCGTTAAGTTGCGCGGCAGACAAGGCGGTTGTTTTATCGTCAAGCGCAGCGGTGAGTGCGGCTTTTAAAGCGTTTCCGAGCGGACCGGCTACTTTTTTATCTTCTATCGAAAAATCTTTTAAATTCTTTAATAGTTCGGTCAGGGCGCCTTTGCGTCCAAGAGCCGCCACGCGTAACTCTTCCAAAGCGTTTAAGTCTGCAGCGGCAGAAATTTTGGCAATATATTCTTGTTCTAAGGTAGAACAAACAGTTTTAAATTCTTGTATAGTCATAGATACTATTATTTTACTTTATTATTAATACTTAGCGGGGAAAATTTAAGAAAACGTATTAGATTTTATATTTCAAATTTTCTAAAGGGAGTTGCCAAGTATTCACTTATTTTTTACAATAACTATTGTTAAATCAAAAGGAGGTTTTTTATGAAAAGAGGTTTTACACTTATTGAATTATTAGTGGTTGTACTCATTATCGGTATTTTATCTGCCATTGCACTTCCGCAATATACTAAAGCGGTAGAAAAAAGCCGCGCGGCAGAAGCCAAAATTGTATTACGCGCTATTGCAAACGCGCATCAGGTATATTACTTGGCAAACGGTACTTTTACGGAAAATTTAGATGATTTGGATATAGATGTACCGGGTACAGATATTGACAGTTATTTGAGTAAAGAAAGCAAGTATTTCCGCTATGGTCCTACCGGACGCGGTTCTGCGCTTAATAGTTTTGCTATAGCATCCAGATTGCCTTATGCTGAGTCTTACGAGATTGCGATTTTCCCCAATAAAGACGGTTTTTGGTGTTTTCCGGTTACTGATGATTTTTGCAAAAGTGAAAGTGACGGGACTACGGAAACAATGCCTTCGGGAAGTATTTACTCACATATGCGTTAATGATTAAAAACCCCGCCAAGCGGCGGGGTTTTTTGTTATAGCACCGACAAATACTTTTCTAACTCATAACTCGATACGTGTGTGCGGTAATGATCCCACTCAATATCTTTGTTAGCAATAAATTTTTCAAACGTGTGTTCACCCAAAATCTTTTTGACTAATTTGGAATGGCGCGTTTGATTGATGGCTTCATACAAATAAGCCGGCAAGGTGCCGATGCCGCGCTTTTCACGCTCTTGCGAGGTCATGTGGAAAATGTTTTCTTCCGTCATAGGCGGTACAGGCAATTTACGCGCAATACCGTCCAGTCCCGCCCCGAGCATAACGGCAAAAGCCAAATACGGGTTACAGGCCGGGTCGGGGAAGCGGCACTCTAGGCGCGTGGCATTGGGTTTGCCTTTTTTAGATTGCGGAATACGAATCAGCGCACTGCGGTTTTTTTGCCCCCACGCAATATAAGAGGGGGCTTCATATCCGGGCACTAGGCGTTTGTACGAATTGACCCATTGATTGGTAATGGAGCAAATTTCCGGCACATGCGTTAAGATACCCGCAATATAATGTTTGGCGGTTTGCGAAAGGCAGAGCGGATCTTTTCCGTCGTAAAATTTATTTACGCCTTTGGCAAATAAAGATTGATGTACGTGCATACCGCTGCCGTTAATGCCGGCAATGGGTTTGGGCATAAAGGTAGCATACATGCCGTTAGAGGAAGCAATTTGTTTTACCACGGTTTTATAGGTAATCACTTGGTCGGCCATTTTCATGGCTTCGTCGTAGCGCAAATCAATTTCGTGTTGAGAGGGGGCCACTTCGTGGTGGGAATATTCAATATGAATGCCCAATTTTTCGAGCATAAGCATAGTTTGGCGGCGCACCGCATAGGAGGAATCCAGCGGAATAGTATCAAAGTAACCGCCAAAGTCTAAGGTTTCGGGGTGTTTGTTATCTTTGAAATAAAAATATTCCAGTTCCGGCCCGACCATAAAACTGTCAAACCCGCTTTTACGCATGGCGGCTAAATTCTTTTTAAGAATATAACGCGGATCTCCTTCGAATTGTTTTCCGTCGGTCGTTTTGATATCGCAGAAAAAACGGGCAATCGGCGCGCCGGTCAGTTCGGGCGGGAAAATTTGGAAGGTGTCCAAATCGGGCAGTGCCACTAGATCCGATTCATACACACGCGCAAAACCTTCTACGGAAGAGCCGTCAAAACCCATGCCTTCGTTCATGGCATACTCAAATTCACGGTGTGAAAGTGTGAGTGATTTGAGATTACCCAAAATATCGACAAACCACAGTTTGATAATGTGAATATCGTTACGTTGGGTTTCGGCTAAAATGTGTTTTATTTTCTCTTTTTCTTCTCGGGTACGTTGTAACATAAAATCCTCTTATTTCATGGCACTTTTTACGTCTACACCCATGGGGGTAGGCATGCCGGCTTTATTGACGCAGACTAAAGTAGTTTTGCCTTTGGTGCAGAATTTTCCGTTTTGATTGGTAATAATATTTTCAAATACAATTTTAATGTCGGAAACTTCTAAAATTTTGGTGCTGACGTCAATTACATCTGCATATTGCAACGGATATTTATATTCCACTTCTTGCCGCGCCACCACAAAGAAAAGTCCGCGTTTCATCAGTTCCGGGATAGAAAAGCCTTTTTCTTGCATATAAAGAGTGCGGGCCTCTTCAAAAAATTTCAAATAATTTCCGTAATACACCACGCCGCCGCAATCGGTATCGTGATAAAAAATAGTTTTTTTCATATTATTCCCCAATAATTTTAATTAAAATGCGTTTGTTGCGCTGACCGTCAAATTCACCGTAAAAGATAGTTTCCCACGGCCCGAAATCAAGTTGACCCTTGGTAACCGCCACCACCACTTCACGGCCCATAATTGTGCGTTTTAGGTGGGCGTCACCGTTATCTTCTCCGGTTAAATTATGCTGGTATTTATCGATGCCATACGGAGCCAATTTTTCTACCCATTTCAAAAAATCAGCATGTAAACCGCGTTCGTTGTCATTAATAAAAACGGAAGAAGTAATGTGCATGGAATTAACTAAGCACAATCCTTCTTTAATACCGCTTTTGGCCAGTGCTTGCTCCACACGCGGCGTGATATTGATAATATCGTAATGTTTATCAGTGCAAATTGTAATGTATTCGGTATAAGATTTCATGTATAAACTATAGCAAATCTATCAGGGCATTTGCCTAAAAGGGGAATTTATTTGTTACAATATCGGTATGGACCAAGAAAGATTAATGGACCGCTTGCGTAACCCGCAAAAGTACCGCAAACAGCAGGTACAAAATGCGGCAAAAGCCGAGCAAAACAAAACACAGGCTCAGCAAGCCGTTGAGAAACAAAAAAACCGTATGCCGCTTATTGTGTTGGGGGCGGTGTTGGGGCTTATTTTGTTGTCTCTGCTCTTTATATTTTCCGCTCAAAAGAAAGCGGAAAACATCACTTCTTTCTTAGATCCTTCTACCTTAAAAGGGCTGGTGGTGGATAAAACATTTACGGCCAATGCGGGGAGAAAATATATTCAGATTTCCGAAGGGGCAGACCGCAACGTCAGCGCGCAGGAATTAGGCTCTACTTTGCCGGTCATCAGCCGTTATAATTTCCGCGCGTTAACCGAAAAAAATTATCAAATTATCGGAGCGGCTCCGTACGCACTCACCATTAATATTACCTCAAATATAGAAGATCCCGAACTGCTGCGCTATTTGTTTAATCAGGATAAGATGATAAAGTCCTTTTTGGCGCGCAAAGATGTCAAACCTTTGCTAGACGACCCCGCATTGCTGGCGCAGACGCTGGGTGATGAAGCCAAATTAAAAGCATTTGTGGAAGGGGAGCCTATTAAAGAAATTTTGTCTTCCGATAAAGTATTAGAGGCTATTTTCGGAAGCCGTTTTATGGCGTACATTTTGATTAGTAAAACCGGAAAATATTATCGCGACAATCCGCAAGAAGCGGCCCAACTGATTGCCAAAAGTCCGATTCTAACTACTCTTAAAAAAGATGCCGAAATTCAAAAAGTGGTGAAGGAAAATACATATTTGGAAAAGGTAGCCCCTACACTTTTGCAGTGAAATTTGATATAATTTATGTATAAGATTTACGCGGGCGTGGTTCAATGGTAGAACGCGACCTTGCCAAGGTTGAGACGAGAGTTCGATTCTCTTCGCCCGCTCCATTTAGAAGGCTCTACATCTTGTAGAGCCTTTTTTCCGTCATTTTTTACTTGCTATCATCCCCGACGGAGACACTCGAGAATGACGACTTTTTTTATAAATTTTTCAAAAAAAGACTTGACAAATGCAGTTTTTTTTTTTTTACAATAATAATAGCAATATGCTACAGTAAAATAAAAAGGAGGAAAGTATGAAAAAAGGATTTACACTTATTGAACTATTAGTGGTAGTACTTATTATCGGTATTTTATCGGCTATTGCCTTGCCGCAATATGAAAAAGCAGTGGAAAAGAGCCGTTTGTCCGAAGCAAAAATTATGTTAAGTACTCTTTATAAACAAATGCAATTATGTGAAATGGAATTTGGGAAAGATTCAGATGAATGCTTGGCTAAGCCAGACGGTTTTTTAGGGCATTTATCTATTGACTTACCGGGGCCTATAGTCACAACTAATTGCGGCAGCAATTATTGTGTGCATACAAAAAACTGGACCTATGATTTTGATTTAGGGTGTTCTTATGAGTGTATTTATGCATTCCGTACAAATAACAATGATATCAATAATTCTCCTTATAGTTTAGCGTTGCAAGAGGACGGTAGTTTGATTTGTTATGATGATAACGGGGAGTGCGCAAAAATCGGTTCGTGTGACGGTTGTACCCTATAATCTTAACTAAAAAACTTAATGGAATTGGGTAGAATTACATCTTCCATGGCACTTAAAGCATAAGAATCGGTCATGCCGGCAATATAGTCGGTAATCATATTGTCACGTTCGGCCGGATCTTCGTGGTAGGCCTTAATCATAGAAGCCATATATTTGGCAAAATTAATAGCGGTTTGTTTTCCCTCGCGGTCATACGCGGCATAATCAAAACCGTATTTTTCAAAAATTTCCCGGTAATAATCAAACAAATCTGCAATACGCTTATCAATAGTGGCTTTGCGTTGGCGCATTTGTGCATTGTTGTAAATACGCTGATAGTTAAAGTCGCGCAACTGCAAAATAATATCCGATTTTTCCGGTGAAAAGCCGATATAATCTTTATTTTTGGAATGTTCGATTAAATCTAGGGTCAGGGTATTGATAATTTCCCCGTTGGACGTGCCGATTTCATCTTGCACAATGAGCGGAATATCTTCTTTGGTAATCAATTTGGCTTTGATGGCATCTTCAATATCGCGCCCCAAATACGCAATCTTGTCCGATACCCGCACAATACACCCTTCATAAGTAGTGGGCAAACAGCGGCGGCTTTGAATTTTTTCCAAATTGTTGGGAATGGTAGCGGGGCGCAATTCTTTAGTGGCAAAGTCTTCTCCGCAGTGGCACAAAATACCGTCTTTGACCGCGTAGGTCAAGTTAAGTCCTTCTCCGTAATTGGCTAAATGTTCCACCACGCGGTAACTGTTGACTTCATGTAAAAACGGTTTTGGGGAAATGCACCGCGCCAAAGCCCGCTCTCCTTCATGCCCGAAAGGGGCATGCCCGATATCGTGCCCGAGCCCGATGGCATAGGCCAAGTCTTGGTCCAACTGCCAATTACCGCTTTGGTTTAGTCCGCGGCAAATAGCAGCGGCAATGGTGGCCACATGCAGTACATGTTCGATGCGGGTGCAGATGTGATCATTGTCGGGCGCAAAGAAAACTTGTGTTTTATGTTTGAGCCGCCGAAACGGTAAAGAATGAATAATCTTGGTTTGGTCGCGAAAGTATTCTCCGCGCACATCGGTCGTTTGTGGACGCGTGCGCTGAAAATAAATTTCGTTACTAAGCGGGTTTTTATTCATAAAATTATGATACCATAATAAGAAGGGACGTGTATATATGTCTATAAAACCGGTTATTTTTCAAGGGACATTTGATCCGTTTACAAACGGTCATTTGGCTATTGTTAAAAACGCACTTCATTTGTTTGGTGCGGTACGTGTTTTGCTGCTTGTTAATCCGGACAAAACCCCGCTTTTTTCCGTAGAAGAGCGCAAAGAAATGATTGCGGCCGCCACCGCGGATTTACAGGGAGTTAGTGTGGATAGTTTTGATGGGCTGTTGGTAGATTATATGCGCGCGCGCGAATTAAAAATATGTGTGCGCGGGGTGCGTAACGCGGCTGATGCGGCTTATGAAATTAACAATGCTCACTTAAGCCAAACTTTGTATCCTGATTTGTGTACTTTGTTTTTGCCTTGTCCTTTGGGGTTTTCCGAAGTTAGTTCTTCGTCGGTAAAATCTGCTTATAAAGCCGGCACGCTGCCGGATTGTTGGGTTTGCCCTGCCGTTTACGAGTACTTATCTGCCAAAATGTAATAGGTCTTTAGACCTAGGTACTAAATAGGTCTTAAAATTATGGCATAAATGCGCTATCTTTTCTATAATGAAAGTGGAGATAGATAAAAGGAGACGTTTATGCGCCACGTTGTTTCAACTTGGATCCGCTATAACTTGTTCCCGCAACCCGCGAAGGAACGGAGAACCCTTTTATGTCGTACAATGGCCGGAATATATGCCTATATTCCGGCTGTTTTTTCCTGTTTTTTCAAACCTGTCAAATTAATTTCTCTTCTTCTAAGTTTCAGCATTATCTTTATGTCCGTAGCGCCTTCGTACGGGGAAGCATTCTCGTACAGCAGCAGCCGCGCGTTTGAAGACAATCAAATCGTAGAAGCGGCA
>CADBRU010000004.1 GCA_902797165.1 uncultured Elusimicrobium sp.
CTACTTAACACGTGGAGCAGGATTTCCGACAACCGTTATTTCGTTGCCCACGTGCAATTCAAACGATAAAATCCCGGTTAATGATAAGCAAAAAGGGCAAGATATTGTATAGGGAGCAAGGACAGAGTTTTGGACACTATATCGACGGTAGTACGATGCTTGTTGGCCGCATTGGCAAAATAAGATTCTATCCTTATTTTCTGATTTTTTCTAAAATAATAAGTGTGAGATTTTAGCAGACAGGAGAAAATATGTCGTCATTTATACAATTTATCAAAATGATTATATCCGGCAATACATTAAAAGGGATTAAGTTTAGAACTTACTTATCTATCGTCTTAACCTTTGCTGTTCTTTTGCTGGAAATCGTGGTCTACAGCGTCTATTGGGATTCCATTCCGGATATGATTCAATATGACTATGATTTCTCCGGCGTGCCCAATAATATCTGCGAGAAAGAATGGATTTGGGTGAATGTTTTGTTTCAGATGTTTATTTGTGCTTTTGTATTCCTGCTGAAATATTTTTCATACAAAACAAAGCGTATCCGCCGTATTGTTTATGATGAAAACAATAACTTAATTCCGATTATGGACAAACGGTTTTCTATGTTTGCGTGGGAAACCGCCATGCTTTTTGTGACGACGGAGCAAGGTTATCTTTTTGCGCTTATCGGTATGGTCAAAAATCGGATGTGCGACGATATTGTGACACTGGTATTTTTGTTTTGGCTGCTGGTGCTTATTATGGAGTTCCGCTCAGATTTAAAAACGTTGAAATCCAAAGACAAAAATGTAAAGGAAGTTGAAGCAAAAAATTAAAAACCTTAAATATTTTATAATAAAATTATGAAAAACATACCGAACCCCAACAAAGTGTTCCCGAACGAGAAACTCCCTGACCTTTGCTATATAAAAAATGTAGTAAAGAACCCAAATATCATTATCGGTGACTATACCTATTATTATGGTGACGACGCCGACCAATTTGAAAAACATGTCACCCATCATTATCCGTTTATCGGTGATAAACTGATTATTGGAAAATTCTGCGCGATTGCCAAAGGGGTGGAATTTGTGATGAATGGTGCCAATCACCGGATGAACTGCGCCACTACGTATCCGTTTTATATTATGGGGGGAAATTGGGGAAATGCGTTGGCTCCCGTAACAAAAGAACTTCCCTTAAAGGGTGATACCGTCGTTGGCAATGATGTGTGGATCGGGCAGAATGTGACGATACTGCCGGGTGTGCATATTGGCGATGGCGCGATTATCGGCCTAAACAGCGTGGTTACCAAAGACGTGCCGCCTTATACCATTGTGGCCGGAAACCCTGCTAAAATCGTCCGCAAACGGTTTGATGATGAACTCATTGACCTACTGCTTAAACTTAAATGGTGGGATAAGAGCGCGGAAGAAATAAATGCGCTTATTCCGCTCCTATCTTGTAGTGATTTAGCCAAAGTAAAGCAAGAAATTAAGGCCCTACTGCATTAAGATTTGTGCGCTTTTTGGTCACAGCAAAGGTAATAATAAAACCCCCAGTAAGTTTTACTGGGGGCTTGTTGATACAAACGATAGATTTATAATTTCATGATCTTCTTTTGTTCCAAGTTCTCATATCCTTCGGGCAAGCGGCTTTTCATTTCTTTTCTGCGATTAAAAAATTCACCGTCGGCAAAGAAAGTGCCGTCCCCATTGGAGTGAAGGACGCGACGCTCTTTTTTGCGCGGGTTTTCCCACAGTTGCACACCATCCAAAACCAGTATGCCATGCTCCTCTATGTAATCGATTACTTTACATTCAATGGCGGCCAAGCAGTCGGAAATGAGGGGGGATTTAACCTTGGCGGGTTTTTGCTTTTTAAGACGAAAATGTTTGAATTTATCACACTCGGACGCGTGCACCGTGCCGATACCCACCACTTTATCCAGCATATCCGCCGCGGGCACGCATAAAGTGCACTCTTTGGTGCGGATAATGGCGTCAAAGGATTCGTTCCAACTGCCTGTGCAAATGGCAATGCGCGGCGTGAAATCAAGTACCATTTGCCACGATATGCTCATGACATTATCTTTTTGGCGGTTGTGGCTGGTGACCAGCAGCACCGCGCCCGATTCCAAATAGGTAAACGCTTTTTCTAATTTCCCTTTTCTCATGAGATAAAAAGAATTGCCATTTCAGTTTGTAGATTCAAACTTATTTTTGAATCAAAACACTGGCAATTTGTTGGCTAAGTTGCGCAAGCAGTTGGCCGTAGCCTTTTACCAAATCATCATACGTTTTGCCGATTTGGACCGTGCCGGTAAATTTATGATGAGAGAGTGTTTTGCCGGATTTGTCTTTAATCGTGTACCATGCCGCCAGTTCTGCTTTTTCGTCCAGCACAGCATTGATTTTTACCACTTCCACAACTACCGTGCGATCAAATCCTTCTCCTTTGAACTGGTTGATTTTGATTTGCGCGGCGGGAAGGTGTGTGCTTAAATTTTCTATGAGCACGCGCGTTGCCAAAAGGGAGGGCGATTCCACCCAGCGGTTATATTCGGACATATTAATTTGTACGGAATCTTTCAGTTGTGTGACGATTTGCGGGCGGTCCACATATTTAGGTAGTTGAATGCGGCTCACTCCCACAAAGGCGGTATAATCGGTTGACAACGTTTCCGTAGCCATGGCAGATTGCGTATAAAATTTAGATTGCTGACTGGTACCGAAACAACCGCTCAGCAGTAAACAGGGGATGATGATTTTGATAATTTTCATATTATTCTCCTTTTTTTCCTTGAATTAAAGATTCCGGATGTCTTTCCAAATAATCTGTCAAATTTTGCATCGATTTTGCCGCGTCCGACACGTCGTGTAAGGCTTCGTTCATATTGGCAATGGTCTCATCACTGCTGCCGGCCACCTTTTCTAAGGTCTGGTCCAAATTTTCGGCACTTTTGGTCAGGGCGGGCAGTAAAATGGGTAATTCTCTTCCCAGTACTTCGGTTACGTGGTTAATGCGTTCAATGGTTTCGTGAATTTGCAGTGCGTTTAAGCCTCTGGCCAGTTCTTCTCTTTTAGATAAAACGGTGGGAATTTGCGGAAAACGGTCATTTTTTTGATATTCCATTTTAACTTCCGTATCGGGTAACATGACCAGTTGAATCATCAGTTGTCCCGTCAGATAACTTTGTGTGGCCACTTGGGCGCGGAGCCCCTTTTCAATCAGAGATCCCAGTAAGTTGCTCTTCTTCCAAAATTTATCCCAAATAGAGCCTTCACTCATAATACCAATGGGTTTTAACCGTGCATAAACCGCCACATCAAATTTTGAATTATCTTTATCGGTTACCAGTACAATGCGGGTTACTTTGCCTATTTCAACGCCCTGAAATAACACGGAGGAACCTTCGGCTAAACCCTGTAACGATTCGTGGAAATACATCACCACAACGTTTTTGGTGTCTGCGTGTATTTTATGGAAAACCGTCTGTCCGATCAGTCCTAAAAATAACGCAAAACCGATTACTAAAAATAGTCCGGCGGCTCTTCTATTTGGTTCTTTTTTCATGAGAAACTCCTCTTGTTAAAAATTCATACACCTGCTGATTGGGGGGATTTTTCAAAAGTTCATTCGGGTTACCTTTTGCCGAGATGGTTTTAATAGTTTTATCTAAGAAAATACTATTTTTCCCGATGGCAAAAATAGAAGGTAATTCATGCGTAACGACAATAATCGTCGTCCCCAATGTTTTGTTAATTTCCAATATCAAATCGTCTAAATTTTTGGAACTGATCGGATCCAAACCGGCGGACGGCTCATCAAAATACACAATTTCGGGGTTTAATGCCAGTGCACGTGCCAACCCCGCACGTTTGCGCATACCGCCGCTGATTTCGGATGGGTAATAATCCTCATAACCCGCTAGTCCGACCAGCGCTAATTTGAAAGACACTATTTTGCTGATTTTACCCGGTGCATAAGCGGTATATTGTTGCAAAGGAAGTGCCACGTTTTCCGCCAGCGTCATGGAACTAAACAGTGCGCCGCTTTGGTATAAAATGCCGCTGTGTTTCATAATGTCTAATTTTTGTTTTTTATCGGCATTTATAAAATCTATACCGCGTATCCAAATTTGTCCGGTTTGGGCGGGAATAAGAGCGGTCAGCGTGCGCAGTAGCGTACTTTTTCCGCATCCCGATCCTCCCATAATAATAAAAATGTCTCCCTTGGGAATATCAAAAGAAAGATCTTTCATGATGACCTTATCATCATAACCGATACTTAAATTTTCCACATGAATAATGGCTTTTTCTTTCGTCATATTCCAAGTCCCTGACAAAGTGCGGTAAGTAACCCTGTCATCACAATCATCCACACAATGGCATACACGACTGCATTGGTGGTGGCGGTGCCGACGCTATCTGCATTACGTCCGCAATGCACACCAAAGTAGCATCCGCATAAAGCAATAATCAGTCCGAATACAATTCCGTGAAAAACGCCGACCAAAAAGTTTGTCATATTAAAAGAATTAACGGAATATTTGATATATTCGGAGAGGGGAATATCCCAAAACAGCACACATACAAAGCACCCGCCCAAGATACCCATAACATCGGCCAGTAAAATTAAAATAGGCATGGAAAGCAGCAGCGCATTCATGCGCGGTAAAACCAAAAAGTCCGTGCGGGAAATGCCCATAGTTTGCAATGCGTCTAATTCTTCGTTGACTTGCATGGTGCCGATGGTCGCTGCGTAAGAAGCACCCGTGCGGCCGGCCATAATTACACCCGTCATGATAGCGCCCATAATGCGTGTCATACCGATTGTAACCAAACTGGCCACATAGATTTGCGCACCGAACGTTTTAAGTTGTATAGCGCCCACAAATGCCAAAATGAGCCCCACCATAAAACTGATGAGTGATACAATCAGAATAGATTTCGGACCGCAATCGGTTAAAATCATCCAAAAATCTTTACTGCGGTACACCGCCTTGCCAATGAGTTGCCTGCTCCAAGAAGCCATACATTCATGAATAAAAATACTGCCTTTTTTAACGGAGCGGCAAAAGTGTATCCCTATTTCCCCGATACGTTCTAAAAAGGGGAATTTCTTGCGTTGATTTTCTTCTTCTTTATGGGGTGCGTGAAAGGCAAGGCGCAAAAGTTGCTCCATCCCTTGCGGCAGTTGCGAGTAGGTGATATTCTCTTTAGGCACGTCCTTTAATACACTAAAAAGAGTGACTACAAAATCGGTATTCCAAGACTCAATATTTTCGCCGACCAGTTGTATTTTTTTATGGCTTAGTTGTAAAACGGGAAGATCAATGTGTTCCGTTCCGTCCAGAACACCTTGTAAAATCAGAATAATAGATTCATCTTTTGTCTTTACTTCAACCATATGTATAAGATTACAAATTTTTGATTTGAAGGTAAAATACTAAAAATATTTTAGCAGTTATAGAAGCAAAATAGACAATTTGTTAATAACGAGCGCTTACGTATTTAATTTTCTATAATATACACATGCTTAAACTAACGGTAATTCAGGGTGATATCACAAAACTCAAAGTGGATGCCGTTGTCAACGCCGCTAATCACACATTATTGGGCGGCGGGGGAGTGGACGGGGCCATACATCGTGCCGCCGGGGCGGAACTATTAAAAGAGTGCCGCACCTTAGGTGGTTGCCAAACGGGAGAGGCCAAACTTACTTCCGCCTACAAACTGCCCTGTGAATATGTGATTCATACGGTGGGTCCGGTATGGTACGGCGGAAGAAACCACGAAGAAGAAAATTTACGCAATTGCTATCTTAATTCTCTTAAACTTGCCGAAGAACACGCCTGTCAAACGGTGGCTTTCCCGTGCATTTCCACAGGCATATATCGCTTCCCAAAAGAGCAAGCCGCGCAGATTGCAGTTAGTTGCGTTAAACAAAGCGCTTCCGCCTTAAAATTTGTTAAAGAAATTATTTTTGTGTGCTTTAGTGCGGAAGATAAAAAAATATATGATAAACTATTAAATAAAGATACCGTAGAGTAAAAGGAACCGATATGAACGATATTATTAAAGCCATGAAAGAACGCCGCAGTATTCGAAAATTTAAATCTCAGATGCCCGCTAAAAAAGATTTGGAACAAATTGTAGAGGCCGGACTGTATGCCGCTAACGGGCGGGGGAAACAAGCCGCCATTACGCTGGTAATTACCAACAAAGAACTGCGTGATAAATTGGCTAAAGTTAATGGCAAAATCGGAGGTTGGCCGGAAGATTTTGATCCTTTTTACGGCGCGCCCGCTATTTTGATTGTGTTGGCGGATAAGACTTGTTTTACCGGTATTTACGACGGGAGTTTGGTGATGGGTAATATGATGCTGGCCGCCCACTCACTGGGATTAGGCAGTATTTGGATACACCGCGCCAAAGAAGAATTTGAAAGTGCCGAGTGGAAAAAATTGCTTGCTGATTTGGGTGTTCAGGGCGATTGGGAAGGTATTGGCCATTGTGCAGTAGGTTACACCGAAGGAGAAATGCCTTCCGCCGCCCCGCGCAAAGATGGGCGTGTGTTTTGGTTGGAATAAAGATTTGCGGATAATTTATGACGAAAAAATTAATTGCCTGTTGCGGGCTAGACTGTGAAAAATGTGATGCATACTTGGCTACATTGCATAATGATGATACATTGCGAAAAAAGACGGCAGAATTATGGAGCAAATTAAATAAAGTATCAATTACGCCGGAAATGATTAATTGTATGGGCTGCCGTGCTGACGGGGTAAAAACCTATTTTTGCAGCAATATGTGCGAAATTCGCAAATGTGTGAAAGGCAAAAATTTTGAAACTTGTTCTGCTTGTGCCGAAGTAAAAACTTGTCAAATCCTAGCCAAAATACATAAAAATTACGAGGACGCACTGAAAAATTTAAATTAAAGGGTTGCCTTTTATCGGAAACGGAGTTTAACATGGAATTTATAAAAGAAATAGCGGGCATTATTTTTTCGATATTTAACGAAATGTCGTTTTATTTATTGCTTGGTTTTTTGTTTGCCGGCATTTTGCATGTGCTTGTCCCGCAACAACTTTTTTCAAAATACTTATCACAAAATAACTGGGTATCCGTTTTGTATGCTACGCTGCTGGGGATCCCGTTGCCGCTATGTTCGTGCGGCGTTATCCCGACGGCAATGGCAATGTATAAAGAGGGAGCATCTAAAGGTTCGGTAGTTGCGTTCTTGATAGCCACTCCGCAAACCGGCATAGATTCCATTATTGCCACTTACTCACTTTTGGGGCTACCCTTTGCAATTATCCGCCCAATAGTGGCCTTAATTACCTCTCTATTTGCCGGACTGGTAACCACCTTTTTTACTTCGCAAGATACTCCGTCTGAAAATATAGCGCCAGCGGTAACTCAGCCGGCAGAGAAACTGTCTTTCACGCAGAAACTGAAAAGAGTGTTTGAATATGGCTACGTGGAAATGATGGAAGATATCGGCAAAATGCTTATGTTCGGGTTAGTAATTGCGGGGCTGATTACTTATTTTGTGCCGGATAATTTCTTTCTGATCTTTGAGCACAATACGCTTTTAACTATGCTACTGGTGCTGTTAGTGGCAATTCCGATGTACGTTTGCGCGACGGGATCTATTCCTATAGCCATTGCGCTGATGATGAAAGGTATGAGCCCCGGCACGGCGCTTGTTTTTCTGATGGCGGGCCCAGCGGCCAATGTGGCCTCTATGCTGGTAATCGGCAAGGTTTTAGGCAAAAAAACGTTCGTGCTTTATTTAACCACGCTTATCATCGGTGCTATTAGTGCGGGACTAATTATAGACAATTTTTTGCCGACCGCTTGGTTTGACGTTTCCAACTTTCACTCAATGGCGCATCATGGCGGGCATTTCTACCATTTCAAGATGGCGTGTTCGGTGATACTGCTGGCTCTTTTTGCAAATGCAATATTCTTTAAGAAGAATAGAGAAAAAGCAGAGCGGACCCGCACTACCGATACTGAAAAAACCGTTTCTTTTAAAATCGGCGGCATGAATTGCAATCATTGCAAAAACAATGTAACAAATGCAATTGGTAAATTAAGTTCCGTCGAAAAAGTTACCGTGGATTTAAGTGAAGGAATTGCTTATGTGGAAGGTAACCCTACCGACGAAGAAATAAAGGCGGCGGTGGAGGCAATCGGTTTTGAATTTAAAGGGAGAATTTGAGGTAAACTGTAACTAAAAAACCCCGCGTTTGCGGGGTTTTTGTTTTTATTGCAATTTATATTTGGCTCGTAAATTCGTTTTAAGTTCTTCGGCTTTGTAAAGAAGATCTAACTTTTTGGAGCAACGAATCACGAGTGTAATTTTCGGTTCGGTGTTTTCGATGTTAGAAAGCGTCCCGCCGAAAATTTTAATACCGGTATCCACCTCTTTCTCGGTAAAATCTTCCGTTTGGCGTGTAATTTCAAAAGATTGGTAGCCGTTTTCCAAGCATACTTCGGCTGCACGCAGCAAAGCAAAATTATGGGCTTTGGCGGCGGTAGTATTTTCGTTTCCGTTAAAAGTTACTTCGTACATTCCTTCTTGCAGTTTGGTATCGAAATATCCGTTGCCGGTTGCTTTTTTGGCTTGCTTATAGGGCGTAGCACACGCGGCAAGCAATACTAATGCACCTAACACACAAATTAATTTTTTCATACGTCCTCCTGTTGATTATTGTAGCACATTGGATATTTTATTAAAACACGCGCCTAATCGTATAATTGTTATAATAGAAAAAACTTATTTTGTGAGCGTATCAATGAAAAAAATACTGTGGATTGTGGTAGTAATGTGTTGTGCGGCTCCGTCTTTTGCGCAACTGGAACAAGGACAACATATGTTCAGCTTAAGAGGCGGATTGGGTTTTCAATTGCAAAACTCCGGTATTGTATATAATAGTAGCGGCAGTCGGACCGATTGGGGGACACTCGGCGCGGAACTGGGCTTGTCCTATTATTATTTGGTAACGGATCATTTCGGTATCGGAACGGATTTTTCCTACGGAGATTATGAAGGAGCAGATATTACATGGAGTGCTACCAATACCATAGATGACGGCGTGCATATGCTTAATTTGATGCTCTCTGCCCGTTATACGCTTAATCCCTCTGACCGGGTGCGTTTGTATGTTCCTTTCGGCATTGGATGTGTGGCTGCAGAGCAGAAATTGGATATGAACTATTACGGTACGGTATATTCCGCCAAGCAAACGCAAACCAAACTGGGTTATTTTGCGGGATTGGGGCTGGAATTTGATTTGGGACATGAGGGGTGGAGTCTTGGGTTGGAATCGCGCTACAATGCTTTCCGTTTCGATTCAAACAGTTTTGTTAGATATGCACCCGCTCCTGTGCACGGGACAGGGAAACGTCTTTATGAATATTTGACATTTAGTCTAAGCATAAAAAAACGCTACTGATAAAAAGTATTTTATAAAGCAAATTCACAAGGAAATATTGATGCAAGATAACAATGTGTTAATGCCGGGTGATGCGGCAGTTATCAGGTGATTAAATTAAAAACCGTCCTTTGTTTTTGCAAAGGACGGTTTTTTATTGGAACAGATAGATTAATTTATTTGGGTGCTAATGGCTTCTGCCGGACAGGCAAAACGGCATAAACCGCATCCGACGCAACGTTCTTTATCGACGGTAATATATCCATCATCTAAACGCAGCGCTTGATGCTCTGATTCGGTGCAAATGGTCACGCATTTACCGCAGCGTCCGCATTTATCGTGATTAACTTTCGGATAGGCTAACGGTGTTTTTTGCAGTTGTTGATGAGGGGAAATAAGAGCAATTGCCTTGTCTTTTAGAGCGCGGATATCGGCAAATCCCTTTTCTTCCAAATAATGTTGCAGTCCCTTTAACATCGGTCCGATCACTTTATATCCGTTGAGCATCACTTCCGTGCACACTTGCACAGCATCCGAGCCGACGGCTATATATTGCGCGGCATCTTCCCAAGAGGAAATACCGCCCATGCCCAAAATAGGCAATGCACTGGCTTGCCGTATTTGAGATACACAACGCAGCCCGATAGGTTTAACCATGGTGCCGGAACAGCCTCCGTAGGTGGTTTTCCCGTTGACGTTAAGCATCGGTTGCAATGTGTTTAAATCCAGTCCCATAAAGCCTTGTACGGTATTAATGGCAGCCAATCCGTCCGCTTTGGCATTTTCCACCGCGCAAGCAATACGCGCTATGTTACTCACATTAGGGGAAAGTTTTACAAACACGGGCTTTTGGGCTACTTCTTTTACCCACGTGGTAATTTGAGCGGAAATCTCGGCGTCGGTACCGATAGCCATACCAATTCCTTTTTCCGGCATTCCGTGCGGACAGGAAAAATTAAGTTCAAATGCATCGGCGGGAGTATTATTGATTACCTTTACTAGGTTTTGCCAAGCATTTTTATTGACGGGAGCCATAATGCTGGCAATAATAACTTTGTGCGGATGTTTTTGTTTTAAAAATTTAATACCTTCGCACCAGTATTTAACGGTTTGATGGCTTAAAAGTTCGATATTTTGAAATCCGATAATGCGTTTTTTATCCTGTAATACAGTATAACGCGGACTGGCTTCGTTCATTTCTAAATCGTCGGGAGTAATCGTTTTAAGTACCGCACCTCCCCAACCCATTTCAAATGCTTTATCGATACTTTCTATCAAAGCGGTCGGCGGTGCGGACGCCAACAAAAACGGATTTTCAAAATCAATTCCCAAAAAAGAAGTATGTAAAGTTGCAGTCATAAAAACCTCCGTTTAATTATTTAGTAATTGCTCCGCCAAAAAATCTGTCACGATAGTATCTATCGTGGGGGTATCCTGTGTAAAGTTGTGATCAAAACCGTGCACGGTTTTCAGTTGCGCATGTGGGAATACTTTGCTATATTCCACACCATAACGGTAAGGTACTAATTGATCATCTTGGCTGTGTAACACCAAAACAGGACCGGTATATTTTTTAGAAATTTCATAAATGGGTAAGTGTTGGGTCGTTTCTAAAAAAGCACGTCCGACTTTCAAACCATTTGATAGGGTAATATATTCGGGCACGTCTTTAGGATTGTATTTTACGCCGAATAAATCTCCTTTGGCAGTATCTTCTTTAAGTTCCGGAGCGGGGGACATTAAGACGATAGTTTTAATTTTATCTGCGCCCAGTTCTCCGGCAAGCATCCCCGCAATAACGGCTCCCATGGAATGTCCTACCATGGAAATAGAATCTACATGCGGCAGTTTTTCGGCGTAAGCATAAACGCGGCGTGCATCTTCCATTTCGTTGGGAATGGTCATGTCCAAAAAGGAACCCTCGCTTTGTCCGTGTCCGTTAAAATCAAAAATTAGCGTAGCCATACCGCGCCGGTTGAGTTGTTCGGTTAGTTCAGTCAGTAAATACATTTCTTTATTGGCATTAAACCCGTGTAGGATTAGTATCAGCGGATAAGTTTTTTGATTTTTGGGGGTTTGTAGTACGGTGGCCAGTTTTCCGTGGTCTCCTTCTAGGGTAAATTCTTTCTTAGACGGAAGGCTGGTGCATCCGGTTAATAAAAATACTGCAGATAAAAGAACGATACTTAGTTTTTTCATATTCTCTCCTTTTGAGTATTGTATCACATTTAGGAAGAGTTAAGATTTGATTGCCTTTAAGGTTTTTCTCAATGTTTTGATCGATGATTATTTTTTGTAATATAATTTATATAACTCACTTGGAGGCGGAAATAACATGAAGAGATATTTAGTGACGTTTGTGCTAGTGCTAAGTTGTTTGACACCTGTTTGGTCAGATACTATTTCGACGGATAAAAGCGGCTTTGCTGAGATCAGCAGTGTAATTGATGACGCGGCCTATGACATCCGTTATTACTCATCCAATAATTTTACGGGCAATAGGATAAACGGTTATAAAGCACCGCGGGCCTATATGACCAAAGAAGCGCTTGCGGCACTTGCCAAGGCAGCGGAAGATTTACGTCAACAAGGTTACCGCCTTTTAATATGGGATGCTTACCGTCCGCAAAAAGCAGTAGATAATTTTGTAGCGTGGATAAATGATCCCAGTAACCCCGGTGATAAAACTTTTTATCCCACTCTTGAAAAATCGAACTTGCTGGCGGGTAATTATATCGCGGCTAAATCCGGGCATACGCGCGGCAGCACCGTTGATTTAACGATCATCAAAAAAGACGGCTCTTTTGTGGATATGGGAGGAACTTTTGATTTATTCTCCGAAATTTCCCATCAACTTTATAACAAGATAACTCCGGAGCAAAAAAAGAATCGTAAAATTTTAAGAGATGCTATGCACAAAGCCGGATTTAAAGGAATAAGTTCCGAATGGTGGCATTTTACGCTTAAAAATGAACCGTATAAAGACACTTATTTCAACTTTGACGTGGACTAAGTGTAAGGAGGAAAAATGCAAGATTTAACTTTACAAGAAAACATACATATTCGTTATTCGGACAGTGAATGCAATAACCGCTTAAAACCATTTTCTTTATTGAACTTCTTTCAGGATTTGGCTGCCGAAAGCGCAGAGCGTTTGGGCTTTGGCTATTCCGTTATTTACCCGCAACATTTGATGTGGGTACTGTTAAAATATCGTATTGAATTTGCCGATTATCCCACGCATGTTAATCAATTAACAATCAAGACCGAACCGCGCGGATATAACCGCATGTTTGCTTACCGTAATTTTGAAATTTACGCCGATGGCAAATTATGCGGCAAAGCCTCAAGCGTATGGGCTTTGGTAAACAGCAAAACCATGGATATTGCCAATGTCGGACAAATTTTGGCGGGCAATGAAAATATGATTAAATTTGTGCCGCAAGAAGCGGATTTGAAATTTAGCAAGATACCGCCTCTTACCAAAGCAGATTACGAAGAAACTTTTAAAGTACGTTACAATGATATAGATGTAAATATGCACGCCAACAACGGTAATTATATCGTTTGGGCCATTGAGCCGCTCCCGTATGAGTGGAAGCACGAAAAGAAACTTAAAAATATCGATATTGTCTTCAAAAAAGAAATCAAATGCGGGGAAGAATTGATTTGCAAGGTACAAAAATTAGATGACCACAATACCGTTCATGCGCTCGTGCATGCGCAAACACAAGAAGATTTGTGTCTTGTGAAATGTGAATGGATCTGATTATAAACTGCGAATAGCCCAATTTTTGGGATACAAATTGTTTGCGCGATCGCCTAGGTTTTTCATAAACCCAAGCGGTTGTTGTTTGTAAGTTACTACCACAAAACCCTTTGGTGTATCATTAGGTAAAGCAAAAGATTCGCGGTGTAAATAACGTTGTGCTTGCATCAATGTTAATTCTACACGCGGATAAGTGTCCGCCGGAAAATCTAAAGAAAGCGCTTGAGCCGCAGAAGGGATTTGCTCTTTTCCTTTTTGCTCGGGTTTTGCAATTCCGTCCGATAATAAGTGAATCAGCGGATGGGCTTGCGCATGCCTTCTGGCGGAAGTGGGCAAGAAGGTGTGTGCCAGTGGAGTTCCTTTTTTGCGAAGTACTGCCATAAAGAGGCCTTCACTTTGTGTAATTCCGGGAATAAAACGATACACCGGTTGTGCCCAATCTTTTAATAAAGATCCGGTAATCTGCCACTCGGGTTTTGTAAAAGCGGGTAGAATTTCCGCGCCCAGTTCTTCCATCACAAAACGTACATTTTCTTCGTTTTCATGCGTATTGTAAGTACAAGTGCTGTAAATAAGTAATCCACCGGGGCGTAAGCAAGGCCAAATATCAGTTAAAATTTGGCGTTGGCGCTTTTGGCAATAATGCACATTTGCCAAACTCCATTCTTTTACAGCGCTTTCATCCCGTCTGAATAATCCTTCCCCCGAGCAAGGAACGTCAGTCAAAATCACGTCAAAAACCCAATTAGTTTTGGCAAAATCTTGCGCGTAATTATGCGTTACCAGTACGTCCGGATGCCCTTGTTTGAGCATGTTTTCCAATAGTATGTTAGCGCGGCGGCGGTCCGGTTCGTTGCAAACTAATACGGAGCCTTGAGGCAAAGCAGCGCGCATTAAAGTAGATTTCCCGCCGGGAGCCGCACATAAATCTAATGCCAAGACAGGGGAGGTAACATGTTGGCGCAATACTTGGTCTAAAAACAAAGAGCCCGCTTCTTGCACATAATATACTCCGCTGTGAAATAAGGGGTCTAACGTAAAATTAGGGCGGTTATTAAGCCAATAGGCCTCTCTGCACCACGGAACGGGTGTTATTTGCTCAAAAACCGGCTCGGAAGGCAGTTTCCACGGGTTTAGGCGGATACTGGTGGCGGGCATTTGTTCAAATGCCTGTAAGTATCGTTGCCAGCGGTCTTTGCCAAATAAGGCAGAAGTGTAGGTGCTAAATTCTTGCGGTAATATCATAGCGTTCCGGTTTATGTAAAGTATGGTATTATTTTACAATTATTTATGAGGGGGATGTGAGCGTGTGGTTCTCTTTTTTGTGATAAAATGATAGATAGACTTAAAAAGGAGATTTGTGCATATATGGCTAGTCAAAATAATTTTTGTTTTTATCCGTGGGTAGGGGACTTGTATAAATACGGGATTAAGTTTGATGATAATAAACAACTTCAATTCGGTACCGAAAAAAATCACGGAAAGGAAAACGGTTTTTATAAAGTGATGATTTTGGGATGTGATCATTATTGCGTGATGAATGATAAAGGAGAAAATTTGCAAGTTCAGAATAGAAATAAAGAACAAAGCAATTACATAGCCACTTTAAAAGAAATTTTGACTAAGTATAAAAACAACGAACTGCAAACTAAAATTAGTGCGGAATTGGCAAATATATCTGCGGTGTCTGCGGTTTGTGAGATGCATGAAAATAAATGTGACGAATGTGGAAAATTACCTATTTGCCAATATAAAACCATGGTATTGATTGCCGATTATTTATATAGCCGCACAGATCGGTACAGTCATAAGAAATTCCGTCCTACAATAGGGGGAGATTTTTCTTTATGGGATCATTTATTATTTGCTAATTTTTTTCAACGCGCCATGCCCAATCAATCCGATAAATATAATGTTGGTTATATGAATACATCTGCTCAAGAAATAGGGGCTCGTGCTTTCATGAATATATTTCAAACGTATACGCCCGATGTTATCATTATGTGGGGACATGAATATTTGAAATCATTTCTTTGGAAACAAGGAATCGGCAGTGAAGCCGCTACGAAAGAATTGAATAAAAACGGATATTCTTTTAATTTAATGAAAGATTCGGGAACGGATTACCAAATGCCTCGTTTGCGTATTGGAGATAATACCGTATCATTTACTATATTAAAACATGACGAAAAAACAGTTTCTTTAGTCCTTTTAACAGATCATCCCAGTCATAGAGGATATAGTTCTAACAAAACACGGGAAAATTTAGTTTATGCATTTAAACATTATGCCGAGTTGCTGAACTGGAGTGAACAATTGGAAAAAGTATCTGCTCCTAAGACATATGTACCTAAATTTTGAGCGTGTTTTTTAATTATTCAAAATAACCCCGGACTGATATCCGGGGTTATTTTTTGTCTATCCTATTAAATGGGATACATCATTCCAAATGCGCGTTAAACGATAAGGAGCCATGGCAAAGTTTAGCATAAGTGCCATAACAAACACGCTCCACATCCATTGGAAGTACGTCGGCGGTAAGAGACGTTTGAGTAAAACGTGCAAGAGTGACAAAATGAGTGCGACTAATAAAATACCTTGTATGTAAATCATATTTTCTCCTTTATTATTTTGCTTGAAATAAGTTCTGCATTTCGCGTTCACTTACACGGTCATGAAAGTCCGGCTCTTTGCGTTGAGCGGCGCGCAAATCGGTTATATCTTGCGTGCGGTTATGCCGCTGGTAAAAATCATATAAATCATCATAACGCTTAGCCGCGCAAAGCGTTTCGGATTGATATAATTTTTCAGCCGTTTGCAATTCACCCCACAGTTCATAAACTTTGGCTTTCTTGGCGGGGCGGCATGATTGCGTGCGGTATAGTGTTCCGCTGTCTAACAAAGCCATTTCTTGCTGTGATTTATCGATATGCCCCAAGCGTGCATAAATTTCCGCGCGCTGGATGTGATAATCACACAAGGCGGGCCATAAAGCAATGGCTTTGGCATTTTCGGCAAGGGCCTGATCTAAATTGCCGCGTTCGATCAGCCAGTCGGCAAAGGTATGATGCCTTGCGTAATCTAAAGGCCGGGCGTGTAAATCGTTGGCAACCCATTTTAAGGCATTTTGTAGGTCATAGGCAGCCTCACTTGCTTGGCCCATATTTTTATGCAACTCATAGCGTTGATAATACAAATCAGCCCGCTCATCGGCCGCCGCATTTTGTAAGGCAAGAGCGAAAATGCGTAGTGCCTCGGTGTAATTTTTAATCTTACAAAGGTGTTTAATGCGTTGCGGATCGTCGGGCGGCAGAGCGTCTAATTCTATTTGCGCGGCATGTTTGTAATTGTGTGCGGCTCCCTCTATGTCTTCCAGTAAGAAAAGACAAATTGCCCGGTCCTTAAGCAAAAGGGCTTTCGGTTGCGGCAAGCGGGGGGAAGAGGGTTGCGGTTTTTCGGCGTCGGGTGATTCCCAAATGATTCCGAAGAAATTTGCGGCGGTTTTATACTCTTCTTTATTGGCCAGTTCTATGCCTTTTTGACGAAGTTGTTGCCATTTCGGTAGAGTAGGTGCAACGGCAGGCGCGGTCGCAGCGGGGGGAGTAATGAAGTCCTCTTTTTCGCAAATTTCTTCTATACACTTATTACAATAGCCGTATAAATTATAGAGTTCATCTTGATCGGGAAAAGTACTAATCAATTTTTTTAACATATCTTTTGCCCGATCATATTTTTCTTGTGCAATAAGTTCGAGTGCGTTTTCTGCTGATATAAGCATGTTTATTCTCCTGGTGTTTAGAATGTACTTATTAGGATAACAAACCGAAACGACGCCGTCTTGTCGTTTCGGTTTATACGTCAGAAATTTGGTTAAACTTAGTCGGTAATGTCCAAATCGGGTACGATTTGGATTTGGTACTGCGGATAGGCCTGTTTGACTTCTTGAAATAAGATTTCCAGTGCTTTTTCTTTAGCAATATCAAAACTTAATACCACATCAAAACGTATCGTTTTTTCTTCGGTATTGGCATAAAAACCGTGTAGTTGCAAAGCCCAATCGTGCGCCAGTACCATTTCTTGAATTTGGTTGCGCAGTTGTTCGGCCAGTCCGCCCTTAGTGTTGTAAGAATAGACGCCCACACCGGTTAAAATGACCCCGGTTTGATGATATACTTTTTCTTCGATACGGCGGGTTAATTGGTCCACCTCGTCCACGTTCATAGTATCGGGCAGTTCAATGTGTAGGGAGGCGTAATTTTTATTCGGACCGTAATTATTAATCATCAAATCGTACACCCCACGGATTTCGGGCTCTTGCTTGAGGATTTGTTTAATGGCTTGGCAGGTTTTTGCATCTGCACGTTGGCCCACAATATCATTAAGCGTATCTTGCAACATGCCGATACCGGCTTTCATAATCACAACGGAAATTAAGATGCCCATATAGGCTTCTAAAGATATGTGAAAAATCAAATAGAAAATCGCACACGCCAAAACGGAAGCCGATAAAACAGCATCAAACAAAGCATCTGTCCCTGAAGCAATAAGTGCCCCGGAATTTACTTTTTGCCCCTGTGCTTTTACATATTTACCTAAAATAAGTTTTGCGACGATGGCCACTGCGATAATTACTAAGGTAAGTGTGGAATAATTGGGTTGCAGCGGATGGATAATTTTTTTAATAGATTCCACTAACGCGGCAATACCGGCGTATAAAATAATGGCTGCCACTAACATGGAACTGATATATTCAATGCGTCCATGTCCGAGCGGATGCTCTTTATCGGGGGCTCTGTTAGCCAGTTTGGCCCCAATAATGGTAATGACGGAAGATAATACATCAGAGAGATTATTCACCGCATCTAATACAATGGCAATGGAATTAGCCAACAGCCCCACCGCCGCCTTGAACGCGGCAAGCAGCACATTGGTCACAATGCCGAGCCAACTGGTGCGAATAATCGTTTTTTCCCTAAGTATAAATTCTTGCGTATCCATACTTATATTTTACAACAATATTGCGTTTTGATTCCTGCGTCTTTTTGGGGTGAATTTTTTGCAAAAATGAGAAAATTATTTTTAATTCCCGACGATAAAAAGGGACTTGACAAGTGGTTTTTTTTTTTTTTTTTTAGTATTTATTGCACATAGTGCAAAAACTTTACAGGAGGTGTGTTTATGCAAAAAGCATTTACACAAAAGTCGTCATCCCTCAAGGTTTCTGTGCGGGATATAGGTCGTTTATTTATACCCCGCACTACGACACTGCGGGGTGACGGTGTGAGCGAGAGTGTGCACGGTTTTACACTGATTGAACTATTAGTTGTCGTACTGATTATTGGTATTTTGTCTGCCATTGCGTTGCCGCAATACCAAAAAGCAGTAGAAAAAAGCCGGGTATCTGAGGCTTTGCTAATGCTTCACTCTATTTATCAGGCACATCAAATACGTGCTTTACAAGAGGGCGTTCCGCAAGGAACAGGATGGGATGACTTTTTTGCAAATATGGATATAGCGCTGCCCGGAGAGATTAAAGAATGTGCCAGTAACGGAGATCCGGAATGTGTAGATAGCAAAAATTGGCGCTATCATAATGAAGGATCTTCCGCTATTTATGCCTTTCGTCTAGACGGAAAAGAAGGATCAGGGGGTGGGGGGTATTATACTTATTACTTGCAAATGGACCTCTACAATGGAAAAATAATCTGTGGTAATGAAAAAGAAACCATGTGTAACAAACTGTATGGAGAAAATAATCACGAGTTGAATTAATTTTCGACTGGTCCCTGTATGCCGTCAGATATTGGAAATAAAAAACCCCCGCAAGTGCGGGGGTTTTTAGTGCGTAAGTAAAACTTACATTTTAATACGGCGGGTGACGTTTTCGTGTTTGATACACTCAATAACGTCCCCTTCGGCTACGGCTTTAAAGCCCTCTACCAAAATACCGCATTCGAAGCCCTTTTCGACTTCTTTGACATCATCTTTGAAACGCTTGAGTCCGCCGATTTTGCCATGGCCTACTTCTTCTCCGTTACGCAGTACTTTTACTTCCGCACCGCGTACCATTTTCCCTTCGTCCACTAAGGAGCCGGAAATAATGCCGGAACTTAAGCGCAAGACCTTTTTAATCGTGGCTTTGCCCAAAGATACTTCCACTACATCGGGTTCTAACAAACCTTCCATAGCGGCTTTAATATCTTCCAGCAGTTCAAAGATAATCGTATATTTGCGGATTTCAATGCCTTCGCGCTCGGCTTCTTCTTCGGCTTTGTGTTCCACATCTACGTGGAAACAAATTACAACCGCACCGCTGGCTTTGGCAAGCAAAATATCCGATTCGTTGACATTGCCCGGAGCGGATAAAATGATGTCAAGTTCCACTTCATCCGACGGAATACGCAACAG
The DNA here is from genome assembly GCA_902797165.1 of uncultured Elusimicrobium sp. Taxonomy (GTDB): domain Bacteria; phylum Elusimicrobiota; class Elusimicrobia; order Elusimicrobiales; family Elusimicrobiaceae; genus Avelusimicrobium. The sequence continues at coordinate 19,613 of CADBRU010000004.1, forward strand.
TGCATCTTTGATGGCTTCAATGGAACCTTGCACGTCTGCCTTAAGTACAATGGGCAAACGTTTAACGGTATCTTCACCGTTTTCGTCTTTTTTGAGATTCATCAAAGAGACTTGTTTGGTGCGGCGAGCATTGACATCTTCTTTTTGCGCAAGTTTGCGTTTTTCGGCGGCAAAGCGGGCTTCTTTTTCACTTTCCATAATGTAAAGCGTGTCACCCACTTGCGGCGGCTCTCCGTTAATGCCGAGAATTTCTGCCGGCACACTGGGGCCGATTTTTTGATACCGTCCACCGTTTTCATCCACCAGCGCGCGGATACGTCCGTAACTGGTACCTACAATAAAAGGATCCCCGATTTTCATCGTTCCTTTTTGTACCAGTACCGTCGCCACGACGCCGCGTTTGTTATCACGTTTAGATTCCAAAATGACGCCTACACCCAAGCGGTTGGGGTTGGCTTTGAGTTCCATCATTTCCGCTTGCAATGAAATCATTTCCAAAAGTTTATCAATGTTGATTTTTTTCTTGGCGGAAATTTCTACAAAGATAGTGGAGCCTTGCCATTCCTCCGGCACGAGTCCGCGTGCGGCTAAATCTTGTTTTACACGGTCCACATTGGCACCGGGTAAATCAATTTTATTAACTGCCACGATAATGGGGGCTTTGGCGGCTTTGGCGTGTTCCATAGCCTCAATGGTCTGCGGCATAATACCGTCGGTAGCGGAAACAACTAATACCACAATATCGGTGGCTTGTGCACCGCGCGCACGCATGGCGGTAAATGCTTCGTGACCCGGAGTATCCAGGAAAGTTAATTCTCCGTGCGGAGTGCGTACCCGATAAGCACCGATGTGCTGGGTAATAGCACCGGCTTCGCCCGCCACCACGTTAGAACTGCGAATTGCATCCAGTAAAGAGGTCTTACCGTGGTCCACGTGTCCCATGATGGTAATAACCGCACTGCGCGGTTTTAAACTGGCCGGATCATCTTCCGCTTCCATGATGTGTACGGTTTCTTCATCCAATTCCGCGGCGGCTTCTTCCACCGTAAAACCACATTCGGAGCAGATAAGTTCCACCATATCTTTTTCAAGACGTTGGTTAATGGTGGCAAATACGCCCATCATCATGAGTTTTTTGATGAAGTCATTAATCTTAAAATTCATCTTTTCCGCTAAATCTTTGACGGTTTCCGTACCGATTAAGCGGACTACTTTTTCCTGCGGTTTGGGTTGCGCCTGTTCGGGCTTAGGCTGCGGTTTTGGTTGCGGCTTGGGTTGAACAGGGGCCGGCTGCGGTTTGGGCGCAGGTTGCGGCTGTGGCTTGGGTGCGACCGGCTCAACGGGTTTTTGTGGAGCCGGTGTTTGCTTTACCGGTTTTTGCGAAACCGTATGTGCCTTTGGCGTTTGCGCTGTTTCTACAGGAGAAACCGTCTTTTTCTGCTCGGGAGTGGCCGTTTCTGCCTTTTTTTCTTTTGCCTTGGTGTCTTTGGCAAGTGCTTTCTTGGCTCCGGTTTTGGCGGTTGTTTTTTTGGCAACCGTTTTTTTGGCCGGAGTCTTGGCTTCACCGTCTTTTTTAGCAGTTGTTTTTTTGACGGTTTTTTTCGCAACCGTTTTTTTCTTAGAGGCGGCTTCCTCGTCTTTATTTTTCGTTTTATTCATCGGCCGTCTCCTTAAGCATTTTGTTTTTCTGCCAAATGCTTTTTAGCGCTTTCGATAATCTTAGCGGCCGTTTTCTCACCGATACCTTGCAGAGCGGCCAAATGTTCCGGCTCTACTGCGGCAATTTGTTCGGCAGATGCATAACCGGCTTTTTGCAAAATTTCGGCCGTTTTAGGTCCGATACCCGGAATGTCTGAAATCGCATCTTGTGTGGCGGCTGCGGCTTCTTGGGCCTCTTGGGCCTTTTGGCTTTCACTCTTTACTTCCAAATCCCAACCCGTTAAGCGGGAAGCCAATTTAATATTTTGCCAATCTTTACCGATGGCAATGGCCAATTGATCGTCGGGTACAATGATTAAGGCCTTCTTTTCCGCCATGCTGACGATTTTGACAAAGTTAGCGCGAGCCGGTGCAATTGCGTTTGCAAGTACGGTAGAAATTTCGTCGGAATAATTGATCAAATCAATGCGTTCACCGGAGAGTTCGTTCATAACCGCACGAATGCGAATACCGCGCATACCTACGCAGGTACCGATCGGATCAATTTTGTGGTCAATGCTCGATACCATTACTTTGGCGCGGAAACCCGGGTCACGTTCAATGGCTTTAATTTCCACGATACCTTCATTGATTTCCGGTACTTCTACCTTGAATAATTCTTCCATGAATTTACCGTTGGCGCGAGACAAAATGATGTAGGGTCCGCGTTGACCTTTGTCCATTTTGAAAGCGGCAGATTTGTAGCGTGCCAGTTGCGGATCGTCTCCGATATTGGCCAAATCATTTTGATTAAGCACTTTGGTAATAATGGCTTTAATGCGTGAGCCGTTAGTATAGCGTTCTCTTTTGATTTGTTCGCAGTAAGGCAAAATGGCTTCCACTTTCCCCAAGTCTACAATCAAATCTCTATCGGAAAAACGGCGCACGGAACCGGTGACTACTTCACCTTCGCGCGGTTTAAATTCCTTATAGAAATTTTCACGTTCGATGCCGCGTACTTTTTGAATAAGTACTTGTTTGGCAATTTGGGCCGCAATACGGGAAAAATCTTCTACGTCGCGGGTTAAAGTTATTACATCACCCACTTTCGGATTTTTAGCATATTGTTTAGCAGCGGCAACATCAATTTCCGTTTCTTCATTAACAACCACATCTACTACATTTAAGGTTTGAAATGCCTGAATCGCACCGGTTTGTACGTCGATTTTGGCACTGAGTTGTGCGGTTTTGCCCAAGTTTTTACGCAAAGCAGATACAAGTGCATCTTCGATAGTTTTTAAAATATCGTCGCGTTTAATGTTTTTCTCTCTTTCCAGCCCTTCTAAGGCCAAAATTAAATCTTTTGCTGTTCCTTCCATTTTTGTGTTCTCCTATATAATTAGAATTCAAGTACGGGATCTAAATTTACTTTTTTTACGTCCGCGTATTTGAAATTAAATTGGGTTGTGCCGTCGTCTAATACAAATCCGTTATCGTCGGCTGAGGCCAATTGGCCCGTAAAAAATCCGCGCCCTTCAATCGGGGTTTTTACTACTACGCGGATACGTTCTCCGATAAATTTCTTGAAATGAGCAGGTTTCTTAAGTGCGCGTTTGATACCCGGAGAAGATACTTCCAAAATATACGCACCTTCTATTAAATTTTCCATTTCCAAGACGGAGTCAATAGCATCGGTGAGTATAGAACAATCATCTAATGTAACACCGCCTTCTTTGTCTATAAAAAACTGCAAGAGTTTTTTACGGCCTTGATTTTGGATAACCAAATCTACCAGTTCCACGTTTTTACTTGCTAACGCGTCAGCCACGGTTTGTTCAATGGTTTTTATATCCTTCATGGTTCACCTACCTTTATGTAAAAAGCGACGTGTTTCCACGTCGCTTTTCCAGATACTTTATTGTAGCATTGACGTATAATACTTGTCAAATTGTTTTTAGTTGATTTTAGGGATATTGACGGCAAAAAAAGGAAAGATAAAACAAGGGCGGCTTATTGAAAGCCGCCCTTGGTGATGTGAATTTGAATAAAACTAAATCAAATTCCCTTGTTGTAATTGACGTATCAATTCGCGTTTGAGTTGTTGCCCTTGCATTTCTTTTAAATCTGCAGGGAGACCCAAACTTTGTAAAACCTCTTCCACTTCTTCCTGTACCTGTTGTTCCAAAATTTCTTGAGATTTTTGATCGTTCGTATCAAACTTATCTATTGAAGCATTCTTTCTGATATGTTCTTGTAAAAGTGCTTGCAAGGCACGGAATTGATTTTCATAGTCACTAAGATCTTGTTTCCATGCCTCTGCCCCTTGAATACGAGCAGATACATAACTGGCACGAATCTTGGTCAAGTCTTCCAATATTTGAGCAGGAGGTAATTTTCTGTATTTCCGGATAATGGGTATGCCGATGCTAAATTTTCCGCCGACACTCTCTTTGGGTTTTAATTGTACCGGCAAAGCATGTTTGAGTACTGCATAGTGTTGAATTCCGTTCCAGTATCTTCCGTACTTTAAGATGTCTTTATTGTCGGCTCTTAAATCTTCCCATCTTATTTCTTTCATGGTTAAGTTTTCCGCATCTTCTTGAACAGTCTGGCGGAAAGACTCTTTTGCTCTGCTTGCCAGTTCCCACCAAGCAAGGAAAGAACTTTGATGAGCACTCGGGCGCATGGTTGCATCAATATTATTTTCGTTATTCTTATAAATGGGTTTGTAGGTGCGTAAACTATAGCGCCATTGGAAAAAGATGTACATATCATCAAACAAAAATCCTACTTCAGGATACTCTTTGACTACTCGGCAGAAGTCTCTATGATCCAACTCCAGTAGTTCAAAAGCATTGTTTTGTATTTTGGTGTACAAAGTATCCGTAGATTGATTGTTTGCGGTAAAGAGATCTTCCAACGCACTAACTGTGCCTTTTTCGACTTCTTGGATGAAATCATTCGTATCCTCTTCGGTCATTCTTCCTTGTAAGACATCATCTTTAAGTCCATCCAAACCTAACAGTTCGCAAACATATTCCAGCAATCCGCCGAATATTGTTTTTAACACTCTGCGAAGTTCTGCATCAAATTCCGTATAGCCTTGTCCGGTTAACCATCTGCTTTCTCTTAGGTATTCGTTCTTTAATATATTTCTCTTTCGTTCGTAATCACTTAAATTACCCGAAATTTCATATTCGGTTTTTTCGTCTATGTAGTCTTGGATATCTTGCACAAAATCAGCACGATTTCTATATTCGGACGGTGCGCAATAAAAACTATAACGCCCCGATAAGGAATCCATTAGATTGGTGGGGTCCAGTGAACCGCGATTTGCAGAAGGATCTTGCTTAGTACCATCCGCAAAATAACTCGGAACTTCGGTCTTTTCGGATAGCCCTTGCAGTTGATTTGTCTCCAAAATCAACATTTTATTGAAATGGTTTACGATGTTAATGTTTTCGTTTGCTCGTTGATTGGCGTAAGTCGGCAAAGCAATCAAGCCGAGTAACAACGCCGAAATAATTTTTTTGTTCATGTTTTGTCCACCCTTAATTTGATTTACTACTACTTATATTGTATTGAACTTGTAGTTTCTAAACAAGGGTTTTTGGACCTATTAATATATAGGTCCAAGGACCTAGAAATATAAAAACACCCCGAAGGATATTCCCTCAGGGTATTTAACAAAAAACTTAGTTAAAAGGTTCTTTCGTAAAAAGTCTCTTGCGGGGTTTCGTCCATATCTGCCACCGTGTAGGGGACTTTTTCAAAATTAATTTTGCTTAAGTCTACTTTACGAATAGCCGAATTATACATGGTGCGGTAATAAAACGCCGGATGCGTTACATCGGATACCGCGGTCCATTGGGTAGCGCTGGGCATATCCGGGATTTGCTCACCGGGTGCGTATTCCGCGCCGATAGGTAAATCAAAATTATTCAAGATATGAAAGGCCTGTGTGACCGCTTCATACGTGTTTTTCGCAATAGGTGCGCTATGTAAGTAAAAGAAAGCACGTACCAAGCGGGAGGGGGGAGTTAAATCTCCCGGCAGTCCCGTTAAATTCGTACCTCCGCCCAAAGAAAATAAATGCACCTTTCCGATGGTTTTGTCAGGCGTCTCCCCGCCGGAAAGATGAATATAATTATTTAGATTAGATTGATGCCACGGGAAATCCGGCGAATTGGTAAATACGTCTAAATTATTTTCATAAATATGCCGCTCGCCTTTGTTTGTGATTTCTAAAATCATACTTTTGCCGGAGGCATCACTGATGCGCCAATGCCCGGTAGCATAATCTCCGTGTGCATCGGGTTTTCCGATGGGGATAATTTCTATTTTTTTTAGTCCCTCCAGTGCCTCATCTACCGTAGCAAAGTTAGTAAGCATGTAGCGCACCAGTTCACCGTCACTGACGGATTTCTTGGCAGCGGCGGCTTTGTAAGGGGTTAAACTGCCGTAATGGGAAAAATAGAAAATACCTACATTAAGTCCCTTTTCGTTTACCCCTTCGGCAACAAAGCGCGGTTCAACGGTACTGGCCCCCACGGCACCGTATTTGTTATGCCACACTTTGCCGTTTTCTCCGGCAGGGGTGAGAGCGGTATTTTTTTGTCCGCGCGGCATAATAATTAGTTTACTGTTTAAGTTGCCGCCTTTCCACTCAATGGTGCGTGCCAGTAAGCGTGTACCGTCGGCTGCATTAATGGCAATGCCGGTACAGGCTTGTGCCACCGGTACCGAAAGCAGACTTGCTGTTAGGGTAGCAAGCAAAACCATACATCCTGTTTTTTTCATGTAATTTCTCCTCCATTACAAGATACTTTCATTAAACACATATTTAGATTCGTTTTGCACCGTCAAAAAAGGGTTAGATCATAAACTAAGGAAAAGTTAAAAATTGCTACAATATATTTATAAGGAGTATATCGTATGCAAACATATTCATTTCAAACACAAGGGATTTGTCCGACGGGGATTGCCTTTGCTTTAGAAAACGGTAAAATTCACAATATCGTTTTTACCGGGGGCTGCCCGGGCAACACGGCGGCTATTGCAAAACTGCTGGAAGGTACAGATGCCGCGCGTGTGGTGGAACTACTCAAAGGGAATGATTGCGCCGGGAAAGGCACTTCTTGCGCGGATCAATTGGCTATTGCAGTAGAGCAAGCCCTTTTGCACGAGAAAGCCAAACAAGCCAAATAATATCCCAAATACCATTTCTTTGAATGCTTTTGTCGACTCAGACAAAAGCATTTTTTATATAAAATAGATTAGTTTCTCTTCTAAAATGAATTATATATTTTGCACTAGTCTCTTTGGTAAAATAATCTCATATCCGAGTGAGAATTATGAAAAAACTACTGTTTTATTTCTTGTTTTGCTTGTGCTTTCCCTTGTGCATGACGGCGCAAACCTCTCGTGTTTACGGGGATGAATCTTTCTTCTTAGAACAAGAAAATAAACAAAAAATATCTTCCAAACATTTTGAAATTTCCGCGGGCACGTTTGTTTCTTACGGCAAAATAGCAGATACCGCAGGACATCGTTTATCGGATAGGATGTACGGCCAATCGCTGCGTGCAGATATACATATTTGGGATACGATATGGCTGGGGGGAGAGGCAGTACATTTTAATACGGCTTCTTTGCACAATGACTTCATCCCGGAACTGTCCCGCAAGGCATGGGTAGGCTTTGTTAAATGGTATTTAACCAGAAATACAGAACCTAGAATATATCTTTTGGCGGGGAGAGGGGAAGTATATCAGGAAAGTGAGTTTGTGCCGCGTAAGGTTAATTATAAAGGGCACGGTGCTTTGTGGCTCGGCGGAATAGGGGGAGAAGTACGGATATGGAAAGGTTTGTCTCTGACGGGGGAGGGAAGAGTAACGTATGAAGAAAAACCTTTTAAGAATATTTGGATGAAAAACCCTCATTGCCGCACGGAATTAAAACTCGGTCTAAGTTATTTCCTGTAATATTATTTTCACATTTCTTTTTTAGCCATCTCTCTCCCATTCTTTTTTTTTTTTTTTTAAAAGTTCTTAATTCATAATTTCTAATTCATAGGCTCTTCTGTTGTGCTTTCCTGTTAATCTTTTGCCGGAAAATAAATCAAATGAAAGTGTAAAATGGGTGTTTATTGAAGTAAAAATCTGCTTAAAACGTCGTTTTGGCAGGTGTTTGAATACCCACCAATATACCGTGTCGGAATTGGATCGTTTTAAGCGGCTTAGAATCCTTGAGAATCATTGTCTAGATGTCTTTGTATCTGCTCAGGGTAAAACCGAGCCGGTTACCCAAATGCCCTAAAACGAAATGCCCCATACCCTAGGTACCCCCAAAACGAACTGGGGCATCCTATGCATGCAAAATAAAGATCGATTTTGCGGAAATCCGGGTATCCTAGGTACCCCAAAAACGTTTTGGGGCGTTTGCAAAAATAGGTCAAAAAATGCAACAGTGCAAAAATAGCCAAAAAATTGCTTTTTTGGGAATTGTTCAAAAATAAAAATCTAAACTATTTAATAGATATATATAAAAAATACTTAAAAAACAATGATATTTATATCTTTACTAATAGCGTATATAGGTGTTATCGTATACCCGTTTCTACCCCAATAAATTAACATAATAAAAATTATCGTTAGTTACTGATATCACAAAATCAGCCCCCCACATCCTTGATTTTTATGCCAAATTGCAAAATATAGCAAAGATTTTGCTTAAATTGAAAATCTAACATAACGAATTAGATTTTTTAAAAGAGGGAAATCGGGGATGAACTTGTTTGGAACGATTTGAGGGGGTTGGAAAGGGAAAAATAAGGGGAAAAGCCATCCGGAAAATACCGAAATAGACATCCTCCCCCCCTTTTAAGATTTATTTTGAACGATTTATCGACGGTAAATGTGGCGTTTCACTTGCTATACTTACTTAACCTTGCCATTCTTCGGCCAGTTTGGTGGCCAATACGTAGGCTTTAGCAAATCCTTCGTCGGAAAGTAGGTATAAGCGGGAACGCTTCGTTCCGTCGGATCGGACATGGCCTTGCCGCATTTCGTTTGCTAGTACGCGATCGAGCCTATCCCCCCCATATCCGGATTTCTTAAGAGCCTTGGATAAAAGAAGAGCGCTGTAGCCCTCGTTTGCACCCAATAATATCTTGGCGGCGGCAATAAGTACCAGCGCGGCTGTATCCGGGGATAATTGGCGGCTTTTTCGGCGCAAATACACGAGTCTGTCATCGGTTCGGACCAGCCCTTCCCACAAAAGCATATCCGTATCGGATGCAAGTGCCTTTTCCGTTCGGTAAGATTGACGTGCTTCCGCAGCGGAAATTCCACGGCTAATCCCCCCACTTTTCGGCCAAATTTCCGACGATCGAAATGTATCTCCCTGAGAAATATAAGCAGAAGGCGTATTTTGCCGACGGTAAGCCGCGGGCTCTTGAGTGTTTATATCGTCGGTAATGGCGCTTTGGCTATTTTCCGCGGGGTAAATAGGAGTATTATTGACGGAAACAGTGCCTGATAATGGAGTTGCGGGTTTGCGCGGAGTGCTGCGGGATCCGTCCTTTCCTATTAATTGCAAGAAATCTGCCCGTTGTTTTTCAATAAAATCGGGATTTCCTTCCGCTTCAAACTCCTCTCCGGAGCGGAATTTAAAGCGAATTTTTACCTTATTTGGTGTCTCATCTGCCATTGTCTTAAATCCCCCTAAAAATAGTAATTCACAGCACTTTTACACTGATTCAGACATATAATAGAACATTTTTTGACATATGTCAATATATGTCAATTATATGTCATTTTATGTCAAAATCTTGTGAATAAGTATTTTTATCGACGAGAAAACGGCTGTTTTAATGTTAGCGCCTAAGTGGGTAACTGAGAAATTAAGGGTAATTTTGCGGTAAAAATACCACCTAATAAAGATTGTTAGGTTTTTAAAAGGGATTTAAAATGCAAATTTACGAAAGGTTTTGCAGCGGGAATTTTAAGGCCCAAAAGGCGCATAAAAAGCCGGATGCAAAATTAAGGCTCATTTTGCATCCGGCTCAAAGGTCTTAAATATTGGATATGCTCTAACAACAACCACAACTGCTGGTTGTGGTGGGAATATTTAATAGTTTTGAATAATCCATTCCAGAATATCCCCCCACGCAATCAGCATCTCCTTCTTGTAACATAAATTCGCCATCGACGATACATAAACAAACGTCATCATCTATATATAGTGCGGCCGCATCTTCATCACCGGTAGTACCAAGACTGCAATAATAAAAATGTTCGGTTTCGTATGCATCATTACAACCGCCGTAATTCTCACTTTTTGTTCCAACGGAGATGCTTAAATCTGAGATATCGCAAGATCCGTTTCCGGTTTCCAATCTGCATACTTCATGTGCTTGTGCAATGGCTTTAAGATTGACCATTGCTTCGGAAAAGCGTGCTTTCACAACCGCCTTTTTATATTGCGGCAAAGCAATAGCGGATAGTATGCCGATAATCAGTACTACTACCAGTAGTTCTATAAGGGTAAAACCTTTCTTTTTCATATTTACAACCTCCATATATCAAATGACCCTTCCAGTAAATTATATCAAAAAAAACTTTTGTCAAGTCCCCTCCTTTCGTCGATAAATTAAAAATAATTTTTGGACTTTTCAAAAACGGGACATAATACTTATTTATAAATAGTAGAATAAGTTTATGAAACAGTTTGCCCCCCTCCTCTTAAAGTGGTACGCCGCTCACAAACGCACTTTACCGTGGCGGGATATCAAAGATCCTTATCAAATTTGGATTTCCGAAATTATCTTGCAACAAACCCGTGTGGCACAGGGGTATGACTATTTTGTTCGATTTATTCAAAGATTCCCAAATGTAAAAACCTTAGCCGCTTCGTCAGAAAATGAAGTGCTTAAACTTTGGCAAGGGCTCGGCTATTACAGTCGGGCGCGCAATTTACACGCGGCGGCTAAAAGCATGGGTGGTATTTTCCCACGTACATATGAAGGTGTGCGTGCACTTAAAGGCGTGGGTGATTATACCGCTGCAGCCATTTGTTCTTTTGCCTACAATATGCCGTATGCGGTGCTAGACGGTAATGTTTACCGCGTACTTGCACGGGTATTCGGCATTCATACGCCTATCGACAGTACCGAAGGTAAAAAACAATTTGATGGGTTGGCGCAAGAACTTTTAGATAAAAAAACCCCCGGAGATTATAATCAGGCCATTATGGACTTTGGGGCTACTTGTTGCACGCCGCAAGCGCCGCAATGTGCCGCTTGCCCGATGGCAAAATTTTGTGTGGCCCGTCGGAAAAATCTGCAAGATAAATTACCGGTCAAAGCACAAAAAACCAAAATTTCCGTGCGATATTTCAATTATATATATGTGGAACAAGGAAAATTTACGTGGCTACACAAACGCGGTGCGGGTGATGTGTGGCAGAATTTATACGAGCCCCCGCTTATAGAAACGCCGACGGAAAAATTTGTCCCTTTTCAAAATATTCAAATCAAAAAATGGTTCGGCTCTGCAAAAGTAATGCCGGTGGGCAAGCCGGTCAAACACGTTTTATCGCACCGTATTATTTACGCACATCTCTATAAGATCACTATCCCCTCGACACGCAAAGTACCGTCGGAATTTGTGCGGATACCTAAAAACAAATTGCCGCAATATGCCGTTTCCCGCTTGGTACAAAAGTTACTGGCGCAATTAATTTAATTTGCACAATAACGGATTATATCCGAATGTGCGATTGGTCAAAATCGGCAAGCAAATAGACTGAGTAGGATCAATTTTTTCAGACTGCGGTTCAAAATCATCATTACCAAGATATTCCCTAATTTGAAAGGGTATTTGATAGGGGTACGGTACAATCAAGTACGTGTGCCCTTTGGGATTGTCTAAATCAGATGTTTCTTGCAGCACCTTTACAGATGTTTGAGGCGGTAAAAAGGCCGCAATAAATAAAATTCTTTGTTGACTGAAAAATACTTGATCTTTGTCGGTGATCTCGTAGGGTAATTTAACGTCGAGTAAATGATCGGTTGGTGCATTTAAAAATATGCCGCTTGTGTTATAAAATAACATTGCCGCGCATAAAATTCCCCCCGCAAATTGCAGTTTTTTCCAAGGAGAGTACGTGATGACCATTGCCACGACAGGGATGCTTAATACATGTAACATAAAAGCGTAATCATTCGACGGAAAATAATCTTGGGAAAGAGAAAAAGCAAAGATGATATACAAGGACAAAACCCAACAAAGCGTGATTAACAAACTGTATCTTTGCAAGGTGTGATTTTGCGTAAAGCATAGTTTTTTAAATTTGGTGGACGCAAAAAAGCAAGATCCCGCTAGTAAACATGTAAAGTAAAATACCCACCCCACCCACGGTTTTTCATTGACGGGGTAAGTGGTTTGTTCCAAAAATATACCGGAGAGCCAACTCCAATTCAATACGTCAATTCCCTGTGTGTGAATCCAGTAGAGCCAAGGTAATAAAATGAGTAGCCAGCCTGTGAGGAATGCCAAAAGCCATCTGTATATTTGTTTGTTTTTATCAAGTATTAACCAAGCAAATTGAATTAACCAAATATAACAAATACTATTGTTTATCGCGCAGGCTACACCGACTAAAAAGCCGTTGATTATACAAGAGGATAAATGGGTATTATCTTGCAGAAATTTCCGAAGAGCATAGATGGCCAAAATAAAACTGATCCACATATTTTCATAACAAGCCACTTGTATTTGAAACAGTGCTAATCCCCCCATCAGTATCAAGGCAATTAGTGCGGTTAGGTGAAATTTTTTAGGAGAGAGTTGTTTGATTAATTCAACAAAATTCCATAAAGCGGTTGTTACCAATAGTATGCTTAACGATTGAAAAATGAACGGATGTTTGTTAAAAAATACGACGCACAAAAAGGATAAAAAATTATTAAAAGGATGATACCCGGGTATGGCAAAATCCGGTGATAAAATATGGTGAAATAACAGAAAATTTTGATAATGAGAAGAGTCTAACGTATAAAAAAGCAAAGGCTTATTGGGGACACACCAAGTATATATGAGTGCCAAAAACAGTATAGTCAAAAAAGACCCGTAGTGCGATATTATATTTTTTTCGCCTTGCATAATAGCATCATCCCTTCCCAATTATTTTTAATTTTAGTACACTTTTCGGGGTCTACTTGTACCCCGTAATGTTTGATCGGCTGCTCTTTATATAACTCGGGTGTATAGGTAAACATAAGTACATAAACAGAGGAAGCCTGTTGTATTTTTTGATGAATCAGCGGGGCAAATTTATGCTCAAAAAATACAGGTGAAAATGAAAAATAACCCAATAAATCGAGGCGCTCTTCCGGGAAGTCGTAATCTTCGATATTAGGTTGTAATCCCCCCACATAATGCGCTTTTGGGTTTAAAAACGGAATGATAAAAGACAGACGCCAACCTTGTAAAACAACTACCGCATCATCTTCAATATCGGGCGCACCCGATATAAAAGGAGTAGCGCTGTCTATCGGTCCCTCTTGCGTATACGACATTTCAAAAAGATGTTTGGCCGTGCCTCTTATCTCTTTATAAGTAATTTGCGAGAAAGACATAATCCCTACCAGAAACCCGATTAAAAGCATTTTGCGCTGGCCGCGGATGCATAAAAATAAAGTAATTGTAATAAGTATACTGCCTACGGCTTCTAAAGGCATAGCATAACGTACCAAAGAAAATTGTGCAATCCAAAAAACCATTCCGGTTAAGGTAAATACCATCAGCGGCCGCCAAATCTTTGTAAAAGCGGTTTGTATCGTTTTGCGATGACGATGTTGATAGTAATAGATCCCTAGAATCAAAATGGCAAAGATGTACGCAAAATATAAATAAGTTCGTGTTTCCCCTTCAATTATGTTCATTTTGTAAGGCCGCAATAAAGAGAACGGAATAAATAAAGTTTCCCATAAGGCTTTTCCCACAAAGAAGCGTTTATCCACCAGATCAACCGGTGCAAAATAGGGAGATTGAAATACAGAGTTAAGAAACGGGAAAAACGGATTTTGAAAATGGATATACATTTTGTATAGCCACCATCCGCTGGTAACTAAAAAAGTACCGACGGCCGCAACGGTAAACCATAAACCGGACTTGAGCCATTGCCAAAATGAACGGAAACAAAAACAAAACATGACAATATAGGCCAGCAAAAAAGGAGAAGCGGTATATTTAAGAGAAAATGAAATTCCATAAGATGCACCGGCGACGAGTAACCATGCCAAATGCGGTTTGGTATCATTCTGTAATGCCGTGAATAAAGCATATAGGGAGAATATTAGAAAAGAGCAGGAAAACATATCTCCCGTATTCATTGAGCCCCACGCAAAGATGGCGGGTGCGTAGAGAAAAAGCAAACTCGTTGACAAAACGGAGAGAAAATTAAAGGAACGTTTAGGAAGGGCTGATTGCAAAATTTTAAGCGTAAAAAATAAACACAGAAAGAACCAAATACTTTGTAAAAGTACTACTAAATGGGGATATGAATTTAACCCGCGTACCAACGCATAATACCACAAATCCGCATTCGGATTATAAAAAGCATGAATACCGTTGGGTATAATATCCATTTCTATTCTATTATTCAAAGCCGCATAAGCATTGTAAATGTGATAATTCAAATTGTCCCAAAATTGATCGGGCCCCGTGTATAAGGCATTGCATGCAGAAACAAAAAATGACCACAGTAAAAGGGCATAGTTGTCCCATTTATCAAAATGTTGTTTGAGCGTGCTAAAATATTTTTTGATCACTGCAGATTATCCTTTTTGTGTGCAATTAATAAATAACTTCTCCGACGAGATTCTTGCACAAAAAGCCGTACATTATCCAGTATAAGTCCGGCAATGATAAAGAGTAAGGCCCAAATCATAAGTCCGGTGGCCAGTACGGCAGTGGGTAGGCGCGGCACTAGGCCAGTTTCCCAAAAAGTTATCAGAACGGGAATAATTAAAAGGATGGCTACTAGGGCCAATAGACAGGCAATCACAAAGCAAAACAGAAGCGGTTTTTCTTCTTTAACAAGCAAGAAAATCGTGCGTAAAATATAAAGGCCGTCTTTATAAGTAGATAGTTTGCTGACAGAACCTGCCGGCCGCGGATAATAAGGGGCGGCCTTTTCCGCTAAAGGCATTCGGCACGATAAAGCAAATACACAAAGTTCCGTTTCAATTTCAAAACCCGTAGAACGTGCCGGAAATGTTTTAACAAAACGATTTGAGAAAATTTTATAACCGGATAATAAATCTTTTATTTTGTCACCGAATATAAAACGAACAAATCCCGTTAATAATTTGTTGCCGAATTGATGTCCGGCGCGATATGCCGTATCGTCGGTATGTTTGCGGGCTACATTGATAAAATCTAAATGTTCTTGTTGGGCTTGCTCAATAAATTGTAGCGCGTCGGTCAAATCGTAGGTGGCATCACCGTCTATCATTACATAATAATCGGCTTGCGTTTCCGCAAATAAACGTCGGACAGCGTTTCCTTTTCCTTTATTAGTTTCGCTAATTACGTGTGCTCCGGCTTGTTGTGCCAAAGCGGCGGTTTGGTCCGTACTGGCATTATCGCAAACCACAATTTGCGCTTGCGGCAAATGTTGACGGGCATGCTCAATAACTTTTACGATGGTCTGTTCTTCGTTATAACACGGAATAAGAACGGCAATTTTAATTGTAGACATAAATGCTTCTCCCATTCTTTGACTACGCATATTATATAATAACAAATATGGGTAATAGAATATTTCCTCTCTCTTGGCTTAAATGGTCAATTGCAATTGTAATTTTGGCCTCGTTGTGTTTTATCGGGCATCATTACTATGATAATTATCAGCAATTGAAACAGGCGCGTCGTACGATCGGATTATTCAAAAGTATGTCTACGTGGCCCTACCCTATGCACGAGGAAGAAGAAGACGCAAAAAAGAAACAAGAAAACCCCCTCTTTGTACAAGCAACACATTTGCCTTACTTGTATTTATATTCCACGCAATTTTATTTTTCGCAGGACACACAACTCAAAGCCATCTCTGATAAAGAACACACGTATTTATTGGCACTTTCCGGCCCGCATAAATTAGATCGTGTCTTGTATGGTTTGTATGTGGTTTTGCCGGAAAAACAACTATATTGTTTGGCCTATCCCGATTCGGTGGCTTCCAAGGCATTTTGCCAAAAATTAGGGGCTCGTGAAAAAGCAAATGTAGATTTAAATTGGTATATACAAGTAAACGGTTTGAACGCCTATTCTATTCAATCAATTTGGGAAGAGATCCCCCCGCTTTTAGATGAGCCCATTGATGTTTGGGATTACAAAAAATCACAATAAAAAACCCCGCTTTTCGGCGGGGTTTTTGCATCTAAGAAAAACTTAATACTTCAGTCCTACCGTTAAGGCAAACATGTTGCTGCTGCCGTGGGAATATTTCATCGGTAAGTTCCCGGAAAGAGTATTACTGTCACCGGTTAAATCTTTAGCAAATACATGGGTATATGCTAAATCTACACTCCATTTATCATTGTGATATCCAAAACCGGCGCTGACTAAGTGGCGATCATGTACCGGGACGAGTGTATCCATATCATTTTTATTAATCGGAGATTTATCAAATACGTATCCGGCGCGGACGGCCCAATTTTTGGTGAGCATATATTCGGTACCGAAATTCAAGCGGTAAACATCTTTATAATTCTTTTTATTATGAATAGTCGGTGCAGTTTCCAAGTCGGTATATTCAATAATAATCTGATCATACGCGCTCCAGAAAGTACCTACAATTCCACCTTCCAGGACCCAATTATCGGTGGCTTGGAAAGAAATGCCGGTGGTAATGCTATCAGGTAAATTAATAGCGCCTGCAGCCGGAGCATGGCGTAAAGTAGGAGATAAGTCGGTGCCTGTAGTAGTGTGAATATAACCGTCTAAGTTTTGTTTAACTTTAGAGCGATACATTGCACCGATGGCCCATTTTTCGGCCCACTGCGGACGATAGGTTAAAGAGAAGTTTCCTCCCCAGCTTACACCTGTACCATGTAATTCATAGCCGGGTGCCCCCGGAGTGGGT
Source organism: uncultured Elusimicrobium sp. (assembly GCA_902797165.1). Lineage (GTDB taxonomy): Bacteria > Elusimicrobiota > Elusimicrobia > Elusimicrobiales > Elusimicrobiaceae > Avelusimicrobium. Next base: position 36,401 of record CADBRU010000004.1, read on the forward strand.
GCTCCTGCCAAAGATTTTTGTGTAAAATCAATAGTCATTGCTTCCAGCCCCATGGCCACGGAGAGTTGATCGTTTGCTTTTACGGCAATGGTCGGGGTGAAAGACATGGTTTCTAGTTTGACGTCATAAGCCAAGTTGCTGCCGGGCCACATTTGAGGGTCTTTATATGTGCCGCCTAAACCATAGCGGGAGAAGCCGCCAATACCGAATGAAATTTCATCACTCCACTTGTGCGTCATAAAAAAGTTCGGCAAAGTCCATACATCATTTTCCAGTGAACGTGAAACTCCCGCAACGGATGTTGTGGCATCGGCCGTAACAATTGTGGCACCAATCTGGATTTGCGTGCCGTCTAATTCGGTAATCAAAGACGGGTTCACAGCCAAAGAAGCCGCTTCGGGCTTATTAGCCACGGTAGCACCGCCCATAGCGGTGGTGCGGGCGCTGAATTCATACAGCGCAAAGCCGGCGCCTTGTGCGGCGGAGGCAAACAACACAAATGGCAAAACAATTGCCACTAATTTTTTGATTGTATTTTTCATAAGATTCCTTTATACATAAGAATCCCTCTTACGGTTAAGAGGGATTTATTTTATTTTGAAAGAGCGGTAATTTTATCTTTGGCAAACACGCCAAAATAAGTTTTGGTGTAATCTTCCAAAATCTTTTTGTATGTTTCCAAAGCAGCGGTTTTATCACCGGAAAGTTCTTGACTTAAAGCAAGTGTCAAATAGGCTTGCGGTAAGGCAAAACTGGTAGGATTATCGTTAATAAATTGCTGAGCCGTTTGGATAGAAGCTGCATAATCTTTAGTAGCCTGTTGGGCGCCGGCCAAAGAGATAGCCGCAATCGTGCGCACGTGCGGATTTTTTGCATTTAATAATGCTTGGTAATCCGTGATGGCTTGCGCATAATTTTCTTGCGTGAAAAGCAAATCAGCCAGCATAAGCCGGGCATAATAAGCGGCATCGGAATTGGGATATTTTTGTTCCAATTCATCGATTACCTTATTGGCCGCTTCTTGTCCTTGGGTTACCAATGTAACTTGCGTCTGGTAGTATAGTGCCCAAGAGCCTTGGCGTACTTTTTCTTGATGAGAAAGGTACAAAGTAATCCCCGCCCATACGACGACGATTACTAACAAAGCAAAACCCAAGCCTTTGGCATGAGCCTTGCAATAATCAATCCCTTTGGTTACCCATAGGGTTAAAAAATCTTTTTGTTCTTTGTTTTCCATATCTATATTATATTAAAAAAGTAGGTAGCCGCAAAAGTTACTCTAACTCTTTATCCGTTAATTGGCGGCACTCTATGCCGTTCTTTTCCAAGAAAACAATCCCTTCTTGGCTGCGGTCATACAAGGTTTTGAAAAACACACGCGCTATGCCGGCAGTAACAATTACTTTGGCACAATGAATACACGGAGAAACCGTTACATATAAGGTGCTTCCAGCAGTAGCAATTCCGTTTTTAGCGGCAAACAAGATAGCATTTTGCTCGGCGTGCAATTCATTTTCGTTGGAGAATTTGCCATGAGCATCATAAAAAGTGCGGCTGGCGTGATATTCTTCGTAACTGGGAAATTCTTGGGCAAATTCGGTTTGATACACGTGGGCAAAGTGATCTTCACAATGCTCTTGTCCGGCCGGAGTCCCGTTAAAACCGATGCTGATGACGCGGTTTTCTTTGACAAGTACGGCCCCTACATGCATACGACAGCAAGTAGATTGATCGGCAATAAGTTCTGCCATTTTGGTAAATAATTTATGTTTATTTTTCATATCCTTTTACTCTTAATTTTTAAAAGTTAAAAATACGGCTCCGATAAGTAAACAAAAAGCCGCCACGTGATTCCACCGAAAGTGTTCGTGAAAATAGAAGGTAGAAAATACTACAAACACGGCCAGTGTAATCACCTCTTGCATGACTTTAAGTTGCGTAACGGTAAAATAGTTACTGCCGATACGGTTAGCGGGGATAAGCAAGCAATATTCAAAGAAGGCAATACTCCAACTAATCAGCACAATTGCCCACAAGGTAGCATTTTTATATTTTAAATGGCCATACCAAGCAATGGTCATGAATAAGTTAGAGAAAATCAAGAGTATAATTGGTTTCCACATATATACATTATATATAATGCAAAGGCTCTTATATGCAATAAAAATCAAGAAGCCTGTGTTGTATACTTGAAATGTCTATTAGTTTTTGTATAAATATAGCAAGGGAATTTATATAATGTATGGGTATGAAAAAAATACTTTTCCTATTTATTAGTTTGGGTCTATTTAATGTGCTCTTGGCTCAAGAAGTGCAAGAAGGCTTGCCTTCTTTGGACAGTGAACTGAGTCTGGACGACTGCATTCAAATAGCCATGGCCAATAGCCCGCGTATGCAAAAGGCGCAACTGGCGGTACAATCGGCGGAGATTTCCGTCAGTAATGCAAAAAATGCCTTTTTGCCTACGGCATCTGCCAAAGCGTCCGGGGGTGCCAGCAGTTCGAAATACGGTTCCGGTAGCCGGATAAACAATGAAAATTTGTATTCGCAAGCGGAAGCAGATTTGACTATATCCGGCATTACGGATTTGGGGCGCAATATCCGCATACAAAATTTAGGTTTGGATCAAAGTAAATTGGATCGTTGTGATGTGGAAAATTCAATCGTCTTTTCCGTCAAAAGTGCCTATTATTCTTTACTGGCGGCGCAAAAAGCGGTGGCTATTCGCACGCAATCACACGAATTATATCAAGATCAATACAATCGCACGAAAGCATTTTATGACCAAGGTCTGCGCCCTAAAGTGGATGTGACCACCGCCGAGGTGGATTTAAATAATGCGGCTTTGAGTTTGATCCGTGCTAAAAACTTAGTCAAAACACGTAATGCGGCTTTGGGTAATGTGATGGGGGTTACCTATCAGGAAGAATTTAAATTAAAATCGGAAATAGAATTAGAAGAAGCCCCCAGTTCTTTTGAAGAAGTTTTAACAAAGGCTTATGCAAACCGTCCGGATGTGTTATCTTCGAAAAAAGCATTGCAAATACAGGAAGTTCGTTTGGCGCAAGCCAAAGCGGCGTATTGGCCTACTTTTGTATTAGGGGCTTCTTATACCAGAAACGGAGATGATTTGAGGTTAAATACGGAAGATATACGTTTATCTGCCGGTATTGAAGTTCCTATCTTTAATGCGTTCAAAACATATAACGGGGTTAAACAAGCCAAAATTAATTTGGAATCTGCAAAAAACAGTGATCGCAGTTTAACCAACGATATTTATTTGGAAGTACAAAATGCATTCGTAAAATTAAATGAAGCCGCCGAGAGTATTCCTTTGGCTGTTTCCAATGTGGAAAAAGCCAAAGAAAATATGGAACTGGCACAAGGACGCTACAACGAAGGTATCGGCGATATTATTTCCTTAAAAGATGCGCAAGTATCTTATACAGATTCGGAACTGGGCCTGCTGACCGCACGGTATGATTATGCGGTGGCTTTGGCAGAACTTAAACAAGCAATGGGTACAAAATAATATGACAAAAATAAAAAATATATTGACTAAATGTTGGACGTGGATTAAAGGACTGCGTTGGTGGTTAAAAATTTTGCTGCTTTTAATTTTGGCAGCCCTTATTTTCGGAGGGGTTCGAATGTTTAAGAAATCTTCCCCCCGCCCGCAATATCGTTTTGCAAAGGTAGAAAAAGGAGATATCAAAGATATCGTAGAGGCTTCGGGGCCGCTGGCGCCTATTAATACTACCGAAGTCGGTGCATTGGTGTCCGGTGAAATCTTAAAAATCTATGTTGATTTCAATTCACAAGTCAAAAAAGGTGATTTGATGGCACTAATTGATCCAACCCAGGTGCAGGCCGATTTTGATCAAGCACAAGCCAGTTTATCTTCGGCCAAAGAGGATTTGGAATCTGTCAAAATGGCCTATAATTTAGCGCAATCTAACTTAAAACGTTATCAAACCTTATATAAGAAAAATTATGTGGCCAAGACGGATTTGGAACAATATGAACTTTCTTTTATTAATGCCAAAAGTAATTTAAATTCTTCTGAAGCGCGTGTTATTCAAGCGCAAGCCTCTTTGGAACGTGCGCAGAAGGATTTGGATAATACGCGTATTATTGCCCCGATTGACGGTATTGTGTTATCTAAAAAAGTAAGTGAAGGGCAATCTTTAACTTCCGGTTATTCTACACCTGAAATGTTTACTTTGGCACAAGATTTGACCAAAATGCAGATTGAAGCGAAAGTGTCCGAAGCAGATGTCGTTAAGATTCAGGAAGGGCAAGAAGCATCCTTTACGCTGGACGGATATCCCGATGAAAAATTCAAGGGTATCATCCGTCAGGTGCGTACCAATTACGGTTCGTCTTCCTCCTCCTCTTCTTCGTATTCTTCAAGCAGTTCTTCCGGAACGACTTATACGGTGGTGATTGACGTGGATAATACCGAAGGCAAATTTATGCCCGGTATGACCGCCACGATTACCATTGTTACGCAAGATAAAAAAGATGTCTTGCTGGTACCCAACGAAGCGTTACGTTTTTCCCCTTCTACCAATACGGAAAAATATACGACTACGGGCGTGTGGACTTTGGAAAAAGGTCAAAGCCAACCCAAGCGTGTGGATGTGTCAATAGGCATTATTTCCGATAAGAAAACCGAAATTAAATCAGACGATATCCAAGAAGGTCAAACGATCATTGTGTCTGAAAATAAACAGGGCGTGTTGCCCATGAATAATTCCGGGCGTCCGCGCAGACGTTAGGAGTAGCAGATGAGTTTAATTGAAACTACTGATTTGTATAAAACGTACACCATAGGCGATGTGTCTGTACACGCATTGCAGGGGGTCAGTGTTTCAATTGAACGCGGTGAATTTGTAGCGGTCATGGGGCCGTCCGGCAGCGGCAAATCTACTTTTATGAACATTTTGGGTTGCTTGGATAAACCCACCAGCGGTAAATATATTTTAGACGGTATTGATGTAACCGCGACCGAATTATCCAAACTGGCCGGTGTGCGTAACCGCAAAATCGGCTTTGTGTTTCAGGGATTTAATTTAATCAGCCGCACCACCGCACTGGAAAATGTAGAACTTCCTATGGTGTACAATCATACCCCGGCAAAAGAGCGAAAAGAAAAAGCATTGGAAGCATTAAAAGCCGTAGGACTTGAACAACGTGCCTACCATATGCCCAATCAACTTTCCGGCGGTCAGCAACAGCGCGTTGCCATTGCCCGCAGTTTAGTGTGTGATGCTCCGATTATTTTTGCCGATGAACCTACAGGGAATTTGGATACTAAAATGAGTATCGAAGTAATGGAACTGTTTACCCGCTTAAATAAAGAAATGGGTAAGACTATTATTTTAATTACGCACGAGCCCGATATTGCCGAATATGCCGGTCGTTTAATTACATTTAGAGACGGTAAAAAAGTCAGCGATGAGGTGAAAAAATGATAGATACTTTTTTATCCGTTCTTCGTATTTCACTCAAAGCCATCATGGCTAATAAAATGCGTGCCGCGCTGACCAGTTTAGGTATTGTAATTGGGGTGGCGGCGGTAATTACTATGTTGGCGGTTGGTTCGGGAACGCAGCAAAATATGAATGACCGTTTTTCTCGTTTCGGTACGAACACCTTATATTTACGCCAACCGTGGAATTTGGATGAAAGCATTACTTCGCCCAAAGATATTACGATGGATGATGTGCGTGCCGTGCGTAATGTGGATGGCGTGGTGGCGGCGGCCCCCTATATCAGTTCCGACTTTTCGGTTAAATACGGTATTACTTCCACTTCCATAGATGTACTCGCCACGGACACGGATATTTTCAAAGTATATGATTGGCAATTTGAAAGCGGACGTCCTTTTACGGAACGTGAAGTGGATACCTATGCGCAAGTGGCGGTATTAGGCGCTACGGTAGCGGAAACGATTTTTAATGATATAGATCCTTTAGGAAAAACCGTTATTTTTGACGATATTCCATTTACGGTTATCGGAATTATTAAGAAAAGCGGACAAGGCGGTTGGGGTTTTGATATGGACGAAGGAACTTTGATTCCTTATACAACGGGTAAGGTTAAAATGAATACCGGTTGGAGCAGTCAAGATCGACGTGCTTTAGATAGAGTGATTATTCGCGTAAAAGATATTAACACGATTGAAAATACCAAAGAGGCTATTTCCAATGCGGTACGCAATACTCACCGGATTCACCCGCTTGGCGAAGACGATTTCCAACTGGATGATATGGCATCTTGGATTGAAGAGGCCAAAGCCGCCAGCAAAACAATGAGTATTTTGCTGGGTATTATTGGTGCGGTATCTTTGCTGGTCGGCGGTATCGGGGTAATGAATATTATGCTCGTTTCCGTAACGGAGCGCACGCGTGAAATCGGTATCCGTATGGCTATCGGTGCCACCAGCGCAGATATCCGTTTGCAATTTTTAGCTGAAGCGGTTACGCTCTCTTGTATCGGCGGAATTATAGGTGTGTTAATTGGAGTAGGAATCAGTTTATTTATTGAAGCGCACGCCACCAATATCCCCGCGCAACTTAATATCTTTTCTATCTTTGTTTCGTTCGGCTTTTCCGCCGCAACGGGTATTTTCTTCGGTTATTATCCGGCCTACAAAGCCTCTAAACTTACGCCGATTGATGCGTTAAGATACGAATAAAATTACCAAACCTCATCATGATATTCATATCCAAATGATTCAATAGCTTTGCAGATTTTTCTACCTAGATCTTTATCATTTGTCCAACACTCTTGTTGCCAACCATTTGTAGGGTCATACGACAAAGATATAATAGCTTGATAATTGGGCATTCTCCTTATTTCCATACTGGCAAGTGTAGGTCTTATACTAGCAGTATAGTCATAATACTTTGTTTTTAACATGTTGTGATCATTCCATTCTCCACCGGATAAATCTATCGTAGCAAAATCTTCGTAATAAATTTGCCCGCTTGAGGGAAAACCATTTTCCAAGATATACAATTCTACTTGTTTCTTCATAGTATTAATGTTAGTGAGAGCCTCTACGGCGCGGGCTTTCTCTACCGCAGTTGTATATTGCGGTAGTGCAATGGCAGATAAAATGCCGATGATTAAAACTACTACTAATAGTTCAATTAGGGTGAATCCTTTTCTCATATAATTCCTCCGACGATAAATTTAACTACTGTGAAAATTGTACAAAAAAACCAGTTGTTTAGTCTTTTTTGGTCTATTTTCCTTAAAGCAAATGAAGGCCATTTTTTGATATCCTAAAAAAGTGCAATAAAATTGCAAAGATTTGTGTTATATAGCAGTGGAGAGCCTATGAAAGAGCGTACAGATGATCAGTTGGTACGAGGGTGCCAAAGCGGAAATGAGGAGTGTTTCAACGAACTGGTATATCGGTACAAAAATGATTTGTACCAATATATCTTGGCACTGACGCGCGACGACGGAGCGGCGGGTGATATTTTTCAGGAAGTGTTTTTGAATTTTTACCGCCGTATTAATGAATATGAACCGCAAGGGAAATTAAAAAGTTATTTGTTTACGTCGGCGCGAAACCGGGTACTGAATTATTTTAGGGATAAAGACGATGCTTTTTCCTTAGATGACACCGATGAAGAAGGGAATGCGTATTTGCATCAGGAAATTGCCGGTCAGGATCTCTCTCCGTTAGAAGGCATGACTCAAGCGGAAGGACTGGAAAAAATTAAACAAGCGTCACTGGCATTGCCGGAGAAACAACGGGAAATCGTATATTTGAAACAATGTATGACTTTCCAAGAGTTAGCGGAGATGTTAAATCGCCCTTTGGGTACGGTACTGGCGGATTATCACCGCGGGATCCGTAAAATGCAGCAACTGTTAAAAGAGGAAGATTTATGAAAAATATATGCAATCAAGCACCCCTTTATTTTTACGGGGAATTAGACGAGCAACAAGCCGCGGCCTTTAAGGCACATTTGGAAACGTGCGTCGCGTGCCGAAAGGAGTTGGACTTTTTGGCACAAACACAGGCGGCATTAGTTTCCCCCTCCGCACCGCAAGACTTAGTGGAAAAAGTGTTGCAAAAACCGCATAAAGCGCCTTTTTGGCAACGCATATACAAACCTGTTTTGGCGAGTGTGTTGGTGATGTGCCTAGCAGTTTGGGGCTTTATGGGGCGCGCCAATGTGGAAAATACAACGGACAGTGAAGATTGGCTTGCCTACGTGTCAGAAGACTTGGATGAAGAGTATCAAAATTTTTTGATCGATTTTGAATTGTTTGAAGAAGAATTTTAAGAAAAAGGGAGGTAGTTCTATGAAGAAAATGTTAGTACTTGCTACATTGGTAGCCTTTGCCGCCCCGGTATTTGCGGGTGACAAACAGGATCAAGTAAAAGATCCCGCAGTATTTAAAGGTCCGCGTCCGGAAATGATGCAAAAGGATCCGGCTTTCAAAGAAAAAATGAAAGAAATGGAAGCCCAAAAAGAGGCCAAAAAAGCCGAAATGAAAGCGACCAAAGAGAAAGTAGAAAAATTGGTCAAAGAGTACAAAAAGGCTAAAGACGGCAGCAAAAAACAACAACAGGCCCGCGAAGAAATCGGTAAAATCTTGGACGGAATGCGGGATAAACAAATCGCTTTGCGTGCTGGGCAAATTCAAGAATTTGAAAAACGCTTGGCGGATATGAAAGCACGCTTAGACGCAGAGCAAAAACCCGAAGCCAAAGCCGAATGGGTGAGTAAAATGACAGACCGTGTGATCGAAGAAGATGGAGACTTAAAAGAAGTGTTTAAAGAGCACGGACACATGGGAAAAGGCGGTCCGAAAGGACATGGTTTCAAAGGCGGTTTTAAGGGTGGTCCGAAACACGGACCGGTAGATCATACCTTGCCGATGCCCCCCGCCCCGAAAGTAGAAAAATAAAACTATCCTACAACATCCTTGTTAAAAAACCCCCGCTTCATCAGCGGGGGTTTTATTATGTCACGACGAAATAATGATTAGTTCTTGAAGATTTCTTTCCACTCATTTACTTCGTTATCAATTTGTTTTTTGGTGGCATCAATTTTGCTTTGTACGGCTTGTTTGGCTAGTTCCGTTTCAAAGTTTGATCCGTTTTCTTTGCTGGCTTTGGCCGCATTTTTCACGTTTTGATAAGTGGTTTTAGCTTGCTCTAATTGTTCACGTGCGGTTTGTGCTTTGATTAATGCATCTTCTAACGTAATAGGCGTAGCAGCAGTATTTGCGGCAGCTTGTGTGTTTGTGTTGTTGCCGGTGGTCGCGCAGCCGGCCATGAGTAAGCCGGATAATAAAACGAGTGATACGGTTTTTTTCATAAAAGTCCTCTTATCAGTAAGATACCTATATTGTATAAAATTCTTTGTGTTTGAAAAGCCCTATTTAAAAATTTACTTCATTTTTGTTTTTTAAAAATTAATTAGAGCAGAAATTATCTAATCCTTTTCTTTCGTCAAAACCGGGTAAAATCATCTAATCCAATGGCTTGTTTTCGTCTTGTGTTTTCAGACGATAAAATCATATCTTAAAAAAGAAGTTTATTTTCACTTGGGGGTAGTATGGAAACAACATCTTTTTTACGGGTCACCATGGCCTTATTATTTTTGGCACCTGCTTTGGCAAGTGCCCAAAATACACCCGCCGCTAAACATGAGCGGCGTCTAGCTAAACAAACAGAAATGTTTGAACAAATGCCGGAAACTTTTGGGCATGATTATTTGCAAATCAAAAAAGATTTAAATGATAAGGTGGGTTTGCAATATGGTGTAGATATCAGCTACACCGCACAACGCGGTGCACCAAACGGGAAACAAACTTCCGTCCAGGGATATTACTATCCGTATCTGACGTGGAATGTCTTTAAAGATACGGCTATCGGCAGCGGACAAATAAATGTCAATTACAATTTCATCCGCTACTGGGGATTAGACGGAACGGAATTGCAAAACCGTTTGGGCGTAGTAGCCGGACAAAACGATTATACGTCTGATTACGAAAGTTTTTCGCAAGCCTCTTATACGCATACCTTGCCGGGAGAAATGGATTGGTTAAGTTTTACCGTCGGACAATTTCCCCTCTACAATTTTGACGGTCCGAATTATTTAGATAATCAACAAACCGGACTAATCAATTTTGCTATGTCGCAAAATGCTTCTTTAACTTATGCCAGCGCAGGTGTGGGTGGATATGTGCAAGCGGCACCGGGTAAATGGACCTTTGCCGGCGGTTATCAAGATGCCAGTAATATCAGCGGGCAGACCATTCGTTTACGCACGGCCTTTGGTGGAGAATATACCTATTTCGGATATATCTCGTACGCGCCGGAAATTCACGGACTGGGAGAAGGCCAATATAGTTTCTTATATTACTATCAACCGTCGGTGCAAGATCAGCCGGGTATTTCGCGCGGATACTCTTTTAATATGAGCCAAAATTTAAGCAAAAAATGGGTTTTGTCGGGGCGAATAAACTGGTCTGACGGGCATATTAGCACAATTAAAAATTCCTATGTGCTGGCGGGCACTTTTGTAAATCCGTTGGAGCGTAATGCCAATGATGCCATCACATTAGGGGTGTCATACAATCGTTTAGATGACTTGGCTTTGGGTGGTCCGATGTTTTTCCGCAAATATGAAAACGCGGTGGAATTGCAATGGGTATGGGGTATCGGCACTTTGCTGACCATTACACCCGATATCCAATTTTATCCGAAGGCGGCAGTTGGCGACGGACACAAATTTGTGACGGTGGCGGGAGTACGCGCCGCGGTCTTGTTGTAAAAATTACCAGGGGGTATAAACATCATGGAAGAATTACAATTAGGAACACGATATCCGACATTAGCATTTATTACAGGCGGCGGTGGACTGGCCGAAGACGGTATCCCGCCTCAACCGTTTGAGACGTTCTGCTACGACAGCGCACTCATGCAAGCCAAAATCGAAAACTTCAATATTGTGCCGTATACTTCGGTTTTGCCAAAAGAATTATATGGAAATATTGTACCGGTAGATGCCGTTGTGAATCAGTTTAAACACGGTGCCGTGTTGGAAGTTATTATTGCCGGAAATGGGGCTCGCCAAGAAGAACATAAAGCCATTGCTACCGGTGTGGGCGTATGTTGGGGCAAAGATAAAAAAGGCAATTTGATTGGCGGTTGGGCGGCCGAATATGTGGAATATTTTGACACGTATATTGATGATGAAATTGCCAAAGGACATTGCGAAATGTGGCTCAATAAATCTCTAAATCACGAGTTAGAAATTCGCGGTGTGGAGAAACACAGCGAATTCCAACTTTGGCACAATTACGTCAATATCACCAAACCCTTTGGTTATTGCTTAACGGCCATGGGTTTCTTGAACTTTAAGTTTGCACCTTTAGCAAAGGCCAAAGGTGTTAAGCCGTTGGATTAAAATATTTCGGGGGAGTTATGGCAGATAAATCCGCCTCATCGAATGCAAAGAAATTGGGAGTTATCGGACTGGCCGCCATTGTGGTTAGTTCTATGGTCGGGGGCGGGGTTTTCTCCCTCCCCCAAAATATGGCCGCCTCAGCCAGCGCGGGTGCGGTGCTTTTGGCGTGGGTAATTACGGGTATCGGCATTTATTTTATTGCCAATACTTTTAGTATTTTATCGCGCGTGAAACCGGACTTGACCGCCGGTATTTATATGTATGCACGCGACGGGTTTGGGCCGTATGCGGGCTTTACCATCGGTTGGGGATATTGGCTTTGCCAAATCTTCGGTAACGTCGGTTATGCGGTCATTACCATGGACGCACTTAATTACTTTTTCCCCCCATACTTTCAGGGCGGAAATAATTTGTGGTCCATTGTGGGAGGATCGATATTAATTTGGACGTTTAATTTTATCGTCCTGCGTGGCGTGCGCCAAGCGGCAGTGATGAATTTAATCGGTACCATCGGGAAACTCGTGCCGCTTTTATTATTTATCTTAATTTTACTGTTTAGTTTTCACTTGGATAAATTTGATTTTAACTTTTGGGGAAAACTGGCGGAAAGCGGTAAAAATTTAGGCGGTCTCGGCGCGCAACTTAAAAGCACCATGTTAGTTACTTTGTGGGCGTTTATCGGTATTGAAGGGGCGGTGGTAATGTCTAACCGTGCCAAAAGTCAGGCGGCGGTCAGTAAAGCCACTTTCCTCGGCTTTTTGGGTTGTTTGGTAATTTATATTGGACTTTCCGTATTGCCGTTTGGTTTTTTAACACAAGCGGAAATTGCCGCAGTGGCTAATCCCTCCACCGCCGGAGTTTTGGAAAAAGTGGTTGGCCCGTGGGGTGCGTGGCTGATGAATATCGGACTTTTAATTGCGGTATTATCTTCCTGGCTTGCGTGGACGATGATTACGGCCGAAATTCCGCAAGCGGCGGCGCAAAACGGAACATTTCCCAAACAATTTGCGCGGGAAAATGAAAACGGTGCGCCGAGTGTTTCTTTGTGGGTGACGAGCATTTTAATGCAACTGGCTATTTTGCTTGTTTACTTCTCAAATAATGCGTGGAATACCATGTTATCCATCACGGGTGTAATGGTATTGCCCGCCTATATTTTCAGCACGGCCTATTTGTGGAAATTGGTGGAAGACGGCGCGTATGCTAAAGTGGCGCAAACAGGCCGCGCGGGCGCATTATTTACCGCTACTATGGGTACTTTGTATGGCTTGTGGCTCGTGTATGCGGCAGGGCTAAAATATCTGTTCCTCGCAGTTATTTTCCTTGCGGCGGGTGTGCCGGTATTTATTTGGGCGCGCAAGCAACAAAACGACGGAAAAAGTATTTTTACGGGAATAGGCGAAAAGGCTTTTATGACATTACTGGTTTTATTTGCGCTCGTGGCGATTTATGTGTTTAGCCGCGGACTGGTAAAGATATAATGCCTAACACTCGGGGGAGAGACGTACAGACGTAAACAGCCCGGTCATTTGACCGGGCTGTTTGATAAAAAATCAGGTTGTCATATCTAAGTAAGTAAAACCAAAACTTTCGTAATGTTTGCAAATGTTTTGTCCCATTGGCATTTGGTCTGTCCAACAATAGTTATACCATCCTCCTATATTGGGAGCACCCAAATTGCGTTCGTCATATGTGCCGGCTTCTGCAAAACCATATCCGCCTTGTCCATTTTTTAGAAAGTTCGCAACGATATATCCGCCATTAGAAGAAATGAAAGCACTATAAGAGGCATTTTTTGTCGTATAACTATTGCCACTCCATTGCCCGCCGGACAAATCTACGTTAGCAAAATCTTTATACTGAACAAAGCCGCTACTAGGTAAACCATTTTCCAAAATATATAATTCTACCTGTTTTTTCATGGTAGAAATGTTAGTTAGAGCTTCTGCAGAGCGAGCTCTTTCCACCGCTTTAGTATATTGCGGTAGTGCAATGGCAGACAAGATACCAATAATTAAAACAACTACTAATAACTCAATTAAGGTAAAACCTTTTTTCATAAAAATCTCCTCCAATGTTTGTACTTATTTTCAAGTACATTTATTATATAATAATTTCTATGGAAAAAGAGGATAAAAATAACTTTCTCCCCCCTTTTTATAAGGCGCTCAAAAATTATGCCAAGCGTAAACCTGCGTTGTGGAGTACGCCGGGTCATGCCAGCGGAAACGGCCTGAAAGCCTGCCCGGCGGGAAAAGATTTCTATGAATTTTTCGGGCACAATTTATTTCAGTCGGATATGTCTAGCAGTGTGGAAGAACTGGGTTCTCTTTTAGAGCATGAAGGCGCTCCTGCGGAGGCGGAAAAACGCGCCGCGGAAGTGTTCGGCGCCGATACCACTTTCTTTGTATTAAACGGAACTTCTACTGCCAATAAAGTAGTTTTTTTTGCAACGGTAAAGCCGGGTGATTTGGTGCTTGTGGGGCGCAATTGCCACAAGTCCATTATGCACGCTATTATTATGAATGAGGCAATCCCGGTGTATCTTACGCCAAAACCGTGCGCGTATGGACTGATTGGTCCGATTGATTTTCATCAATTTACCAAAGAATCTATCCGCGCCAAAATTGCCGCTAACCCGCTTACCACCAACCCCAAAGCAGCCAAAGTGCAACTGGCGGTCATTACCAATTCTACGTATGACGGAGTGATTTATCACGCGGGAAAAGTTAAAGCGCAATTGGCCGATTTAACACATTTTTTACTGTTTGACGAAGCATGGTATGCCTATGCGGCTTTCCACCCGTTTTACGAGGATAGATATGCTATGGCGCCGCGTGTAAAACGCCGCGCGCAGGCACCGGCTTTATTTGCTACGCAATCTACGCATAAATTACTTTTGGCATTTTCCCAATGTTCCATGTTGCATTTCCGTAAAGGGACCGGCCCGCAAGAATTAGACCCGCAAGGGCTGGTTGAAGCCAATTTAATGCATGCCAGTACCTCACCTTTTTATCCGTTGTTTGCCTCACTGGATGTAAACACGCAAATTATGAAAGACAGCGGGTATGATTTGATTAATAAGGCCATGGATACGGCTTTGCGTTTTCGGGCGGCTGTGCGTCGGGCCGGGGCGCGTTTTGCCAAACACGGGGATTGGTGGTTTACTCCGTGGCAACCCGCACGCAAACGTTTGGAAAAAGATCCCGCACAATGGGCTTTGAAAAGCGGTGATAAATGGACCGGCATGGAAATTGATCCGGCCGATGATTATATTTTAGATCCGCTCAAAGTTACCTTGCTCACGCCGGGCGTGCGTGAAGATGCGTCTATGACCGATTTTGGTATTCCGGCATGTGTGGTTAAAAAATATTTGGCTGCGCGCGGCGTGGTGGCGGAAAAAAGCGGTTTTTATAATTTGCTTTTCTTATTTGCGCCGGGTGTGAGTACAACGCGCACTGCGCAACTTTTGCGTGTACTGCATGACTTTAAATTAGAGTATGCGGATAATTCTTCGGTGGAAAAATGGTTTCCCGAAATTGCCGCGCAATATCCCGGCCGTTATACGGGCATGGGATTGGCTGATTTGTCTAAAGAAATGCAC
The DNA here is from genome assembly GCA_902797165.1 of uncultured Elusimicrobium sp. Taxonomy (GTDB): domain Bacteria; phylum Elusimicrobiota; class Elusimicrobia; order Elusimicrobiales; family Elusimicrobiaceae; genus Avelusimicrobium. The sequence continues at coordinate 51,455 of CADBRU010000004.1, forward strand.
GCATTTTTGCGCGAGCGCGATATTATGCGCGCTACGATGGAAATGTACACCCAACTTCCCCCGCAAGCCGTAGCACCGCATAAAGCGTATTACGGGTTAGCATCGGGCCGCACGGAATATGTGCCGCTGGAAGAAGCACTGGGGCGCGTGAGTGTGCTGATGATTTTGCCTTATCCGCCGGGCGTGCCGGTGATGATGCCGGGTGAGCGTTTTCCGTCGGAAAATAGTCCGATTTTAGAATTTTTACGCACCAATGAAGCCTTTGAAAACCGTTTCCCGGGGTTTGGTACGGAGTTTCACGGAATTAAAAAAGTATGGGAAAACGGCCACGTGCGTTATATGGTCTGCGTGCTTAATAAAACCAAAAAAGGCGGCGCGGTGTAAGAATATTATTTTTTCTATGTAGTTAAAGAACCCTTTATTAAGGTTTTTTCCAGAAAAAACTATTCAATTGAACTGTATATCCGACATCTTTACAAGAAACACTACTGTTATTTGGACTATAACAAGTAATAGGATCTGCTGCATTTCTATAATAGGATGAACCGTTTAAACGATACAATAATTGGTTACCATTAACACGTTCAGCTTGAATACCATCAGCATCCAAAGAATAAACAAAATATTTTCCGGGTAAGGCGCAATCTGTACAACCGGTATCAACAGAATTTACACGATCACCACTAACGGTTATATCCATATTGTCAAATAAATCATCTTCATTACCGTTTTGCATGCATTGTTCTGATTCTTGTCCTTTTTCTAAAAAACATCGGGCTTGAGCATTCATCAAAGTTCGTAACATTAATTCTCCTTCTGCAGCACGTGCTTTTTCTACTGCTTTAGTATATTGTGGCAAGGCAATGGCCGATAATATACCGATAATCAGTACGACTACTAACAACTCGATAAGTGTAAATGCTTTTTTGTTTTTATACATAATTTTCTCCTAAGGGAGGTATCCCCACAAAAATCATACCAAAAAAGGGCAATACAAGTCATATATTTTATATCATAGCAGTATGAAAGAAGCTATAGAATTAATTAAAAAAGCCAAAAGCGGCGTGATTTTTACCGGGGCGGGAGTCTCGGTAGAAAGTGGTATTCCCCCTTTTACCGGGGCGGGCGGCCTGTGGAATCAGTACGACCCTAAATTTATTGAACTTGATTTTTTCTATGCAAACCCAAAACGCAGTTGGGAAGAAATGAAAAAAATCTTTTTCACTTGCATGGATGAAGCCAAACCCAACAAAGCACATGAGGTGCTGGCTAAGTTGGAAAAGCGCGGCGGATTTCAGGGAGTAATTACCCAAAATATAGACGGACTGCATCAAAAAGCCGGTAGTAAAAACGTGCAAGAATTTCATGGTACTATTCAGCATATGCACTGCATTAAATGCGGGCGGAAATATGCCACCTCCGAAGTAAGTTTAGAGCAACTTCCCCCCACTTGTTCTTGCGGCGGCGTGCTTAAACCCGATTTTGTATTTTACGGGGAAGGCATCCCTCCCGGCGTATATGAAAAATCACAAGAGATGATTTGGGCGGCCGACGTGGTGCTGGTGGTCGGCACGGCGGGACAAGTGATGCCGGCTTGCAGTTTGCCGATGATTGCCAAACAAAACGGAGCAAAAATTATTGAAGTAAATACTTTACCATCGGCTTATACGGGTACAATTACCGATTATTTTTGCCAACAAAAGGCCACCGAGTTTTTTGCAGAGGTAGAAAAAGAATTATAAAAAATGCCTCACGCTGGGGTGAGGCCCCGGAAAATAATTATTAGTATGAATCAAAATACTTTTTTCACCGTTACTTCGTATCTTGCCGATAAAACACATATCGAGCAATCTATTGTCCGTTTTGTGATTATCGGCGCGGTAAATACGGCCTTTGCTTACGGACTATATGCCCTGTTTATCTTTTTGGGTATGTATGATTATGTGGCAGTATTTTGTTCTACGTTAATAGGTATTTTCTTTAGTTTTAAAACATTTGGTGCGTTTGTGTTTGAAAATACGAATAATCGTCGTATTTTCCGCTTTTTTGCGGTGTATATACTGGGGTATTTCTTAAATGTTTTGATTCTGCGTTTGTTTTGTTTTTATGTATGGAACAATTTATACATAGCGGGACTGGTGAGTTCACTTTGTGTGGCTCTATTTAGTTTCGTAGCAAATAAACGGTGGGTTTATAAGAAATAATTGTATTGCATTAATCAGGCAATACAATCGTTTTTTCCGTTGCGCGCATGGCTTGTAAAGTGGTATCTAATAATCTATCCAATTCCCATCCGAGCATTTCCGCACCCTGTTTGATTACTTCACGGGAGCAACCGGCCGCAAATTTTTTATCTTTAAATTTTTTCTTGAGGCTGGCCAGTTCCATATCTTGGGTACTTTTAGACGGGCGCATGCGGGCAGCTGCTCCGATCAGACCGGTTAATTCATCTACCGCGAAAAGCACTTTTTCCATTTCGTGTTCGGGTTTGATATCTACGCACATTCCGTATCCGTGAGAGCATATGGCGTGTACTAGTTCCGGTTCGGCTTGGATTTCTGCGAGTAGTTCGGGTGCTTTTTTACAATGTTGCGTCGGGTATTTTTCAAAATCTACATCGTGTAGCAGCCCGCATAAAGCCCAAAAATCTTTTTCGGCACTATAACCTAACTGTTCTGCTAAATATCCCATAACGGCTTCTACGGTAAGGGCATGAATTAGATGAAAAGGTTCTTGATTGTATTTTTTAACTAAATCCCAGGCTTGAATCCGGTTTACTTTTGTACTTGGCATAAATTTTTCCCTCTCTTTAGACATAAAAACGCCCGCCGAAGCGGGCGTTTGAAATAAATTTATCTCTTGCTGGGCATTAAAAAGAATATTAATAAGACGATCCCGCCGAGAAACGGTACGAGATAAATAAGCAACCACCAAGCACTATGTCCGGCATCATGTAAGCGGCGTGCACCGATGGCAAGACCCGGTAATAATAATGCTAAGGCGTAGATGTAATAGACCACGGTAAAAATACTACCGATGGTTCCTTGCATGGAACTCAAAATACCGATTACTAAACCAATGATGAAGTTCCATAAAACGAACAACCAGAACTCTTGGCGGGTGGCTCGTCCAGCGAAGTCCACGTAGTGATTCTTGATCACATCCAAAAAATACGTATTGAACATCTCTTTCACTCCTCCTTTAAAATATCCTACCTAGATACTATATCATTTTTTAGACAAAGATTTACGTGTTTTATATAAGAAATCGATTGTTTCAAAAACCGCTAAAAAGCAAATTCTTCTGCTAGATGAAGATAAACTTGTTTTTTCCGAAATCTCCTTGCCCGGGTGAATAAAATTACGTTGCGCGCGTGCACTGTGGCATAATTTTAGAGTAGTGGCCGGCAATAATTGTTTTTGTTCGCAAATTTGTATCATTTCGTGTAGATTTAAAGTAAATACGGATTTTTTTTGTGAATTAACAGAAATATACTTGATATGCAAATTTTCAAATAGATACATAGACAGTAACATTTCTAATAAAGAACCGGCCAGTACGACAACAGATCGATTATGATTGAATAAATAATTAAGTACCATTTCATCAAAGGTACTCTTAACCAAATGGCGGTATTTGCGAGGAATAGATTGCAATTTTTTAAGTTGGGTATAATACCCGATTTGTTGTAATTTCTGCGCAGTAACAGAGTCAAAAGTTTCTTTCCAATAAGCAGGCAATTGCCTACTGTGGGCCAATGTATTTCTATTTGATTTACGAGCATGTTTGCTCAGAGAAACTAAAGACGTATAAACAGGTAAATTAGTTTTTTGGCGTATTTGCACGGCTTGCATTAATTTTTTAACTTCCGGATTCTCGGGATCTTTTTGATGTAAATAATGAGCAATTTCGGCCGCTTGGCTGATTTGTCCGGTAGATAAAAATGCTTGGATTAACGCAGAATGAAATAATTTGTTGTGATCTTTTTCTTCCGCGTATAAAGATAAAAGATGATAGACTTCAATGAGTTGGGTATGTTTTCCTTGTAAACTTAAATCTAAATAAAGCCGCTCCAGTAAATTAGAAAACGGTTGCCGATTTAATAAACGGAGTTTAATTTCATCGGTAGATTTTTGAATTTGTTTGTTTGATATCTGCGTCATAGTAGTATGGTAGCAAATCTAAGAGGTAAGCGGAAAAAAAGAATACAGAAGCAGTGTAGAAAAGATACAATCTAAAAATATGGAAAATACAAATAATTCAAAAAATAAAACTTCACTGAAGGAAGAATTAAAAACCATTTTTTCTTCTTCACGCGCGTTTTGGCTTGTCAACTTAGTCAATTTCGGTGACGGCATTGCTTATTTCGGGATGCTGACACTGCTTACGCTGTTTTTAGGCGGCTCTGTGGGAATGAGTGATAAAATGACGGGCATCAGCGTTTCCACCTTTACCGGCTTAGTGACGCTTTTCATTTTCGGGGGCGGCTTTGTATCCGATAAATACGGAGTGCGTAAGGCGTTGGGTATATCACTTGTTTTATTATTTGTCGGACGTATTTTGCTTAGTTGCGCAGCTTTGCCTGTGGAAGCGGGATTAACGGCCGTTGGGTATATCATGGCGTGGGGCGGTTTATTAATTATTGCCATGGGGTCGGGTATTTTACAACCGGCTTTGTATGCGGGAGCCAAAGAATATACTAATCCCAATGTATCGGCCATTGCCTTTAGTTTTATTTACGCATTTATGAATTTGGGAAGTGTTTGCCAAGATTTTATTTCCCCCTTTATTCGCACCGATGAATTATTTATCGGCAATATACATGGCTTAGGGTGGGGCATTATGGGTGTATTTTTAGTATGCACTGCTCTGACGGGACTTATGTTATTTATCCATTTAACTTTATTTACCAAAAAAGTGGAAGAAGAATGCAGAACGGCCCCTCCTATTAAAAATAAGACGTGGAAAGAGCGCTGGAACGAGATGCCGCTTAAAGATATGCGGCTGCTTTGCTTTATCTTTTTATTAATTCCGGTGCGGGCACTTTTTGCACATCAATTCCTTACGATTCCCGACTACGTATTTCGTGTATTTTCTGCGGAAGTAGCGGCAAAATTCGAATGGATTAACGGCATTAATCCGTTTATTATTGTGATTTTTGCACCGCTGATTACCATGTTTACCCGTAAAGTAAGTGTTTATACCATGTTACTATGGGGTACGGCTCTTTCCGCGGCAACTACTTTTTTACTTGTAAGCAATCATCCCAGCGTAATGATTTTAATTACGTATGTGGTAATTTTCTCTCTGGGAGAGGCCATGTGGTGTTCGCGTTTTTATGAATACATCTCCGATTTAGCCCCCGTAGGCCAAGTGGGTGCTTATATGGGACTGGCCAATTTGCCGTGGTTTTTGGCCAAATTCACCACGGGTTTATATTCGGGTTCCATGTTGGCGCATTTTGTACCGAAAACCGGCCCACAAAACCCGGGGATGATGTGGTTGATTTACGGGCTGATAGCATGTATTACCCCTATCGGTTTACTGCTTACCAAGAAATGGTTGGAAAATCGTCCCGAGAAAGTTTCATAATAAAAAACTCCCTTGAAAAAGGGAGTTTTTTTAGCAGTAATTTTCTTCTATGCTTCGTTTCCGAAAATGGTATTTAATTGACGGTTCACGCGATAAAAGGAAGAACATTTCGGCATGTCTTTTAGGCGTTTGGCACCGATGTATGTCATACAACTGCGAATACCGCCCAAAATGGCCAGTAAGGTCGGCTCAATAGGCCCGCGGAAAGGTAATTCCACTAATTTACCTTCACTGGCGCGATATTTCTTAAGTCCGCCGTAGTGGCGTTCTTGTGCATAGGCGGAACTCATACCGTAAAACTGCTTGTATTGCTTTTGTGTCAACAGCATTTCACAGTGTTTATCATCTACACATTTGACTTCACCGGTTTGGAACATTTTAGTTGTCATATCTCCGCCGCTTTCGGTATGACCGGCCAACATGCCGCCGAGCATTACAAAGTCAGCACCCGCACACAAACTTTTGCACACGTCCCCCGGAACCGTACATCCGCCGTCAGCGCAAATCATGCCCCCCACTCCGTGGGCAGAATCGGCACATTCTATAACGGTGGAAAATTGCGGACGGCCTACGCCGGTTAATTTACGGGTAGTGCATACCGATCCGGGTCCGATACCTACTTTAACAATATCAACTCCGTTTAAGATTAAATCTTCGCACATATCACCCGTTACCACATTCCCAGCCAAGATTAAGGCCTTGGGATAGGCAGCGCGTGTCTTTTTTACAAAATTAATCAAATAGGGAGAATACCCGTTGGCTACGTCGATACAAATATTGCTGACTAATTTTGTTTTTAAAATTTGTGTCATCTTTTCATAATCTGCATCAGACACGCCGGTGCTGATAAAAATTAAATCATTAGATCCGTATTCTTTTTTGTTTTTTCGCAAAAAACGAATAATTTCTTCGGTTTTATAATGTTTATGAAGTGCGCAAAATAAATGTTGTTGCTGCATGGCGCGCGCAATTTCAAAAGTACCGGTGGTAAACATGTTGGAGGCTATGATTCCGGTAGCCTTAATGGTCCTCGGACACCATTTGAAATTGTAGGTACGCAAAACATCTACATCCGCCCGAGAGGTTAACTGCGAGCGTTTGGGTCTTAAAAGTACATCGCAATAATCTAATTGAATGTCATCGTAAATTCTCATATTTTCTCACCGTGTAATTAATTTGCACCGTTATTTTTCGGTTGCATAATTTTTGAAATATCCCTTTACGTAAATAATAGGGGTACCTTTGTCTCCGGAACCCGAAGTTAAGTCCATTAAAGAGCCTAATAAATCGGTTAATCTGCGCGGTGTGGTGCCCTGAGAGGACATGTTCCCTTTGAGGTTAGCATTTTTATTGGCTATTTCTTCTTTGATGGCTTTATTTAATTCTTCTCCGTTCAAATTCTTAAATTTTTCGTCCGCCAAATTTTTGAGTTTCAATTCATTGGGTGTACCCTTCAAACCTTTGGTATAAGCGGGACTTACCACCGGGTCGGCAAATTCCCAAATACCGCCCACCGGATCTTTAAAACAACCATCCCCGTACACCATTACTTCTATCGTTTTACCGGTTTTGGATCTAATATTCTGTTGGATGGTATCAATCAGCCGGGTAGAATAGTCTTTGCCCGGAAATAATTTTAATTTTTCTTCACTTGCTTTATTCGATCCCAGTAAGCCGTACTGGCATTTTTCCTTGCAAAAATCAGTTAACGTAAACCAACCTTTATTTACTTGAGTAAGGTGCAATCTACAATCTACCGATTTGGTTTTTTCATCCATAACGGTTTCTTGCTGGACAATAAGGCATTTTTTCCCCTCTTTTTCTACAATTTCCTTGTAGTAGGCATCATAATCTAAACCGGTAAAAGGGTGATTCTTCAAAACATTTCCGACTTCATCTACTGAAGGCATGTAAAGGATAATTTGAGATTTGACTGCCCGTGCAAATGCTTTTAAAATCATGGCAAAACGGTTGCGGGAATAAATAGGACAATAGAGATATATTTTTTCGGGATTTCCCAGTACTTTTTGAATGTCTGCGGCTATTTCGTCCACCGTTACGTAATTTCCTTGTGCTCTAGCAACCACCGACTCCGTAATTCCGACAATGTCTCTGTCTTCAATGTTATCAATGGCATTTAATACTGTATCGGTAACGATTTTAGATAAGTCATCACCTTCTCGGATGATAGGTGCGATAAGTCCTGTTGAAGTTACTCCGTATTTTTTATTCATGTTTTATCCCTTTTAACTAATAAATAATCTATTTAAAAACAGCGTCAGTACAGTAAAATTACCCCCATTCAGAATCGAACTGAAATCCCCTGCTTAGAAGGCAGGTGCTCTATCCATTGAGCTATGGGGGCCTTTTTTGAATTTGTATAGAACTATGGTATTTCTATCTGAAGTACCTTTAATATTGTAGCAAAATTAAGGTTTGCTATCTAGTAAAAATTATTCCAAAAGAGCCGTCTAGTCGATATTCTTTTTTGTGCCGTCAAAACCGGTCTCTTTTAGGACTTTTTTGTCTGCTTTGGATAAATCGGCGCTCGGTACCAAATTGGCCAATTGTTGCGCAGTATATAAAATACCGGTTTGTGTGGTTTCCCCGACTAGAGAAATAGATTGGTCATAACTATCGTTGGCATTTTGTAAATGTTTACCGACTTGTTTGTATTGGCTGATAAAACGCCCTAAATCCAGTACTACTTTTTCTGCCAGATTTTTAATTTCTTCGTTGGATTGTTGTACCGTATAGTTGGTCCATAAAGCATCTATGATTTGCAAGGTGCTGATCAAAGTGGGCGTGCTGACAAGCGCAATGTTTTTCTCATGGGCTAATTGAATAATAGATGAATCTGCCGCAATGGCGGTGCTTAAAGCAGCCTCCGGATTCACAAACATAAGCACTAAACTGACGGGGTCCTCCGGCATATCTGCGTGAATAGAAGTATAAAATTTTTTCAGTCCGGAGCGGTATTTTTTGGTAAATAATTTGTTGATGGTTTCCTTAATATTGGAAACGTGACTCTGCAGCAAGTCATGGGCTTGTTTGGGGTCTTTGCATTGCATATACTCAAAATATTTATCCCACACGGTTTTTGCATCAATGATAACGGCTTGTCCGTTGGGTAACAGTACAATAAAATCGGGCCGTTTATCTTCTTCATCTACCACTTGTTGGAAAAATTGTTGCCCTTCGCGCAGGCCCATGTCGGTAAGTAATTGGCGCAGGGCTTCTTCCCCCCATTCTCCGCGACTTTGCGGTTTATGTAACAAAGCATGGACGAAGTCATCGGTAATTTTTTTGATTTCTCCGTTGGCTTCTACCACGCGTGAAATTTGATTGGCTAAATTGGTTTTATCTTGCGCTTGCCGCACGGAAAAATCTTCTAATTGTTTGTTGAGGGGTTGCAATAAGTGATTAATTTCCGTACGATTTATTTCTTTTTGTTGATTAAAAATCTTATTGGCTGCATTTTCGAATTGTACTTCGCAAGATTTAATCAAATTGACTTGATCTTCTTTAAGTTGTGCTTTCTCTTGCTCCAAAATTTCTTTTTGTATTTTATAAGACTCTAACTGTTTGGTTAATTCTTGAATTTCGCGCCACATGGCTTCTTGTTTTTCCATGGAAAGTGGCGTGTTTTTATCTCGCAAGGTATGCACAATTACCCAACCGGTAATTGCAAGTAAAATAATGCTGACTGATAAATAAATAATAAATTGGGTCATATTCTCCCCCTTTTAAGAGTCTATGAGACACATTATACCGTTTTAAAAGGTAAGGTGCAATGTATGTTCGGCTCGATAAATAGGTCGTAAAATGCTACAATAAAACTAATTGTATTTAGGGAATGTTATGGCCAAAGGACTTTCTTTCTCTTATTCGAAAATGGGCATGTACAAAGAATGCCCGCAAAAATATAAATTCCGTTATGTGCATATGCTGCCGGAACAGCCCAAATATTATTTTGCATTTGGGTCGGCTATGCACGAAGTGATGGAATATATTTACGATCCGAAAAATCCTATTTTCCCCACCTTACAACAAGCCTTGGCTTTCTTTAAAAAACATTGGGACGCAACGTCTTTTGATCAAAAGGGTTATGCCTCTATGGAAAAAGAAGCCGCCGGTTTTGAAGAAGGGTGCCAAATTTTACGTGCTTACTATGATAAATACGGTGCAAATTTAGTCCATCCGCTATCGGTAGAAATGAAAAGTACCTTGGATATGGACGGGCTGAGTTTAATCAGTATTTTAGACCGTATCGATTATTTGGGCGACGGGTGCGTTAAAATTTTAGACTATAAAACAGGCAAAACGGTGCAACGTGAGCCTGACCAATTAATGATGTATCAAAAGGTAGCGGAAGCCAGCCCGATGGTACTTAAACTGGTGCAAACCATTGACCCGGCCATTAAAACGGTACGTGTAGAGCAAATGAGTTTTTACCATTTGCCCACGCAACAGGAATTATTATTCGAACGCAGCAGTGATAAGGAAATGTATGAATTTTGGCAACGGGTATTAGGGGTGGCAGATAATATTCGTGCGGGTAAATTTGCTCCGGATCCGGATGAAAATAAATGTCGGTGGTGTGATTACCGTAATATTTGTCCGGTGTTTACGGGTAAAGAATATGAAGGCCCCGGCGGATGGGGTGCTAAAACCGGAACGGGGACGGCCTCGTCGGCAAAACCGACTGTTTCTGCAGTTGCCAAAACCACCGAAGAAATTTTATCAGAGAAAATAGACCGCTTGGGCAGTATGCAACAAGAAGAAAAGAAATTAAAAACCGAAATAATGTCTCTGATGAAAGAATTAAAATTTAAACGTCATTTCGGTAGTAAATTTGAAGCGGAACTAATCGACACCCAAAAGATTGAATTTAAGGATCAAGAAAAAACCATGGCTTTGTTGCGCCGTTTGCAATTATTGTCCAAAACATTAGTTCCCACTCAAAGCAGTATCCGCGCTTTGCTGAACGATCCTACCGTGGAGGAACCTGCTAAAAAGCAATTACGTGAGTTGGCGACGGAAAATAATATATCTGATTTGGAAATTAAAGAGGTTTCTTGAGTATGTTTTTACGTAGACCAAGACGCAGTGATTTTAGATTAAAAATGTCTATCGGCATTATTTTACTTGCCATGCTGATTTTATCGGCATTTCGTTTGGCCTTGTACTTATGTTATCACAGTACCTTTGCTTCCTTAACTACCGGTGAAGTGTGGGCCGCATTTTTTAACGGGCTGCGTTTTGATGTGTCGGTAGTGGCCTTATTTTTCGGTCCTATTATTTTACTTTTCAATTTACCGGTTAATTCGGTGCGCTATGTAAAAGGTTGTGTGTCGTTTATGGCCGCGGAATTAACGGTTATGATTGGTTTTTTAATCGGAGATTTAATATATTTCCCTTACGTGAAACGTCATATTGCCGAAGAAATTTTGCAAATATCGGCCGATTGGGGTTTTGTGTTAGGGTTTATGTTTACCAAAACAATTATTCCTTTATTACTGTTGTTGGGACTTTTGGGGTGGGTAGGTTTTTGGATACATAAAATTTTCAGAGATCATTATATTTTTGATCCTTATTATGCCAAAGGAGAATTAATTAAATTATTGGCCTGTGTGCTCTTTATTGTGTTCGGTATACGTGGTAATTTGGGCATGAGTAAAGCCATTAATATTGCAGATGTCTATAAATACGCTTCTTCCCCCGCCGCGGCAGCCTTGACGCTAAACGGTATTTTTACAAGTTATCAAGTAGGGCGGAAAGGCGGTATTGATATTAAGAATAATTATCCGCTTGAACAGGCTATTGCGCGTGCGCAGGAAATTTTAATTGCTCCGTCGGAAACTGTACTTGATGAAGAATATCCGCTGATGCGCGTGCCTAAAAAGAAACGTGCCTTAAAAAATATCAATTTTTTTATTGTGTTGTTGGAAGGTTGGCATCCGTATTATGTAGATTCTCTATCGGGTAATCAGTTCGGAGTGACGCCGGTATTTGATGATATTGTAAAAAATGGTATTAATTTTACCAACGCCTATGCGGTAGGACTGCGCAGTATTGCCGGTTTTTCGGCGGTGTTGGCCAGTGCTCCCTTGGTGCCGGGATTGCCGGGTTTTGGTTACGGTATGGAACTAACCAGTTTCTTCCGTTTGCCCGGGGTTTTATCTCGAGCGGGTTGGGATACCTTTTTTGCACAAACTTCCGCGCGTGATTCCTTCCACATGTGTGCCTTAGCCCAGTATTTGGGAAATCAAGGCAGTTATGGTTGGGAAGATATTCCGCAGTTGTTACCTTATAAAGAGAAACCTTCTTTCGGTTATGATTACGACGGTCTGATGTTTTGTGCCAATAAAATTCAAGAACGTAAGACGAAGAATTTTATGGGTATGTTATTTACGGGCACAACACATGTTCCGTTTATCAAGACACTTCCGCAATTTGAAAAATACCCCGGCAAGACATGGGATGATGGATTTAAAAATACACTTTATTTTGCGGATTGGTCTATCGGTGAATTTTTAAAACGTGCCAAAGAAGACGGTTGGTTTGATAATACGATATTTATTTTCGTGGCGGATCATACGTCCGGCGGGCCCGATTCGGATTCTTTATATAATAAATTCCGCATTCCGCTGGTAATGTATGCTCCTAAATTATTAAAACCGCGTCAGATAGATTATGTAGTATCCCAGTTGGATATTATTCCGACCATTTATAATTTAGTAGGTATGGATGTACCCTATACCGCCTTTGGAAAAGATATGTTAGATGACACCAAGGCGCAAGACCGCGTGGCTTTAATTTCCGAGGGTGTGGATATTGGTTTAATTACGGCTAAAGGTGCTTTGCGGCATACGCGCCAGCAGATTTTATCGGTAGAAAAAATATCCCCCGATTTTGATGAAAAACAAGCCGAAGAAACCTTACTTGCCTTAGACAAAACGGCTTATACTTTACTCAAAACAAATAAGTGGTATAAAGATGAACAATAAATTAATTATTGCCTTGGACCAAGGTAGTTCTTCTTCTCGTGCATTGGCTATTAATATGCAAGGAGAATTAAAGAGCCGGGAATCAGTGCCCGTAAATACCTTGCGTCCGATTGCGGGACAGGCAGAATTAAATGCGGAAGATTTACTAAGCGGACAAGTAGGAGTATTGGAAAAATTAGTGGCTCAAGTCGGCATTGATCAGGTGGCATGTTTGGCTTTGTCCGGTCAACGATCCACCGTCGTGTTTTGGGATAAAATTACGGGTAAACCTTTGGGGCCGGTGTTAAGTTGGCAAGATGGAAGAGCCGGCCAATCTATCGAACAAATTGATCTTACGCAAGAGAGCGTACATCAAATTACGGGTTTATATAAAACTCCTTTTTATTCCGCTGCCAAAATTAAATGGGCATTAGATCATATACCTGCTGTTTCACAAGCGGCTAAGGAAAACAGACTTTGTATCGGTCCGACGGTAAGTTATATTATTTGGCACTTAACTGCAGGGCAAGTTTTTGCTTGTGATGCTACGTTAGCCCAACGTATGCTTTTATTTAATATTCATAAAATGAATTGGGATGAGCAACTGTTAAATGCTTTTAGGATACAAAGGCAATGGTTGCCTCAATTAAAACGCACGTGTGATGATTACGGAGCATGGAATTATCAAGGCCATCAAATTCCTATAAACGTGTGTATCGGAGATCAACAGGCGGCTTTGTGTGCGCTGCGGGTAGTGAGCGGCGGATCCTGTATTAACTACGGCACAGGAGCCTTTTTTATGCGTAATATCGGCAAGAAATGTCACTTGCTCCCGGGGCTGTTGACCTCTGTGGCCACCAGTGGATCCAAGGCCGGATATGAATATTTACTGGAAGGTCCGTTAAACGCTTGCGCCACCGTATTTACATGGTTAAATTCATTAGGCCTTTCCGTAAATACTACGGATATAGATGATTTAGCCTCCAAGGCGCAAAAGCCGATTTGGTTTTTGCCGGCCTTAGGCGGACTAGGGGCTCCGTATTGGGATTTCTCCGCTTCTCCCGTAATGTCCGGTTTATCGGCCCATACTTCTAAAGCGGATATCGTGGCGGGTGTGGTACAAGGTTTGACCTATTTGATGGCAGATATTGTATTTTACGCTGAAAGATTTGGTTTTAAGAGTAGTGATATTAAAGTGTCCGGTGGGCTGGCGAACAGTTATGTATTACTGCAAACCCAAGCCAATATTCTGCAAACGCGTTTACTGCCTTGTGCGGAAAGAGAAAGCACTGCGGTAGGGGCTGCTTTACTTGCGGCGGAGTATATGGGTGAAAATACTTCCGTTTGGGAAACTTTGCATTTATTACCGGTCATTCAGCCTAATTTGCCTTCGGATGTGGCAGAGAAAAAATATGATGAGTGGCACGCTTTTTTAAACTGGTGTAAATCTAACAGATAAATAAAAATCCCCGTCGATAAAACGGGGATTTTTATTTGGAATTTATTTTCAATTATTTAGCCATTTCCTGCATTTTTTCATTGACTCTGTTTTGGATGTCGGCTTCATGCTTTGCTTTGGCTGCTTCTAATTGTTTTTGCAATTTCTCAATTTCAGCATTCTGCGCTTGCATTTCTGCTTCTACTTGTTTACGTATTTCATCTTGTTTTTGTTGCAGATCGTCTTGAGTTTGAGTTACAGCCTGTTTGGTTTCCTGTTCCAACTGTGCCATTTGTGCTTGTTCCGCGGCGGCTAATTCTTCGGCCGCTTTTTTGGCTTGTAATTGTTGTTGCAGCACAGTTTTCTCTTTAATATCTAACACGGTGCGAACGGGAGAATTGGGCAAGTATTCGTCGGCCAAGGTAAATGCCGTTTTGCCTTGTTTATTGGTGGCGGTTAAGTCCACATCATTTTTTAACAAGAGTAAAGCAGCGCGGCTGTTGGCATTTTTAATGGCATGCATCAAAGCCGTGTTTCCTTCGGCATCTCGCACATTAAGATCTGCTCCGTTGGTGATTAAAAATTGCATGGCTTCCGTATCTTTGGCTGCGGTAGTGTACATCAAAGCGGTTTTCTTATTATCGTCGGCAGAATTAAGAGAAAAGCCTTTTTTTAATAAGAATTTCATAGCGGGAATACTTTCCCCTTCGGCTGCGGCGATAAACAGATTGGCGCCTTGATTATCTTTGGCTTGTAAATCTGCTTGCATGCGGATTAATTGATTCATTAAGACCAGTTGACCGTGCTCGGAAGCATAGAAAAGCGGCGTGCGTCCGTTTTTATCGGCCAAATTGGGATTGGCACCGCTTTTAACCAGTAATTGAGCGGCTTTATCTTGTCCGGCAGCGGCAGCGGCACAAAGTGCGGAATAACCGTTGTTCGGATTTTGATAATCGGGATCAGCACCGTACTTTAACAAAACACGAATATTATTTAGGCTGCCTTTTTGGGCGGCATAAATGATAGGAGTATTTCCCGAATTGTCCGGCAAATTGATAGCACGGTTGTTGTATTTAACCAAGGTTTCCGTTAATAATCTATCATCAGAGGACATAGCCTGCAGCAAGGCGGTCTTACCTAATTCATCTTTGGCGGTAGGGTCAGCCCCGTTTTTGAGTAACAATTCAACTACATTGCGATGTCCGGCTGCTGCTGCGGCAATTAAAGGAGTAATACCATAACTGGAAGTCATGTTTACGGAAGCGGCCCCTTCTTCAACGAGCAAACGCACCACTTCGTAATTTCCTTTTTCTGCGGCCAATGTTAGCGGAGTAATACCGGCATAATTGCGTTCGTTAACATCTACGTTTGCATAAATCAAAGTACGTACTCTGTCTGCGTCATTGGCTTTAATAGCGCGCACCAATGAAGTATCATATACGGTTTTTAATTTATTGTTGTTTGCATTTGCATTGCTTTTAGAAGGAGTTTGTTTTTGTCCGAAGACAGTTCCGCGGTAAATATCTTCTTTTTTAGCACCGTTGTCTTGCTTTCCCAGTACATTTCCGCGGTAAATATCTTGCGCCTTTCCACCGCTAGGTTGTCCTAAAACTGTTCCGCGGTAAATATCACTAGGTTCTTGAGAGCGAGCCGCTTCTCTTTGCGCGGTTAAGGCTTTGTTTTGTGCAGATGCTTTATCGGCGGCAGATTTTTCAAGTCCGCCAATATAAACCGGTTTGCCGTCTACATAAATAATATCGGGTTGCTCAGCGGCATATGCACCGAAGGATACAGATAAACATAACAAAAGTAAGGCCCATTTGGATTGTTTCATATATATTCTCCTATATGTTTATATTATAGCAAGAGCACAGTGATTTTGGCAGAAAATTTTTTGACAATATTTAGTAGCATGGAATTTATAATGTAAAATGATTATGGTTAATTAATATGAAAATTTTTTGCATTTTTCGTGCTAGGGTGGTATTATGAAGGTATAGATTTCTCCCCCAGAACCATTCGATTTACCCCACGAATGGATTCTGAACAAGAGCAGGGTTACATCCCCCTGCTCTTTTTTATTGTTTTTGTCTAAATAAAAAACCCCTCTTTCAAATGAAAAAGGGGTTTAATAACGTAGATCTATACTCTTACAGAGCAATAGCACTGACCGGGCAAGTACCGGCACAAGCACCGCATTCGATGCATTTGCTTGCATCAATGGAGCGTTTGCCGTCTACTTCGGAAATTGCTTGCACGGGGCAGGCTGCTTCACAGGCACCACAATTAATACATACTTCCGGGTTGACTTTATAAGCCATAAAACATCCTCCTAATTGAGATACTATTATTATATCAAATTGGATAAGAGGGGCTATGTCTTAGCAGAGCCTAACTTTTTTATCGTCGATTAAAAAATAAATTCTGCTTGCATAAGGGGCTTATTGTGTGATACAATATAAAAGTAAGGAAGAACTAACTTTTATGGAAAATAATAATACTTTATCACTTTATGATTTAAAAGCCGGCAAAGAAGCCGAAATTGTAGAAATTAAATCTTCGGAAGAACAAGCCGCCAAATTGGCTGCCATGGGCATTGCTAAAGGGCAAATTGTTTCCCGAAAAAAAGGGAAACGCCCGTTAGTTGTATCCGTTTGCGGCAGTGAAGTAGCCTTAGGGCCTCAAACCGCTAAACAAATTCAGGTGGTTGCTATCAACACCACAACGGAAAAGGCTCCATCGGAAAAACAAACACATGTTTCCGAAAAACCCCGCACTTTTCTCTTGGCAGGCAACCCCAATGTGGGTAAAAGTTTGCTCTTTTCTCGTCTGACAGGTATTGGTATTTTATCTTCCAATTTTCCGGGCACTACGGTAGGACTACACCAAGGGCATGTGCAATTTAACGGAGATCCGTATCAAATTATAGATATTCCGGGTTTGTATCGTTTGGAAGATAAATGGCTCATTGAAGGCAAAAAGCATGATTTGTTTAAGGAACTAAAATATGATTTTGTGGTATGCGTGGCTGATGCTTCTCATTTAGAGCGTAATTTGTATTTTACGTTGGAACTGATGAGTTTAGGTAAGCCCGTTATTTTGCTTTTGAACAAATTTGATGAAGCGCAACGGAAAGGGATTGATATTGACGTACATAAACTTTCCAAAATGTTGGGTATTCCTGTTATTGATGTGGTGGCTACGACGGGTGAAGGCCTCAAGCGTTTTGAACGGGCCGTTGCCAAATTATCTTTTGACAGTGAATGGGTACATACATTAATAGATGAACAAGGGGCGCCGATTCCGGTACCCACCGCGCCGGAAGATAAATGGCATTTAATCGGGCATATTATTCACCGGGTACAACAAATCACGCATAAACACGCTTCCTTTACGGAAAAATTACAGGCGTGGGCCACACATCCGATCAGCGGTTTATTTATTGCACTGGTGGTGTTGGTGCTTTCCTTCGGTATTATTCGATTTGTAGGTGAAACGCTGATTAATTGGTTAGATCCGCTTTATGAAAACTACTATTTCCCCTTCTTGGAAAAAATATTTGCGTTCTGCCAAAATACGCCTTTCTATCAATTCTTAATCGGAGATGGCGGTGAGCAATATTTCGGTGTACTAACGGATGGATTACATATTGCCTTAGTAGATGTAATGCCTTATGTGTTGGCATTTTATACACTGCTCGGTTTCTTGGGTGAAATCGGATACTTGCCGCGTTTGGCTGTGTTACTGGATGAACTGCTGCACTTTATCGGACTGCACGGATATGGGGCTATTCCCATTATGCTCGGGTTAGGTTGCAAAGTACCGGCAGTCATGGGGGTGCGTATTTTGGAAACGCGGCGGGAGCGCATTATTGCATTAGCGCTTTTACTCATTTTGGCACCTTGTATTTCACAAACCGCTATGATTTTATCTATCCTCTCCCCCTACGGGATAAAATATTTGATTTGGGTGTTTGGCGCTTTAGTAATTAACGGATTAATTGCCGGAACAATTTTAAATAAATTATTACCCGGGCAAACACCGGAAATGTTTATGGAAATTCCGTCGTGGAGTATCCCCCAATGGCGGCCTTTGGGACGCAAAATTTGGTTGCGTATGAAGGAGTATTTGGCCGATGCTCTGCCGCTGATTTTGGTGGGTGTTTTGTTTGTAGATTTAATGCAATTTACCGGACTGACTGATTTAATTGCCAAATTCTTTCAATATCCGGTGGAATATTTATTACATTTACCGGCGGAGACAACGCCGCTTTTGCTGCTGGGTTTCTTGCGTAAAGATGTGTCTATTGCCCTCTTAGAGCCGTTTAATCTCCCCCCACAGCAACTGGTGGTGGCGTGCGTGTTTATGAGTATGTATTTGCCCTGTATTGCGACGTGTATAGTGATGTGGCGCGAAAACGGACTCAAAGATACATTGCGCGTGATTTTCTTGACATTAGGTCTTGCCTTACTCAGCGCAACGGCACTGCGGTTTATATTGATGTAATAAGATTTTAGTTAGATAAAAAGAGCATCTTTTTTAAGATGCTCTTTTTACAGATTAATAATTACAAGTGCTTGATCCGCATAAAGATTTGCAGACTTTTTCACCGAGATCTGAATAGCCCGTACCATCACATATTCTAGTAAAAGGATGTGGATGGTATTGCGTTACATATTGATAAGATAAACAGTAATCCCAACTTTCATCATAGTCTGATGTTCTACAGGCAAATATTTCATTATCAGATATTTCTAAGGAGTAAAAGAAATATTTTGCTTGTTTTGCATTATCTCCATCTGCGAAAGGTAAATTCAAGTCTAGATTAATATCATCCCAATAGAGACGGTCTTGTTTGGGATTTTCTAAATAAGCAACTTCTGCGGCATCTACGATTGAGCGTAACATTAAATTCGCTTCAGCAATGCGGCTTTTCTCTACTGCCAATGTGTATTGAGGTAGTGCAATGGCAGACAATATGCCAATAATTAAGACAACTACCAATAGTTCAATTAACGTAAAACCTTTTTTCATAATATTCCTCCGACGATAAATTTGACTACTGTAAAAATTATAGCAAAAAAAGTATTTGTTAAGTCTTTTTTTAAGAAATTTAGGCAAAATAAAACCGCATCTTAAAATGCGGTTTTATGGGTTAAATAAAAAATTAATTATTACTGCCGCGGCGGCCGATGTCCACCGGCACAGGCACTTCTCCAAGCGGCGTATCAAAATAAGCCGTTCCGGTAATGTGATAATCTACACTAGCACTGCCCATACTTACTAGACCCACCATTTTGCTGCTTAAACTTTTCATAGGGACGACGATCGCGGCTTTTTGCACTTTGCTGGCGCCCGGTTCAATGCGAACATCTGCAAAGTTAATATCCGCCACATAGGTATCATTCATGGTCATTTTTCCTTCGAATTTTTTAATGGCGGCGGCTTTTTTCTTATTTAAGTTGGTAATTAATAGGTAAACATCAAATCCGATAGAGTTAATATTGTAATCGGACACTTCAATATTGCGGATACTGTATTTACAATTCGCAAAATTTTTGGCTTCTTGCACGGCGGAACAAGCACTAAATAAGACTGCGGCGCAGATAAAAAGTACCAATTTTTTCATGTGTTTCTCCTATGAATATCAGATGTATAAATTATATAATATTATAAATGTACGCAAGGAGTTTTTTATGAACGATATACAGAAAAAAATTTATGACCGTTTTATTCGCTATGTAACTGTAGAAACTACGAGCAATAGTAATAGTACAACCATTCCCACGACGCCTACTCAACTCGTTTTTGGCAAACAAATAGCACAAGAAATGAAGGAATTGGGAATTTCTAATGTAGAAATTGATGAGCACGGCATTGTGTATGGTGAAATTCCGGGTAATGTGGCCCATGCGCCCGCCATCGGGTTTTTGGCGCACATGGATACCGTAGAAGATTATTGCGGAAAAAATATTAAACCGGTATTACATGCCAATTATAAGGGCGGTGATTTGGTTATCAATCAAGAAAAAAACATGGTACTCACACCCAAAACGACCCCCTCTTTACTCAAATGTATCGGACATGATTTAGTAACTTCAGACGGAAATACCTTGCTGGGCGGTGACGATAAGATTGGCATTTCCGTGATTATGACTTTTTGTGAATATTTGTTGACGCATCCGGAAGTTAAACATGGTCCGGTCAAAATTGCTTTTACGATTGATGAAGAAACCGGAACGGGTGTTTTGTCGTTTGATTTGAAACGTTTTAAGGCTGATTTTGCTTATACAATCGACGGAGCCGTTTTGGGAGATATTGATTGCGGCAATTTTAACGGAGATAGTTTTGTCATTGAAATAGAAGGTAAAAATTGTCATCCCGGCTCTGCCAAAGATTTTATGGCTAATCCGGTGCGTATAGCGTCCGATATTATCTCTTCTTGGCCGGAAGATAAATTGCCGGAGACGACTTGCGGAGAAGAAGGTTTTATTTTATTTTTGAATGTGCAGGCTCAACTAGACAGCGCTACCGTGAAAGGTATTATCCGTCATCATGACTTGGAAAAATTTGAGCAATTCAAAAAAGATTTACAAGCCTTGGTGGCCGAAAAGCAAGCCAAATATCCGAACGGAAAAATTCATTTGGAAATTATTAAGAAATACCGCAATATGCGCGATATTTTAAAACAGCATCCGCAAGCCATGCAGGTATTGGAAGCGGCTTTGAAAGCGGAAAATGTGGAATATAAACTGACCCAAGTACGCGGCGGTACCGACGGCGCCAGATTGTCTTTCCAAGGGTTGCCCACGCCAAACATCTTTGCCGGTTATGAAAACCCGCACGGCCCGTATGAATGGTTAAGTTTAGCATGGAGCGAAAAAACCTACAATGTATTAAAACGCATTGTAGAAATTGCCGCGAAATAGATATTTTAAGATGTAAAAACAGGAAACATATTTTTATGTTTCCTGTTTTTATTTTTTAAAGCATTAAGGTTTTACAGTACCATTAGTACTTGCCTTTGTATAGCCTATCTTGCTGCACCATTCTCCCCCACAGTAAATATAATTATACCCTGAGGTTAGTGCCGGATTGGCAGAAGTAGTTAGAGTATAAGGAGTATCTTCCCCTTTGACGCGGTAAGCAGCAATATACCCATTCCCTTCCAAACAATAGTAAAAGTGTTTTGATTTTAAACAAGGTTCCGCCCCTAGTAACTCACTCGAATCTTCTGCGGATGGCATGGCTAAATCTATATCCATAGTAGTGAATAAGTTTGGTCCTTCCGCGGGATCGCCGGTACCACATAAATCATAGTCAAACCCACTGTTCTGAAGTATGCAACGTGCTTGTGCATCGCGTAAAGAACGTAAGATTAGTTCTGCTTCCGCCGCTCTGGATTTTTCTACGGCATTTGTATATTGGGGCAGTGCAATGGCAGAAAGTATCCCGATAATCAAAACAACCACCAACAGTTCAATTAAAGTAAAACCTTTTTTCATAACATTTCTCCGATGATAACTTTAACTACTGTAAAAATTATACTAAAAACTGTTTGATAAGTTTTTTCAATTTATTTGTGGACATGCAGAAACAAGTTCAGTATGACGTTTTGAATTATATTTTCTTTTTATGAAAGCCGTAGCCCGTGGAAACCGGTCGGCCGATAGCGGCTAATTTGGCAGTTAGACATCCACGGCAGTGGGAAGGATCTTCCCCAGCACAGGCTTTGCCGGGATAGAGCGCGTAATTGAGCCGGGCCGTACCCTCGGTTACATTGGGCATTACCACATTTGCCCCCGCTTGCAAAGCACGCAAACGCCCGTTGGGCTCAATCGTTTCCATAGCAGTAGTAGCCGGAATATTAATATCCGGCAGTAATAAGCGCGTCAGTGCCATAACCTTTAAAGCGGGTGTTAAAAGAGGTTTAGGGGCATTTTTTAGCGGTGTGTCGGGGTTTGGGATAAAAGGCCCCAGCCCAATCATATCCGCGTTTAATTCTTTAAAAAATAAAATATCTTTGGCAAGGGACTGCATAGTTTGCCCCGGCAGACCTACTAAAATGCCGGTGCCTACCTCATAACCTAATTGTTTTAAATCTTGCAGACAGCGTAAACGGTTTTCAAAACTCATAGCGGGATTATATTTTTCGTATAAGGTTTTATCGGTAGTTTCAATACGAAGTAAAAAGCGGTCTGCTCCGGCTTGTTTGAATGCACGGTAATCTTCCGTGCTTCGCTCCCCGATACTAAGCGTAATTGCCAAACCGAATGATTTAATTTTTTGCAAAATAGGGACAAGTATGTCTGCGGTAAAAAAGGGATCCTCCCCCCCTTGTAAAACAATGGTTTTATATCCGTATTGAACGGCCTTTTGGGCCAAAGAAATAATTGTTTCGGGGTCTAAACGGTAGCGTTCGATTTTTTTGTTTTGGCATTGTAAACCGCAATATAAACATTGATTTTTGCAGATATTGGTAAACTCAATAAGTGCGCGTAAATGTACCTCATCTCCGACGTATTTTTTGCGTGTCCGGTCAGCAGCGGCAAACAAGATATCATCTATCTGACTATCGGTTAAAATCTGATAGAGTTCACTTTCTATTAAATTATGCTCTTGCGCTGCTTTTGTGATGAGTTCGGTACTGTTCATATTTATAGTGTATAAAAAAACCCCTACCGTTCGGTAGGGGTTCAGAAAAATATTTTTGATTATTGGGCCGCCGGTATGGGTGCGGGTTGCATAGAATCTAACAGGTTTTTAGAATCGGACGTAGTCGGCTCTAATTCTTTAGTAACGGCATTGTAATTAAAGCGATACGAGATTTTAAAACTTTGCGGATTCTCGGGCGGAATTTTAACCAATACGGAATAATTGTCCGGTTCAACAGCCGTTGTTAAACTCCATTCAATCATTTCCGGTTGTTGCACGGGATGGCGTGCATTAATGAGAGATTCCAATGTTTGACCGTTCGGTAAAGCATATTGTTTTACTTCATTTAACAGTGCCGCATTGGCATCCTCTTCCATATTGGGTGTCAATTCATTTTCCGTAAGCGGGGCTTGTTCTGCTTGAGGGGTCGGCAACATTTCATTTACTTTGTTTTCTTGAATTTGTGCCGCCGTCGGTTTTCCTGATTTCAAGATGTTGAACTTAGCCGGGAGTAATTCCAAATAAGCCAACATAATGTAGATAAGCCCTATAAACGCGATGGAAATTAACGCGGAAATAATGATCTTTGTTAATTTAGAACCACCGGTAGAATAGTCGGCCATTTGAAGATCATGTTGAGCATTGAGATCCAAGCCGGATTCCGTCAAGTCCAAGCGGCTGGAATCTGCCGGCTCTTGTACCATAGGTACGGTTTTGATGTCCATGGTAGCACCACGTTTGGCTTTAATGGTGTTTTCCAAGGAGATTTTGGACATCATGATATCATCTTGCTCATTTTCTAAAGGAGCGCCGCCGGGAACAATTTCCTCCATCGGAGTGGTTTCCATGCCGTCTTTTGCTTCTTCTTTTTTATCGGCTGATTCACCGTTCATATCGGCCGGCGGAATGAAGTCAGAAATTAAGTAAGTAGAACCTTTATTTAATTGTACTTCCGTCATGTCATGCGGTTGATAGAAGGCTTGACTGGTTTGCGGAGAGGAAGTTTCCGGTATGGGAATATCCGTTTCCGTATGACGTTCCATAAAGGCTTCATCTAAATCAGATTGAGAAATCAAACCATCATCTTCCGTCTCGGATTCAACTTTTTTGCCGGGCACTAATTCTTTGATGGTTTGAGAATCTTCGCTTGCCATGGGTTTAACATCTTCTTCCGGATTCATGGCAGTTAATTTGGCTTCTTCGGGATTGATAGAAGAAACTTCTATATGAGGTACCTCTTCTTGTTTTTGTTCCGTAGAATCTTCTGCCGTATTAGCAGAGTCTATGGCTAATTGCGGATGATCTTCTAAATCCAAAGAAGGTGCTTCGGAAGGTTCGACCGGAGCAGGTTCTTCTTGTTTTTGTTCGGCCGGTTGTTCTTCCGTGGCTGGTGCAGCCTCTTTTTCTTGTTGAGCCTCTGCTAAGGCTTGGGCAATAAAATCTTCCCCTTGGGGTTGCGCAGGAGCGGTAATTTGATCGATTATTTCTTCCCGTTTTTCTTCGGTTACTTCAGCCGGAGCGGGTTCTTCTTGTTTTTGTTCGGCCGGAGTTTCTTGCGGAGCAGGAGCCGTCTCTGCGGCGGGTTCTGCTTTTTGTTCTTCGGCCGGGGTTTCTTTGGAGCCGGATAATGTGTTAGCCGCTACTACAGCCGCTGCACCTACGGCAGCACCGACGGCTGCGGTTTTGAAAGGAGACAACAGATCTTGGAAGGTACTGTCTTTTTCTTCTTCCGTTTGAACCGGTAACGGTGCACTGTATAAAGAGTCTAAAGCAGAGCGTAATACTGCTTCTTCCTCTCCCGTTTTTTCCGTTTTGGTATTATCCGAAACGGCTTGTTCGGGCATGGCCGGATGGTTTTCTTGGGTGTTTGCTTCTGCAATGAGTTGATCTGCATGGTTGAGCAGACTTTCTGTATTGGTTACTAAAGCATCTTCATTTTCGGGTGTTTCTGGGGTTGTAGGCACTTGTTGCAAATTGCGTGCGAGCGCTTCCATGCGTTCTTCTGCGGCCTTTTGGGCAGCATTAGAAGCGGCTACCGCTTCTTCCAATTTGCTTTTCATGCCTTTGATTTCTAAAGTTAATTGCTCAATTTTATCGAGTAAGACTTGATTATCTTGTGAAAGACCTTTGTCTGCTGCACTTGCCATGGCTGAGGTAGCAGCCGCTGTTGAAACTGCCGCTGCTGCCGCCACCGGTGCTGCTTGTTTGGTCAGGCTGGTGAAGCCCGGCTGTGCATTATCAAATTCAAATAAGGAGGAAGCCTTTACCCAATCTTGGCTACCGCCTGCGCCGGAATCTTCCGCACAAATCAATGTGTCCGGTGTAAAACCTTCTACAGCGGCTAAAGAATCTTCTTCATAAGGACCGCTGACTTTTTCATTTATATAAACCCAGTATTTCATTTTCTTATTCACCCTAAAATTAAAGAATAAACCATCACGATAACAGGATAGCAAAAATTTACCCATCTTTGCACGGTTTTTTTATATGAAAAATAGGTCAAAAGGGAAAGAATAAACAAAATACGGTTGCTTTGATATGTGTAAAACTGTGTGTTGTCGTCGGAGGTAATTGTTTTGGATTCAAAATACGGAAAGCGGAACTTAATGCGTATTTGCTTGGCGCGAGGAGGCCTGTTGGCGGGCTTGTTGTGCTGTTAAAGTGCCCAATAGCACTTTGCAGGCCAAGTCCCGATTTTCGTTCGGATCTTTGGTATGCGGTAAATTTTTCAAGATTTCTTCCGCTTGTTTTAATAATTCCGTAGCATTTTTTTGACCGGCAAATTTCTTTACTAATTCTTGTTCATACCCTGAAAATACATCGTGTTTTTGTAAAGCATTGGACAAAATATTTTGTTCACGCTGCAAAGCCGCCACTTGCTGGGCTTGTTCAAAAGTGCTTTCGGTGCCGTCTAACAAAACCCGCACAGCCAGTTGCAAATTTTCTTCTTTTTGTTTGATATGAGGCAAACGCTCCAGTACCGCATTAAAAGTATCGGCAATATCTTGCGGTGTTTTTTGCGTTAAATAACGACGGGCAATTACAACTAAATCATCTTCTAAAATGCGACCCTTCAAAAGTTTGGATGCCAGTGTAATATCTTTGGCTTCTTGCGGAGTGAGTTGCATTAAAAGCGTTTTTGCCGTTAAAGAAGCATTTAACATTTCACTTTTGTTGATGGCTTGTAATGAGTCAAAAATTTGTTCAAATTGTTTTTTAAATTCCATTGTGCCGGGGGTCGTATAAGCATGAATCAACTGAGAAGTTAAAGATAAAGACAAATAGTATTTATCGGCAAATCGATAAATGTGTTCTTGATTTTGAAGAGGAAGTTCCCCTTGCTGTGCAATGATTTGTTTTGCTTTTTCAAGTAATTTGGAAATGACTTGTCTGACTTTTTCTATATCGGATAAATCTTGATCTTTAGGTAATTTTTTAAATTCCGCCGGAAAGTCCGTATCAAAGAAATGTTCCGATCCTACAGATGCATAAAAGTTAATTAGAGTAGTGGTATCTTTTTCAGGTAGTTCCAATACATCGGCTACTTCGAGCAAAGAGAAAGCATTTCCTTTAACACGTAAAAATTGGGTAGCGGCGGGTAAAGATATTTCATCCAACAAAATTTTGGCAACCATAGTATCGGCTATGATGTGCGGCTGCTCTAGGGAGAGAAGCAAATTAAGCATATTGCTTTGTAATACTTTTAACGCACTTTTATTTTCCGCACGATAGACCAATCTAGCGGCATAATCGTCGTCGATTTCCGGTAAAACGCGGTAAATACTGCTTAAGATGTCACTTCGTTGCGTGTTTGTTTTTGCCATCATATCTTAACAAGATTTTACAAATATATTTATCTGTTGCGTTAATTTT
Source organism: uncultured Elusimicrobium sp. (assembly GCA_902797165.1). Taxonomy (GTDB): domain Bacteria; phylum Elusimicrobiota; class Elusimicrobia; order Elusimicrobiales; family Elusimicrobiaceae; genus Avelusimicrobium. The sequence continues at coordinate 78,002 of CADBRU010000004.1, forward strand.
TTTACCACTGCTTCATCTTTAATAAAAGCCATATTCGCACGTATATTCTCAATAGAACACTTTATGGCACTTTTAAGTAGATGAGAAGCACAATGAATGTCGGACAAAATAATCGGCGCGATATCTGCTTTGATTAAATCAATTTCCCGCAAGCATTCAATAGCCGTGGTTGCCGTGTCCGCCGGTACGCGCGCAGCATAGACAAGCGCGCTTTGCATGGCTTGCTGCCGTGTGGGGTTATCTTTGGGTAACTGTTTGGCTACCACGTAGGCGGAATAGGCGTTTCCGTCTTCCTGTATTAAATGGTTTAACTGTGCTTTCAAAGCCCCTAATTTGCGTAGAGAAGGTTCTAATTTTTGTTTCACTTCCGGTGAGGTAGTTTTTCGGTTGTAGGTAGTTGCGCCGGCCATCAATGCCAAAGAACAACCCATCGCTGCAGCCATGGCTGCTGCGGCTCCCCCGCCGGGAGTCGGGGTACAAGAAGCCAATGCTTCATTAAATTTTTCCGCTGCTTTAAACCATTCCATAAAAACCTCTACATGATTGTGCCTGAGGGCAAATCTTCATACTTTTTAATTTTTAACATTTTTAAGCGGTCTTCATCAATACCGGTTCGGCTGAAAAAAACGTGTTCGATAGCACTGGCCGGAGAAATGTAAATTCCGCGTTTGACACCTTTTGGATCTGTGTTAAGTCCGAGCCAAACGTAAAATGTTTGGATGTCATTAAAATTTTTAATTTGCAATTCCGCCGCGGCGCGTTGCAACTGTTTCATATCTCCAAAGCCGCATGTAATGGCCGCACTGTGAAAACCGCAGGCTTTGGCGGCTAATACATCATGATGTGTATCCCCGACGATATATACTTGGTCCGGAGTAAATTTGGTTTTGCAAGTTTTTTCAGCGCGTTTAACGGCCGCTTTAAGCATATCGGCGCGGTCGTGGGCGTCTTCCCCATAGCCTCCGCAAACAAAATATTTTAGTAATCCGGAGGGCTCCAGTTTAATTTCTGCACCTCGTTTTATATTGCCGGTCCCTAAACCGATTACTATGTTTTTTTCTTTAGATAATGCCGCTAGTAATTTTTTAATACCGGGAACAAATTTATAATTTTTTTGTTTCACCGATTTGGCTACTTCTTGCGGTAATAGTTCCAAATACGTATCGTTAATTTTTTTAATTTCTGCTTTGGAAGGTTTTTTCCCTTTGATAAGTTTATATACGGAAGCAAAGTTTTGCGTGTCCGTGCAACCGGAAATTAAACTATGTTCGTATTTGGGTTCTTTACCGTATAATTTTTTTATGGCTTTATTTAGGGCGGTCCGTCCGGCAGATCCGGTATACACTAAAGTTCCGTCTAAATCAAACAAAATCAATTTTTTCATACTTTTAATTCTCCTTTGGTCGGAACAAGTGTTACAATATAAGCCCCGCCCAATGCGCAGACTAAACCTAAAATTTTCAAAACAGTAATATTATCTAAACCTAATAAGACAGACAATAAAAAGGTCAGCACCGGGTACGATAAAATAATGGCAGTGGCTTTGCCCAATGCCATATTACGTATACCATAATACCACAATGTATTTCCGATATAGTAACAGAAAATCGCACTAAATGCCACACAGCCGCCTAAAGTCCAACTCGGGCGGAAGAAAACGCCTTGTGTGTAGGCTACATATATTATAAGAAAAATTAAACCCGGTATCGCAAATAAAGCACGGATACAGGCCACGGTTTGACCGTCTAAATCAGTAGGCAATTTTTTGGCTAAAATATGGCTGATTTGAAACATCCATAAGCAGCCGATAATCATTAAATCTCCTTTGAGTTGCGGCGTGTAGCCGGCTTGCCACAGTAGCATAGTTACACCGGTGATAATTAAGGCAGATCCTCCCAACTGCTGCCAAGACGGTTTTTCATGCAAAATAATAAACGCCAGTAATAATGAATAAATGATTTCAAATTGATTTAAAATGGAAGCATTGGTTGGGGTAGTGAAATTCAAAGCATAGACCATAATAGTCATAGGTAACGCCGTACCGAAGGTGCCAATGCCCAAATAGCGCCAAATATACTTGCGGTCAAAGACGCGATTCCATGCATGGATGCGCGTAATATGCGGAATAAAACACAAGGTTGCACCGATAGAAGCAAGCAGCAAAAAAAGTGCGGCGGAGGCATATTCTACCGCATACGCGGCCATAATCATATTAATGGCGGTAATTAAAGTATCTAACCAAATAGCAATGACGGGTAATTTTTTCATATTAATGATGTTGTTTTTGAACCAACCAACTGATCCAATATGCTCCTGTTAAAGTAAGTATCATACCAATAAATTGATAAAGATGCGGTGTTTCCAGTCTCAGTAAAATAGATAGGGCAAATGAAAGTACCGGATAGGATAAATAAATCGCGGTAACACGGCTTAAATCTAAAGCGCGAATGGCTTGATACCATAAAATCATAGCCCAACCATATTTTAAGATACCGGTATAGAGCCATACCCACGTGGCTTGCAAGTCGGGTTTAAATGTTAATTGCCCCCCATTTTGCCATACTAAAAATACGAGTAACAAAGTAAGTACCGGCAGTGCATATAAATTGCGTGCAGCGGCAATGGTGCGGTGGTGTAAATCTTTTGGCAATTTTTTAGCCATGCAAGAAGCCGCTTGAAACATCCACGGACAAGCAATAATCATTAAGTCACCGGTCCAACGGGGCGTGTATTTTTCTTTGAGTAAGATGAGCAGTACCCCGGACAAAATCAGAACACTGCCGAAAATTTGTTGTTTCGTCGGAATTTCATGTAAAAAAATAGCCGCAATAAGGATGGAATAAATCAGTTCGCTTTGTTGCAAAATAGCGGCATTTCCCGGTGTAGTGTAATGAAACGCCCATAAAATAATGGAAAAAGGAAGAGCCGTGCCGAAGGTGCCGATAAATAAAAATTTCCATCGGGTTTCTTTGGCAAGTAGTTTGCCCCATTGTTTATTTCGGGTGAGCCACGGTGCAAAGAAGATAACGGCTAGCAGCGTGCCTAAAAAACTGAGTAAAACAGGATTAATAACGCCGACAGCATAATGTCCCGCAATCGGGGATAACCCCACGATTGCCCAACATAACCAAGCGGCCAAAAGCGGATTCATAGTGTAAAAACTCCTTATATACTTATTATATCAAATATTAAGGGAGTTTATCGACGAAGAAAAATCTGAAACAGACTGCGAAGCAGATTAAATAAATTTTGCTATGTAAAGGTATTTTTGGTAAAATATATACAGAAGTTTTCCCTCGTTGTAAAATCGTTTTTAGCGCGGGTGGCGGAATTGGTATACGCGTGCGTTTGAGGGGCGCATGCCTTACGGCTTGGGGGTTCGAGTCCCCCCCCGCGCATGAATATATATAAAATCCGGTGAATACCGGATTTTTATTTTATAGGGGAGCACGCAAACTGCTTTGCGTGCGTGGGGACGAGAAAGGCGGAGCGATGTTTTTGTTTGAACGAAGTGAAAGGCAAAAACCGCGAGCCCGGACTGCAGACATTTTTCGTCAGAAAAATAATCGGAAGGAGAGATCCCCCCGCGCATGAGAATTTATCAGAGAGTTTTTAGGAGAAAGTGTCTTAAAAACTCTTTTTTTATATCGGTAAAATTATGGGCTATTGTAACAGTTGGTGGAAAACACCGGCAGATAAAATTTATCATGACAAAGAATGGGGCGTGCCTGTTCACGACGACCGCATGCAGTTTGAATTTCTGATGCTTGAAGTAATGCAATGCGGCTTGTCATGGCAACTGATGCTTAAAAAACGTGAAACCTTTCGTCACTGTTTTGATAATTTTCACTACAGCAAAATTGCAAAATACACGGCGGCGGACATTAAACGTATTTTGCAAGTGCCGGATATGATTAAATCCCCCCGCAAAATAAAAGCCGTCATTCAAAATGCAAAAGCGTTTTGCACTATCCGAAGAGAATTTGGCTCTTTTAGTCAGTTTTTATGGGATTTTTGTGGCGGAAAAACGATTATATATACCGGGCATGCTACGGGCAAAGTACCGGCTGCTAATGGCTTATCGGCCCGATTAAGCGTAGAACTTAAAAAACGCGGATTTTGTTTTTTGGGACCTATTACGGTCTACTCACATTTGCAAGCGTGCGGCATTATCAATGATCACAGCGCAGATTGCGCTTTGTTCGCGAGAATTAATCAAACTTATCCGACGGTACGAAAAGCACGCGACCAAGAAGTGTTTTAATCTTGAAAAGGCCCATTGTGACCGACGTTTTTCAAAATTACTAACTTATGACCTTGCGTCCATTGTTTGCTAAGTTCTAAGGGAATGACTTTATCTTTATCACCGATAAAATGTACTTGCGGCAGTTCGGGCAGTTGTGTCAAATCTAAAGAACCGGTCAAAGGCGGTAAGTTTTTATACTCCGTCCATGACGTATGATTTAATAGCCCTGCATACGTAATCCATTTACGCACCGGAATTTCAGGAAAATTATTAATCACTAGGCCGCTGATCAGTGCCCCGCCGGAGTAAGCATAAATAATTACCTCACGTTTACCTGCAATTTGTTTGATTGCGGTGGCCATACTGGTCACGGCTTGCGGTGAAAAACGGCCGGTAGTCCAGTCTTCTTGCGAGCATGAATCATCGGTTACAAATTGGCAAGGGCGCGCAATATAAGCCACGTTGGCAGAAGTATTGGCAAAAGCCATTTTGCGCAGTGTATCTGAGGTGGGAGTTGGATTATTAGACGGTTTGCCGGTGCTGGTAAAAGCGCGTCCGTCTCCTTCAATATAAATGCGGAAGGTGGCATTGGGACTGGTTTCTTTTACCCATGCAGCCAACGTAAAAAAAGGCGTCTGAATTTCTCGGTAAGAAAAATCAGCCGGGGCTTTGACAGTGGCACAACCCACTAAAGTAAAAAGTAATAAAAGAGGTAGTTTTTTCATACTCTTATTATATAAAAAACCGCCCTTGGAAAAGGGCGGTTTTTGGTATTTGCAACGATTTAGAAGTTATATTTGAATTTCAAAGCACCGGTATGGTTGTAGTAGTTGCTTCTGAATTGTCCGTTATAATTTAATGCAAGTTCAACTTGCTCAGTCAGTTCTGCCGCTACGCCCACTCCAGCCTCTATGCCGAATCTGTTTAATTCTTCAGATTTGACCTGATAGGAGCTGACGCCGGTAGAAACTGTTACATCGTTGTCGTTCTGGACAATATCAAAGGTGGCACCTAAGGTGAGTTCCGGTTTTAACAGTAAGTTGCCAGATTGCATATTGCCGCCGAACTTCGTTCCCAACATAGCGGTTAAGGTGTGACCGGAAGACGAACCAATATGTTGCCCAAAGCCGTCATCATAAGCGGCTTGGTTAGCAAATATATAACGCAAACTTCCTAATGGGGTCAAGTAATCGGTCCAATGATATTGGGCGGTTGCTTGTGCCGCGATGGAATTGACATTATATTTCGGTGATTGGGTAACTCCCATGACCGTCTTGGTTTCTTTGTACGCACCGAAATTATATCCTAATGTAGCGTCAAAGTACCAATTCTCCACTCCGGTATAATTTCCGTACAAAAATATGTTATGCGTATTGGCTTTTACGGTTTTGGCATCTGCATTTAAGGAAGAATTTGCATATGCATAACCAACACCAAAAGTTTTATCTATGAGGTCACCAAAGTCCAACCCGAGCGCACCGCCATAGGTGTTCCCGTCAAAACCGCCATGCACATCATGTTTGGTGTTATTAAATAACGCTTGTGCCCAAAATGATTTGTATGCATATTGATCACCGGCGGATAATCCGGCAAAATCACCATACTGCATGTGGCTTGCCGCGGCAGTATAAATGCTTTGGTTGATGTTGGTTACGTTGGTTTTAGCCATCGCTACTTGTACCGGTGTTAAATCTTCCAATGCTTTGGCATATTCGGTCGGGTTAGTCAATGACAAGGTGTTTAATTTGGCTGCAATAGAATTGGGATCACTTCTATCTTCATTATCCCATGCCGTTGCTGCTGCTTGTTCGTTGTCATTGGCACCGCCTTCTTTTGCTACTTCATCTGCAGAGGCGGTATAAGTGATTTTAACTAACCCTTGATTAGTTGCATCGGTATCGATTTGATAGCGATAGTTGGAAAGGGTTTCTGCCCAAGTACCGTCTATCGTACCGTCAATTAAGTTTAACCAATCGGTTGAAGCATTTCTGGCCAAGAAATCAGACCGAGTAAAACTGAGTAACAGTTTGGAATTGTCACCCAAATTAATGGTATCGGCGGTTAAATGCGCACCAGTGTAATCGGCGGAGTTTTCGCTAATTTGGGAAATACCCATATTTAACGTTCCGTCAATTTGTACATTTCCGGCGGTGGCATTGACTTCATTCATGGTTAAAGTAGTGCCTTGCGCTACATTGAAGTGCCCTAATGCATTGGCATTGGTACCTAATGCCATGTCTGCGTTCATATAGTTCGTACCGCTACCGGATAAAGCAGTATTTAAGGTACCGCCTGTTAAATACAATTTTCCTTGATTGGTAACGGTATTATGCAAATCATCAGCCAATGCGGTTAAGGTTGTATTTTCATCCAAAATTTGCACGGTATTGTATATGGCCGCTCCGTTTTGGTTAATGAAATCACCGGAATCAAAAGTAAGGTTCCCTACTCCGGAAACGTTACTTACATTGGTTCCGCCGTTACTAAACCGTAAATTTCCGTTATTTTGTACAGTAGAAACGGAGAAATCACTTAATTGCGTGACGAAGGTTCCTGTGCCGCCAATCGTCAACGAATTTTGTGCAAATTGTCCGTTTTGGCTGCTATATGCACCGTTAATGGTCATACTACCCGTTCCGTTCACAATTCCTCTATTATCAAAATCTCCGTTAACGGTCACATTACCATTGTTGGTCAAAGAATAATCGGTAGAGTACATATTAATGTCATTTGCCTCTATTGCCCCAGTGTTTGTATTTGTAAGGTTAGAATCAATGAGTATTGAATCTTGTACAATGTTGGCGGCGTTGGTAACATCACTGTTCTCGGCAATCATCAAAAGGCCGTTTCCGGTAATGTTATGGGTGTTCGTTCCGCCGGTAAGAGACAATTGAGCCGCATTGGCAATGTTGCCATTAATACTGTCAGCCGAGGTGATTAAACGACCGTCTTGAATAGATACATCCTGATTAATGGTCCCATTATTTTGCACAATGCCTTCGAGGATGGTTGTCGTACCTTGTCCCGCAATCGTGTTGGTATTAACGGCAGGGTTGGCAACAGTATTGCTACCGGTTAAAACCAAATCACCGTTGTTAGTAAGGCTGGCTACGGTAAACGCATCCGCTGCGGTTTTCAAATAAGCATTATTTGCAATGGTTAAGTCATTTTGCTCAAGCGTACCGCCATTATTGTAGAAGTGAGCGCCGTTTTGAAGTGTCAAATTACCTTCTCCGCTTAAGGTTGCTCCTTCTGCTATGGAGGATGTGGCCGCATCTCCGCTAATAGTTATTGCACCATCGTTAATCATGGCTAAGCCCGAGTCTACCACCAAATTACCCGAGGCTAATTCAATCGTTCCGTCCTCAGTGTTAGTGAAACTGCCTCCCTGCGTAACAAAGAGTTTGTGTTGAGCAATAGCCGCACTGTTAGAGGAGTTGCCATCCTTAACCCACAATTCCCCTTCACCGCTAATAGCATTGGTGTTTTCTCCGCTAGTGAAAATTAACGTGGAATCATTGGCAATATTACCGCTGATAGCATCGGCGGCCGTTGCAAGTACATTATCCCCTTGCGAAGAAATCACAACATCTTGATTGATTGCACCGTTGTTTTGTACTCGCCCGGTGATGTGTGTTTCCCCGTCTCCGGTAATCGTATTGGAATTGGCTTTATAACTAGATCCGGTGTCCCCGGCCAGAGTCAAAATACCGTCGTTGGTAAAGGTATCGGCGCTAACCGTGTTTGCATCCGTTTGCAAAGAAGCGTTTTGAGCAATCGTCAACGTATTTTGCGTTAAAGTGCCGCTATTGATAACTGCTCCGACAATTTCGGTAGTACCTTGACCGGTGATTGCATTACTGTTTGTACCGCCGGTAAAAGTCAAAGTCCCGTTATTGGTAATGCCGGAATCGGCGGTAAGGTTAGTTGCTAACCCGGTTAAAGAAGCAGCCGGAGTTTGCGTGGTGGCACCGGAAATGGTAATGGTGTCTTGATCAATGGTTGCCGTATCAGTCATATCGACGGCTCCGGCAATCGTTACATTTCCTTTTGTTTCACTGTTGTGATAAGCCACAATATTACCGTCGTGTGTACCACTCGATAAAATGACATTACCTTTCGTTTCAATCGTTCCGATTCTTCCGGCGGCAGTTTCCAAGGTTGCATTGGTTCCTACGCGCAGACCGTCAATATCGTATCCTTCCGTAGCATTACCTTGGTTAATTAAATAAGCGCCGTCTTCTAGTGAAATATGAGAAGGTGCTGTGGGTGAAACTGGTCCGCCGGCACCTACCATTGTTCCGTAGTTATAACTCGGATTTTGAGCCGTTCCTTCAATGCGGATTTGCCCGGTGCTTGTGTTAATGTGTCCGTAGTTAATAAGCGCACCTTGAATTGCATCGGCATAGTTTTGCATATTTACGCCTTGTGCAACTTGAATGACGCTTTGATCAATCGTATTGTCGTTGGTAGTAAATCCTTGTTGTAAAATTAAGGTTCCATCTCCGGTAATGGCATTAGCATTAGTGCCGGATGTGAAAGTTAAAGTACCGTCATTGGTGATGCCCGCTTCTGCGCCGGATAATGTAATAGCACTTGCAGAACTTTGGAGTGAAGTATTTTCTGCAATTGTTACTTTGTTTTGAGCAATGGATCCTTGGTTTACTACGTCCCCTTCTACCGCAAAGGTACCCGTTCCGGTTACGTTGTTAGATAAGGCGCCCGCCGTGGCGGTAAGTAAACCGTTATTGGTCAACGTATTGACATTTAAGTTGTTCAAGTTTGTGCTAAAAGAGCCGCTGTTGTCAATCGTCAGCGCACTTTGCCCAAAAGAGCCATTGTTGGTAAATGCACCGGAAACAGTAGCCGTTCCGTTTCCGTCAATATCTCCGGCGTTGCTACCGCCCAGTATGGTTAAACCATTTTGCACATTATTACTCAGTGTCCCGGCGTTGGAAATAGAAGCCGTTATTGTTCCGCCGCTTGTATTATTGAAAGAAATATCTTCCAAAACTTCTACAGTGCCTTGTGCAATGTTGCCCGTATTATCCATATTCGCGGCAATTTGTAAGGTACCGTCACCGGTGATGGTGTTGACGTTGTTCCCGCCGTTAAACACTAAGGTAGCGGCATTGTCAATGGTACCGTCAATTGCATCGGCAGCAGTAGTAAATTGGCCGGAAGTGATAGATACATTTTCGGCAATGTTTGCATTATTGACCACCGTTCCGGCTACTTCAAAACTACCGCTATCGGCAAGGTCATTATTTAAGGTGCCGCCGGTAGCCACTAAATGACCGTTGTTGGTCAAAGTAGTTAACGTTAAATTATCCAAGTCCGTGCTGAAAGAAGAACTTTCATAGATATTTAACGTGTCTTGAGTCACAGCAGCATTGTTAAGGACGTTGCCGTTAATGCGCGTGGTTCCTTCTCCTGTGACTGTATTGGAAATAGTACCTCCGGTTAATTCCACAATACCGTCGTTAGTAATGGTGGCATCTTGCGCAGTTAACGTAATGTCATTTAAGTTGGTCTTAAGAGTTCCCGCGTTCGTGATGGTTAGGTCTCCTTGAGTAATAGCATTGCCGGCTTGATTGGTAAATTGGCCGGCAAGAATTAACGAACCGCTTCCGTCAATTGCTTTATCAAGAGAACGCTTGTAGGGATCATTAAGTTTGAGTGTTCCGTCATTTGTTAAGGAATTATAGTTTAAGTAATACCATTCGGAAACAAGTGTACCGCCTTGCGAAATATTAATTTCGTTTTGGTTCACAAAATTTCCTACGTTAGTTAAATATCCTTGTACATTTAAAGTCCCTAATCCGCTTGAGGTTTGTGTAAGACCGACGATTCGACTGACCGATTGTGCTGTACCGCCCGTGACGGTTAAAGTACCGTCATTGCGCATAGAAGTGGAATTACTTATTTTATCGACAGTAATAGACCCTTCGTTTGCTGCATTATTCACTGCATCAAAGAAGTCCGTAGTAATGGTGCCGGTGTTTGTGGAGTCTGTAAGATATACTTTATCTTGATCAATATTACCGGAAGTATTGACACCGTTGAGATATAGTTCTTTGTTAGATTGCACCGATGTGTCACGGACAATGTTATAGGATATATCCCCATCCGGATTACCCGGAGTGTTATACAACTGTAATGTGCCGTTATTAGTAACACTTCCGTTGGTGATATGTAATTTTTCAGAACGTGCTTGGAGAGTTGAATTTGCTTGTACAATCAAGTTTTGTTGGGTGACATCTAGATTGTTTGCTAACGGCGAATTACCTCCCCATATCAAAGTGCCTGTCCCGTTAATAACGGCGTTTTCTCCATCCGCACCGATACCTGCCCCGGAACCTACAATTAATTCTCCGTTATTAGTAAGCACGCTGTTTGAGTACAGTATAGCACCTCCGTCAAAGTTTCCTTTATTAATGGTTATGGTTTTATCTTCATTATTAATGAGGGTGCCGTAATTTCGCAGGTATGCATTAATTGTGCCGTCATTGGTGAAGGTGATTCCGTTTCCTACATTGAGTACCGCATTGGAAATGCTTGCATGATTGACCATGTCACTTTCCGGCAAAATCACTTTACCGCTATCTTGAGGGGTATTGGCAGAAATATCAAATGTCAAATCATCTCCGGTTAAGTGTAAATTACCACTGTTGAGTTGGAAAGGATTTGCCACATGAATGGCGGAAGCATTCGTATAAAAATCGTCTCCGTAAAAACTCACGTTTTGTTGGTAAATTTCTCCGTTATTGGTATATGTTCCGCGGAGATAGATAGTTCCTGCGGTAGGTGTTTCTGCGGGAGTACCGGAGGTATAAGAAATGAGTCCGTTGTTTATACTGCTTGTGCCGGTTATGATAGTGCCGTCATTAATTAATGTAGAGGTTGCATCAAGCAGATTGACTTGATCCGAACTCATTGAACTAGAAGAATGGTTGGTTAGGGTAGCATTGGCTGCAATATTTGTTTCGGATAGTTCGTTAAATTGCGTACCGGAAGCAATTGTAATGTCTCCCAAAATATTGACAGTTCCGTTAGAGTTCGAATGAGTCTGGTCTTGTCCTGTTAGCCAAGGAGTACCTATATTGCCTTCTCCGGTAAGATTTAAGGTACCAAAGTTGTGAATCCGATATGCCTGTAGATTATTTACATCGGAGGTCAATGTCCCGCCGGTTTCTGTTTCTATATCACCTTGTTCAATCAACGCATTGTTTATAACAGTAGCACCGGTGTCAACTTTTACATGTCCATAAAGCCAAACAGATTGTGTAATGCTGTAATTATTTTCTACCGTTCCCTGATCTTGTATTATGATGGCTCCGTTATCGAGGATGGTATTATCTTCCACCGTTAAATTAGTCAGTGAAGTATATAGGGCGCCATCTCCTGTTGTGGAAAAACTCTGCGTGTGGATGGTACCGTTATTGTGGAAACTTCCGTTAAGCGTTATATTACCGTAACCCCATTGCCCATGCTGATCTTGTGCGCCTTCAATGCTGCCGTTATTGGTGCCTTCTCCTATATTTAATTGGCCCGGCCCGACAGTCACTTGTTGACCGTGGTCTTCATGGGTTTGCTGACCGGGATTGGATATTTGTGCTCCGGACGCAATATTTAATGTACCGGCGGTAATAGTGCCGAAGTTGTGCAAAGTGGAATTTTCACCTAAAGCGAAAGTGCCTTGTGTAATATTTACACTATTGTCAATTTCAGCGCCGCTGGCTATGTTAAAAGTACCTGTACCGACTATTTCTTCTGCGCTAACTCCGCCGCCGGTAGCATTGATTGTACCGTCATTGGTAAGAAGTAAAGTCATTACATTATCTAAATCAGAGGTAAGGGAGGCTCCTTCTTGTACATTAATAGCGGCTTGTGCAATGGCACCTTGACCGGTGTTGCTGACATCACCTAAAATATTTGTGGTACCTTTTGCTTCTTCCGGGGAAGGTTCACTGCCTTGGTAAGTAAAATCAATCATGTGTGTGTTTGCGCCGCTTGTTAAATTAAGTACCCCGTCATTTTTAGTTTCCGCTACATCATACTGAGCGCCTAATGCGGTGGTCATATTTCCCGTTTCGGCAATGTGTACAAGGCTTTGTGAGATGGTTCCGTTGTTGGTAAAATAACCGGACACATTGGTTTGTTCGTCGTCGATTATGGTTTGCGTAATAGTTCCGTTATTTATATTTTGATTTTCTGAGGTGCCGCCGGATATGTTTAAGATGCTTTGGTTGTAAATGGTTGCGTTATTAATAATGTTTTGTAAATTCGAGGTTCCGTTGTTAGTTAAGACATTCAAAGCAGCCGATTCATCGTATAAATTGACATCTGTTAAATTGAGCGTTTCTCCGGCTGCTACTTGAAAACCGGTGTGACCGTCAAAATTAATTTGATGTTGTGTTCCTGCAGGATCACTACCGACGGAAAATGTATGATTCGTTTTTTCTCCGAAAGCCGAGAAATTAGAATCTACGGTATAATCGTCGGATAATGTATAACTGCTATCCGAACCGGCAATGGCATTTTCCAATTCACCGGCAAAAGCCGCAGTAGGGAATAATATTTGTCCCATAAACGCGGCCACTACTACTAACGCAAGGAGTTTTCTCATTAAGGCACCTCTTTATAATAAAATAAAGTATGATTTTTAGTAGATGTGTGGTTTAGACACACTACCCCCTATGCTATAAAAATAAGATAGGTTTTGCAACCATAAAAAACCCCGAGGAAGTCCCTCGGGGTTTTGGTGAAAAAAGAGCATTTAGCAGTTCTGCAGACGGTCGTCGCATACGTCACACTGACAAACGCCGCCGCTATAATGAGATCCTCTATGATGCAGGTGAATAGAGCCGGTGTTGCGGCAACGTTGCTCACATTGTTGAGCGGGCGAAAGTTGCGGTGCCGCCGGACGACTATAACTGCTTCCGCCACTGCTACTACCGGAGTTCTGCGCATTGACTTGGTTGTAATAATTTTGCCATTGTGCTTTGTTATACGCATCTACTTGCGCATTATAGGCATCAATGGCCCGTTTCTTTTCGGCTTGTTGCTTTTGAAATTCTGCGTATTTCTCCGGAAAGTCAGCCGCCATTTGGGCCATGCCTTGTGCAGCGGCTTTACCCACCTTTTGCCAGAAGGTATTTCCTTCTTGGATGTCTCTATAATGTTGGTCAGCGGCGGCTTGTTTATTGGCATTTTTGGCGGCTTGCTTGGCCAGTTCCAAATCAAAGCCCTCTCTTTCCGTTTTTCCCCCTACCTCGGTTTGATAATCCCCTTGATAGTTGGAATTATTGGAAGCATTAACGGCTGCATCTCCACCGATAGCATCCATAAACATATCATCCATAGATTGCTCTGCCTCGGGACGATAAGCCGGATTTTTCATGATCACTTTTTCACCGGTTTTAGGATTAACGATGTAATAATATTCCGGGTTCCAATTGGGGTTGCCTTCTTTCCAATTTTCTTTGTGCATGGGAGTAGAACCTTTGTCAAAGATATGGCCTGCCATATCGCGCATGTATTCAGCTTCCCCCGCTAAATTATCCGTGGTGGAAATGCGGTGGGCATTGGGATCTCCTTTATGATATTCATCATAATATTCGGTATTGGCCAAACTGTGAATCATGGCCTCATGCATTTGGTCAACAGCCGACGGATCCTCCGCCCACACCGCGGCAGATAACCCTATTAAAGAAGTCAATAGCAGTAGTTTTTTCATACCTACTCCGTTAGAACTTTATAATACCTCTTCTATCCAAAACGTGTCCTTTTTGTTTTTCTTTCTTTTCTTGTTCTTTTTTGAGTAATTCTTCTTGGTTATAGACCGTTTTTTCTCCTCGTCCGTTGGTGGTGGAGATATGGAGTTGTTGTATTTTCGTCACAACGCCGCGGTCTAAAGTGAACACATAATGATATTCTTCGGTATAGAAAGTTTTCCAACAACCTTTTGCCCCGACGGTACAACCACCGCCTTCACGCGTCTCAACTTTTTTATACGTCAACACTTCGCGATGTTCGGACGGGTGTTCGTAAACAGTTGGGTTTTTGCCCATCTTTTTAAAAACGGCTTCTTTGTCTTTTCCCAATATGGCTTGAAATTCTTGGTCTTTGACTAAACCGGTACGCATTGTCTTATAATTTTCAAACGAACAATTATTATTGCGCCAATAATCCGCATATACATAATAGTTAGGTTTAGACGGATCAGCCCCTTGCATTTGAGTGGCAGCAGCTAAACATTTATCCATTTTTGGAAGAATATATTTTAGAGCCGCGGGGTTCCATTCTTTTAATTCGTAGGCCAACGTAACTGCGGCATAATTAGAATTGGCTTCGGTACGTTTAAAGTGGATTCTATTGGGATCGGCTCCCTTTTCCAGTAAAATACGTATGATTTCTACGTTATTTTCTTTATTACATACTGCGGCCGCTTGTTCATTTGGTTTGCGCGTACGATACGGGTCACAAATACCAACGGCATGACGTAAATAACCACCCAAAACACTTTCATCCGTGACACTATCGATATTGGCATTAAATGCTTCCAAATCACTAAACAAAATGGCATTATACACCGGATTCATATTATATTTGCCTTCGGCACGTGCATATTCATCATACGTAGCATAATGTTTGACGTTTCCGTTTTTGTCTGTAATGGTAACCGAGGGTTGCTTGTACGTGGGGGCTTTACCGGTGCGGGCATTCTCAAGCATTTGGGCGGCAATCTTATCCGCTCTATCCATGTCGGCATCTGTCAGATTAGACTTGTTGACCTTATATTCGGCACAAGCCGACAGTAATACTGCACACAACAAGATACTTATTTTTTTCATTTTGTTCTCCTAAATATAAATTCTACTATAAAGTATAAAAAAGAAAGCTGAAAAGGTCAAGCTGAAGTATTAGCCGAAAGCACCGCCGATAACAAAACCTACTTGGTGGCTGCCGTCTTGTAAATTATGCGTATAATTAAGTCCCATGGGTAGCGGAAAGCGCCATAGTTTATACATTAAAGTAGCCCCGGCGCCACTGTGTGGAGTATATTGATTGCCTGTATCTACATAAGCTAACTCGTAAAAAGGAGCAATGGATAAAAGTCCGGTTTGGTTGCGCATCAGATAATAAACAAAGCTGGTGCTTATGCCGGCGCCGCGTTTGCCGCGTAGCTGGCGGTCATAGCGTCCCATACTGAGTAAATCCGTCGAAGTAATTTGGTCGCTGAAAGACAGTTCAAAAGCATTTTGTGCTTGCGCTTGCAGTATCAATAGATGCCTTTGCGGTAATTCTAAAAGTCCTGTTGCGGAAATAGATAATTTAGAAAGAGCATAATCACTTCCGGTCCAATCTCCTCCGTTAGTGTAAGTAATATTTCCAATATATCCAACGCGTGTTTTAGGTAAATTCTGCAAACTTTGGGTTTTGTCGGTTAAACCCAGTCCGGATAGAGCTCCCATATTCATGCCGGAGCGGATGTCATCACTAAATTCCAGTCCGATACCTATATTATGGTGCTTACCGCTGTCCAAATCTCTGTTTTGATAAGATACATATTTATACTGTGGGCGCAAAGCAAGGCGCAAGGTGCGCGACAGACGATATTTGTAAGTTAGTCCAAAGGTTTGTTCCGTACCGAAAATTTCACGCAGTAGAGAATTAGCATGGTCTTCTTTATCGTCTGTGGTGGAAAAAACGGACGGGATATTAAACCAATGGCCGCTATAAAACCGTTGGTCTGCATCTAAATGTTTATACTGCAGATTAAAAAAATGTTGCGGCGTAACTAGTCCGGCGTTAACTGTCCAACCGTCACGGCTGCCTCCGCCGAATAAAAAAGTGCTTTCTCCTTGTTTAAATAAGTTCCCTGCGGCTAAAGAAATTCCCCCCGCACTTTTGGCTCCTCCTGTAAAAAATCCCATCGGAAAAATATACCAATCATCTTCGGCCTTAATGTGAATGTCCATTTGCTCGCCGCGTAGTTGTGCGTAGAAATCCAATTTTTTAAAGACGCGCAATTTGTGTAGTTCATCTTGCGCTTTTTGATAACGATCTTGAGAAAATTCTTCTCCAGTTTTTAATAGAAACCGTTTTTGAAGTGTTTGAGGCGACATGCGAGTTGTTTCTGCCGATATGTTTCCGACAGTATATGCATGTAATAGCAGCGGATAAATTAGAAAACTTAAAATAAGAAATTTTTTCATAAATTTATTATAACTTTTCGAAAGATTTTTATAAAACGATTCCTTTAATTAGAATGTTAGGCATTTTTTATGTAATTATGCTAGAATGGAAAAAAGGCTATTAAGATAGGAGAAAATATTTATGTCGAATATACCCACCCCCCATATCAATGCCAAAGCCGGAGATTTTGCGCAAACGGTTTTACTGCCGGGTGATCCGTTGCGTGCTAAGTTTATTGCGGAAAACTTTTTGGAAAATGCCAAACAAGTAAATTCCGTGCGTAATATGTTTGGTTTTACGGGAACCTATCAAGGCAAACCGGTGTCTGTGATGGGGACGGGTATGGGGTGTGCCTCTATCGGTATTTATTCGTATGAATTGATTAATTTTTACGGATGCAAAAATTTAATTCGCGTGGGAACTGCGGGTGCTTTGACGCCTAAAGTAAATGTGGGCGATGTCATTTTGGCACAAGGCGCGTGTACCAATTCCAATTTTGTGCGGCTCTTTGGTTTGCCGGGTGATTATTCGTGCATTGCCAGTTTTGATTTGCTGCGCAAAGCGGTAGATGCCGCCGAAAAATTGAAAATGAATTATTTTGTAGGCAATGTGCTTAGTTCCGACGGTTTTTATGCGCCGCGCGGCAACGTGACGACTACCTGGACCGATATGGGAGTGCTGGCGGTAGAAATGGAATCGGCTGCCTTGTATGCTAATGCCGCACGCTACGGCGCTAATGCGCTAACAGTGCTGACCATTTCCGATTCGGAATTTTCCGGTCACATTACCACGGCCGAAGAGCGCCAAAACACATTTACGAACATGATGAAACTTGCCTTGCAATTGGTGTAAAAAATATTTGAAAATAAAAAACCGCTCTTTCGGGGCGGTTTTTTATTTGTACATTACGGCTCTAAATTCGGAAGTGTTATTAATGCCGGCAAACATCCAACCTTTGCGGTCCTGATCGTAGAGAGATTCAAAATCACGGAAGTTGCGTTTAAGGGCCTTATCTAAATAGCGGTAGGTGGCGCGGCGGTCCTTTTTCTGCAGCCAAGAAAGTCCCGCCAAATTAATATAAGGGGTAGGCAGAGAATCATCTAATTGCAAAGCCTTTTCAAAATCAGCCCGGGCCAAATTATACTTTTTTTGCTTGAGATACACATAACCGCGGTTATTGTAAGCAATCGGCCATTTGGGTGACATTTCAATTGCTTTTGTATAATCGGCTACGGCTTTATCCCACTCTTCCATTTCCTCATACACTAGCCCGCGCCGATTGTAAAAAATATCTTGCGGGTCCAGTTCGATTAAGGTGGTGTAATCTTCGGCAGAGGCTTCCAGTTCCCCCATCTCTTTAAATGCATTGGCCCGCGCACGGTAAGCCTGTGCATAATTTTCGTCACGGTTGATGGCTTTGCTATAAAAAGAAACAGCCTCATCCATACTGCCTTGATCTTGTAAGATGCGTCCGTTCCAAAAATATATCTTCGGATTTTCGGGGTCAGCCTTAGCAACAAAATCTAACTCTTCTTTGGCTTGCGGATATTTATAGGTTTTAATATAGGACTCTGCTAAATCGAGGGCAATTTCCGGCGTCTTTTGATTTTTGGTCAAATATTTTTGGTAATCGGAAATAGTTTGCGTGTATTTTTCTAAGGCCAGTTCCGCTTGCGCGCGCGACAAGTAAAACGGTAAATAATTTTGTTTTAAGGAAATGGCTTTGGTCAAATCGGCAGAGGCCAATGCATATTTTTGCATGTCCATATAGGCCAAAGCACGGGCATAATAGCGGAACGGATCTTTAGGGGTTAATTGAATGGCTTTGGTATAGTCTTGCAAAGCGGCTTGTAGTTTATGTTGCTGGCGATAGGCATCGGCACGGTAATGCCACGCTTTGGCTGACTGGGGATCATTCTGCACAGCTAAGGTTAACAGACGTACCTTTTGCGCCGGATCGGTTTGTTTTTGCGCTTGCATGATTAAAGTGGAAGTGCTTTGCGCGTGCGCAAGCCCGACCGCCAAAACCAATGTGCAAATAAATCCTATTTGTTTTTTCATAATATCCACCAAATATCTACCGCGAAAATCAATAAGCCCAGTCCGTATAATGTCCACAATAACAAAGCCGCCAGCCACCGCATATTCAAAAACAAAGCCCCCACCAAAGTAGCCCGACTGGCAAATATTCTCGAAAATTGGATGGTTTTGCCGGATACACGTGCAATGCGGGCAATTAACACAGAGCGGCTGATAAAAGTAAGTACACCTACCACAATAGTTAACAAAACGCCCGGCACAGAACCTACACGCAATTGTTTGAGCGGGGCAAACACTTCCCGCACACTGTTATCCAACATTACTTTGGCTTGTTGTTTGGCAACTCCTTCTTCTAAATTATCGATTTTTTGCCGAATTTTATCTTTAACGGCTTCCAATAATTCATAGAAAAAATCTTCCGCATAAGTGGCGGCTTGTTTAAGCGCGCAAAACAAAGAGGTTAACAGGGCATATCCAAAAGCACTTGTAACGACCAGTAGCCCCGCAACCGGTAAAATCAGCCAAGCAAACCACGCGGGCCACGCCGCGGCGGCATGAAAAAGAGCATATCCGGTAACGAACAACAAACCAAAAGCCAATAAAAAATGCGGCAATACAACCCGGCGCAGTACTTCCAAAACACCGCCTAAAATTAATACAACCCCCAACCGCAAGCGTTCCGAGGTGCTTGTGGGCGGAATATTCGGTAAATCTTTCGGATCGGTTTGAGAAAGTTTAATGCCCATGGCAACAGCACCCGCCGCAGCACCCGCCAGGATGTCCCCCTTTTGAACTGCAAGAAGGCACTTTGTCGGATACTTTTACTACTTTGCCGGTTTTCGGATCAAATTTATAGGTACCGCTTTTATTTGTATTCATGAAATTATTATAGCAATTTGCGTCTTTTGAGGTTGGGAAAATGTTAAAATATAACTATGAGTTTGTTCCTATTTGATATGGATGGTACGCTGACCCCTGCGCGTTTGCCCATGACGCAAGAATTTGCGCGTCGTTTTCATGCATGGCAAAGTACGGCCAAAAACTTTATTGCCACCGGCTCTGATTATGCCAAAGTGGAAGAGCAATTGCCACCTGAGGTAATACAGGCTTTTACGGGCATTTATTGTTCAATGGGTAATGTGTTAAAAGCACAAGGCAAAGTCATTTACGAAAATCAATTTGAACGTAACGAGCAATTGTTGGAAAAATTAGAGCAATACCGCCAAAATACCACCTATCCGGGTAAATTGTTTTCTAATTATATCGAAGAGCGTATCGGAATGATTAATTTTTCCGTTTTAGGGCGTAATTGCCCATATGAAGAAAGGCAGAATTATCATAAATGGGATAATGAACATCACGAACGCCGAGGTATTCAGCAGGAACTATTGCAACTTTTTCCGCAATATGATGTAGCCGTGGGCGGCACAATTTCGGTGGATATTACGCCTAAAGGAAAAGGTAAAGAGCAAATTGCACACCATTTAAGAAAGACCTATCCCGATGAAAAAATTATTTTCTTTGGAGATAAAACATTTCCGGGCGGTAACGATTACGAACTGGCAACTGCTTTGCGCGGGTTACCCAATACGGAAATTGTGCAAGTTAGTGACCCCAACGAAGTACTGGACTATTTGGGTAAAATAGTGTTATAACATAAGTATCAGACTAATTGGAGAAATAAACTATATGCCGACTTATTATATCGTTTCCGGTGGATTTGACCCTATTCATGAAGGCCATATTGCCATGATTCAGGCAGCGGCCAAAAAAAGCGACGGAGTAATTTTGCTCTTAAATTCAGATGAATGGCTACGACGTAAAAAAGGCAAAAATTTTATGAGTTTTGATACGCGCTATGCCATTTGCTCCATGTTAAAATATGTAATTGATGTGCTTGCTTTTGATGATTCCGATAATTCCGCCAGTGACGGTATCCGCAAAATTCGTGCCAAATATCCCGATGCTCGTTTAGTGTTTGCCAACGGCGGAGACCGCACCAAAGAAAATATCCCGGAGACTGCAGCCGCCAATGAATGCAATGTGGAACTGGAATTTGGCGTAGGCGGTGCGCATAAGGCCAATTCTTCTTCGTGGATCTTAAAAGAATGGAACAAACAACCTAATAAAAAGTCTTCTGCAAATCAGCCGTTAATTACCATTATCACTACTACTTTTAATCTCATTAAAGCAGGGCGCAAAGATACCTTTTTACAAATGGTAGAAAGTATACGCAATCAAGATTATCCGAATATTGAACATATCGTTATTGACGGTGCTTCTGCCGACGGTACTGTAGATTTACTTAAGCAGACAGGTGTTACCTTTATTTCTGAGCCCGATAAAGGCATCCATGATGCATGCAATAAAGGTATTGCCCGCGCAAAAGGGAAATATATTGCTTTCTTAAACTCAGATGATTATTATGAAAGTAAAGAAGTCGTTTCCAAAACGGTAAAAGCACTGGAAGAAAGCGGAGCCGATTTTTCGTATGCTGATATGCATATTTTAGATAGACAAACCGGTCAGCGGACTATTCGTAAATCGGCTTGGCGGGCTTGTTTTGTACGCTATCCGATTAATACGCCTACGGTATTTATGTCCAAAAAAATGCTGGAAGAATTGCATGGCTTTGATCCAATTTATAAAGCGTCCGGTGATTATGATTTGATTACACGTGCCCTGCTGAAAGGATACCGTTCCGTAGAGGTCCCATTGACGGGCATTGTGTTTAGATCGGGCGGTATGTCGGAGTCGGACCCCGTGATGATTAAAGAGGAAAGAATCCATATTTTGAAAACGGATTGCGGCCTAGACAGTAAACAAGCCTTGCGGGCGCATGAGTTCCAATTTATGCCGCACCGGATACTCAAAAAATTATTAGCACAAACGAAAGATTTTCCGGCGAAGAGAGCCATTGTAAAACGTAATTTCTTAAACATGATCAATTTTGTATTTTTACAAATCTTTACCTTGCGTTTGAAACCGGGGAAAAGATGTTTCCGTTTATGCGGAATTACATTTGTTAAGGAGAGAGTATGAAAAAAGCAATTATTACCGGTATTACCGGCCAAGACGGTTCTTACCTAGCAGAATTATTACTTGAAAAGGGATATGAAGTACATGGCTTAAAACGTCGTTCCTCCTCTTTCAACACAAGCCGTATTGAACATTTAATCGGCACTCCGCATTTTTTCTTACATGACAGTGATATGATTGACTCGACCAATTTAGTGCGCTTGGTCAAAGAAATTCAACCCGATGAAGTATATAACTTGGCCGCTCAAAGCCACGTCAAAGTATCTTGGGACTGCCCGGAATTTACCGCCGAAACGGATGCTATCGGTACCTTGCGCATTTTGGAAGCCATCCGCATTAACGGGCTTGAAAAGAAAACCAAATTTTATCAGGCTTCTACTTCCGAATTATTCGGTTTGATTCAAGAGCCGGTACAATCTGAAAAAACACCGTTTTACCCCCGCTCTCCTTACGGTGTAGCCAAATTGTATGCCTATTGGATTGTAGTCAATTATCGCGAAAGTTTTGGTATGTTTGCCTGCAACGGTATTTTGTTTAATCACGAAAGTCCGCGCCGCGGTGAAACGTTTGTAACGCGCAAAATTACCATGGCGGCCGCTCGCATTTCACTCGGCACGCAAGACAAATTATACTTGGGTAACTTAAATGCCAAACGCGATTGGGGCCACGCCAAAGATTATGTAGAAGGCATGTGGCGTATTTTGCAAAATGACAAAGCCGATGATTTTGTACTGGCAACCGGTGTCACTACTTCTATTCGTGATTTCGTGACGATGACTTTTAAAGAGTTAGGCATTGAAATTGAATGGAAAGGCACGGGCGTGGATGAAAAAGGGATTGATAAAAAAACGGGCAAAGTTATTGTGGAAGTAGACCCGCAGTATTTCCGCCCCGCCGAAGTGGAATTACTACTGGGCAACCCCGCCAAAGCCAAAGCAAAATTAGGTTGGAAACCCACCTATGATTTGGCGGCTTTGTGTAAAGAAATGGTTGCGTACGATTTGGACCTTGCCAAACGCGAAAAATTGCTCAACGAGCACGGTTTTAAAACGGTGACCCCGCGCAACATATAAGTATGGAAAAAACAAGTAAAATTTATATTGCCGGACATACGGGCCTCGTCGGTTCAGCAGTTTACAGAGAACTGCAACGCCGCGGCTATACGCATTTAATCGTGCGTACCCATGCCGAGTTAGATTTAACAAATCAAGCCGCTGTAAATGCTTTTTTTGAACAAGAAAAACCCGAATATGTTTTCTTGGCGGCGGCGCGCGTGGGCGGTATTGTGGGCAATAGCACCTATCCGGCAGAATTTATTTACACCAATTTAGCCATCGGCACCAATATCGTGCATGCGTGCTATAAGCACGGTGTAAAGAAACTGCTCAATTTTGCTTCCAGTTGTATTTATCCCAAAGAAGCCCCTCAACCCATGAAAGAAGAATATCTGCTGACGGGTGATTTGGAAAAAACATCCGAGGCATATTCCATTGCTAAAATTGCGACGCTCAAATTGTGCCACTATTACAATAAGCAATACGGCACGCAATTTCTGACGGTAATGCCACCCAATCAATACGGTATTGGGGATAATTTTAATATGCAGACGGCGCATTTTCTACCAATGATTATCCGCCGCTTTGAACTGGCTAAATTACTGCAACAAAAAGATTTTGACGGGATTCGCAAAAATCTAAAAGCCGACAAACTGGGTTGGAAAATCGACGAAGAAATTGATTTTTCCGATCCGAAATCTTTAGAAAAAGCGTGCAATAAAGTGGGTGCCTATGCCGATAAAGTAACCGCTTGGGGTGACGGTACGGTGTACCGCGAACTGATGAACTCAGACGATTTGGCGGCTATGAGTGTGGATATTATTAATCAGTTTTCCCCCGCCCAAATCGGTGAATTTGTAAATATCGGTGCCGGCGAAGATATTCAGATGAAGGCGCTACTTGAACTGGTCAAAAAAATTGTCGGGTTTGAAGGTAAAATCGAGTTTGACCCGACTAAACCCAACGGTGTAGCACGCAAATTGTTAGATACTGCCAAAATGCAATCTTTGGGTATTGCTTTGCCGGGTAAATTGGAAGATGGTATCCGTCGTTTTTACAGTTGGTATTTAGAACGTATGAAATAAGAGGAAATTATGTTGCCTACTACAGAAATCAGAAAAGAAATTTTAGAGATGGGTTACCGCTCAAAGGCCTCTCACTTGGGGTCTGCTTTGAGTTTAGTAGAAATTCTCTACACACTTTATTTTAAAGTGGCCAATTACAACAAAGATAATTATCAATCTCCCGATAGAGATAAAATCGTTTTAAGTAAAGGTCACGGTAGCGCGGCTTTGTACGCGGTCCTACATAAAAAAGGCATTATCAGCGACGATGCTATTAATCACTATTCCATCAACGGTGGCATTTTGCCTTGCCATATTGATATGACCGCCGCGCCCGGTTTGGAGGCGTCTGCCGGCGCTTTAGGGCATGGTATCGGCATTGCGGTAGGGCTTGCAATGGCTAAAAAAATGGACCATATTAAGGGCCATGTTTACACGATTATCGGAGACGGTGAGGCCCAAGAAGGTTCTGTGTGGGAAGCGGCGGAACTGGCCTCTACACAGCACTTAGATAATTTTACCGTCATTGTAGATTTTAATGAAATTCAGGCCTCCGGCTTTAGCAATAAAATTATTGATCAGCGCAACTTATCCGAGCGTTTTAAAGCGTTTGGCTTTGATGCTTACGATGTGGATGGTCACAATGTGGAAGAATTGGAAAAAGCCTTAAAAATTAAATCGGATAAGCCCAAAGCCATTGTGGCGCACACGGTAAAGGGCAGAGGCGTTAAATTTATGGCGGGCACCGTTCATTCTCACTATGTACGTTTAAATGATGAACTGTATGCCCAAGCCTTAGCGGAATTGGAGGATAAATAATTATGAGAATGGTTTTTGCACAAACATTAACGGAACTGGCCCGCACCGACAAAGATATTTGTTTAGTCACTCCCGACATGGGATACAGTATTTTGGATTGTTTTGAAAAAGAATTTCCGGATCGTTTCTTTAACGTAGGTATTGCCGAGCAAAATGCGGTTTCCGTCGCAGCGGGGCTTGCACTGTCGGGCAAAAAACCGTATGTGTATAGCATTATTCCGTTTGTCACGATGCGCTGTTTTGAGCAAATCCGCGTGGATGTGGCCTACATGAACACCAATGTCAAACTCGTCGGTGTCGGAGCCGGTTTTGAATATGGCTCTGCCGGATATACACATCAAGGCGTGGAAGATTTTTCCGTCATGCGTTGTTTACCCAATATGATTGTATGCGGCGCCGGCGATAACCGTGAAATGGAAGAAATCTTAAAACAAAGTACCCAAATCAAAACACCGATGTATATGCGTATCGGTCGTCATAATAAAGGTATTTTTAATCATAATGAAAAAATTACCGTCGGCAAAGCCTCCGTGCTGGAAGAAGGTGAAGATATTGCACTAATCGGTGTCAGTAATATGATGCCCGATGTGGTAGATTATGCCAAAAAACTAAAAGCACAAGGCCGCAAACCCTATGTAATCAGTATGCATACCGTCAAGCCGATTGATAAAGAACTCATCTTGTCTTTGATTGATAAAGGTGTAGAAATCAACACGTTTGAAGAACACACGATTATCGGCGGTTTGGGTTCTGCGGTGGCGGAAGTCATTGCAGAAAGTGGAAAAGGCGTTAAATTTAAACGCTACGGCGTGCCCGATACGTTTTCCCATTATGTGGGCAACCAATACTATATCAAAGAGCAATTTGGCCTAAATTTCGATAAATAAGGAGCGTCTATGTATTTGTACGAGTTTCTAAAAGAAGAATATGATCAAATTAAATTGGCTTTTGACGTCAATGAACTTAAAGGCAAGACCGTTTTGGTAACGGGTGCTAACGGTTTAATCGGCAGCAATTTAGTCAATGTGCTCTATTATTTGAGCCGTAAACATAATTTGGATTTACACATTATCGCGCACTCTTTTTCCGTGCCGGTAGCGTGGCTACCTAAAGACAAAAATATTCAATATATGTCGTCTGATTTGTCGCAAGGAATCGGAGAATTGTCTTTTGATGTACTCATCCATACCGCCACTTACGGTCAGCCGAAAAAATTTATCCAAAACAAACTGGGTACCGTACAATTAAACACGCA
Source organism: uncultured Elusimicrobium sp. (assembly GCA_902797165.1). Taxonomy (GTDB): domain Bacteria; phylum Elusimicrobiota; class Elusimicrobia; order Elusimicrobiales; family Elusimicrobiaceae; genus Avelusimicrobium. Next base: position 103,721 of record CADBRU010000004.1, read on the forward strand.
AACTCTTATTAAACTACTGCAAAACAGTCAAAAAAACAATGCACAAGTTTTGTTTATCAGTTCGTCGGAAATTTACGGGCAAGTGCCGCTTGAAATTATGCCTGTAAAAGAAACCTATTTCGGCAATGTGGATACTCTTTCCCCCCGCGCCGTTTATGCCGAATCTAAACGTATGGCGGAAACCATTTGTAATATTTTTGCGGAAAACGGTTTGTGGGTTAAAATTGTGCGTTTGGCCATTGGTTACGGCCCGGGTGTAAAATGGACCGACAGTCGTTTTATGAACGAATTTATCAAACGTGCGCTTAACGATAAAGAATTGACTATGATGGATGCCGGACGTGCGATACGGTGTTTCTGCTTTATTTCCGATATTGTGGAAATGATGCTCAATACCTTATTTGCATCCAAAGAAATGCTTTATAATTTGGCGGGTGTAGATAATAAAACTATTCGCCAAGTGGCCGAAATGATTACGCAAGATTTACAAGTGCCGCTACATTTGCCGAAGGAAGAAGAAAAAATCGGCGGTACGCCGTCGCAACTGGCACTTGATAACAGTAAATATTGCCAAGAATTTAAAAAAGATACTTTCATTCCATTTGAAACGGGACTCAAAAAAACCATTGAATGGATCAAATTACTAAAACAAGAAGAGGTTTCTAAATGAAATACGAATTAGCAAGTTCCTCCTGGGACCAAAAAGAAATAGATGCAATCCACGATGTTATCCGTCGCGATATGTACACGATGGGTTCTTCCGTGCGTCAGTTTGAGGCCGATTTTGCCAAATATACGCACCATAAATATTGCGTAATGGTAAACTCCGGCTCTTCCGCCAATTTGCTTGCCATTGCGGCTTTGTTTTATACCAAAGAAAACCGCCTAAAACGCGGGGATGAAGTTATTGTGCCGGCCGTTTCTTGGGCAACGACTTATTATCCATTGTATCAATATGGCTTAAAACTCAAATTCGTAGATGTAAATTTAGAAACTTTAAATATGGATATGGACGCATTAAAAGCCGCCATTACAGATAAAACCCGTCTGATTTTTGCGGTAAACTTGCTCGGAAACCCCAATGAATTTGACCGTATCCAAGAATTAATCAAGGGTAAAAATATTATTTTACTGGAAGATAACTGCGAATCTTTGGGCGGTGTATATAAGGGTAAACCGCTCGGCTCTATCGGGCTAATGGGTACGTATTCCACTTTCTTTTCTCACCATATGGCCACTATGGAAGGCGGTTTAGTGGGCACGGATGACGAAGAACTCTATCACATTTTGCTTTCCTTGCGTTCACACGGTTGGACGCGCCATTTGCCCAAAGAAAATAAACTTTGTGTAAAAACGGATAATCACTTTGAAGAAAGTTGGCGCTTTATTTTGCCAGGATACAATGTGCGCCCGGTGGAAATGATGGGTGCTATCGGCGTGGAACAACTTAAAAAATTGCCGGAATTTATCCGCCATCGCCGTAATAATGCCGCCTATTTCAAACAATTATTTGGCAATGACAAACGCTTCATTTTGCAACGTGAAATCGAACAGTCCAGTTGGTTTGGTTTTTCCATGTTAATTGCCAAAGACAGCGGGCTTGACCGTCAACACATCATTGATGCTTTGACCAAAGCCGACATTGAAACCCGTCCGATTGTGGCCGGCAACTTTGCACGCAAAGAAGTAGTCAATTACTTTGACTATGAAATTTGCGGTGATTTGGTTAATGCCGATTACATTGATAAACACGGATTCTTTATCGGCAATCACCAATTCCCGATTAAAGATAAATTAGATTATCTCAAGGAAGTTTTATCTAAGATTTAATCATATGGCCTCTGTACCGTCTCGCAAGAAAATAACGGTTATTACTACTACCTTTAACCTAATTAAAGGGCAGCGTAAGGACGTTTTTATCAAAATGTTCAAAAGCGTCCATGCGCAAACCTATCCGAATATTGAGCACTTGATTATCGACGGGGCTTCGCAAGACGGTACACTTGATTTTATTAAGGAAGTAAATGCCAAATACGGTAAAAAGCAGTTGCGCGTAGTGTCCGAGCCGGATAAGGGCATCACTGACGCCACGATTAAAGGGTATAAAAATGCGCACGGTGATTATATTATCCTGATGTGTTCGGATGATTATTACTTGCGAAATGACGCGCTGCAACTTTTGGCAGATGCACTGGAAAAAGAGCAAGCGGATTTTGCCTGTGCAGACGGTTGGTGGATGTTCTGTTATACGTGGCTAGCCGATTTAAATTCCTTTACCTATCGTCATCCGTTTTTGATTAGCACCATGCTTGCCAAAAAAGAATTGTTTGATAAGTATGGCTATTTTGATCCATCGTATGAAATGGTGGCCGATTATGAACTGATGGTTCGTTTGCTGTCTAATCCGGATATCAAAGGGACGGTAGTGCCAAAAACCTTGACCGTTTTGCGTCCGGGCGGTTTTTCACAAACAAGGGAAAAATTATTTGTAGATGAAACCGTGCGGATATATAAAAAGTATTTTAATCCGGCTTGTAAATTGACTACCCGGGAAATTAAGGCTTTGCATTTCGGAAGGGCTACTAAAAAATTATGTGCAAGAATTTTGAAATCTGAGACGAACCCGAGGATTTTACAATCGATTCAAGATGCTCAGTTTTATGGACGGCCCGCTCTTCGTCATTCAAATGCAAAAGGCAATTGGTATCGTATCTATAATCAGTTATATAAATGTTTGCATGGGGAAGATTATTTTACGCGCCCGCGCGGTGTAGGCGTAAAATATAAGAAATCTTTTATTAAAAAGTTACGTGGTAAATTATTTGGCAAAAAATTGCCGCCGGGTTTGTGTAGATTTTGTTCCGTAATTTACTTGAATAAAAGAAAAAGAGTTCATTTTATACGCAAGTATTCACGCCCGAGTAAATAATTTACGAGCAGGAAGTTAAATAAAAAGCCCAAGACAAATTGTCTTGGGCTTTTGCATGTGTAAATCAGTTTTTTACCGTTGGGCCGGGGCGGAAGCCGCCGGAATGTTCACTTTATCCATTAATGAAGAATTGGATTTGTGATTATAAGAAACCGTCAGTAAAATAGACGTGCAGAATAAAATAATAGCCAATATGGCGGTTAATTTATTGACTGCGTTAAAAGCCGTCGGGCTAGCAAAGATATTATCTGCACCGGACGCACCGAAAATACCGGCGGCAGAGCCTTTCCCGCTTTGAAGTAAAATTAACAAAATCAGCAAAATACATACAAAGTAATGTACGATTAACAACAATGTTTGCATACTAAAATATCTCCTCTAGAAATCTTATATCTATTATAGCAATTTTTAGCGGGATATGTCCTCAAAGAAAACCCCCCGCTTATGCGAGGGGTTTTAAGTTTGAATTAAATTTCAAACTACTTTGACAATGCAACAAGTCCGGGAAGTTCTTTTCCTTCCACAAATTCCATACTGGCACCACCGCCGGTAGAAACGTGTGAAAATTCCTTCTGATTGATTTTGCCTTTCTTGAGCACGTTAACACTATCTCCCCCACCGATAATTGAAATAGCGCCGTTTTTGGTGGCTTCAATCATGGCGTTGGCAATGGCATAACTGCCGTGGGCAAAATTCGGGAATTCGAATACACCCATCGGACCGTTCCAAAAAATGGTTTTGCATTTCAAAAGTTCGTCTGCAAACAATTTTTCGGTTTTCGGACCAATGTCCATACCTTCCATATCGGCCGGAATGGTATCAGATTCAACGGCTTCGGCCGTTTCGGAAAATTCTTTGGAAATGCGGAAGTCAACGGGCATTAACATTTTAACGCCTTTGGCTTCGGCTTTAGCCATAACGCCTTTGGCTTCTTCGATTTTGGTTTCATCGAGTAAAGATTTACCGACTTCCATGCCTTTGGCTTTGAGGAAAGTGTAAGCCATACCGCCGCCGATAATCAAGACATTTACTTTATCCAGTAAATTGTTCAATAACATGATTTTATCGGACACTTTTGCACCACCGATTACAGCGGCAAACGGGCGGGCGGGATTATTTAAGGCTTTACCCAAAAATTCCACTTCTTTTTGTACGAGGTATCCGATAGAACCCGGTAAATATTGGGCAATGGCGCTGGTAGAAGCATGGGCACGGTGTACGGTACCGAAGGCCTCTTGTACAAATACTTCACCGTGTTTGGCCAGTTGTTTGGCAAATTCGGGATCGTTCTTTTCTTCTTCGGGGTGGAAACGTAAGTTTTCCAAAAGTACAATTTCTCCGTTTTTGGCGGCGGCTACCACTTTATCGGCTTCCGGGCCTACGCAATCTTTGGCAAAGTGCACAGGCACGCCAAATACTTTTTGTACTTCTTCGGCAACCGGGGCCAAACTAAATTCCGGGGCTACTTTGCCTTTGGGGCGGCCCAAGTGGGCGCACAAAACGATACGGCAATTATTATCGAGTAAATGTTTAATGGTTTTTTCGGTGGCAACGATACGTTTATTGTTATCTACTTTGACAACTTTTAAGGGTACGTTGTAATCTACACGTACCAAGACTTTTTTGTTTTTCAAGTCTACGTCTTGCATTTTTTTAATGCTGTCGAAGTTCATATTTTTCCCCTCTCTTAAAATAAAGGCGGCTTTTTCAAGCCGCCTTTTTGCGAACACAAAACTTATTTGTTGACGGAAGCCATGTGTTTGATTAAGTCTAAGACTTTGTTAGAATAACCGATTTCGTTATCGTACCAAGATACGACTTTGACGAATTTATCGGTTAAATACACACCGGCATTGGCATCAAAGATAGAGGTGCGCGGATCACCCAAGAAATCAGAGGATACCACGGCATCTTCCGTATAACCCAAGATACCTTTCAGTTCACCGTTTGCGGCTTCTTTCATAGCAGCGCAGATGGCTTCTTTGGTAGCGGGTTTTTCTAAGTTAACGGTTAAATCTACGACGGATACATCTAAGGTCGGTACGCGCATAGAAATACCGGTTAATTTACCGTTCAAAGACGGAATTACTTTACCCACTGCTTTGGCAGCACCGGTAGAAGACGGAATGATGTTGCCGGAAGCAGCACGGCCACCGCGCCAATCTTTCATAGACACACCGTCTACGGTTTTTTGGGTAGCGGTAGTAGAGTGTACAGTGGTCATTAAACCGTTAATAATACCGAATTTGTCGTTTAATACTTTGGCGATAGGAGCCAAGCAGTTGGTGGTGCAGGAAGCGTTGGAAACAAATTGCGTTCCTTTGACGTAGGTTTTTTCGTTCACACCGCAGACGAACATCGGGGTATCGTCTTTGGAAGGAGCAGACATTACTACATATTTGGCACCGGCTTTGATGTGGGCTTGTGCTTTTTCTTTGGTCAAGAATAAA
>CADBRU010000005.1 GCA_902797165.1 uncultured Elusimicrobium sp.
CCTTCGTTTTTGGCTTCCACAAACTCTTTGTGTTTTTTGTCTTCTTCGGCAAATTTCTCTGCGTCTTTGACAAATTTTTCTACTTCCGCATCACTGAGTTTATTGGGAGAACTGATGGTGATGTGTTGTTCTTTATTGGTGCCGAGGTCTTTGGCAGACACGTTCAAAATACCGTTGGCATCAATATCAAACGTCACTTCAATTTGCGGCACGCCGCGCGGAGCGGGCGGAATACCGTCAAGGTCAAATTTACCCAAAGGCACATTGTCTTTGGCCATCGGACGTTCCCCTTGCAGTACGTTAATGGTTACCGCGGGTTGATTATCAGACGCCGTGGAGAACACTTGCGTTTTGCGCACCGGAATGGTGGTGTTGCGTTCGATTAAGCGGGTGCATACACCGCCCAAGGTTTCCAAACCCAAAGAGAGCGGAGTAACATCGAGCAATAAAACATCTTTTACTTCTCCGGTTAAAATACCGGCTTGTACCGCCGCACCGATTGCCACACATTCCATCGGGTCAATACCGCGTTCGATTTTTTTGCCAACGTGTTCTTCTACATATTTTTGCACAATCGGCATACGGGTCGGACCACCGACCAAAATAATGCGGTCAATTTCACCGGCGGAAAGTTTCGCATCGGAAATGGCTTGGTCAATAGATTTGCCGCAGCGTTTTACAATGCCGTCTACCAAACTCTCCAATTTAGCGCGAGACAATTTGAGTTCCAAATGTTTAGGTCCCGTTGCATCGGCGGTGATAAACGGCAAGTTGATGTCTGTTTCCATGGTGGTGGAAAGTTCGATTTTGGCTTTTTCGGCCGCTTCTTTCAAACGTTGTTGCGCTTGTTTATCGGCAGACAAATCAATGCCGGTAGATTTCTTAAATTCATCTACCATCCATGCAATGATGGCATTATCCATATCCGTACCGCCCAGTTTGGTGTCTCCGGAGGTGGACAATACATCGAAGGTGCCTTCTTTACCCATTTCCATAATGGTTACATCGAGCGTACCGCCGCCCAAGTCAAAGACCAAAATCTTTTGTTCTTTGCCGGCTTTATCAATACCGAAAGCAAGTGCGGCCGCCGTCGGTTCGTTGACTAAACGTACCACTTCGAGTCCCGCGATGCGTCCCGCATCTTTGGTGGCTTGACGTTGGTTATCGTTAAAATATGCCGGAACGGTGATAACCGCTTTTTCTACCGGTTCACCCAAAAAGGCTTCCGCATCTTTTTTTACTTTTTGCAACACAAACGCGGATAATTGTTGCGGGGTAAATTCTTGTCCGCGTAAGTTAAATTTATAGTTTTCCCCCATGCGGCGTTTGAAAGCCGTTACCGTACCTTCCGGGTTGGCAATGGCTTGGCGGCGGGCCGGTTCACCCACCAGCCGTTGGCCGTCTTTTGTAAACGCCACGTAAGAAGGAAATGCTTTTCCCCCGATAGAACTACCTTCCGCAGACGGAATAATAGTTCCTCTGCCACCTTCCATAACCGCCGCTGCGGTGTTGGAAGTTCCTAAATCAATACCAATAATTTTAGCCATACTTTTTCTCCTTATTATGAAATTGTTTTACTTTTTACTGCTCTATTCTTCTTGCGCTTTTCCGACTACCACGCGCGCCGGACGCAATACTTTTCCGTCCATAACAAACCCCATTTGCACCTCTTCCAAAACCATACCGTCTTGCTGCGGGCTTGCCGGGATAACGGCAATGGCTTCGGCGGTTTGCGGGTCATAGGGTTTGCCCACTACATCCATTTTTTCTACACCTTCACTTTTAAATGCTTTTGTCAGTTCCCCCAGTACCATTTTAATTCCGCCCACTATATTTTCCGTATTCTGTCCGTCTTTTTTCTCCAAGTTTTTTTCTTGACGAAGAATCACCTCATACGCGGGCAATAATTTCTCCACAAAATCCTTTTTGCCGTAAGCCAAAAAGGCGGCTTTTTCACGTTCGGTACGTTTGCGGAAATTTTCAAAGTCGGCGCTTAAACGCACATACTTTTCATAATAGTCCGGCTGCTCTTGCACGGTCTCTTGCTCTTGTTCTTCCGCTTGTGCTTGCTGTGCTTGCTCTTTTTCTACTGTTTCTTCTTGCACAGGCTCTTGCGGATTTTTATGATGTTTTTTACTCATAATCGTCTTCCTTGCCGGGCAGTGCGTTCCATGCGCTGATACTACCCTCGAGCAAATCCCCCATTAATTTAACCAGCGACATCACTTTTGTATATTGCATGTGCTTCGGCCCGATAATACCGAGCATACCTACCGTGCGATCTCCCACACGATACGTTGAAGACACAATGCTTACATTTTGCAACTCTTTAATTTCGTTTTCACTGCCAATGCTAACCGCTACGTCTTTTCCGCTGCGGCGCAAATCGTCCATTTTTTCAGCCAACAGGCCCGATAACCGTTGCCGCTCTTCCACAATGCGCATCATTTGGCGCAGGTCCTCGTAATCGGCTTCTTCGGTGGTTTCGAGCATGCGGCCCAGTCCCTCAATATAGAGTTCGTCTCCGTCGGCACGCGGCTTTTGCATATCTTTAAGCACTTGCACGGCTACGTCGGCAATATCGGCTACTTCGCGGTGGCCGGCTTTAATATATTGCCACAAAAATTTTTGCGCTTCGTTAAGCGTCATGCCCGTAATTTCGGCATTGATAAAATTGCTCAGCAGCCGCACTTTGCTTGGGGCTAAATCATAGCCTAACCGTACCGGCCAATGGCGCACCGTACCCGATTCGGTAATCAGTACCGCCAGTAATGTCCCCCCACCCAAAGGCAAAAAGTCGAGGCGTTTGACCACTTGGTCTGCCACATTAGCGCTGTAAACAAATCCCGCCGCTCCGCTTAAATGCGCCAGCAGCCGAGACGTTTTCAGCATCACATTATCCAACTCCCCTACGCGCTCATCATATTGTTTTTCAATGCGCTCACGCTCTTGGGCGGCCATACGTTGAATGCCGGTTAAATAATCTACATAGTAGCGGTATGCTTTATCGGTGGGGATACGTCCGCCGGAAGTATGCGGCTGATAGAGGTATCCTTCTTCCTCTAAGTCTTTCATAATATTGCGAATGGTTGCGCTGGAAATGTCCTTTAGGGCACTGTCGGCAAGCAACTGCGAACCGATCGGGCGGCGGCTTTCCACAAACTGTTGCACCACCCAACGCAATATTTTTTCCTTTCTTTCTTTGGCTACTTCCGGTTTAAGTACCCGCATACTAATACCTTTTCTACCGTCTGATTTAGAGTTTTATATTAGCACTCTTTTAAAACGTCTGCTAATAGTATACCAAAAGGATTTATTTTTGTCAACCCCTTTTTTAGACTGCTAATTTTGAAAGAAAAAAGACTCCCCGACAAAGGGGAGTCTATGTAAATATTAACTTCTTTGATCAACTACTGTAAAACCATTGCTTTCTAAACCTTTGCAAATCTTATATCCGACATCTGTGATTGCACGACACTCTTGATCGTCTCTCCAGTCATCACTCCAATAAGGATTTGTTTGATCAATAGAATATTGGTGATTCGTGCAGTTGGTACAAGTAGCATCTGTAGAGCAGCGCTGAGCAGTTGCATGATCATGGTCCATAAGCGTGTACATAAAATATTTAGTGCAATATTGTTCTCCGTTGCTGTTCCAAGTACCACCGGTTACTTCTGCAATGTCTTTCCAAAGGGCTGCTTCCGAATCATTTCCCCCTGTCTGTAAATATTCTACCGATCGAACATCTAGCATATGTTTTAATGTGATAAGAGCCTCACTGGCACGTGCTTTTTCTACCGCAGCGGTATATTGCGGCAAAGCCATGGCTGACAATATACCAATAATAAGTACAACTACTAGTAGTTCAATTAGTGTAAAACCTTTTTTCATGCTTTACTACCTCCTAATTTAATTAAATTATTTTAACAACAGCAACAACAATTTCCGTTTGCATCCGGTAAACCCAATAGTTTAACATAATCCATGGAAGGCGTCCCATCGCCACAATCGGCAGCACCTTGTTGTACTTTGATCTGCTTATTATGATAACACAAACAGACTCCTTCTTTACCATCATCATATACCGCATCTATCCATTCCTCCGAAGAGGCGCCACTACCTTGTGGCCGAACATAATACGTAAAATACTTAGAATCATTAACTGATATAGTAAGGTTCTCCTTGCTGCAAGCTTCTTCTAATTCCTCATATGACAACCCGCTGTTTTCCAACTTGCAAATATCTAATGCATTAGCAAGAGACTTAACATTAATCATGGCTTCTGAAAAGCGTGATTTAGTAACTGCTTTAGTATACTGCGGCAGAGCAATGGCAGACAATATGCCGATAATAAGTACTACAACGAGTAGTTCAATTAAAGTAAAACCTTTTTTCATACTTTACTACCTCCTAATTTAATTTTACCCAAAATAAAGGGGTTAAGTAAATTCTACTTTTTTTTTGAGGTTGTCAAGTCTTTTTTAAAACATTTTTGGTATTAGGTAGTTAGCCCGTCGTTTTGCTATAATAGAGATATGGAACAAATGTTTGTCAAAATAATCTTAGCCATGGTGTTAGGCGGCGTGATGGGGCTGGAGCGTCAATACAATGACAAGCCCGCCGGATATGCCACTAATTCCATTATCTGCGTCGGTGCTACTTTGTTTACCATTTTATCTTTGTATATGGGTGAACAAGGCGGTGACCCCGGGCGTATCGCGGCGCAAATCGTATCCGGCGTAGGTTTTTTGGGCGCGGGTGCAATTCTGCGCGAAGGAAATAAAATTTCCGGTTTGACCACTGCCGCCGGTGTATGGCTGGTGGCCGCTATCGGTATGGCGGTAGGATATGGGCAATACCTCTTGGCTTCCGGCGCGTGTGCGGCCATTTTGCTTATGCAACTGGGCGTGCGGCGCACCTTAGTCCTTGTAGAGAAATTGCGCCACTATGACAGCATTTATTTAACGTGTGCTCCCAAATGGTCTGTTGTGCATACCATTTGCCAAGAAATTGAAAAGCAACACGTGCAAATTTTGAAAAAAGAAGTGACCAAACAAGACAATCATTTTATGGTAGAAATCGTGGCTACTTTTACCGGGCATGAATTTCAGCAAGTAACCAAAAAAGTACTTGAAATGCCCGACGTATACAGTTTATATAAATAGGAGAAAAACATGGCGGATAATATTCCTTTGTTTAATTTACAAAAACAACATGAGTCTTTGAAAAAAGAACTCAATACGGCGGCACTGGATGCGCTTAATTCCATGCATTGGCTTTTAGGACCGCAAACCGAAGCCTTTGAAAAAGAATTTGCCGAAATGATGGGCGTGAAACATTGTATTTCCTGCTCCTCGGGCGCCAGCGCTATTCAAATTGCCTTAGGTGCGGCCGGCATCGGCAAAGGAGACGAAGTAATTACCACCCCGTTTACATTTATTGCCACCACGTCTTCCGTTTCTTTAACGGGGGCCAAATTTGTATTTGCCGATATTGACCCGCACACTTACAACATTGACCCCAAAGATATTGAGCGCAAAATTACCAAAAAAACCAAAGCCATTTTGCCCGTACATTTATACGGCTATCCCGCTGATATGGCAGCCATTATGCAACTGGCCGGTGAGCATGATTTGAAAGTTATTGAAGACTGTGCGCAAGCCCATTTAGCCACCGTAGACGATGTAAAAGTAGGCGGCATTGGGGACGCAGGTGCTTTTAGTTTTTACCCGAGTAAAAATTTGGGCGCTTGCGGTGATGCCGGTGCCATTACTACCAATGATGACGCCATTGCCGACCGCTGCCGCAGTTTGCGCCATAGCGGACGCGCCAAAGACAAAGCCTATGAATATGATTTGGAAGGATCTACCTTGCGTATGGACGAAGTGCAAGCCGCTATTTTGCGCGTAAAGATGAGACATTTACAAGAATGGACCGATGCCCGCCAAAAAGTGGCCTCTTGGTATGCCGAAGGTTTACAGGGTTTACCGGTGGTAACTCCTCCGGTTCCCCCCGCCGGCGGCTCTCAATCTTACTACGTGTATACGCTGCGTGTAGAAGACCGCGACGGTTTGCAAGCGTACCTCAAAGAACACGGAATCGGTTGTGCGGTATATTATCCGGTCCCTTTGTATAAACAACCCGCTTACAAACACTTGGGCTTTAACGCGGCTGATTACCCGCACGCCGAAAAAGCCGCCAAAGAAGTGTTGTCTATTCCGATGTTTCCGGAACTGACACAAGAACAAGTAGCACGTGTATGTGACACCATCCGCGATTTCTACGAGAAGAAATAAATAATTCTTTCCCAAAATCCCCGGGATTTTCACCCGGGGATTTTTTGCTATAATAAATGGGTCAGGTATTAATACTTGACCTACAATTTGAATCTGTTTTTGGAACCGTGCAAAACACGGTAAGCTGCAGAAATTAATTCTGTGGCATAAGGACACACCAAAAGCAGTCGTTTTAAGCGCAAAATAATAGGAAGTCATGAGCCTGTTGTTTTGCGCTGAGTGTTTGCCGTCAATCTTGACGGCAAACCGCGGCTGTTGTACTTTGGGTTAGTGTCCTTAGCTCAGGTACAATAGCCGCTTTTTTATTGTCTCTCGGGCTCGAGCAAATAAGGATAGAAAATGAAAAACAAATGGATAATAAGCATAGTATCATGCATGTGTTTAACCACTGCCGCTGCCGCACAAGAAGACAGTTGGAGCCAAGAGGATATTCTTAACTTCTTTAATAGTAACGTAAAGAAAGAGGATGTATTGCAAAATAAAACTCCTGCCAATTCTCAAAAAACAAAAACAAAGCCTGTTGCTCTTACAAAAACTCAAGTCGGAGATACTCGGCTTTCTTTACTAATCGGTGCTAATCTGCCAACCTCCGACATGAACGATGTAGGACTAGACAAGCAATGGGGTTCAACCGGAATATCCGGCGGCTTGCAATTATTTCATTTTGTAACTGAAAATGTAGCACTTGGAGCAGAGTTTCACTATACTCATTTTCAATCAGGTGATCCATTTTATCTAACTCCTCTCATTCAGGCACAACCACAAATGAATGTTACCAATTATATGTTTGCTCCTAGAATCTACATCGACACGGGTTCAAATCCCCACATCTATATCCCCATTGGTATCGGCTTCGCTAATATGAAAGGTAAATTAAGATCCGTAAGAACAATTTCTCTCTCCAGTAATGGTTCTTTTGCTTATTATATTGGACTAGGATTAGAGATACAACCAAATAAAAATGAGCAAAATATTTTATGTGCTGCAGAATTTCGTTACAATCATACTAAGTTTGTAAACAATGATTATGGCAGAATTTCCCTTCCTATTGAATATGTTTCACTGTTGCTTCATATAGATTTCAAAATATAAATCTATTCCAATACCCCCGCCCTATAATAGGTCATTCTGAGAAGTTGTTGCTCAGAATCTCAACCTTAAAAAGCGGGGGTTTTTACTATACAAATAAAAATTGTGTAAAAAAGACTTGACAAATTCAGTTTTTTTTTTTTTACAATAAGTAAAATAAGTGCTATACTATTTAAAAAGGAGGAATTTATGAAAAAGGGATTCACATTAATTGAACTACTGGTAGTCGTTTTAATTATCGGTATTTTGTCTGCCATTGCACTTCCGCAATATACCAAAGCCGTAACAAAAGCCCGCTTTAGTGAGGCTTTGATACAGTTAAAAACGATTAAACAGGCTCAGGATGTTTGTTTGCTTGAAGGGCATGGACAAAACTGTAAAGATTATAGTTTTTTATCTATTGAACACGCATTCACAACAAAACATTTTTATTATGCAGCAAATGATCCGTGGAATGGTTTTATGGGGCCGTCCGCTGCATATAAAGATGAAAATGTATGTTTATGCTACTATGATGAAGATGATCCTGATTTAGGACAAAAAAATCCAAAACTAGTCCTTTCGCAAGGCACTGAAGCGGGATGTACCGAAAAAGAGCCTAGTTTTGACTACGCTAAACTATTAGGCATTCCCGAAGTAACTGTAGACGAATGCGGTTGTTGCTAAACTATCGCACATTTTAGAAGTTGTGATAAAAGAAAGAGCATTTTGTTGAAGCACCTTAAGTGCTAATTGACAAAATGCTCTTTTTATATAGATAAGATTACGGGTTGTAAATAGATTACAACAACTTGGTTTTTAAGCGGCTGGCAATATTGTCCAACTCTTCCAGCGTGTGATATTGAATAATCAGCACACCTTTAGACATTTTTTTGCCGTAGCGCACTTCTACTTTCGTGCCCAAAGCCGCTTGTAATTCCTGCTCAAAAGAGACTACCTCCGGCGGGCGCGGCAGTTTAATCGGCGCGGGTTGCACCAGTGCGCGGGCGGCATCTTCGGCTTGGCGCACGGACATTTTGCTCTTGAGAAGTTTTGCAAACAAAATTTCACGCTTGGAAGCGTCCGAGAGCATCAGCAAAGCACGACCGTGCCCTTCGGTAATTGTGCCATCCTGTAAGGCCTGTTGCATGTGTTCGGGCAGTTCGAGTAAACGCAAGGCATTTGAGACCGCGGCTTTTGATTTACCGCAATATTTGGCCAAATCGGTTTGCGAAATATCAAACTGGCTCATCAAATTGCGATATCCGAAGGCCGTTTCGATGGGGTTTAGATCTTCGCGCTGAATATTTTCAATCAAAGCCAGCGCACACATTTGTTGATTGGAAAGCGCTTTGTGCACGATCGCATCAATTTCGTTAAGCCCCGCCATTTGGCTGGCGCGAAAACGACGTTCACCGACGACGATTTCATATTTATCCAGCCCTGCATCATACACCACCACAATCGGTTGTGTAAGGCCATGCTCTTTAATGGACTGTGCCAGTTCTTTTAACTTTTCTTCGTCAAAAACACGGCGCGGCTGATAGCGGTTTGGAATAATTTTATCTAAAGCAATTTTTTGCACGGAAGCACCGTTGGCAACGGCCACTTGCTCCGTCGGATTATTTACTTCTTCTGTTTGTCTGAGTAAGGCATCTAAACCTTTTCCTAATGCTTGTCTGGCCATAAGGTCATCCTCCGAAATCGTAATTGTATACATTGTCTGACTTGAAATCTATGCCGTCGTATTCCGACACATCGATTCCGCGGCGGGCCATAAATTCAATGGCGAGGTCAATATATGCTTTGGCTCCGCGGCAGCCCGGCTCATAATCGAAAATAGATTGTCCGAAACTGGGCGCTTCGGCCAAGCGGATATTGCGCGGGATAGGCGTTTTATACACTTTATCTCCGAAAAAGCGGCTGACCTCTTCAAACACTTGTTTGGAAAGATTCATACGAGAATCAAACATGGTCAGCACACCGCCGTCTAACTTTAAGTTATTGTTCAAAAATTGGCGAATTTTGGCAATCGTGCTCATAAAGTGGGCTAACCCTTCCATAGCATAATATTCGCACTGTACCGGCGTAATTACGCTATCGGCAGCCATCAAGGCATTTAAGGTTAAAAGGCCCAAAGAAGGAGGGCAATCAATAATAATGTAGTTGTATTGTTTGCGCAGTGGGGTCAAGACCTCTTTTAACATGTTCTCACGACCCTTAATATTTACCAGTTCCACTTCGGCTCCGGCTAGATTTTTACAGGTAGGCAACACATCCAGCATTTCATTAGAAGTCTGATGTACTACTTCTTCAAAGGTGGCATTCTTCGTCAGTAAATGATATACCGATTTACCGCCGTTTTCCACCGTTACACCCAGACCCGATCCGGCATTTCCCTGCGGGTCAAAATCTACTAATAACACTTCTTGATTTAAATAGGCTAATGCGTATGCCAAGTTGATAGCGGTGGTAGTTTTACCTACGCCGCCTTTTTGATTTGCTATTGCTATAATTTCGCCCATAGTTCCTCCTGCTATTATTAAAGCATAATAAAACTATAAAAGCAAGTCTAATTATTTATCTTTACAAATAAATGGGTGCGGTTTTCACGTGAAAACCGATAAAATAGCGGGTGGATAGCCCTGTTTATATTGTGGATAAATGCTTATTATATAGCACTATTTAACAAGCCGAATGCGACTTAAAGGCCAGTGGATAAACAGAGCATTTCCTTTGATATTTTCAAAAGGCACAGGGCCCCAAAAACGGGAATCACAGGAATCGTCTCGGTTATCTCCCATAGCAAAATAGGTATTGGGCGGAACTATTACCGGACCGAAGTTATCCCGTAGAGACATCCCCAGTTCGTACTCTAACTTGCCCTTCTCCCATAAGGTTTGATAAACCGCCGGAGATACGACGGGGAGTCCGTCCTCTGCTGCTTTTTCGGCACTATTAGAGACTTTTATGACGGGTTTAAGACGATCCTGTATGCGAAAAACCTCGTATCCGTGCAAGGGTTCCATTTCATCATTAATATAGAGTTGGCCTTCCTTTACTTCTACTTTGTCTCCCGGCAAGGCCACTACCCGTTTAACATAATCGCGCCCGTACTGGTAACCGCCGCAATTGATTTGGTCTTTGGTAGCAGCCGGAAATGAAAAGATAATAATGTCATCCACAGAAACCGGCTTAAATTGGCTAAAGCGAATATTTGTTAAGGGAATGCGGAATCCGTAAACAGCTTTGTTTACAAATAGATGATCTCCGATTTGCAAGGTTTGGTACATGGATGCGGACGGAATTTTGAAGGCTTGTACAAAAAAGAACATTACAATGGATGCCACAAATCCGGCAAAATAAATTGTATTTGCCCAATCTAAATCGAACTTAATAATGTCATTTCTTTTAGCGGGTTTTAACTTGGCATAAAAGAAACCTCCGACGGAAATCCCCAAAATCAACAGGGTTACAAACACATCTTTTTTGGTAATTCCGCTATTCAAAACATCCGATCCGTTGCTTACCACAAAGTTAAAAATAGCATAAATACAACCTAGGAAAAATACCAAAAATCCAGCATGCCATAAAGCAAAATCTTTCGGATCATCCAATTTATTTTTCTTAAAAAGCCGCTTGCTAACCCAAGAAAATACGTACATAATACAGGCGGCAATAAATAATTTTTGTTCCATATATTCCTCAAGTTTTCACGTGAAAACTATTTCATTTTAGCATAAATTTCCAAATATTTCGGCTCGGCCGGGGGATATTTTCTTTCCGTACGCGTACGAGCATTTTTCCCCATTTTCTTACGTAAATCCGTATTTTCCGTAAGTTCCGCCATTAGCGCACTTAAAACCACCGGATCTTTTGCATTAAATACAAATCCGCTCTCTCCGTGGCGCACAACTAAAGGCATATCTCCTACTTGGCTGACCAATGCCGGCAGGCCGCAAGCGCAAGCCTCCAGCAAAGACAGTGGCAAACTTTCCATTAAAGAGGGCAAAACAAATACATCCGCCGCTTGCAGATAAGGCCGAACATCTTTCACCTCTCCAACCTGCAAAACTGCGTTTTTTAGCCCGTTTTTTGCCAAAAAAGCCTCTAAAATCGATTTTTCGGGGCCATCCCCTACCAGCACAAGCCGCACAAGCGGATTTTTGGCATACAAAACCGCAAAAGATTGCAACAAAACCGGCAAATTTTTCTCTTTGGCAAAACGCGCCACACAACAAAAAACCACTTCTTCCGGCAAAATATTCAATTCTTTACGCATTTTGGCACGCACTTGTGCATCCGGAGAAAAAAAAGAACTGTCTACGCCATTGCAAATTAATTTAACTTTGTCCGGGTTGTATTTTTGTTTTTCCGTCAGAAAATCGGCCGTTTTTTGCGATTCTGCACAACTAAGATCATCTAAATCTTTTAGCCCTCTATCGCGCATACGCAAAAAATAATTTTTTTTAGATAAATCATAATGCGGCGTTGTAATCAGACGGAAACTGATCCGTTTTTTGGCTTGGCGGCACAGTTGTATAGCCCGGTATAAAAAACCGTGCACTATATCCGGCTGAAAATTTTGTATTTCCTGTATCAGCCGAGCAAGCGCTCCCGCCCACTCAGACAAACTAAATTTATTTTTCACGTCTAACGATATCACTTCTATTTCCGACGCGCGCAGTTGCGCGGCTATGGTGCCGGCCGGTTTTAAGCAAATCACTTTAGGCGTATGTCCTGCCTGACGAGCAGCCTTTGCCAAAGAAAGCAAAGCATGCTCCGCACCGCCGCAATCGGTAGTCGTGATAACGTATAAAATCTTCATTTTATTATTATAGCAAAGTTACTCCGAGAACTATTTTTGTTATAATGGAAGAGTAGTAAAAATTTAATTCTGTTTTTGGTTTCTGTGCAAACAGAAAGACTCTTACTAGAGGCTTACCAGACTAAAAACGGCCTAGTTTAAGCATTGCCTGTGCCAGCTGATCCCTTGCGCAAGCAATGCTAAATGTTCATGTGTTTCTACACATGAATTACGGCTGTTTAGCATCTGAGTCTCTGGTAAGCCTCAGAAGTTATTCGGCCGTTTTTTGTTGGCTTTTCTCCAAAAACATCCAAACTTTATGATCCGAAACAAAGGCAATATATTCCATATGTCCCGCCGCAAAATATGGCTTCTGCGCGCGTGGATAAAGACATTATTGGAAATAGCAGGCATCCTTTTTTTTCTTGCTTTCTTCTTTTTATAATTTTCATAAAAATTTAAAAAGACTTGACAAAATCAGTTTTTTTTTTTTTTACAATAATGATCATAATATGCTGCAGTAAAATAAAAAGGAAAGGACCATGAAAAAAGGTTTTACATTAACTGAACTATTAGTAGTGGTACTCATTATCGGCATTTTGTCTGCTATTGCCCTACCGCAGTATCAAAAAGCGGTCGAAAAAGCCCGCATGGCGGAAGCCTTTATACTTTTGCGCGCTATTCGCGATGCACAAATACGTTATCATTTGGCAAACGGAGAATATGCTTCTTTTGCCGATATGGACGCGCTGGATATAACTATTCCGCACACCAGCACCGCAAACTACAGCGGACAAGCCCGTTTGGTAACCAAAGATTTTGCTTATACTTGCCACGGAACCGGTGAAACTGAAATCGCAGTAGCGCAACGTATGCCTATTGCAGAGCGTTACTATTTATCTATCGAAAGCACAAATTTAGACAAAATAATTTGTGTTTCTTACGAGCAAGCTTCTAATGTGCAGAAAAAATTATGTGAACAAGTAAACGAAACCGGTACACTATAAATAATTAATCAAACAAATAGGGCGGAAAATAAATTCCGCCCTATTTTTGTGTATCTGTAAATCTTTCTATTCCATCGGTTTAAATTGGTCTTTGCCGACGCCGCAGACGGGGCAAACCCAATCTGCCGGGATATCTTCCCACTTGGTGCCGGGGGCAAAACCATGGTCCGGATCACCTACTGCGGGATCATACACATAACCACAAACTTCACACACGTATTTCATAAAACTACCTCCCTAGTAAAATAAATTTTCCTTTTTAGTTGTTCTTTCGCCCGGAGAAAAATATCAAAGATGCGTTGCGCCTTTGGGCGTTTTGCCTTTAATTACATTATGATAATACTCATAGGTCAGTGGCTGCCCTTGTACGTCTAAGCCGCCCGCATTTTTCACTTTGCCGATAAATAAAGTATGCGTGCCGACATCCACCGTTTGTTCTACTTCCGCTTCCAAAAAACTCAGCGTATGTTCGGGCACAATCGGTGCGCCCAGCACGCCGCGGCGCACATTAAGACCGGCAAATTTATCGAAGTTGCGCATCGTGCGAAAACCGAAACGACCGATAAACGGTAAATCGGTTTTTTGCTCAAGCGGCATCGCAGCAAAAATTTTACTTTTGCTGATTAGTTCATGCGTAAAACTTTCTTTGTTTACCGAAATGGCCACGCGTGCCGGCTGCGCGGTTACCTGAAAAACCGTATTGACAATCAGCCCGCCGTCCTGACCGTCCGCCGACGACGTAACAATATATAAACCATACGTAATATATTCAAGCCCTTTGATTAAATCTGCCTCGTTCATGGATTTATTTTCTCCGTAATTTTTTGTGCAATTGTGAGCCCTAATTGACGGCAAGATTCCAGCACTTGCGGAGTGGGGGAAAACTTTGCACTGACTACCGGCGCGGCCAGTTCCACTTGCGCGGCTTTAAGCCACTCGGCCAATGCGTTCACCGGCGCCGGGTTCCACCCGTACGAGCCGATTACACCGCCGACTAAATTTTTCTTTTTAAGTCCTTTTAAGTAGCACAACACATCTGCCATAGACGGAAAAATTTCCGAATTAATCACAGGCGCACCAATTACCAAACCGCCGGCGTTTAACAGTTCGTGCGCTACTTCGCTGCGGTGGCAACCGTGCATAGACATTTGTTTAACTTCCATGCCGCCTTGGCGCAGTCCCTCCGTCACATATTCGGCCATTTTTTGCGTACTGCCCCACATGGTATCATACACCACCACTACTTTTTTTTGCGGGGCTTGCGCGGCCCATTTTTCATACAAATTAACAATGCGTGCCGGCTCTTTGCGCCAAAGAAAACCATGGTCCGGCGCAATAATTTTGGGCGTCAAATTCATCTTTTTTACATTGGCCAAAAAGCGCAAAGCAATATCGGAATAAGGCAGTACAATATTGGCATAATATTTTTCCGCTTCGGGCAGCCAAATGTGTTCGTCATTTTCATCATCAAAAAGTTTGCTCGTTGCCAAATGCATGCCAAACACGTCGTTAGAAAAAAGTATATTTTCTTTTTCCAAATAAGAAAACATACTGTCTGGCCAATGGAGCATCCGCGCTTCTATAAAGGAAATAGTATCTCCGCCGATATCTATTTTATCACCGGTTTTAACGGGTTTAATTTCAAAGGATGGATGCAGTTGCGCTAAAATATTTTTAACGCCCATATCAGAGGCGTAAATTTCTTTGGGTTGAATCTCACTTACCGCTTGCGGCAAGCCGCCGGAGTGATCTAATTCGGCATGATTTGAAACAATAATTTCAATTTTTTTCGGATCCATCACGCTTTTGATGCGCGCCATCATTTCCGGATAAAATTCTTTTTTTACCGTGTCAATCAAGGTTGGCTTTTCACTTAAAATCAAAAAAGCATTATATGTAGTCCCTTGTGGGGTGGAATAACCGTGAAAATCACGAATGTTCCAATCAATCGCACCTACCCAATATACTTTATCGGAAATTTTAACTGCTTGCATAGAGCCTCTCTTTAATTTTCTTTTTGCCACAAACCGTGCAAATTGCAATACTCGCGCGCCAATACTTTATCCGAGCCGGATTTGAATTTTACTTCAGGCGCTTCGCCGGGTTTTAAATATTTGCGTTGTACTTTGCCGCATTTTTGGCAAATCAGTTCCACAAAAGTAATCCAGTGGGCCTCTGTCATCGGGTGGGGGACTTCTCCCACTTTTACCAAATAACCCCCGTCGATTTTTTCAATAACCGGCACATGTTTTTCAGCGGCACCGTCGGAAACGCCGGCTATTTGTTTTTCCATCGGCGCACCGCAACACGTCAACTCTCCGCCCGCGGCATGGACTACTTCCACCATGTTTCCGCAAACTTTACATTTATAAATAGCATTAATTTCTGTCATACGACCCCCCTTTTGGTATAGTTTTTCTTATACTAATATATTTTGAGACGGTACTGCAAATCTAATTTATATTAAATAAGAAAAATTCTTATTTAGTACATTATAGAACGGTTTTCGGCCGCAAAACAAGCCCTAAAAATTGATTAGAGAAAAACTGTGGATAACTCCGATTTTTAATTTTAAGGCTAAAAACAAAAACAAATAAAAGAGTTTTTTTAAACATAGGGGGGGACACTAAATAAGGGGGTCAAGCGAAATTTCAGACTTTTTTAACTATTTTCATTGACTAACCCTTTTATTAATTGATATTATAAGAGTATCTTATTTTAAGGTGAATGATTGTGGAAAATCTTTCTTCTTCTGATGTTTTGGCTGCAGTACTTAAACAATTAGAAAATAAAATTGGTGAAGAATTATATGAGATGTGGTTTAGTCCCAATTCGTTTGAATTGAACGGATCTTCTCTTACGATTACTTTACCTAATGAATATTTGCAAAAAACCATACAAGCACGCTATGAACAAATTATAAAAGATTCTTTTGCGGAAAATTCAATTCCCGTTTCTATTACCTATGTTATAAAGGAAATCAAAGACCCCGTACAACAAGTATTAGATGCGGTAAAACAAGAACAACAAACCGTCATAGCCTCTGAAAGTGCGAAACCTAATCCGTTTCCGTCCCGTCTTAATTCGATGTACCGGTTTGATAATTTTATTGAATCTCCGTCTAACCGCTTTGCTTATAAATTGGCTCAGGCTGTAGCCAACCAACCGGGCAACCGCGCGCAAAATCCTTTATTTATTTATTCCACACCGGGGCTTGGTAAAACCCATTTACTGCATGCTATCGGAAATCAAATTTGTCAAAATAATCCGCAAGCCAAAGTATTATACATGGCTGCTGAAGAATTTGTGGCCGAATATGTGGAATCTATCGGCACTAATTCAACCGATGCTTTCCGTCGCAAATACCGCTCTTTAGATTGTTTACTGATGGATGATATTCAATTTGTCGCCGGAAAATCAGACAAAGTAAGTGTACAGGAATTTTTCTATATTTTTAATGTTTTGTTTGACAGCAGTAAACAAATTGTGGTTTCTTCCGATAGAACACCGCAACAATTAGATTTAGATGAACGTCTTTCTTCCCGTTTATTATTCGGACCGTCTTGCGAAATCAAAAAACCGTATTTGGAAACACGTATTGCTATTTTAAATCAAAAACGCAATATGATTCATTTTGATATTGGAGATGATGTAATTGCTTTTATTGCCGAAGGGATTCAAACAAATATTCGTGAACTAGAAGGGGCTTTTTTTAAACTTTCTTCTTATTGTAATATTCACAATGTAGTCCCCACTATCTCTATTGCAAGAGAATTATTATCCGATATTTTAAGTTTGGAAGAAAAACGCTTGGCTATTAATGTAAACAGTATTAAAAAAGTGGTCGGAAAATTTTTCAAAATAAATATCGAAGATTTTGAATCAAAACGCAAAACGCAATCGGTTGCGTGGCCGCGTCAAGTGGCTATGTTCTTATGCACGGAACTGACCGATATGTCACTACCTGAAATAGGACGTGAATTTAAGCGTGACCACAGTACCGTCGTACATGCACGGGATTTAGTAAAGGATAAAGTAAGAACAGATCCTTTTTTTGCTTCCCAAATAAATGGAATTATTGCGGAAATTAAAGATGTAGATAAATCGTAAAAATTGGGGATAGTTCCAAAAAAACAGTGTATAACAAAATTAACTGTTTACACTGTGAATAAAAAAGAATAGTTATTCACAAGCAGCAAAACAGATTTGTATAGGGCTATACACAAAATAAACAGTATCAACAGGACATATAATAAATAGGATAAGAGTATGAAAATAAACATTACTAAAGAAACTATCTTGGAAGGAATCCAAGTTATTTCAGCCAGTGTCTCCTCTCGCACCACACTGCCTGTTTTGCACAATTTTTTAATTGAAACGCAAAAAGACAAAATTAAATTAGTGCGCACAGATATGGAAATGGCCACAGTACATTATATTAAGGCCGAAGTAGTGGAAGAAGGAAATATTACCGTTCCTTTAAAAGAGTTTACCGAAATTATTAAAAATTTGCCCGACGGTAAAGAAATTAATTTATATACCGGTGAACATAATAAATTTCATATTAAATCCGGCAAAAGTAAATTTTGGGTGATTGGTATCCCTAAAGAGGAATATCCTCCAATTCCCGAAATTGAAAAAACAAACAGTATTGAAATAAGTCCTATAGCCCTGCAAACCATGATTGATAAAACAGCCTTTTCCGCTTCCACTCAAGAAACTCGTTATATATTAAACGGTTTACTGTGGAATAATACAGAAGATAAATTTGAAATTGTGGCCACGGACGGCGGACGTTTAGCCATTGCCTCTCATGAGCCGCTGGCTGAATCGGGCGAATTTAAAATTATTATTCCGACCAAGATTTTAAATGAAGTAGTACGTTTTATTTCATTGTCTAAACCGGAAAAAGATGCCTTAATAAAAGTAAATGTAGCATCCAATCAAGTTAGTTTTGAAATGAATGAAACTACTTTCATTTCGCGTTTAATTGACGGAAATTTCCCCAATTATAAACAAGTAATTCCGAGTAAGAAAAATATTTCTTTTGAAGTATTTACCAAAGAATTATTAGCCTCTACCCGTCGTGCTTCTTTGTGTTCCGGGGAATTTGGAAGTACTGTAAAATTTCATATGGAAGATAATAAAATTATTATTTCTTCTACTTCCCAAAATATGGAATTTACCGATGAATTGCCTATTGAATACGATAAAGAGGCCTTTGATTGTGCCTTTAATCCGCAATACATTATTGATGTATTAAAAAATATAGGCAGTGAAAAAGTATCTTTTTCTTTTGTAAACGCTTCTCAACCGGTACTTATTGAGCCGGTGAAAGGAGCCGAACTTAAATACGTTATTATGCCGGTGAGAATCTAGTGAAAATAGGTGCTAAACCGCGTAAGATTTGGAATAAATCCAGTGAATTAAACGACAAATACAATCGTTTGAATAAACAATTAAGCCGTTTAATATTGTTGGATCATGTTTGGAATGAACTGGTAGGTGAGAAGGAAAAATTTTGGAAGTTGTCATCTGTACAAAAAGGTGTTTTATATGTAGAAGTAAAGTTGTCCGTTGCACGTAATGAACTAATTGCACGTAGAGAAACTTTACTGAAAGAAATTAATAAACACTTTGACAGACCATGGATTACTAAAATTGAAATTGTGAAGTCTCTAGGAGTGAAGAGTCATGAGTGAAGAAGAAAAAAAGCAGTATGATTCCTCTAAAATTCAAGTATTAGAGGGTTTAGAAGCGGTACGTAAACGCCCCGCTATGTATATTGGTTCGACCGGGTTGCCCGGATTACATCATTTAGTATATGAAGTAGTAGATAACTCTGTAGACGAAATTTTGGCCGGAGGCGCTACTACCATTAAAGTCACTATTAAAGATAATATGACTTGCAGTGTAGAAGATGACGGCCGCGGTATTCCGGTAGATTTAATGACGGGAGCCAAAGATCCTAAACTTCGCAAAAAAAGCGCTTTAGAAGTAGTTATGACCGTACTGCATGCCGGCGGTAAATTTGACAGCGGTGCTTATAAAGTATCCGGCGGTTTGCACGGGGTGGGTGTATCCTGCGTAAACGCCCTTTCCGAATTTACCGAAGTAATTGTTAAAAAGAACGGCAAACTCTACCGTCAACAATATAAACGCGGTAAACCGGTAACCGACGTAGAAGAAATCGGTACGACTACCGAACACGGTACCAAGGTTACCTTTACGGCCGATAAAGAAATTTTCGGAGATGTGGCTTTTGTATATGAAACCATCGCCAACCGTTTGCGCGAACTGGCTTTCTTAAATGCCGGGGTAAAAATTTTATTTACCGATGAGCGCGGTGAAGAAGCCAAAACGGTTACCTTCCACTATGAGGGCGGTATTTCTCAATTTGCCAAATTCTTAAATACCAACAAAACGGTTATTAACCCCGAACCGATTTATTTAACAAAAACAGTCGGAGATAATTATATATCGTTTGCTATTCAATACAATGAAGGCTACAGTGAAAACGTATTTTCCTTCGTAAATAACATTAATACGATTGAAGGGGGAACGCACCTAACCGGTTTCCGCTCTGCTTTTACTCGTATTATCAACGAATATATTAAAAACAACAACCTCTCCAAACAACACAAAGATATATCTGTAGGCGGGGATGATATTAAAGAAGGTTTAGCCGCGGTACTTTCTGTTAAAATTCCGCATCCGCAATTTGAAGGACAGACCAAAACCAAACTGGGCAACTCCGAAATTGAAGGTATTGTGCGTTCCATGGTAGGGGAAACCTTATCTACTTTCTTTGAAGAAAACCCCAAAACCGCGCGTGCCATTTGTGAAAAATGTATCGGTGCGGCCGTAGCGCGTGAAGCAGCCCGCAAAGCGCGTGATTTGACCCGCCGTAAAGGTGCGTTTGAAGGCGGCGGACTGCCGGGCAAACTGGCCGACTGCCAAGAAAGAGACAGCAGTAAATGCGAAATCTTCCTCGTAGAAGGGGACTCTGCCGGTGGTTCGGCCAAGCAAGGGCGCGACCGTGTATTTCAGGCTATTTTGCCTTTGCGCGGTAAAATTTTAAACGTAGAAAAAGCCCCGCTGGTGAAAATTTTATCCAGCGATACGGTACGTGATTTAATTGCGGCTGTAGGTACGGGTGTGGGAGAAGGAGAAGGCGGTTTTGATATTTCCAAACTGCGCTACCACAAAATTATTTTGATGGCTGATGCTGATGTGGACGGTCAACACATTTCCACCTTACTGCTCACCTTCTTCTACCGCCAATTACGTCCTTTAATCGAACAAGGACACGTTTATTTGGCTCAACCGCCTTTGTACAAAGTGAAAAAAGGCAAAGTAGAACAATACTTGCAAACCGAAGACCAAATGCAACAGTGGCTTATGAAAGAAGGTCTTTCTACCGTCACCGTCAGCGATAAAGCGGGCAAAAAAGTAGAAGGGAAAAATCTTTCCGATTTACTCAAAGTATTAAGGGACGTGGAAGACGTGCTTAATATGCTAGAAGTCAAAAACATTACACTTAAAGACTTCCAAGCATTTTTGGACGAAGGCCGCGTGCCGGTATATCGCATTCCTTTGCAAAGCGGCGGTTTTAGATATTTCTATGACGAAAACGAATACCGCGCTTATGTGGACGAATACGTATTAGAGAAAAAAGAAGAATTGACCGCCGACGGTGTGGATGTGACTGCCATCGATGATGATAGTTTGCAACCCGAACACCAAAGTTTGTTTGAATTTGGCAAACTCTTGGCTTGTGAGAAAAAATTGGAAGCCTTTGGTTACAATTTTACACAGTATCCGAAAGTGGAAAACGAAAAAGAACGCGTACATCCTCTCTTTACCGTCAATAACGGTAAATCAGATGTGTTGGTTTTCAGTTTGGCCGAACTGTTAAAAGCCGTCAAAGATGCCGCGTCGGCCGGAGCGAGCATCCAACGCTACAAAGGTTTGGGTGAAATGAATCCGGAACAATTATGGGAAACCACCATGGACCCGGCCAAACGCAAACTCATCCAAGTCAAAATCAATGACCTGACGGACACCGAACATGCGTTTACGATGCTGATGGGGGATAAGGTCGAACCCCGCCGCGATTTTATTCAATCGCACGCATTAGAAGTAAAGAACTTGGATATTTAAGGTTTTTAGGAGTTTATAAAGTATGAGTGAAGAAAAGATGGATACGGTTCAACCGCAAAACAACAATGTAGATCTATTCGGTAATATTGAACAACGCGATATTGCACACGAAATGCGTTCCTACTATATTGATTATGCCATGAGCGTAATTGTGGGGCGTGCTTTGCCGGACGTGCGGGACGGTTTAAAACCGGTACACCGCCGTGTGTTATATTCCATGAACGAAATGGGGTTAAAATACAACAAACCCTATAAGAAATCTGCGCGTGTAGTCGGAGACGTGCTCGGTAAATATCACCCGCACGGGGATACCGCCGTCTATGATACGCTAGTGCGTTTGGCACAAGATTTCTCCATCCGCCAGCCGTTAGTGGACGGACAGGGAAACTTCGGTTCTATCGACGGTGATTCCGCCGCCGCTATGCGTTATACCGAATGCCGCTTGGCCAAAGTATCCGATGAACTCTTAAACGATTTGGATAAAGACACCGTCAAAATGATTCCCAACTATGACGGCTCTTTAATGGAACCGTCGGTGTTGCCGGCCAAATTCCCGGCACTACTAGTCAACGGTTCTTCCGGTATTGCGGTCGGTATGGCTACCAATATTCCCACGCACAATTTAGGAGAAGTATGCGACGGTATTATTGCCTACATTAAAAACCCGGCGATCACAGTCAAAGAGATGATGAAAATCATCAAAGGGCCCGATTTCCCGACGGGTGCTATCATCCGCGGTACCAAAGGTATTTATGAATATTTCGAAACCGGCCACGGCAGTGTAAAAGTGCAAGCCACCACGGAAATTGAAGAGCGCAAAGGCGGACGTCAAGCCATTGTGGTTTCCGAAATTCCGTACATGGTTAATAAAACCGCACTCATTGAAACCATCGTCGGTTTGGTGCGCGATAAAAAGATTACCGATATTGCCGATATTCGCGACGAGTCGGACCGCCGCGGTATGCGCCTAGTCATTGAAATTAAGCGCGACGGCAATGCCCAAGTAGTTTTAAATCACTTGTATAAACATACGCAACTGCAAACTTCTTTCCCGGTCAATATGCTTGCGATCGTAGACGGTCGTCCGCGCGTATTGTCCTTAAAAGAAGTCATGAAAGCGTATGTAAAACACCGCCAAGAAGTAGTCACCAATCGTACGAAATTTGACTTAAACAAAGCCGTGCGCCGCGAACACATCTTGTCGGGCTTGCTGATTGCCATTGCGCATATGGATGAAGTAGTAACCATTATCCGCAAGAGTGCCGATGTGCCGGCTGCCAAAGTGGCTTTGATGAAGAAATTCAAACTTTCCGAAGTTCAAGCCCAAGCCATTTTGGATATGCGTTTACATCAACTTACGCAACTGTCCAGCGCAGCCATTGAGCAAGAGCAAAAAGAACTCTTAAAACTCATTGCCGAACTGCAAGGCATTTTGGCCGATCCGCAAAAAATCTTAGACATTATCGTCAGTGAACTGACCGATTTGAAGAAAAACTACGGTGACGAACGCCGCACCCAAATCGGACCGGACTTGACCGACTTGTCTATGGAAGATTTTATTGAAAAAGAAGACGTGGTGGTTACCATTTCTAACGACGGTTATGCCAAACGCATTCCGTTGGCCACCTACAAGAGCCAAAACCGCGGCGGTAAAGGTATTATCGGCGGGAAAACTAAAGAAGAAGACTTTATGGAACATTTGTTCATTATGTCTTCTCACGCTACCTTGCTGATGTTCACCAACCGCGGACGCGTATTTGCTTTGCGTGCGTTTGAAATTCCGGAAGGAAACCGCATGTCTAAGGGTAAGGCCATTGTAAACCTCTTGCAACTCAACGGGGAAGAAAAAGTAACCTCCGCATTGCCGATTGAAGACTTTAACCCCAAGAAACACGTAGGCGAAACGGCCTTCTTAACAATGTGTACCCGCATGGGCAGTATTAAGCGTGTGGAACTGGGCGAATTTGCCAATATCCGCCGCAGCGGTATTATTGCCATTGGTTTGGACGAAGGGGACGTACTTATCAGCGTACAAATGACCTATGGTAAGAGTGATATCGCCATTGCTACCAAACAGGGCAAATCCATTCGTTTTGACGAAAATGAAGTGCGTTCTATGGGCCGCCCGGCCAAAGGCGTGCGTGCCATTACGCTGGCCAAAGGTGACGAAGTAGTAGGCATGGAACAGGCGTCTAATGAAGGGGAACAACCCGATGTATTATCCGTCTGCGAAAACGGTTACGGGAAACGCACCGAGTTTAGCGAATACAAACGCCAACACCGCGCCGGTATGGGTGTAATTACCATTAAAACCACGGAGCGCAATGGACAAGTAGTGGGTATTAAACTGGTCGACGAAAGCAAAGACTTGATGGTAGTAACCGAAAAAGGAATGACCATCCGTATCCGCTGCGAAGAAATTCGTTCTGTGGGCCGCAACGCACAAGGGGTGCGCCTGGTTAAATTAGAAGAAGGCGACAAAATTGCGCGTATTGCTCCGGTAGTAAAAGACGACGAGGAAGACGAAAAGGAAGCTGAGGCCTCTGCCGCTCCCGCCGCCGAAGCAAAGTAAAAATTATTTAGATAAGAAACACCCCAGATTTAATTCTGGGGTGTTTCGTCTATAAATGCAAACCATTTGAGTGGTTTTTTATTTTTAAGGAGTTTGTAAGGGAGGTAGAGATAAGGTAGAACACATATCATTATAAAGTCCTGTAGCTCCTCCGAGACATGCCAAAACTCCATCTTCCCTGTAACCTATTACATAATCATAGTCAGACATAGTGGTACAAGACTCTTGGCAATTATAAGTAGCACAACGATAAGCAGACACAATCCCGTCTCCGCCTATCTGATAACCAAAGTTTTTGGTACAGTATAATGTTCCATCAAACTCCCACGTACCACCAGATAATTCAAAAATATCCTGTGCGGTGGGGGATTCTTCCCCGGATAATTTGCTTACTTCAAGTGCTTGTTTCATATGTTTTAGGTTGATCATGGCTTCTGCTGCTCGAGATTTTTCTACCGCTTTGGTGTATTGCGGAAGTGCAATGGCAGACAAAATACCGATAATTAGTACGACCACTAATAATTCAATCAGTGTAAAACCTTTTTTCATACCAACCTCCCAAAATTTAAACTACTAAATAGATTATAGCTTTTTTGTTCTTGCCAAATCTTTTTAGAAAAATTTTACTTTTACGGCCAAAAAGTGATATAAAATATACAGGGGAATTTCGTATGCGTACTAATCCACACATTTTAGAAATCAATACACGCGCGTGGCTGGCCCGTCTGGAGGCTAAGCACGGACGGCGTTTTATGCTGCAAGAAATTCCCGACGAATATTGGGAAACTTTCCGCAAGCGCGGCTTTGATGCTATTTGGCTAATGGGTGTGTGGAAACAAAGCCCCAAGGCCAAAGAAATTGCCCGCAGCGTGCCGGAAATTGCCGAGCAAATACGCCGCGTAAAACCCGATTTTGACGTCAATGATATCATTGCCTCTCCCTATGCCATATATGCTTACGAACCCGCGGATGATTTAGGCGGAGAAAAGGGACTGCGTGCCTTGCGCGCTAAATTAAACGGCATGGGTATTGCGTTGTTTTTAGATTTTGTGCCCAATCACATGGCTATTGATTCCCCGACGGTAAATAGCGCACCGGATTTGTATATCACTACCGGAGAGTATGAACCGAACAATCATAAAGATTGGTTTTTCAAAAATGAAAACGGACGTTATATTGCACACGGACGTGACCCGTATTTTGCGCCGTGGACCGACACTGCACAACTGAATTATTTTAACCCCGAAACCAAAAAATTCATGTTGCAAAATTTACTGCATATTGCCGATTTTTGCGACGGAGTCCGCTGCGATATGGCCATGCTGGTGCTTAACAAAGTACACCGCGATACATGGTGGGAGTTTATCGGCGGCAATTTACCCAAAGAAGAATTTTGGTCCCAAGCCTTAGAAGCGGTACACAAACAATATCCCGATTTTAAATTTATTGCCGAAGTGTATTGGGGACTTGAGTGGGAAATACAGGAAATGGGTTTTGATTATACCTATGATAAAGTTTTGTATGACCGCTTGCGTTTCTCTAATCCCGAAGATATTAAAGGCCATTTGCGCGCGGAACATTTGTTCCAGATGCGCTCTATCCGCTTTACCTCTAACCATGACGAAGAAGAAAGTTTGACTGCTTTCGGACGGGAAAAATCACTGGCTGCCAGTACCATTATTGCCACCTTGCCCGGTGCGCGCATGATTTATTTGTTCCAACTGATGGGGCGCAAAACCCGCTTGCCGATTCAATATGTCAAAGATGATTTTGAAGAAGATACCGCCATTCGCAATTATTACGATCAACTGCTTAAAATTGCCTCACACCCTGCTTTTCACGGCGGACAATGGGCTTTGACTGATATTATGCCCATCAACGAAGAAGACGGCTCTTTCCGCAATATTTTGGCTTGGACATGGAAACAAATGAATATGGCGGTCAGCGTGTTTATCAATTACAGCGATCAACCGGTTAAAGGCCGCATAAAACTCAAAATGAACACGCCGGGCGCTAAAGTATTACATGAGGAATTTTCCGGTCGGGAAGTTTCCGTAACCGCCGAAGCACTGCGCGATGGTTTGGAAATTGCACTGCAACCCTTTGAAAGCAAAATCTTCAGTTATACGCTGTAAGGGTTTTGATTTTAATAAGCCCCGCTTTTTAGGCGGGGTTTTTTAATGTAAAAAAATGCTTTCCTTTCCCGTGTAATTTACTACAATATAAAAAAGGGATTTCTCTATGCGTTACGGACCTTTTGCAGCGCAAGATTTTGCGACCATCAGCACTTTAGGTATGGAATTTGCCGTAGCGGTGGCGCTGGGCGTGGGCGGCGGTTATTATTTCGACCGCAAAATGGGGTCTGTCCCGTGGGGCACACTCGTCGGCGTGCTTGTCGGGTTTGCGCTAGGGATGTATATAGTGATTAAAGAAGCCAAACGCTTGGAAAAAGCCCAATCAAAGGATCAGAGATGAATATTTCCGAGACAATTGCTCATCATATTTTAGACCATGATTTCGGAGTCATGATCGGCACGGTCCATTTACCTTTTACCGCGCATACGGTTACGATGTTTTGTATCAGCGTGGTGCTTTTCTTGTTTGTATGGGGGATGAGTTGCAACGGAAAAAATATTTTTGCGCGGCTTTTGCATACACTGGGGGAAGAATATGTTTGCTTTATGCGTGACGGCATTGTGGTCCCCGGTATGGGGGAAGAAGGAAAAACCTTTTTATCTTATTTCTGCACATTATTTTTATTCATTTTGTTTTCCAATTTAGCCGGTTTAATTCCCGAAGTAAAAACCATTACCTCTAATATTTCTGTAACGGGGGCTTTGGCCGTTTGTTCGGGCGCGCTGATTGTATATTGCGGAATTAAATTTCACGGAGTTGCCGGGTTTATAAAAACCTTTGTACCGGGCGGAACGCCGTGGTGGTTGGTGCCGCTTATTTTCCCGCTGGAAGTGATTAGTTTAATTATCCGCGTGTGCGTGCTGGCCATCCGTCTATTTGCCAATATGCTCTCTGGACATATGGTGCTGCTTAGTTTACTCTTAATCGTTTTTATCATCGGACAGATGAGCAAAATTGCCGGCACGGGGGCGGCTTTCCCGGCCATGGGACTTGAAATTTTTATGACGTTTTTGGAGTTATTAGTTGCATTTTTACAGGCGTATGTGTTTACGCTTCTTACGTCGATTTATGTAGGACTTGTGATTCATTCGCATTAATTTACGCGGGACAACCGCAAAAGGAGAAAAACAATGGAACTAGCAGTACTTAAATATATCGCAGCCGGATTAGGTGCCGGGATAACGGTAATCGGTGCGGCATTAGGTTTAGGTAAAATCGGTGCGGCCGCTTTGGAAGGAACCGCCCGCCAACCGGAAGCCGCCAACGGCATCCGCACGACCATGATTATTATTGCCGCTTTGTTAGAAGGCGCTGCCATGTTGGGTTTAGTAATTTGTTTACTGACCATGGTTATGTAATCGAGATTTATGGATAAACTGTTAAATCCTGATTTTGGAGTTTTTGCATTAACCGTTGTTAACTTTTTGCTCTTGGTATGGTTATTGCATAAATTCGCGTGGAAGGGAATTATAGGGGCTTTGGAGCGGCGTGAAAAACAAATCGCCGACGATAAAGCCGCCGCTGCTGCCGCGCGCAAAGAGGCAGAAGATATCAAAGCGCAGTTAGACAGCAAACTCCAAAATATTGCCGCCGAAGCAACTAAAAAAATGCAAGAAGCGGTAGCGGTAGGCAACGCGCAAAAAGAGCAATTACTGGCCGAAACCAAACAAGAAGCAGAACGGTTGCTTGCGCAGGCCAAAGAGCAAATACAAGCCGAAAAAACACAAGCCTTGCAAGAAATCAAAGAGCAAATTGTAAATACGGCTTTGCTGGCGGCCACTAAAATTACCAAAGAGCAAGTAACACAGAAAACCGCCGCTCAAACCGTCGATGAGGTATTGAGCCAGTTAAGTGAGCGTAAAAAGAAATGAAAAGCACAGACCGTATTTTAGCCACCCGGTATGCACGCGCGTATGACGCACTAAGTAAGGATGCTTCGCAAGCGGCTACTGCCTGTGAATCTTTACAGGCGGCTGCAACGCAACTTGCCAAGGCGCGCAGTTATATGCAAGATCCGGCCGTTGCTACTACGGAAAAACAAGCCTTTGTGCAAAAATTATTCGGTGCACAAACGCAAGTGAGTGCTTTTTTAACTACGCTACTGGCTACGAAACGGTATTATTTGTTGGATGTTTGTGCCCGTGAGGTGCAATATCTATTAGATAAAAGACGCGGCATTTTGCGTGCGCAAGTGCAAAGTGCTTTTGAACTGGAAAGCGCACAAAAAAAGAAAACGGAAGAAGTATTAAGTAAATTAACCGGCAAAACGGTACGCGCGCAGTTTGGCGTAGATCCGAATTTGCTGGGCGGTTTGCAAGTACGTATTGAGGATACATTAATAGACGGAAGTTTCAAAAGACGTTTTGAAAAATTACAAGAAGAATTACTTAAATAGCGGTGTAATATATGGCAATCAGACCGGAAGAAATAACAAATATAATCAAAGAAAAAATTGAAAAGTTCGACACGAAAGCCGATTTAAGTGAAGTCGGTACGGTCATCCAAGTAGGAGACGGTATCGCACGCGTGTACGGACTGAGAAACGTCAAAGCCTCCGAATTGGTGGACTTTGGTAAAGGCATTAAGGGTATGGCCATGAACTTGGAGTACGACAACGTAGGTTGTGTACTGATGGGGCCGGATGATCAGGTGCATGAAGGCAGCACCGTAAAACGCACGGGAGAAGTAATCAGTATCCCGGTGGGGGATGAGATTATCGGCCGGGTTGTAGATCCGCTAGGTCGCCCGTTAGACGGCAAAAAGGAAATCAAAGCCGAAAAAGAAATGCCTATGGATATTGTGGCTCCGGGTATTGTGGAGCGTCAGCCCGTCAAACAACCGCTGCAAACCGGTCTGAAAGCAGTGGATGCTTTGGTGCCTATTGGAAAAGGACAGCGCGAACTGATTGTAGGAGACCGCCAAACCGGCAAAACCGCTATTGCCATTGACGCGATTATCAATCAAAAGAATTTACCGCCGCAAGAACGTTGTTTGTGTATTTATGTGGCGGTCGGACAAAAAAACAGTACCGTAGCACAAGTGGTTAAAACTTTAACCGATTTCGGTGCGATGGAATATACCACCGTCGTGGCGGCTACCGCTTCCGATCCGGCTTCCATGCTTTATATTGCTCCGTATGCCGGTTGTGCCATCGGTGAGTATTTTATGTGGAAAGGCAAAGATGTGCTGATTGTGTATGACGATTTGTCTAAACACGCACAAGCCTACCGCGAAATGTCACTTTTACTGCGTCGCCCGCCCGGCCGCGAAGCCTACCCGGGAGACGTATTTTATTTGCATTCCCGTTTGCTTGAACGCGCTTGCAAACTTTCCAAAGAAAACGGAGGCGGTTCTCTGACGGCCCTTCCCATTATTGAAACGCAAGCCAACGACGTATCTGCTTATATTCCGACTAACGTAATTTCTATTACGGACGGACAGATTTATTTGGAAAGCAGTTTGTTCTTAAGCGGTGTTAAACCGGCTATTAACGTAGGGCTTTCCGTATCGCGCGTGGGCGGTTCGGCTCAACGCAAAACCATGCGTAAAGTGGCCGGTACCTTGCGTGTGGATATGTCGCAGTATCAGGAACTGGCGGGTTTTGCACAATTCGGTTCGGAACTGGATAAAGAATCTCAACGTCAAATCGAACGCGGCAAACGCATGAACGAACTGTTAAAGCAAGATCAGTATCAACCCATGCGGCTGAGTCAACAAGTGTTGGTATTATATGCCGGCGTGCACGGTTATACGGACGGGGTTGCGGTCGATCAAGTACGCGCTTATGAAAAGCAACTGCTTGCTTGGGCGGACGTGCAACAAAAACCGCTGATGGATGAGTTAGACAAGGCCGCCGAACTGACCGACGAATTGACGGTTGGTTTAGACGAGGCGTTGACGCAATTTCAAACTATCTTTCATGGAAAAAAATAGGAGTAAGTTATGGATAAGAAAAAATATTTAGTAACGGGCGGGGCCGGTTTTATCGGCAGTAATATTGCCAAAACCTTGGAGGCACAAGGCCATGAAGTTACCGTTGTGGACGACTTTGAGCATAACGGACACTTTAAAAATCTAATCGGATTTAAAGGTGATGTGTACGGCATTAATTTGTATGAGGAGTTGCCCGAACCCGACTATTATGACGGTATTTTCCATGAAGCGGCTATTACCGATACTACCGTGATGGACCAAGCGGAGATGATGCATCAAAATGTAGAAGCGTTCCGCAATATTTTAAACTACGCGGCGGAAAACGAAATTCGCAAAGTAGTATATGCTTCTTCCGCGGCCACCTACGGAAACGGTGCGGTGCCTATGAAAGAAAGCCAACCGACACACCCGGAAAACGTATACGGTTTTTCTAAAGTGATTGATGATAATGTAGCGCGTAAATTTTCGCAAGATAATAACGATATGAAAATTATCGGACTGCGCTATTTCAATGTGTTCGGCCCCGGGGAATATTACAAGGGCAAAATGGCCAGTATGGTGTATCAACTTTACAAACAAATGAAAGAAGGAAAACGTCCGCGTGTGTTTAAATACGGCGAACAAATGCGCGATTTTGTGTATGTAAAAGATATTGTGAAAGCCAATTTGTGTGCTATGAAAAACGGGAAAGAAACCTGTGTGCTTAACGCCGCTACAGGGGTAGCCCGCAGTTATAATGATGTGATTAAATGTTTAAATCACGAACTCGGCACAAACTTAGAGCCGGATTATTTTGACAATCCGTATTCTTCCTTCTTCCAAAATAAAACCGAAGCGGATATGAGTTTGGCTAAGGAAAAAACAGGGTACACCCCTGATTATACGTTAGAAACCGCCATTGCCGATTATGTGGCAATTTTGGAAGGTAAGAAAGAAAATTAAGGATTTATATGGAATCATTGCGCGATATACGCCAAAACATTAAGGCTATTAAATCGACCCAGCAAATCATGCAAACCATGAAGATGATTTCCAGTGCGCGCATTCGCAAAGCACAGGAATCGATGGACAATGCCCGTCCGTTTGCAACCAAAATGTTGGAGATGGTGGCCGATTTGAAAGAGGAAGTGCTCGCGCAAACCGATACCGAATCGGAAATAGAAAGCGGAGCGTCACGTTTCCTACTTAATAAAACGGGCAATCCGAACAAAATCGGACTGGTCGTAATTACCGGTGACAAAGGACTAGCGGGATCGTTTAATGCGGTCATTTTGCGTGCGGCCGTTGCGTTTCTAAAAAAACATCAAGACAAAGAAGTTTTTGTATTTTGTATCGGCAAAAAAGGGCGCGATTTTATTAATCGTTTCCATAAGAAAAATATTCAAATTGTTTATTCCAGTATCGGTATTTTCCCTAAAGTAACTTACGCGCATGCGGAACTGCTGGGAGAGGCAATTTTAAAAGAATATTTTGAACGTAATTTAGGCAGTGTGACGCTGATTTATAATGATTTTAAGTCCAGAGGCAGTCAGCAATTAAGAGAAGCAAGCATTTTGCCGTTTAATGCATTGCCGACGGTGCATGATAAAACAGACGATACAGAATTTTTATTTGAACCGGGTGTGCAGGAGATTTTCCGAATTTTAGTCCCGCGTTTAATGAAGGCAAATATGTATCGTGTATTACTCGAAAGCCAAGCGGCCAATTTGGCTGCTACCATGAACGCCATGGATGCCGCCAGTAAAAATGCGGGAGAGTTAGTGCAGACGTTAGGTGTAAAATTAAATAAAGTCCGTCAAGCGGGCATTACCAATGAGATTTTAGATATCGTCAACGGGGCAGAAGCCCTGAACGGTTAAATTTAGGCAGAAAAGGAACAAAAAATGAATACCGGAACAGTAAGCCAAGTAATCGGAGCAGCCGTAGATATTGCATTTGATACGGAGCATTTACCGGCGATTGAAAACGCCGTTGAAATTCAACTTTCTAAGGATAAAGTCATCATGGCCGAAGTAGCCCAACAAATGGGAGACGGCATTGTGCGTTGCGTGGCTTTGGAAAGCACGGACGGACTGCAACGCGGTGCACAAGCGCGTGATTTGGGTGGCCCTTTGCAAGTGCCTGTGGGAGAAGGATGTTTAGGGCGCTTGATGGATGTGCTGGGTCAGCCGAAAGATCACCGCGGTGAAATTAAATCTGCCAAAAAAATGCCGATTCACCGCAGCGCCCCTTCTTTGCAAGATCAAAATCCTACACCTGAGTTATTTGAAACCGGTATTAAGGTGGTAGATTTGATTGCGCCGTATATGAAAGGGGGAAAGGTAGGTTTGTTCGGCGGGGCCGGTGTAGGTAAAACCGTGCTGATTATGGAACTGATTAACAACGTGGCGCGCGAACACCACGGCAGTTCCGTCTTTGGCGGTGTAGGTGAAAGAAGCCGCGAAGGAAATGATTTGTGGGGGGAACTTCAAGAAACTAAACTCAGTGACGGCAGTACCGTTTTGGATAAAACCGTACTTGTTTACGGTCAGATGAACGAACCTCCCGGTGCACGTGCCAAAGTGGCTTTAACCGCACTGACGCAAGCGGAGTATTTCCGCGATGAAAAAGGACAAGATGTTCTTTTGTTCTTGGATAATATTTTCCGCTTTGTGCTTGCCAATTCCGAAGTGTCAGCCCTACTGGGACGGATGCCCTCTGCGGTAGGTTATCAGCCTACGCTTAATACCGAAATCGGTCATTTGCAAGAGCGCATTACCTCTACCAAGAAAGGGGCCATTACCTCCATTCAGGCGGTATATGTACCGGCCGACGATTTGACAGATCCCGGCGTGGCGGCTACGTTCTCTCACTTAGATGCCACCTCCGTATTGTCTCGTTCACTGGCCAGTTTGGGTATTTATCCGGCGGTAGATCCGCTTGAATCTACTTCGCGCATTTTAGACCCGCGTATTATTGGGGAAGAGCATTATCAAGTGGCACAAGATGTACGTCGTATTTTGCAGAAGTATAAAGATTTGCAAGATATTATTGCCATCTTGGGTATGGATGAACTTTCCGATGAAGATAAAAACACCGTCAACCGCGCACGTAAAATTCAAAAATTCTTATCACAACCGTTTACGGTGGGTGAACAATTTACGGGTCGTCCCGGCAAATATGTTAAACTGGCCGATACCATTAAATCGTTTAAGGGTATTGTGGCGGGTGAATATGACCACATTCCCGAATCGTGCTTCTTTATGTGCGGCGGGATAGAAGATGTACTGGCCAATTACGATAAAATTAAAGATAAAGACGAATAATTATGTCCAAAACCTTCACGCTAAACCTAATTACTCCGCAAAGGCAAATTCTGCAAGATCTGCCGGTGGAATCTATTGTGCTACCGGCCTTGTCGGGAGAAATGGGAGTACTGGCGGGACATATCCCGATGGTGGTGCAACTGGGTTTGGGGTCTTTACGCTATAAGCAAGAAGGGATAGAAAAAGAGTTTGCCGTAATGGGCGGTTTTGCCGAAATTATGCATACTACCGTAAATGTATTTGCCGAAGGAGCAGACTTGGCAGAAGAGATTGATGAGGAAGAAGAAAAGCAAAAAATCAAACGCGCCAAAGAATCTCTTTCACGCAAAGATGCGGACATTGATTTTGAACTGGCGGAACTGGAAATCAAACAGTCCCTTGCCCGCATGAAAGTTAAAAAACGCCATTTGAATTAACTTAACTATGAAAAAGGAGCAAAATATGAGAGACGTCAGCCCTGTAGTGATTCCGTGGGGAAAAATAATGTTAGTGTTTTTCTTCATCGTATTGTTTATTGCCGCAATGGGTTCTTATTTCACCGTTCCGGCCGGCAGTGTAGCCATTAAACTGCGCTTCGGAAAAATTATAGATTCTTACACGGAAGGTATCCATATAAAGATTCCGTTTGTAGATCAAGTGGAAAAATTTTCCGTCCGCATCAAAAAAGATTCTTTCCAAACCGAAGCATTTTCTAAAGATTTGCAGACGGTAAAATTAACCTTGGCCATTAACCACCGCATTTTGCCTGACACCATTATTTCTATTTAC
This sequence comes from uncultured Elusimicrobium sp., assembly GCA_902797165.1. Classification (GTDB taxonomy): domain Bacteria; phylum Elusimicrobiota; class Elusimicrobia; order Elusimicrobiales; family Elusimicrobiaceae; genus Avelusimicrobium. The sequence goes on from CADBRU010000005.1 coordinate 34,056, forward strand.
CGCAACTTAGGGCCCGACTATACCAACACGGTACTGCGCCCAATGGTGGAAGAATGGACCAAAGCGGTACTGGCCAAATATTCGGCCGAATCGGTCATCTCAAACCGTGTGCAAGTGGCACAAGAATTAGACCAAATTTTGAAATCTAAAATGAACGAAAAGCAAGTCATTGTGTCTGACATTGCTATTACCGATTTTGATTTCTCCCCGCAATTTTTAAAAGCGGTAGAAGAAAAGCAAATTGCCGAACAAGAAGCTAAACGCGCTACCAACTTGGTAGAAAAAGTGAAAAAAGAAGCCGAGCAGAAAATTCTGCAAGCCGAAGCGGAAGCCAAATCTTTACGCTTGCAACGTGAAGTTGTGTCGGATAATTTAATTAAACTGCGCCAAGTGGAAGCCCAACTTAAAGCCATTGAAAAATGGGACGGTCGTATGCCGACCTATATGGCGGGTGGCGAAATGCCGTTTGTCATGGTAAAATAAAGATATGACAAAAAAAGTTGCTTTTATCATCAGTGCGATTTTAATTTGTGTGTTGGCGGGATCGTTTTGGTATGTGCGGTCCCGTCCGGCGCACAGTGAGCAAGCCAAGGCATTTGAAGCCTTGTTAAAATCGGCCGAGCAGGGAAAGGTAAAAGCACAAGTAAAAGTAGCAGATACCTATTTGTTTGGGGAAGGCGAAGTAGAGCAAAATGTTTTCCTCGCGATTTATTGGTTTACAAAGGCAGCCAAACAAGGTGACGCAGTGGCGGCTTATGCACTGGCCAAAATTTATTTAGCCGGAGAGCAAACCCCGCAAGATGTAGAGTCGGGTATTGAATATTTAAAACAATCGGTCCGTCAAAATTACGGGCCGGCGCAATATATGCTGGGTAATTTGTATCGGACCGGTACTGCGGGTATGGAAGAAAACATCGGACAAGCCCTTTGGATGTGGCGCTTGGCAGAAGACCACGGAGACCCGCAAGCGCAAGCATTATTTGAACAGGCCAAAGTGCAATATCCGGAGTTGGCTAAACAAATAGACGAAATTTTTGCCAAAAAACAACAGGCTTCTAAAAACGCGGATGCGGCCTTGTTTATGGCGCAGGAATACAAAAGCGGGGAACATATCGCGCAAAATGACGGCCGGTGGCTGAAATGGTTGGAAAAATCAGCCGATTTGGGCAATACACAAGCGCTCTATGAACTGTACCGCCTTTATATGGGTGGTAATTCTTTTGTAGAGCCGGATGAAAAACGCGCCTTAAAATATTTACATTTAGCCGCGGAAAAGGGCCTTGCGCAAGCGCAGTATGAAGTGGGGATGCGCATTTATCAAAATCCCAAAGGGGACGACGGTTATCAAATTGCGTGGCAATGGTTATCCATGGCCGCAGATCAAGGATATCCGGACGCGATTTATATGAGTGGTATGATGCGCCTGAAAGGGCTTGCCGGAGAGAAAAACCCGGACGTGGCGGCATTTGCCTTTAAGCGTGCGGCCGAACTGGGGCAGCCGGAAGCACAATTTATTTTAGGGAAATCTTATCTGGAAGGGGTCGGCGTTGTGGCCGACAAAGCCGAAGCCAAAAAATGGCTTGAAATGGCCGCGCAAAACGGAAATAAAGATGCCGCCGAGTTATTAAAAACCGTTAAATAACGACTTATTCGTCATGATATGTAAAACCTTGCCCCTCTAATGATTTACAAACTTTTCTACCAATATCGGTCTGTTGTGTAAAACAAGAATTTTCGCTATTCATAGTGGATGTTAGGAGTTCAAGATAATAAAGATTATTCGTAATAGTATTTACGGTTGGATCTTTCTTTCGCAGAGCACGTACCAAGTCTCCGTCATCTACTTCATAAGCAAAATATTTTGTATAACAAAAGCCATCATCGTTATTTTCTACTTTGCAATTTGAAATATCAAAATCTAATTTATCGAGAGAACTCCCGCCCCATTCACCGTTTTGCAAATGATATAACTCTTGTGCCTCTCTTAGTTTTTGGGCATTAATGAGTGCTTCGGCAACGCGGCTCTTTTCTACCGCAACGGTGTATTGCGGCAAGGCAATGGCGGATAAAATGCCGATAATTAGCACCACCACCAGTAGTTCAATTAACGTAAAGGCTTTATTCATAAGTTTCCTCTTTTATTTTAATGTATTAACTTCTTTCTATGCTACACAATTTTTTTAATTTTGACAACATTTTATAAACATCTTATAATGAAAAGAGACGCTTGGTCGTCTATATTTCTCACTTTTCCCAAGGAGTTTTATGTTTAAAAAATTACAACAAATCGGCAAAGCATTTATGCTGCCTATTGCTATTTTGCCGGCCGCCGGCTTGCTGCTTGGTATCGGAAGCGGCCTTTCCAACAAGGCGGCCATTGAGGCGTATCCTATTTTAAATATCGGGTGGCTGCAGGGTATTTTTAAGGTAATGACGGCGTCTGGCAATGTGGTCTTTGCCAATTTGGCTTTGCTGATTTGTGTGGGTTTGTCGTTGGGCCTTGCCAAAAAAGACAAAGGTACTGCGGCTTTGGCGGGTGCGGTGGCTTATTTGGTAATGAACGGGGCCATTTCGGGTTTTATTAATGCCTTTAATCCGGCCATCGGTAGCATTGATACGGGGGTAGTCGGGTCGATTGTGATTGCATTTGCGGTGTCTTATTTGCATGAAAAATACGCCGATATTAAATTACCGCCTATGCTGGGGTTTTTCGGCGGGTCGCGCTTTATTCCCATTGTGTCTTCCTTTGCGGCTATTTTAATCGGCTTTGTGTTTTTCCTCGTGTGGCCGACTTTGCAAGGGTGGATGATTGCCACGGGCAAATGGATTGCGCATTTGGGTGCAATCGGTACATTTTTCTACGGATTTTTAATGCGCCTGTCCGGCGCGGTAGGACTGCATCATATGATTTATCCGATGTTTTGGTACACCGAACTGGGCGGTACGGAAATGGTGGCAGGTAAATTAATTGTTGGTGCACAAAATATTTTCTTTGCCCAACTGGCAGACCCCAATCACGTGGGGCTTTTTACCGAGGGAACACGCTTTTTTGCGGGCCGCTTTGCAACTATGATGTTTGGGCTTCCGGGTGCGTGTTTGGCCATGTACACCTGCGCCAAAACCGCCAAGAAAAAAGCCGTAGCGGGTTTGTTGTTTAGCGCGGGGTTGACCTCTTTCTTAACCGGTATTACCGAGCCGATTGAATTTATGTTTTTATTTGTAGCCCCGTGGCTGTATGTAATTCATGCGTTCTTGGACGGGGTGTCTTTCTTTATTGCGGATATTTTAAATATCTCTATCGGCAATAGTTTCTCCGGCGGGGTCATTGATTTCTTACTGTTTGGGGTTTTGCAAGGAAATGCCAAAACCAATTGGCTCATTGTGCTGATAGTAGGGCCGATTTGGACGGTGCTGTATTATTTCTTATTTGTGTTTTTGATTAAACGCTTTGACGTACTTACGCCGGGGCGCGAAGCCGATGACCAAGAAGAAGTTAAAGTAGTCACGCGTGACAGTATGACGCAAACCGCCGAGCAAATCATTGTGGCACTGGGCGGTAAAGAGAATATTGAAGAAGTGGACGCGTGCATTACGCGCTTGCGGGTGTCGGTAAAAGATGTTAAAAAAGTAGATAAAGACCAACTCAAAAAATTAGGCGCACGCGGTGTGCTGGATGTAACGGGCGGCGTGCAAGCGGTGTTTGGCACGATGTCAGACTCACTCAAGCAACGCATCAATGCTATTTTGGGTAAGAACGAATAGGAGAATTTATGAATAGAGGACTCATTGTTTCTTGCCAAGCCTTACCGGAAGAGCCGTTGCACAGTTCGTTTATTATGTCACGCATGGCACTGGCGGCAGAAATGGCCGGAGCCGTCGGCATACGTGCCAACAGTGTGGCCGATATTACGGAAATACAAAAGACGGTGAAACTGCCCATTATCGGCATCATTAAGCAAAATTATCCGGACCATAAAGCCTATATTACGCCCACGCGCAAAGAGTTGGACGCACTGCTGGGACTTAATATTGATGTTATTGCTTTAGATGCTACGGTCAATGCAGATACCGCCTTACTACGCAGTCTTAAAAAAGAATTTCCGCATCAAAAATTTATGGCCGATATTGCTACAGCAGATGAGGCTCTGCGCGCGGCGGAAGAATTTGGGTTTGATTTTGTAGGCACTACTTTAACGGGTTATACAGAGCAGTCCAAGGGGCTGATTAATTTTGATGTTCTGCACGCTATTGTGGGGCGTTTACAAGTGCCTATTGTGGCGGAGGGGAATTTCGACACGCCCGAAAAAGCGCGCCGCGCTTTAGAAGCCGGAGCGTATGCGGTAGTGGTGGGCGGAGCCATTACGCGCCCGCAGTTGATTGCCAAAAAGTTTGTAGAAGAAATGAAAAAAGCAGTAAAGTAACAGTAACAAATTGCAGTAAAAATTAAAACAGGAGAAAAGTATGAAAAAAGGTTTTACGCTAATTGAACTACTGGTAGTAGTTCTTATTATCGGTATTTTGTCGGCAATTGCTTTGCCGCAATATACTGCCGCGGTGGAAAAAAGCCGAGCAACGGAAGTACTGATTAATCTAAGACATATTAAACAAGCTTATGACTTACAGTATCTGGCAGATCCTGCAAATATTAGTTCCGTTAAAGCAAAAGATATAACGGAATTAAGCGGTGGAAAATGGAATACCAGCGGCACAAAGTATTGTACTAAAAGGGTAATATATTATATTGATTCTGATTCCTTTACTGCATCTAGATGCAAGGACCCATCATCGGATTGTGAGGGATGTGATGAGCCGATCGATTACGCTTTGACTTTTTATCCTTCGCACGATACAAGTAATGTCGATTCGTGCACAGCAACGAGTGAATTGGGATATAAAGTGTGCAAAGGCACAAATGTAAATGTAATAGATGATCGTGAAGGATAATCCTGATCAATACAAATCAAAAAACCCCCGCTAATTAGCGGGGGTTTTGTTTGATATCTTAAAACTTAGAACTTAACGCCCAGTTTGAGCATAATGCTCCAATAGGCTAAGTCTTGATGTCCAAAGCGGCTCTTCATATCACTGCGAAGTCCTACCCAGTTGTAGCGGCCTTCCGCACCGAACACAACCGTTTCGTCCATATCAAATTCAAGTCCGGCGCCTAACATCCACGCAATATCCAAACTATCGTAAAGTTCGGAATCTTGTGTAGCCAAATCTCTTTGTTTGGCATAGGCATAGGCTCCGCCGATACCGGCAGTCCCGTACAAGCGTGTCATAGATTTAGGGAACAAATACGCGCGCCCCGTAACCAAAGCCGTACCTACCCCGCTGCGGAAATCTGCTTTTCCGGTAGTGAGGGTAATTTCATCACCGCGGGTAAAGCCGGTATAGTTACCGTCTAAACCTAGGGTCAACCACGGCAAAATATTACGCACAAAGGCAGCCCCGATGCTAAAACCGGTTCCGCCGATTTGTAAGGTTTGGCCGTTTTCTTCCCAGTCTTTATTAAGCCACGCTACCCCGCCGTAAAATTCAACACGGGATAAATTGGTATATAAACCATATAAAGGCGTTTCTTCATAGGTGCAGCAAGCATATTTTTCTGCTGCGTACGCCATGGGTGCCATTAACAAAATGGCGAGAATAAGTAGTTTTTTCATAACACTCCTTTTAAAATATCCTTCTTTATATATTTTATTTTTTTGAGATACCTTTGACAATACATAATTCGCGGCGGGTATCTTGAAAGGTCCCGTCCGCTACTTGTTTGACCAAATCTTCCCATTGGCCGCGTGCTTTTAAAATTTGCTCGCAAATATCCCGCACCGCTCCGTATCCGCCGCGCTTGGGGGATACATAATCGGCCAGTTGTTTTACTTCGTCTACGGCATTAGCAACGGCCAGTTTCATACCGGCCTGTTGTAGTACGCCTAAATCAATAATATCATCTCCTATAAAAGCCGTTTGCTCTGCCGTAATGCCGTAGCGCTTACAGGCATCTTGCAAAGCGGCGGCTTTATCCATAGAGGAGTAATACAAAATATCCATACCGAGCAGTTTGCTCCAGTATTGCAAAATAGGGGCAGACCCACGCGAAACAATGCCCGTGCGCACCCCGCACGCCCGCAAGAAAATCATGCCCATCCCGTCTAAAGATTCAAAATTTTTAACCTCAATATGCCGCCCTTCGCCGTCGGTGTACCAACAAAGTTTACTGTCGGTCATCACCCCGTCCACGTCGGTTAAGAGCAGTTTTAAATTTTTGGCTTTTTGTATAAAAGATGCGTTCATACTTAAATTATATCAATTCAGATGCCCTGTCGAAAATTATATAATAAAGGTATGAAAAAATGGTTATGTGTTTTGCTGGTTTTGGGGGTTTTGGCCGGATGCACTCCCAAAACAGTAATTAGCCAAAGTTATGACTTTAGTCAGATGAACCGTATCGGTATTATGGAATTTGCCAGTCCGTATAGCGGTTTATCGGGCGTGGAAAATTTATTTGCCAAATATTTAATTGAGTCGGGTTTTAAGGTAGTGGAGCGGGCGCAATTAGACCAAGTGTTAAAAGAGCATAATATTTCCGTATCGGGTTATTTATCCCCGGCCACTACCAAAAAAATCGGAGAAATTTTGGGCGTAGATGTACTGCTGGTGGGAGAAGTAACTTCTTATACCCCTATGCGTACCGAACTGACACTGGTGTCTTCGCGCAAAACCGAAGCGCAACCGATATATACCCAAGCCGTACGTACCGGCCCGGACGGAAAGCCCGTGGCCTATATGCAGCAAGTGGGTACCCGTTTTCAAGACAGCACCGATGTACGCCCCAGCGAATACACCATTAATGCACAAGTGGGCATTATTGCTAAATTAGTCGATGTGGAAACGGCAGAGATTATTTGGATCGGCTCTTTATCCAAAGACAGCGCCAGTGCCTTAGACGCGGCGGACAATATTGCGCACCGCTTAGTGAAAAGTTTTAGCAAAGAACTGAGCAAACGTTCGGGAAAATAATATGAAACCCATCACTATTCAACAGGGCAAATGGCTCGGAGCGCTGATTAACGAATTTTTGTTTTTGGTCAAAATGACCACTATTGCTTTAGTGATATTGACCGCGGTATTTATAGCCAGTCAAAGTTCGGTAGCCCCGGTTAGTACACGTTTGTTAGGCATGTATGCGTTGGAATATGCCACACACAAAGTAAAACCGTACCGTGTGTATTTTCCGCAACCGTACGGCGCAAATTTAAAAGATAAAAAGAGGTAAATTATGTTAGACATTAAACAAATTGTTGCAACTCCCGATGAAATTAAAAAACGCTTGTCTCTGCGCAAACCGGAATTATCCGCGCAAGTAGACGAAGTATTAAAAGCATATGATAATTACAAAAAAGTATTAGCCGCTGTGGAAGAAATGCGCGCTAAACGCAACAGTTTGTCTAAACAAATCGGCCAAATTAAACGGGAAAAAGGGGACGCCGCTGCCGCCGAAGCCATGAAAGAAGTAGGCGTACTCAAAGACAGTATGGCGCAAAAAGAGGCCGAACTGGAACCCTTAAAAAATCAAATTGATAATTTACTCTTAAGTATTCCCAATTTGCCGCATGAAGGTATCCCTGTAGGCAAAAGCGATGCCGACAATCCGGAAGTAAAAGTCTGCGATATGCCACTTCCCAAATTTGATTTTACGCCGCTTGATCACCAAGCAGTCGGGGAGAAATTGGGCATTTTAGATTTTGCCGCCGCCGCTACTTTATCGGGTAGCCGCTTTGCTTTGTATAAAGGGGATGGGGCGCGTTTAGAGCGTGCAATTATTTCTTTCTTCTTAGACACACACGCCAAAAAAGGCTATACCGAAATTTTACCGCCGGTGATTGTGAACGAAGAAATTATGTACGGCACGGGGCAACTACCTAAATTTCGCGAAGACATGTATGAACTGACCGGAGAGCCGAAACAATTTTTAATTTCTACCGCGGAAATTCCGCTTACCAACTTAAACCGCAGCCGCCAAATTGCTGAGGCCGAACTGCCGATTAAACTGACCGCATGGACGCCGTGTTTTCGCAAAGAATCGGGCACGTACGGTAAAGATACGCGCGGTTTAATTCGCAATCACCAATTTAACAAAGTGGAACTGGTAATGCTTTCTAAACCGGAAGAATCTTACAAGATGCTCGAAATTATGGTAGAAGACGCACAAGATGTATTGCGCCAATTGGGGCTACCTTACCACGTGGTAGAACTTTGCTCGGGGGATATTGGTTTTTCCTCTGCCAAAACGTATGATATTGAGGTTTGGATGCCCAGTGAAAACCGCTTCCGCGAAATTTCTTCTTGCTCCAACTGCTTAGACTTCCAAGCGCGCCGTATGGGTATGCGCTACAAAAACGCCAACGGTAAATTGGAATATGTACACACCTTAAACGGCAGCGGGGTAGCCGTAGGCCGCACCTTTGCGGCTATCTTGGAAAATTTCCAACAAAAAGACGGCTCCGTTATTATTCCGGAAGTCTTACGCCCGTACTTCGGCAAAGACAAAATTGAGGCGAAATAATGCGTAAAATAATTTGTCTATTCGTCGCGGCAGTGTTTGCTGCGACCCTTACCCTTCCCGTGCAAGCGGAAGTAAAATTACCACCGGATGTGATGGAATATGCCAGGGCGGGAATAGACGGCGTTTATACGCTCGATTTTGATAAAGCCAACGAAAATATACAAAAGGTGTTTGAGTTGTATCCGGATCATCCGTTTGCTCATTTCGGCAATGCTATGGTGGCATGGGCACGCTACGAATATGAATTTGAAATGAGTGATACCAAACAGCAAAAAGTATTTGAGAAAATTTTGGATGACTCTATTGCGGGTATTAAGCGGTGGCTAAGGCAATATCCCGACGATCCAAACGCTTATATGGGTATCGGCGCATTATACGGACTGCGTGCCATGTTCTCCATGCGTACGCGCAGTTGGATAACGGCGTATTTTTCCGGTCGGCGCGCAATTGCCAATTTAGAAAAGTCCATGGAGTTGGACCCCACCTATTACGACTCGTATTTTGGGCTTGGAATTTACAATTATTTTGCGGGTACTTTGCCTAATGTAATTAAAATTTTAGCGCGCATCGTGGCCATTAAGGGCAATGTAGATGAGGGCGTTAAACAACTTAATATTGCGCGGGAAAAAGCCACTTTTACTTCAGACAGCGCCAAACTGATTTTAATTGAAGTGCAAAATACGCGCGGTAATAAATATTACGATCCGGCCAAATCACTGGAGTATATTGAGCAGTTACACGCTAAATTTCCGTCTAATCCGCTGATGCATTATGTGGTGCTGATTTGTTTGTTTGAAAACGGCAAATACGAGCAAGTTATTACGGGCGGAAAAGAATTTTTAAGTTTAATCGGTTCCAATAAATTTTATAAAGAGATTTATATTCCGCGTGCCTATACCGCTATCGGTACGTCTTATATGGCTTTGGGAGAGTGGGACAAAGCGCGCGAAGCGTTTGAACAAAGCCATATTGATACGGCCAGCCAAGAGCCCAGCCGCTGGGGCGTATGGAACGAATACCGCTTGGGGCAAGTATATGATGTGCTCGGTTGGCGCGAGCGGGCAATTGCACAATATAAAAAAGTCTTATCTTTCAAAGATAAATGGGGCTTTGACGCTTTTGCCAAAGAAGGGTTAAAAAACCCGTGGCAAGCCGCCACGGGTATAGATGTAGGCCCTCTGCCACCGCAACAGAATTAATTCTCTAAGAAAAATTGTTCGTCATTATCATTGGAAAATTTCTTTCCTCCCAGAGAAATGCAGATTTCCTTGTTTCCATTGTCAATCGCAGCATCACATAGAAATTTTCCGGCGTGTTCAAAATCACCGCCATCATAATTCATAGAAGTCATGGCTATAAAATAGCCAGATTCAAATTTTGGCATGGCTACTACCCAACAGCCAATTTTGCCATTCGTCCCGGGAATACATTCATCTACGCCATATTCCCAATCTTTGGTCTCTGAAGGGACATCTATATCCAAATTATCCCAATCTGAAAAGGCAATTCCATTGGCGTTTCCATTTTGCAGAATATATAAATCCGTAGCTTCCACTAATTTTTTTAAGTTTATTTTCGCTTCAGCAATACGGGTTTTGCGCACGGCTTTAGTATATTGTGGCAAGGCTATTGCCGACAAGATACCGATAATCAAAACTACTACCAGTAGTTCGATTAAAGTAAAACCTTTTTTCATACTTTTCTCCTTTTATTTAAGTCGTCTTCCTAAAGTTGGCTTAGGATCTTTGTCAATAGGGTCCACCCTGAACTCGTTTCAGCGTCTCCCGCTTCCCTGTTTTTATAAATAAGGTTTTTCCTTATTTTATTTAGGAAGTTGAAGAACCCAGATCAAGTCCGGGATGGGCCTTTACTAAGCAACTAAATAAAGTATAGTTTTTTTTTTGCTTTGTCAAGTCTTTTCTGAAAATTTTCAAAACCATAAAAACCCCGGTAAAAACCGGGGTTAAATTTTTTAATATTCTAAAACAGTTCCGTCTTGTTCACTGCAAATCTTGAAATTCATCCATTCCCGTTTTTGAACCAGTGAATTGGGAGGTACCACCAAGGACGGATTGGTACGGGCACGTTTGCGCGCGACATAATGCCACAGGGCACCTTTAAGCGGGTCTGCGGGTTCTTCTTCGTGAGCAATAACATAATAGCGTGCTTCCCGTTTGCTGATGGGCAAAACATATAACCCCATGCGGCTGCGCATGGTTTGCAGAGAGCAATTGGTTTGCTTATTTAACCAAGCCAATTCATCGGCAGAAATTTCGGCATATCCTTTTTCTTTTAATTGTTGACGCAAATTGTTAATTTTATTTTGCTGCTGCTGCGTTAAGGGTATATCTTCCGAAGGTAATAAGAATAATTTTTTGCCTTTGGTGGCGGCTTGATATACTTCCATACCGCTATCGGTTAATGTGTTATCTGGCAAGAAAATCTTTTCCCCTTTTAAATCACGTAATTGGAAAATATCCTGTGTGGGGATGCCGCTGTTTTGAAAGACCGCAATGGCATCTTGCGCAATTTGTTTTTTAAGTATTTGATATCCTTCCGCGGTCAGCACATTACGCGCGAAAACGGTGTCCTTAAATAAAGTGACGGAATAATCTTCCGGCAGGGTACCGAATTTTTCTTTCAAATATTCAATGCCGCCGCGTTGTTCGGCTTGGTGTATGTGCTCAAATAAATCACGATTTTCCGCAGTTAATGTGTCTTGGTCGGGGGGAATGGCGTAGCGTTGTTTGAGGGCTTGTAGCATTTCTTCATCGGAAAAATAAATCGGCTCCAACGCAATTAACCGCCGGCGGGCAATTAAATTGAGCGGTTCAACGGCTAAAGCGGTTTGATATATTTTAGCCGCTTCTTTTTTATCGCCCATACCCTCGGTAATGACGCCTTTGCCTACTAGAGAATTAACATGCGCTTCGTTATAAGCCAAAGATTTATTGTAATAGCCCAGTGCGGCTTTGTTGTTATGTTTTTTAAGTGCGATATCCCCAAGCATAGAATAGGTGTAAGAGAAATAAGGGGAATTTTTCTTCATGTACCTTAGCGCCGCTAGGAAATAACTGTTGGCATCATCTATTTCATCTTGCGTTAAACATACGCCACCCAAACTAAGCAACGTTTCCACATTATGCGAATCTAATTTTAAACAACGGCGGAACGTGTTTTTGGCGGCCACATATCTCTCCAAGGCAAATTCTTGTTTGCCTTGTTCCATACAGGTAGCCAATGTTTCTTTGGCGCAAAGCGCGGGAACAGTTAGCAATAGTAAAATATTAATGACTAAAAAACGCGTGAAATAATGCATAAATACTGTATTTAATTTTTTCGGGTTTGGATAATTTAAGTGCTTTGTTAAACCGAAAACCCGTCTTTTCTATTTTAGCAAGATTTTGCCGATAAACAAAGCCCATTATACGACAGGGCAATATTTTACGTTTGGGCAGCGTGCATAAAATTTGATGAGCCCGTTGATAAAAAGCATTGGCTTTTTGGGCAAATTCTTGCAGCACCGGTGCAATCTGCTCAGGCTGCACCCCTTGCAAAATATCTTGCGCGGTTAAATGATGTTTAGCCAGTAAATCTTGCGGTAAATATACGCGGCGTAGTTGGGCATCTTCGTACACGTCTCTGATAATATTGGTAATTTGTACGGCAAAACCCAAGGCTTTAGCCAAGTCTTGCGCTTTTGGACCTTTAATGCCGATAATGTCTAGCGTGGTCAGCCCCACAATACCCGCTACCCGCCACAAGTACCACTCCAGTTCCTCAAAAGTTTGATAAGTACGGCCTTGCACGTCTGCCTGCATGCCTTCAATAAGCCATACAAAACGGTCTTGTGTTAAGTTAAAATCGGTGACTAATTTTTCCAGTTCGCGGCCTAAAGGCGCGGTGGCATTTTTATCATAGACGCGTTTGATTTCGGCTTGCCAAAAAGCAAGTTGTTTGTTTTTATCTTGAATTTCCGGCTCGTCAGCAATATCGTCCATTAAGCGGCAAAAAGCATAATACACCGCTAACGCACTGCGCCGCCTTTTATCTAAAAATAAAAAAGCCGGTCCGAAACTTGATTTTTTATAGGCAGTCTGATCGGGTGTCATTTCTTTTTCCTGTTTTTATAAATGTACGATAAGGCCGCCCCCGTAGCGGTGGCATAAATGGAATGTTGCGGAATGGTAAATTTAATTTTATACAAATTTTCCACTTGTTTAAAGAGTACTTTTGCACACGGAACGGTGCTGAGCGTGCCGGTTACCACCACATCTTTAATCTTGTCATTGCGGCAGGCAAAAACCGCCAGCATACCGATAGTTTGAAACACCATATTAAGTACGCCGCGGGCTAAATCTTCGGTGGAAAGGCCGTCGGCCATTTTGCCGAAATTGGAAGCGGTTACTTCTTTACTTAAGGTAGAGATGTTTTGGCTGCTGATATCGGCAATATTTAAATCTACTTTACTTAAATCTCCGTTGTGTGCCAGTTCTACAACCGTATCAAAAGAGCGGGCATTACATAAGCGGCTGCAAAGCCCGAGTACCGTTCCGCCGCCGACGCCGGACCCGCCGATATGTTCGATACCGTTTTTGCCCGCACGCACAAAGGCCGTTCCTGTACCCATACTGATTACAAAAGCCTCTTTCTTTTTCGATAAGGCCAGTCCGCCCAGCCCGATGGCTTGAAATTCATCTACGTGGCAAGCCGGAATACCGTAAATATCATTTCTAAATAAAGCCGCGCCTACGCCGGTAAACACAATTTGTTTGACTTGTTTGAGGTCTAGTTTATTTTCATTGATAAATTTGCCCAGCGCCCCGTAGGCAGATGTGAGCGGATCGGCCGCTTCCACCTGTCCGCGGGCAATTAATTTGCCGTTTTCATAGTATCCCACAATTTTGGTAGTAGAGCCGCCTACATCTATTCCGATAATTACGTTCATTTTTTATCTCCCAAGCCAATGGCTTTTAAGAAAGGACCTATATCTTCTTTGCGTCCTAAGAAATTTTGCACCATATCGGTTTCTTCTTCCGTGCCGCCTTTTTCCAAAATTTCACGGCGGAATTTAAGACCCAAATCGGTATTAAAAATACCTTGTTTTTCAAATTGCGAAAAGAAATCTTGCGCAATTACTTCAGACCATAAATAGCCGTAATAACCGGCATCATATCCGCCCATAATGTGCCCAAACGAAGCCTGCGGATAGGTGTTTTTGGTTAAGGGCAGACGACGTATTTTTTTGGTCATGTCAAAATAAGTTTTGGTGGTGTCCAATGTTTTGGGGGCGGTGTGCAAGGTCATATCATATTGGGCAAAAAAGTTTTGCCGCAGATAAGCCCCGCCGGCCAAAAAGTTTTTGGCGGCAATCATTTTGGCAAGCATTTCATCGGGCAAAGGCTCTCCGGTTTTATAATGTTTGCTGATTTTTTTGAGCACATCGGGGTTCCATGCCCACCGTTCTAACATTTGGCTGGGAGTTTCCACAAAGTCCCAACTCACGGCTGTACCCGCTTGGGCGCTATAGCGTGCTTTAGTAAGTGCGTTATGCAGCACATGCCCAAATTCGTGGAATAGCGTGGTTACTTCGTTGTGCTTGAGTAGAGAAGGAGTATCTGCGGAGGGTTTATTGACATTTGCCACAATAGCCACAAACGGAATTTGCCAGGTGCCGTCTTCTTTTTCCTGACCGGCTACCAAATCAAAGCATGCGGCATGTTTATACTTTCCTTCGCGCGGATATAAATCCATGTAAAAATAGGCCACTAACGCACCGTCTGATTTATTAATAATTTTGAAGGCTTTTACGTCGGGATGCCAAACGGGAATAGACGCCGGCTCAAAAGAAATACCGAATAAATTGCCGAACAAATCCAGCATTCCGTTAATTACGCGGTCTGAGGGGAAATACTCTTTGATTTTTTCCGGATCTACGTCCAAGTTTTCCTTTTTATATTTGGTAGCCCAATAGGCATTTTCATAAGGAAGCAAGGTGCGGCTTTTGCTTGCTTTCTTTTCATTTTTGTAGGCAATTAATTTTTTATCTTCTTCTTTTGCCATGGGTTTTAAGCGTTTTTCCAAATCGCGTAAAAAGGAAAATACATTGTCGGGGTTTTTGGCCATGCGGTTTTCTAATTTTAACGCGGCATGTGTTTTGTATCCAAGCAGATGCGCAATTTGTCGGCGCAGGGTAATTGTCTTTTCAAGCAGTTGCACGTTTTCCGGGCCGCCGCGGCGATTGTATTTGAACTCTAATTGTTTGCGCGCCTCATCACTGTCGGCATTTTGCATGAAAGGAATATAGTCGGGATAATCTAAAGTAACGCGGTATTTGCCGTCTTGGGTTTTTTGCAATTTGGAAATATAATCTGCGCCCATGCCGGAAAGTTCTTCTTCACTTACGTCTAGATAATCTTTATATTCTTGTACGTTTTTATCAAACTGAATTACATATTGTGCTTTTTCTTTATGTAATTTCTTAAAGGTTTCCAAATCGGTATCATTGAGTTCCATACCGCTGTTTTTAAAACCGATCATCATGTCTTTTAAGAGGCGCGCTTGATCCGGCTCTAAGGTGGGTTTGGTATCGGCATAGGCTTTGATAGCACGGTACACATCGCGGCGGGTGGCAATATCTACCATGTGTTGACTGACTTCCATTTGAAGGGCCGAAGCCGTATCGCGGAAATTTTTATCGGTGGAAACTTCGGCCAAAAAACCGCTCATGCCCAGTGCATTTGAATAGTGCTCAAAGGCGCGTTCATAGCCCAGTACCGTATTTTCAAAGGTGCGTTTTTCATCGGGGATGGCTACCAAAGCGTCCAGTTCTTTTTCCAGTTGCTTACGGGCGGCTTTTTCCGTTGGGGCTAAATCTTCCGCTTTATAATCAAAATGCAATACTCCGTTACGAAACATGTTTTCCATACCATTCACTCCCGCGGCCAAAGCCAGCATACACAAAATTAAAATAAATTTTTTCATAATTTCCCTTTCTAATTTGTTACACTTTAAGTACCGGCTACCAGTTTGCGTCCGGTGCAGAAAATTATAACAAAGAGGAATTTGTATTTGTTATAATCTATATTATATTAATTCACACGAGGAATTAAAACTAACATGTACGAACCGTTTGTACCCAAAGAAATATTCCTGACTAAAGGAATCGGACGCCACAAAGAGAAACTGGCCAGTTTTGAGGAAGCATTGCGTGATGCTAAAATTGCGCCGTTTAACATTGTGCCTGTCTCCAGTATTTTCCCCCCGGGATGCAAAATCATCCCCGTATCTAAAGGTGTAGCGCAACTGAAAACCGGGCAAATTCTACATTGTGTAATCAGCCGCAATACCAGCAATGAATATCGCCGCTTGATCAGCGCGTCAGTGGGTGTGGCTATTCCGAAAGATTCCGCGCACTATCACGGTTATTTGTCCGAACACCACAGTTTCGGTGAAACCGACAAGCAAGCCGGTGATTATGCCGAAGATTTGGCCGCTATGATGCTATCTACCACCTTGGGTATTGATTTTGACAGTGATACCACATGGGACCAAAAAGAAGAAATTTGGAAAATGAGCGGTAAAATCGTAAAAACTACCAATATTACCCAATCCGCTATTTGTGTAGACGGTATGTGGACCACGGTTATCGCCGCGGCCGTATTTGTGAAATAAGTAGGTAACGTTGTGAGCGATAACGTACAAACCGATAAGTTTATGGGGCTAGAGAGCAAACAAAGTTCTCTGGCCCTCTGTAAATATGCCGTCGTGCCGGTGCCGTTTGAAAAAACGGTTTGCTACGGGCACGGTACGGCCAAAGGCCCCGCGGCCGTCATAGAGGCCTCTACCCAAATTGAACTGTGGGACGAAGAAACCCACACCGAAACGTGGGAGCAAGGCATCCATACTTGCCCGGCAGTCAACTGCAGCGGCAGCACCAACAAAGTTTTCAAAGAAATTGATAAAACCGTGCGCGGACTGATGAAATACAAACAATGTATTCCTTTCTATATCGGCGGGGAACATACGGTCACGCAAGCGCTGGCACAACCTTATATCGATACGTATAAAAATTTGAGCATTTTGCATTTTGATGCACATGCGGATTTGCGCGAAACTTTTGAAGGTACTCCCAAAAGCCATGCATGTGCTTTGTATCCGGCTTCGCGCCAAGTGCCTGTCGTACAAGTAGGTATCCGCAGCGTAGCCAGTGAAGAGAAGCAGTATTGCAACGCAGGTAAAGTGACTACATTTTTTATGCACGAGAACCGTGATGTGAATAAACTAATTCCGCAAGTGCTTAAAAAATTAACGGATACGGTGTATATTACCATTGATGTAGACGGTTTTGATCCGTCCGTCATTCCCGCAACCGGTACGCCGCAACCCGGCGGCTTTATGTGGTATGAAGCACTGGATCTATTCCGCGCGGTCATTGCCAAAAAGAAAATCGTGGCGGTGGACGTGGTGGAAGCCTGCCAACGCAAAGCCGACCCCATTACAGAGTTTAATACAGCCAAACTTATTTACCGTTTAATGAGTTATCTGACGGTTAAAAATCAGAAAAAGAAATAGTATTTCATAACAAAAACCCCGCTCTTGTGAGCGGGGTTTTGTGTTGGTTTGCAAATTAATTAAAGTAGAAACGACCGGTTAAAGCCGCACCGAAACCGGAGCGGTCAGAGAGTACACCACCGTCTTTTTCCACTTTAGCGTTGAAGTTATAGCGGCCTTCAAAGCCCAAAGCAAACGCTTGAGAGAAGCGGTATTCCGTACCGATTACGATATGCGGAAATACTTTGGTTTTGTTGATATCCGCAATACCGGTTTGTTCAATCGTGGAGCGCAAGATGGTCACACCGGCCCCACCAAAGAAACTCCAATGTTCAATACCTTGGTCATATTTGTAGTAAACGGTGAACGGGAAAGCATACGTTTTTTCCGTGGTGGTTTCGTCCCAACCCGGAGTCATGGCAATGCCTTTTAATTCTATTTCGTTATTGGCATAAATATCGGCGCCGGCTTTGATACCCAATTTGTTTACTTCGTCATTGAGGGTAAATTCATACATAGCTTCCACACCGAAATAGATGGGGCCTTCGGTTTTTTCTTTGGAAGCGGCGAGCGTATTGTCATAAATCAGATTTAAGTCAGACGGGCTGTTTCGGGCACCGCCGAGTTTCAAACCAAGACCCCAATCATTACCAAAAGCAACCGGGGCGAGCAACAACGCACCAAGTACAACGAGTAGTCCTTTTTTCATCTTCATCTCCTTTGTTTAATTTCCTGCTTGTAATATGCTAGCATATTTTTTACAAAAGGGGCTTGATAAGTTTGTCTTTGTTTCTTAGAATAATTATATGACGTTTAACACGATTAAATAGAAAGGAGCAAACTATGAAAAAAGGTTTTACACTAATTGAACTGTTAGTGGTCGTATTAATTATCGGTATATTATCGGCTATTGCACTTCCGCAATATAC
>CADBRU010000006.1 GCA_902797165.1 uncultured Elusimicrobium sp.
GACCCGCAATCCAGCGTTGTTTATAAGGAAAAACCTTAATAACAAACTGGATCCCGGATCCATGTCTGGGATGACAAATTAAATAAATAGGAGGAAAGTATGAAAAAAGGTTTCACGCTAATTGAATTATTAGTGGTTGTTCTTATTATCGGTATATTATCGGCAATAGCCTTGCCGCAGTATACTAATGCCGTAGAAAAAGCACGTTTGGCAGAAGCTATTCCTATTATAAATGCCATGTACAAAAACAAACAATTATGTGACTTGGAATTCGGCAAAGATGCAGCTGAATGTATCGAAAACCAATTTATGAGGCACCTTTCTATCGAATTGCCTTTTAAAGATAGTGACTGGAAATCACCCGAGCAGTGTGATGGAGAAGGATATTGTGTGTTTACAAAAGACTGGATATATTCTTACGATATAGCCGGTCACTTCCAAGCACACCGGGTTAATAACAGCACGGATTATTCTCAAGCCTTGTATTATCTGCGACCTAACAATGATACCGGACGTATTAATTGTATAGATATAAATACATCCAAAGGCCTTTGTAAAAAATTCTGCGGAAGTAATAATTGTTACTTACCCTAATCAACAACATCTATATATAAAAAATCCCGCCCAAACAACAGGGCGGGATAAATTTTGGTAAACAAACGCTTAACGTTTGGAGAATTGGAAGCGTTTGCGAGCACCCGGTTGACCCGGTTTCTTTCTTTCTACCATACGCGGATCGCGGGTTAAGAAGCCGGCCTTTTTGACCATCTTCTTCATTTCTTCACTGATCTGCGCAACGGAGCGGGCAATTGCGTGGCGCAAGGCACCCGCTTGGGAAGAAATACCGCCGCCCTGCACTTTGGCAGTTACGTCGTATTCTTTTTCTAAATTCGTTACGGTAAGAGGGGCTTTTACGGTTGCTTGATATTTAGCATGACCTTTAAAATAGTCTTCTAAAGATTTAGCATTTACGGTAATGTTGCCAGTACCTTTTACCAATTTGGCTTGTGCCACAGAAGTTTTGCGGCGGCCGGTTTTAAGTTCTTTGGTATTTTTCATAAAAGTTGATCCTCTTATTTGGCAAATCTGCCGGCAAATTCATGTTCTTCGCCCTTATAGATGCGCAAGCGTTTTAGGCGCGGAGCACGTAAGCGGTTTACATCTAACATACGTTTGACAGCCAGTTCCAATACTTTGGTGGAATCCTTTTCAAACTGACGTTTGAGCGGGGTTTCTTTGGCACCTTTGGCATAACCGGAGTGAGAGAAATATACTTTCTCTTCCATTTTGTTACCGGTTACTTTGATTTTATCGGTATTGGTTACTACCACAAAATCACCACAGTCCATATGCGGAGTAAAGGTTCTTTTGTGTTTGCCCATAAGCAAGACGGCTACGCGGGTAGCAAGTCTGCCTAGTGTCTGACCCGTAGCATCAATATGATGCCATTTGCGGGTGGTTTCTACTTCCTTGACGGAAGGTAAAAAAGTTTTCGTCATAATTTTGTTTCTACCTTTTGTAATTAAAGCGCAGCGGAGTGGTGGCCACTGCATATTAATGACTCGTGGTTTCTTAGATATTATAGCAAAATCAAAATATCCTTGTATAGGGAATTTTAGGAAAAGAAAGAGGCAAACAACTTTTTAATGTCCGCAAGGGTTTCCATTCGGACAAATTTTGCGCGAAAATCTGCCGCACCCGGGAAGTCCCGCAGCCAATAACCGGCCGTTTTTTTGCTGCGCCCTACGCCGATACGCTCCCCGTAATGGGCCACATTTTCTTCAATTAGTGCCAAATAAATTTCCGCGCGGCGCTTGTGGTTAAGCACAGTCACTTTTTCCCCCGCCAGCCCCTTTTTAATATCACTAAAAATATATGGATTGCCTACTGCGGCGCGCCCGATTAAAAGCCCGGCACAACCCGTGTCAAAAAACTTTTGCGCCATTTCCGCGCCGTCAATACCGCCATTGCCAAATACCGGAATTTTGACTGCCGCGCACACATCTGCCAGCGCCTCCAAATTCGGCGCCCCCGTATGCATATCTTCCGCCGCGCGAGCATGCATCATAATAGCCGCCGCGCCTTCACTTTCGGCAATACGCGCAATTTCGGGTCCTAAAATGGTACTTCGTTTTAGGGCAATGCGGGTTTTTAGTGTGACGGGTACTTTTACCGCTTTGACGGCCGCCGCGACTAGACGCCCTAAATGCAGCGGATCTTTCATCAGCACGCACCCGGCGCCTGCCTTATTAATTTTTTTAACCGGACACCCCGCATTAATATCAATAATATCTGCCCCGCGTGCTTCTGCTGCACGGGCTGCTTCGGCAATGGTGGCTTCATCCGAGCCGAAAATTTGCATAGAAACCGGTTTTTCGCGCGGAGTAATTTGCAACATGCGGGTACTGCGCGCATTACCGTAATGCACCGCGTGTGCAGATACCATTTCCGCGCAAACTACCCCCGCACCGCCGCGCAAACACAAAGCGCGAAACGGTCCGTCCGTTACGCCGGCCATAGGGGCTAACCATAAATTATTCGGGGCTAAAAAAGAGCCGATTTGAATAGCGCACACTTTTGTCATTTACTGGCTCTCCAACGACCTAAAGAAGGAGCAACGACCGCTTTATTTCCCGCTAAACATAAACGCAGCACCGTGCGCATCTCCACTTGAGTATTTTTAAATTCCAGTGAATCAATAAATCCGTCATGCCCCGCACCGCCGGCTAACATATAATCGGTCACCGCTACGCGATAGGTATGAGACGGCACCAAAGGTGCACCATTTACTTTCATAGACAAAATACGTTTATGCGCCGGCCCTTGCGCGGCATAGCGAATTTGCAAACCGGAAATTTGCGAAAAATTATCGGGCACTAAAAGGCCTTCTTCCAAGGCTTTCAACAAAGCCGACCCTTTAATTGTTAAATACGTTACACTGTCATTGTACGGATATAAATTATATAAGTCATATTGCGTTACCGCACCCGCCGGCAGCGGCGCACGCAGAGAGGAAGAATTGAGTACCGCGGCTTCGGCTTTGGCCCATTTGCGCAAGCAATCTGCCGCCCAATTCCCCAGCGCAGATTCTCCGTCCAAACGCCCTTGCAATCTTTGCTCACTTTTACCAACGGTCCGTGTCATTTGGGTACGGGTCGTATCACGCAGTTGCTTAATTTGCTGCGCCAATATTTCATCTTCCCCAAAATCGCGGCGGTACAATACCACATCTTCAAAACGCACATCCGACAGTTCATTATTTTTACCGAAAAATAATTGAATTTTCCCCACACTGTCTAAACGCGAACCCGGATAAATGAGCCACGTTTTGCCGATTCTCTGCATCTCCGCATTTTCCTGACTGACCCCGGCACTGATAATAAGATCGATTCCTTCCACTTCTTCTGCCAGTTCTTTATCAGGCAAACTGTTTTCTTCCGATGCGTTCAATCCGCTCAGCACAATAATTACTTGCGCGCCTTTTTCACGTAGCAGTGCCACTTTGGCGCGTGCGCTTTCAATCGGGTCTGCGGCCTGTAACCCGCTCAAACGGTCTTGTTTGCGTATAATTTGTGTATCTACTAAGCCCATAATTCCGATTTGATAATCACCGGCTTTGGTAAGTAACCAAGGTTTAGTGCCTTGCGGCAAACGGCCTTTGGACAACGTGACATTAGACAAAACAAACGGAGTTTTTGAAGTTTTTAAAATTTGGCTTAAAGATCCCCAACCGTATACCAAATCTTGCGCTGTAAACAAACGCGCCGCATAGGGTAGATTTTTCGCCAGATCGTTAAAATATCCCCCTTGCGAAAGGGTGCCTTCCGGCGTTTGTGCAAACCAATTTCCCCCTTCCAACAAAAGAAACGGAGTGGTTTGTTTATCTAGAAAAGCCTTTAGAATAGAAAGTCCGCCCACTACTTCGTTACCGTAGCGCGGCTCGGGGCGCGGCCAAAAGACTCCCTCTATATCTGCGGTAACAAAAATATTAACTGCCGGCATTTGTTTTTGGCCGCAGCCAAAACAGCCCAGTACAAGTAACAGGACACAAATGCGTAAAACTAATTTCATTTTATTTCAATAATCCGTCCCGTTGCCATAGGTTTAAGCGGAGATTGCGTACGAATACCGTTTTCCAAAATACTGCGCACATTGCCGGTTCCTACCGGTTCTTTTTCACTATCGGCTATGCGTTTAAAGGGCCAGCCCTCACTGGCACCGTGTGCAATATAGTCATTGGTGCCCAAGGTGTATTCTTCATTATCTTGCAACGGTTTACCGTCCACAAAAATCTGCAAATCTTTAATTTTCCCTTTGCGGTTACGATAGGTAATCGTCATGCCGGAGTAAGTATACAAATTGCGCGGCAGCAGTGATTTTTCTACTAAAAATTTAATAAATTTTCCTTTTACCGTCATTTTGACAATTTTATTTTCAAACGGATGCATTTCTACGGTATCGCGTTTGGTAATGGGGCCTTTTCTAAAATCTATACGTGTACCGCCGTTATTATGCACAAAAATTTGCGTACCGGTATACGCACGCCCCAAATCGGCAATCCAATCATTAAGCGGACTGTCTTTGTGCTCAGGCACATCAGACACCATGCTAATCGTTTCGGCTGCTTCTCCCAATACTTCGTCCATACCGGGTTCTTTTAAGGAGTTTGCGTAAGCCGCCACGTCTTTATTCTCTCCCACGTTAGCAATAATGAGCGGAATTAATTCCGACTGGGCCGATATGAATTGGCCGGTTTGGTCATCGGTTTGCACCGTTACTTTGCTGATACCGTCCGTAGCGGTGCCGCTTTCGGTAAACAAAACGCCGTCAACAATTTCGTTTTGAATAATTTTATGGGCATGGCCGCCTAACACCAAATTTACACGGCCCGCAAATTTACGCGCTATTTTTTCCACATAAGGTTTGGTGCCGTGTTTATCGTCATTTAAAGAATCATGCACGATAATAGCCACCACATTGGGTTTTTGTGCTTCCACTTCCGGTAAAACTTTTTTTAATGTTTTTAACGGATCTTTAAATTTATAGAGTTTGGTTGCGTTGGTAGGGGTCGTATTTGCCAGTCCGATTACGGCTACTTTCACGCCGTCAAGGTCAAAGATTTTATATGGTTTCACATTGGCCGGATATTGCTTGGTTTTGGCATCTATAAAATTGGCCGCTAATACCGGGAAATTTAACGCGGCTAGTAAAGGAGCCACTCCGGCTTCTTTAAAATCAAATTCATGATTTCCGATAGTAGTAGCGTGATATCCTACTTTGTTCATAATTTGGGCGCTTTTAATACCTTTAGACTTTTTGGCTTCTATGGTACCGTTGGCAAAATCACCCGAGTCCAGCAGTAAATACGGTTGAGGGCCGTGCTTGACTACGCTGGCCACCGCCGCAAAACCGCCCTGTCCGTTACGCGGATAATAAAACCCGTGCGTATCACTGGTATGATAAATCGTGGTTGTTTTGGCAAATAATCCGCCGGCCGCCAATAACAAAGCAACTACTACCCCTATTTTTCTCATTTAAGTCTCCTTTTACGCTGCATCAAAAACTATTGCAAAACCGCCGCATCTTCTACCAGTAGAGCAAAGTACGGTTTCTTTCCTTTTTCTGCTAAGAACACAACATAGCGTGCATTAAAATCAAAATAACGCGGCAAGGCCCCTACAGATGCGCTCATTTTCAAAGTCATCACGGCGGCTTCCGATTTTAATTCAACCCCGCTTTCATTCATCTTAAATTTGATGGTCTCTATGGCCTGTGCAATGATCCAATTGGGAGAAATTACCTTGCCGGTAATTTCGGTAAAAGATTTGGTAACATCCAAATCCAACATAGGAGCCTTAAAATGATCTTCCTCTTGCAACGCATTGCTTCCGTTGTAGGCCAAAATTTCTTGTTTCATATCTTGGTATAGTTTAGCCAAAGTGCCCGGGTTATCCGTACGGTATAAATACACGTGATCATCTTGTTTGGAATTTAAACGCACCGCAAAATTATTTCTATTTTTATAAAAAAGCACCCAAATAGATCTCTTTTGTTTATCATTATCCGCACCGAAATAAGTGACGGTGTTTGCGCTTCCCTTAAAAGAATCTTTTCCTAAATCAGCAAAAGGTTCTGCAAACTGAAAATCTTTTTTCAGCATGGCGTATAAAAAGTATTTACCGGCGATAGGGGTCCAATCAAATTGATCCAAAATATCACTTGTTTCATTAAATTTTTGGGAAATGCCTTGCTCAATTTCTTTTTTCAACTGGATAGAAGCCAAGCCCCATTTTTTATAATACGCATCTTCCGACAATTCCGCTTCCGTGAAAGATTGTTTATTAAGTTCATCGGCCATAACGGGCTGCTCTGCCAAAAACCGTGCCGGAGCCTTAAGCAGTTCATTAATAAAATCATTCCAAACTAACTGAAAAGTTCCCACCCATACTTGGTTTTTTGCCGCAGAACGGCTTTCCATAGTAGCCAGCACATCTGCTTGTTCGGCAGACGTAGGGACTGCCGCTTGTCCTACCGTTTCCGTTTCTTCCGTTGTTTCGTTTGCGATATTTGCCTGTTTCGGCATTTCAGGCTCAAGCGCAGTAGCCGGGGACATATAATACAAAAGGCCCAGCACAAGTAAAGCCACAAATCCTACAATTGCCACAAATGTTCTCATAAATTCCTCACTTGAAGATAAGATAAACAACCTTGCTTTATTCTAATAAAAACCGGGCGTGCCTATCAAGCACGCCCGGACACAAAAAATTTATTTTTTAAGCCGTGAAAAAGGAGATATTTTGCGTAGGTTTTCTATAATGCCCGGCAGAACTTCTATCACCTTATCTATTTCCGCCTGAGTAGTATCCTCTGAAAGTGAAAAACGCACCGAGCCGTGGGCAAATTGAAAGTCCACCCCCATTGCACGCATCACATGTGAAGGCTCTAAAGAGCCCGACGTGCAAGCCGAGCCGGAAGAAGCACAAATACCATATTCGTTTAAGTGCATCAAAATGGCTTCCCCTTCTACATACCCAAAACTGATATTGACCGTATTGGGTACGCGGTGATCCGGGTCTCCGTTTAATTTACTGTCGGGGATTTTGCTGAGTAAACCTTCTTGCAAGCGGTCGCGCAAGGCAGCCATTTTGGCAAGTGTATCCTTATTATCGGCACGCGCTTTGGCCAGTTCTGCCGCTTTGCCAAGCCCCACAATATACGGAATATTTTCCGTTCCGCCGCGGCGGGCCTTTTCTTGGTGGCCGCCCATCATAAATTCGGTAAAGCGGGTCCCGCGCCGCACATACAAAGCGCCCACGCCCTTAGGAGCATTAAATTTATGTCCCGACAGAGACAACATATCTATAGCGGTATTTTTTACATCCAGCGGCATCTTGCCGATTACTTGCACCGCATCCGTGTGAAATAAGGCCCCGTGCGCTTTGGCAAGCCGGGCAATTTCCGCAATCGGAAAAACCGTACCGGTTTCATTATTGCCCCACATCACGGATACCAAAGCGGTATCTTTACGCAGAGCCTCTTTGTACTGGCTCATATTAAAACGACCCTGTTTATCTACGCCGATATAATCTATCTGATAACCGTGTTCCTTTAAGTAACGCAGCGGATGCAAAATGGCCGGATGTTCCACCGCAGAAGTAATAATATGTTTCTTAGTAGGAAAACTGCGCACCGCAGAAAAAATAGCAGTATTATCACTTTCGGTGGCGCAAGAAGTAAAAATGATTTCGTCAGGGTAAGCCGCACCGATTAAATCAGCCACTTGTTTGCGCGCGGCTTCCATGGCGTGATGAGACTCTGCTGCCAGTGGATACATGGACGAAGCATTACCGTATTTTTCCACAAAATAGGGCTTCATGGCTTCAAATACAGCCCCGGCCACCGGCGTTGTCGCATTATTATCCAAGTAAATGAGTTTCATTAGGCTTTCTCTACTATAACGGCAGGGTCCAATTTTTCTTTCAAAACTCGTTCAATAAAACCTTTCAAGGTAGCATCTGCCGCCAAACAACCGCTGCACATACCCTTCAAACGTACTTTAATGGTCATACCTTCTACGTCTACCAATTCCACAGAACCTCCGTCCATATTCAGTTGCGGACGGATGTCTTCTTCCAATACTTTTTCGATACGTTTGATTTTCTCTACAATCGTCAAATCGGCAAATTTCTTTTCGGGACTAGACGCCGTAGCAGGGACTTCGCAAGCATTTACTTTATCTAAAATCTTTTGAATTTCACCTTTGCATTTTCCGCAAGCGCCGCCGGCTTTGGTGTAAAAAGTCACTTCTTCTACGGTGGTTAAATGGTTGGTGCGGATGGCTTTTATAATGGCTTCTTCGGAAACGTTAAAACAATGGCACACAATTTTTTCCGATTCTTGCTCAAACACAACCGGTTTGCCGCCTTGGCGGTAACTTTGCACTGCCGCTTCCAAGGCTTCCATGCCCATCACAGAGCAGTGCATTTTTTCAGCCGGCAAGGAACCGAGTTCGTCGGCTATATCTTGGTTGGTAATTTTAGCCGCTTGTGCCAACGTTTTACCCTTAATCATTTCCGTCAAGACGGAAGATGAGGCAATGGCACTTGCACAACCGAAGGTTTCAAATTTGGCATCTTCAATTACTTCGGTTTCTTTATTAATTTTCAAAGTTAATTTTAATGCATCGCCGCACACCAAACTACCCACTTGACCGGTGGCATCTGCATTTTCAATCACGCCCACATTGCGCGGGTGGCGGAAATGGTCCATTACTTTATCTGTATAATCCCACATATTCGACTCCTTATCTTATATACATTATATCATTTTGCGATAAATGCTCTGTCTTTCGGTAAGAAGTATTTTGTAGTAGATTTTAATTAATCTGACGAGCAATAGCACTTATATAATGACCGGCATTTTTCATACTATCTTGTGTGTTTTTGGCAAAATCGGACAAACAAACCAGTCGCAAGTTAAGGCCGCGCGGTAATTTTTTAAGTGCTTTTTCATCACACTGTCCGCAAATAAATAAAACAGGTTTTTTTGCTGTGGCCGCCGCTTGCAGTACCGCCAATGGGGCTTTGCCTTGCAGCGTTTGTGCGTCAAATTTCCCTTCGGATGTAATGATTAAATCGGTCAATTTGATCTGTTTTTTAAGCGGCAAATGCGTGCGTAAAAAGTCTGATCCGAAAATAATTTCCGCTCCGCATAAACCATATAGTCCCGCACATAAACCGCCCGCGGCGGCCGTGCCGGGAGTACTTGCAATATTTTTTCCGGTTGTTTTTTTCACCACACAGGCGTACCCGGACAAAGCCTTTTCTAATGCGCGCACTTGCGTAGCAGTAGCCCCTTTTTGCGGTCCGTACACCTTGGCCGAGCCGTGCGGCCCTAGCAAGGGATTTTGCACATCGGCTACCGCATAAATTTTAACTCCGCGCAAATTCTTTTTCAAAACAGTCACGTCCAACTTGGCTAATTTCAAAAGCGGTTTGGCACCCAAGTTAATAAGATGCCCCTTTGCATCTAAAAACTGCGCTCCTAAGGCTTCTGCAATGCCCGCGCCGCCGTCATTGCAAGCCACTCCACCAAGCCCGATATAAATCTTTTTAGCCCCTCTTTTAACGGCGTGTAAGATTACTTCCCCCACGCCAAAAGACGAAGCGCCCAACGGATCTAATTCTTTGCGCTTGGCAGTCCCCAGTCCGCAAATGCGGGCGGTTTCCAACACCGCAGTTTTTCGGGCAGCGTTCCACAGGTACGAAGTTGGGCAGCGTTTTCCAAAGGCGTTTTGCGCCGTACATTTTGCGTGATGCGCGGCGGGATAGAGCGTTTGAAAAAAATCAATAAAACCGTCTCCGCCATCGGACAACGGATAAGATTTTACAATATGTTTTTTACACAAAGACCGGTGCAAAATGCGCGCCGTTTGGCGCGCGCTTAAAGATCCTTTAAAAGAATTGGGGAGAATTAAAATTTTCATTAAAATTTCCAGTTAAAAGACACTGACACTACCGTACTGGCTTTGGAAGAATCCTTAAAAACACCGCTGTAAGGAGTGAATTGTTCGCTTACCTCCAACCCGATTAACACATCATCCAGTAAAGTTTGCACCCCTACACCGACCGCACCTAAAGCCGATCCGGCGTCATCCGTTTCTCCTCTCACGCCGCCATGGTAATTTAAAGATACGGAACGGTATCCCCCCGTGGCGGTCATATAAACGGAAAATAAACGGTCCGGCGTAAAGAAATAGGCACCTTTTAACATTAAATCAATCATTTGTCCGCTGGTAGATACATTCGGATTATAAGTACCCGGAGGAGCGGAAATTACCGTCGGGTCCAAATCCGGAAAAGAACTTTTGGGAATAGGTACCAACGCCAAAGCGGGCCCTACCCAGAAATTACTGCTTTTCACCCGCCACATAAAAGTACCTTCTACGCGCACAGCAGTTCCCCCCACATCGTAAGGAGATGTGCCGGCAAAACCGTCGCGGTGACTATTGTCTAATTTAAGTCCGTTAGTCTGCATCCCTACGGAAATAGCAAATAATTTTTGAGTGGCACTCTCTTTAGGCCGTTTATCTTTCTTGGCCGCGGCTTGTTTTTCTTTATCTAATTTACCGCTGCGCGCCGCCTGCGCATTTTGCTCAATAGTTGCGACACGCTCTTGCGGAGAAACTCCTTTTAAGAATGCTTCTTCATCACTCATTTGCGCGGCTCGTTGCGCGCGCAGATCCGCGGCGGAAATTTCTTTGACGGTTTGCACTTGTCCGTTTACAATATCCGGCTTTTTGGCATCAAATACTTTTTCAATATCCGAATCAAAGGTAAGCCCGCCGCTGCCGGACGTTTCTGCCGCCACACCGGCCGCACCCACCCCCGCTGCCGCAACGGCCGCGGCCGCTTGTTCTTGGGCGGCGCGCTGCGCTGCTTGCTTGGCGGCTAATTGTTTGGTCGTACCGGCTTGCTCATAGTCATACACTTCCACGGATACGATTTGCGGCATATCAATATTCACAATGCCCGCATCCGTTTGTAATTTTAAGTTAAATTCGTCCAGATCAATAATGACCCCGATTAGTTCCGTACCGCCCTTTAAGTGAACACGGTGTTTATCGGGTAAAATCGATTCCACATCCCGCTGATTGAGTACCACCGGGCCATAGGAAGTAGTTAAGTTTAAGGTATATTCGGTTTGAGAGGTAATCGAACCGCTAATGAACGTACCGTCTTTTAGTTTGACGGTTTCCGCAAACAAACCAACGGTAAAAAACAAAACACCGATTAATACAATTTGTTTTTTCATAAGCGGTTACAAAGTCAAAGAAGGCGGCACAGGACAGGCCGCCTTCTCTTACATAAATTATTTGTCTTGTTTGGAAGCAACGACTTCGGTCTTTTCTTCCTCATGGCAGCAGCAAGGGGCTACCGCATGAACGACTTTGCGCAATGCTTTCAAAACGGCCGCAACGGTTAAGAAACCCAACATCATGCTGCCGGAATTGATTAACAAACTGACTAGGTTTTGCCAATAAGCAGCACCCGTCAACATCGGGGTCGTGCTGAGCATATAAACCCAATACAATGTAAAACCAATGGTAATGTAGAACAAAGCAATAAAGATCCAATACAACCCTCTTAAGCACAACCAATTGTGCGGGAACCAACAACATTTTTTGCAACCCATACTTCACTCCTTAAGTTAAATTCAGTAGTAGATTACTACTGTTATACTTATATTGTATCAAAACAAATACCCAAAATATATATCTTTTATTTATTATTTGCGGCTCTCTGCCAACATTTTGCGCGCATGTGCCAAAGCCGTTGCGTCTTTGTCCGACAAAGCACCCAGCATACGCGCCAGTTCGGAAATGATTTTTTCGCCGTCCAAAGCGCATAAGGACACTTCGGTTTTTTTGCCATCAGTAGTTTTTTCAATATAAAAATGCGCATCGGCACACGCGGCTACGCTGGCCAAATGGGTAACACACAAAACTTGCCGTCCCTTGGAAACCGCGCGTAATTTTTGGCCCACCAAAGTGGCGGTTCGGCCTCCGATGCCGCTATCTACTTCGTCAAACACCATGACCGGAATATTTCCGGCCAGTACTGTTTTGAGCCCCAGCATAACGCGTGAAAGTTCACCGCCGGAAGCAACCGCCCGCAGCGGCCGCGGGGCTTGCCCAGGGTTGGGTGAAAATAAAAATTCTACTTGATCGGCTCCCGTCGGGCCCGGGTTTTCACTGTCCATTTCTACCGCAATTTCAAACACCAGCCCGTTAAACCCCAGCGGACTGATTTCTTTTTGCAAAGTAGCGGCCAATTTTTGCGCGGCGGTTTGACGTTTGGTATGTAACTGCTCGCACAAAACATCTAATTCTTTACGGGTTTTGGCAACTTCCTTTTCCAATTCTTCTTGTAAGAGTTCCGCATTTTGCAAACGATCGATTTGCTTTTTCATTTCTTCGGCAGTTTTCAAAACGTCGGATAATTGCGGACCGTATTTTAATTTCAATCGTTTTAGTTTTTCATGACGAGAAAGCATATCATCTAAAGTTTGCGGGTCTGCATGCAAACCGGCTTGATACGCACTTAAATCAGACGCGGCATCTGCGGCTAAGGTTTCCGCTTGGGCTAAAGCATCTGCCAGTGGGGCGGCTTGTTCGTCCAATTGCGCCATTTCCGACACTTGACGTGCCGCGCGGCCCAGTAAGGTAACTGCCGAATTTTCATTGTCATACAAATCTTGATACGCAGTAGAAGCCAACTCCACCAAACGTCCGGCGTGTTTAAGTTGCGGCAGTTTCTGCTCCAGTTCTACATCTTCTCCCAACTGCGGGGCTACTTTTTCAATTTCCTGCAGTTGAAAATTGCATAAATCCAGTTGGCGTTGTTTTTCCTGTTCGGAAAGTTGCGCCGCTTCCAAACGCGCTTGCGCTTCGCGCCAATTTTTCCATTGCAGATGAGTTTTCTCGCGCAAGGTACTTAATTTACCAAAGGTATCCAACAAATCAAGTTGCACTTCGCAGCGCAATAAACTTTGATGTTCGTGCTGGCCATGGAAATCTACCAATTCTTTGCCGATTTCCGCCAACACGGCCGCGGAGGCGGGTTTGCCGTTTATACTTGCTTTACTTTTTCCGTGGCGGTCCAAACTGCGCGCCAAACAAAATTTAGTACCGCTTAGAGCATATTTTTGCAAAAGGGTCTCAGGCAACTTGGCTTCAAATTCCGCGCGTACTTCTAATTTGTCCGCCCCGTCTTTAATTAAACTCACCGATCCGCGCGCCCCCAGCACGAAACTGAGCGCCGAAATAGCCACCGATTTACCTGCTCCTGTCTCTCCGGTAAACACATTAAGCCCCGGTTTGGGTGAAAATTCCACATGGGAGATAACCGCAAAATTGCGCACGGAAAGTTTGCTCAGCATTACCGTTTCCCCCATTCTAATTTTTGGCGCAACCGGCCGAAAAAATCAAATCCTTTCGGTGTAATCAGTTGCGCTTCGCAAGCGGCCCGCCGCACCTGTACGCAGTCTTCGTTTTGCAGCATAAAATTTTCCTGTCCGTCCAAACTTACCGCGGCCGTATCGATTCGATTTTTAAATACAGGCACAAAAGTTAATTGTGTTTGCGCACTTAACAGTAAAGGACGATCTGCCAAAGAATGCGGACAAATGGAAGTCAGTGTCCACACATCCAGTTGCGGTTCCACAATCGGTCCGCCGGCAGACAAAGAATAAGCGGTAGATCCGGTAGGCGTAGAAATAATTACGCCGTCTCCGTAAAATTGTTTGAAAAACGCACCGTCACGCATGGCACGAAGCGTAAACGCACGCGGTTGAATAGTTTTAATCACACAATCATTAAAACCCAAAGCGCTTTTCACAATAGGCTTCCCTGCGCGCAAAATATCAACCTCTAATAACCAACGGTGGTGAATTTCATAATTCCCTTCTAAAATTTGAGTCAAAAGAGCCAAGGCGTCTACACTATCACACGCAGACAAAAAGCCCAAATGGCCGCAATTTACCGCCAGCAGCGGAATATGCAGCGGCGCGGCATAACGGGCACAACGCAATGTTGTCCCGTCTCCGCCCAAACTGATACAAAGATCGGCTTTATTGTCGGGAGTTAAGGCATGATAATCGGCTAAAATGGTGGCGGTATAATTTTTCGCACGCAAAAAATCAGCCAGTTGCTGCGCGGTTTGCGCGGCCTGCGGATGAGAAGAATTACACGCCAAAATAATTTTCTGAAAAGTCATAGCATAACTATTTTAGCAAAATGAAAAGCGCTGCTGCGCTCAACTGCTTAAATAATTTCCAAAATAGCCCTTGGATTAGAAATCATATAGGCCGGATGAAAGGCAGATAATTCTTCGCGCGAGCGAAACCCCCACAACACCGCACAGGCGTCCACGCCCGCATTATGAGCCGTTTGCATATCCACGCCGGAATCTCCCACATACAGGGTATGCTTCGGCGATACTTGTGCTTTTTGCATCATTTGCTGCACCAGCAGCGGATCGGGTTTCATAGGGAAGCCTTCCCGTTGGCCGCAAACGGAACTAAACATAATATCCGGGAAAAAATGTCGCACTAATTTTTCCGTTCCCTCATGGTATTTATTGGAAGCCACCGCCATTTTAATACCACGCGCCTGTAAGGTTTTTAACACTTCCGTAATGCCTTCATACGGAAAGGAACGTTCGCAGCCGTGTTCATTATAATAAGGGACAAACAATTCACGCATTTTTTGCAAATTTTCCGAGGTGCGCTCCTCCGGCGGCAAGGAACGCTCAAAAAGTTTCATAATGCCGTTACACACAAATTGATAATAGGCTTCTATCGGGTGGGTAGGAAAACCGAGTTTGTCCAGTGCGTAGTTATTGGCACTTGCCAAATCACCAATACTATTTAGCAAAGTCCCGTCCAAATCAAAAATGACAAATTGTTTCATAGCCGGAAATTACAAATATTTCTTAAAGAAATCGCCGAGGCGTTGCTTGTATTCCACACCACCCACTTCGGCACATTTATTGTGTTTAGCGCCGGGGACCAGCCAAATTTGTTTGGGCTCTCCGGCGTTTTTGTAGAGTAGTTTGGCTTGCGCGGCGGGCACTAAATTATCATACCGCCCGTGAATAATAAAAATCGGCCGCGGGGAAATTTTGGGCACGTTAAATTTCGGACTGAACTTTTCGGGGTTTTCCATAAGCCGTTTATGAATATAATGCAATACTAAAGTCATCAGCGGAAAATGCGGAATCTTATGATGCACCCACGCCCAGCGCGAGACTACTTTGCGGAAAGAATAATAAGATGCCTCCGCCGCCACGCACACAATTTCCTTATTTTGTGCCGCTTCGCAAATGGCTACCATACCGCCCATGGATAAACCGTACAAACCGATTTTCGCACACGCATAAGCACGTGTTTCTTTTAAAAATTTAATAGCCGCCTCTAAATCTCTTACTTCCAAATATCCGATAGAACTTACCGTTCCGCCGCTTTCCCCCAGTGCCCGGAAATCGAAATACATTAAGTTATAGCCGAGGTCATGCAAGAAATACGTATTTTTAAAAATATCTCCGCGGTTCATTCCCCAGCCATGCATTAAAATAATGGTTTTATCAGAGGCTTCACACGGAATAAACCAGCCCTTAATTAAAACACCGTCTTCCGTTTTAAAATACACATTTTCATACGGCAGTTTATATTGGTCCGGCCACACATCTAAGGCTTTGCGTTTGGCCACCGGGTGCAAGACTTTTTTGGCAATGTGCGAACAGGCATACACTAAACCGATAACCAGCAAAACTAACACAATTAAAATGATTAAAATAATTTTTAGCATAAATTTATTGTATAAAATATCGTCCTTATCTGCTACGTAGCACCCGTTTCCAAGCGTTTGGCAACTGCTCTGCTACATCACCGGCCAGCACCGCACGATCCGTTAATACCTTGGCGGCCAAATCTCCGCACAAACCATGCAAATACACTCCCGCCGCCGCGGCTTTTAAGGCACTTACCTTATTAAATCCTTGCGCCGTACCTAGTTGCGCCCATAGTCCCGCAATCATACCGCCAAGCACATCTCCGCTGCCCGCTTTGGCCAGCGCCGGACCGCCGGTCGGATTGATATATACGGTTTTTCCGTCAGTAATGACGCTGCGAAATCCTTTTAATACCGTAACACCGCTGCTGCGCAAACTTAATTCTCGCGCTTGTTTCATGCGTACTGTTTGAGAAGAGGATGGGCTCTCACCTGTCAGCCGCTCTAGTTCCCCCGGATGCGGCGTGCAAATGAGCACGAAACGATTTGCAATTATTTTTTCCCAATGCTTCTGACGGGCCAAAGCATTGAGTGCATCTGCATCCAGTACCGCCGGCAATGTGTTTTTCTTTAGAAAAGGAATAATAAACGGAGCGTTAGACAAACCGGGACCCATTAAAATAACGGAAGGTTTGAATTGTTTGATAAACGCTTGCAAAACACGCGTAGCACCCAGAGAAATTACCCCATTTTTCTCCGGCAAATCCAGTGTTAAACTTTCCGGCACTGCTGCCGCGGCCACACATTGGCGCGACGCGGGCAATGCCAAACACACCAGTCCCGCGCCCGTTTGCAAGGCACTGCGCGCACATAATACGGCCGCTCCTGCCATTTGGGCGCTGCCCGCTATAATAAGTACACGCCCGAATGTACCTTTGTGGGATACTCTCGGGCGTTTGGGTAAAAAAGACCGGATGTGTTTTTGATTTAACAACATGTTATTCAACCGTAACGCTCTTGGCCAAATTGCGCGGCTGATCAATATCGCGCCCTAAGCGTTTGGCCACCCAATAAGCAAAAAATTGCAAGGGGATAATATTTAACATCGGCTGCAAAAATGCGCTCATTTGCGGGATAATAATTTGTTTATCCGTCACGGAAGCGGCCGCTTCTTTTCCTTCAGGTGTAGTGATGGCAACCACAAACGCACCGCGCGCACGGCATTCTTGGCAGGCAGAAAGCATTTTGTCAAATAAAGAATCGGCCGGCATCAGCACAATAACCGGGGTACCTTTATCAATAATAGAAATGGGTCCGTGTTTAATTTCACCGGCCGCAAAACCTTCCGCGGAGGCATAAGAAATCTCTTTAAGTTTCAAAGCCCCTTCCAGCGCAATGGGGAAATTTACATTTCGCCCTAAGAAAATAAAACGATTTGCCAAATACGCCTTGCGGCTTAAAGATTTTATTTCATTTTCCACCTTCAAGGTTTCTGCTAGGGCCTTGGGCAATGTCATTAATTCCTTATAATATTTTTTGAATTGACTTTGATGAATATGCCCGCACGCTTGCCCCAGCAAAATAGCCAACGCATACAAGGAAATAAGTTGGCTGGTAAATGCCTTGGTGGAAGCCACACTTATTTCAGGTCCGCAATGCGTATAAAACACATGATCGCACAGGCGCGTCAAACTGGCACCCACCACATTGCAAATGCCCCAACGCTTAAAACCCAGTTCTTTGGCTTTCTTTAAAGCACCCAACGTATCTGCCGTTTCTCCCGATTGGCTAATAGCAATACACAGCGTATTTTTTGACGGGGCAACAGTGCGGTATTTAAATTCACTGGCCAAATCTACCGAGACCATTACACCGGCAAAATTTTCCAAATAGTATTTGCCGATTAAGGCCGCATGATAGGCCGTTCCGCATGCAACTAAATGTATATTTTTAATTTTGCGGAGATCTTCGGATTTAGATTTTAAAATGCGGAAAAAATCATTTCGCACCGTGCGCAAAGTATCTTCCAGCGCTTGCGGTTGGTCATAAATTTCTTTGAGCATAAAATGCGCATATCCGCCTTTTTCGGCCGTCTTTTGGTCCCAAGAAATTTTAGTTATTTTCGGCTTTATGCTATGATTTTTTTCATCAAAAAGTTCTATTCCGTCACTACGCAAAACCACGGTTTGTTTATCTTCCAAAAACAGTACGCGGTTGGTGTATTTCAAAAAGGCCGGCACATCGGAAGCCAAAAAATTGGCCTCCTTTCCAAGTCCTACCACCAGCGGACTTTGATGTTTAACTGCAATAATTTGCTTTGGGGTTTTGCTCCACATTACCGCGTAAGCAAAAGCACCGTGCAGTTTGGCATTAGCGCGGGAAACGGCCGACAAAAACCGTTCTTCTTCCGTCTTAGCCGAAATATGTTTTAGATTTTCTTCTATCAGGTGAGCAATTGTTTCCGTATCGGTTTCACTGCGAAAAGTATGTCCTAATTTTTGTAAATGTTCTTTCAGTTTCAAAAAATTTTCGATAATTCCGTTATGGACTACTACAATTTCACCGCTGCAATCGGTATGCGGATGGGAATTTTCTTCACTCGGCTTACCATGCGTAGCCCAACGGGTATGACCTAAACCGCAACTGCCTTTCGGATTTATTTGTCCGGCGGCGCGTTCCAATTCGGCCACTTTGCCTACCGCACGCACCCGGCGTACTTTTCCTTTTTCAATCACAGCCAAACCCGCCGAATCATAACCGCGGTATTCCAACTTTTTAAGTCCTTCTATCAAAAAGGGAACGCTGTTTTTGGGGCCGATGTATCCGATAATTCCGCACATAAAATATCCTACAGTAATTCTTTCATGGCGCTAACGGCATTGGGTAAACCCGACAATACCGCACGGGCAATAATCGAAAAACCGATATTCATGCAGCCAATCCCGCACAAATCAGCCACCGGCAATACATTTTCATAATCAAGGCCATGCCCGGCGTGGACTTCAAGCCCGAGTTCTTTTGCTAGTAAAGAGGCCAAGGCCAAATCGCGCAAACATTTTTCTTTGGCTTTTTTGGTAGTGGCTTCACTGTAATCACGGGTGCAAAGTTCCACAATGTCAGCCCCGCATTTGGCGGCCGTACGAATAGAGGCAGCATCCGGGGAAACAAACAAACTGACTCGAATGTTCTTTTTTTGCAGAGCCTCTGTCATAGCGCGGATGCGATCAAAATTTTTAGGTGTAAATTTAAGACCGCCCGTGGTGGTAACTTCCCCGGGCTCTTCCGGCACAATACACACGGAAGCCGGTTTGTATTTCAAAGCCATTTTTTGCATCTTTTCGGAAAAATTACATTCCAAATGCATGTAGGGACGATATGCTTTACATAGACGGGCCAAATCTTTTTCGCTCATGTGTCTATTATCATTACGCACATGAATTACAATATAGTCCGCTCCGACGTATAAACATAATTCCGCTGCTGCCAACGGATCGGGATAGGTGGCTTGGCGTGCTTGGCGCAAGGTAGCCACATGATCAATATTTACCCCTAATTTTAAACTCATTTTTGACTCCCGGTTTTTTCTAAATACAGGGCTTCCGCTTCGTTGGTAATTTGTTTTACCATTTGTTCATCTGCCCCTTCTACCAAAATACGCAATTTCGGCTCCGTACCGCTGTATCGTATTAAAATACGGCCTTTTCCGCGCAGTTGGGCTTCCAGTTCACTCAGACCTTCCATAAAACCGGGCAAACTATCCAGTGCCGGTTTTTCTTTTACCTTAATGGCACGCAACTCACACGGATATTTGGTCCATTGGTAAGCAAATTTGCTTACCGGCAAGCCGGATTTTTTGGCAAATTGCAAAAATTGCAAAGCCGATAAAATGCCGTCTCCCGTGTTGGCAAACTGCGAGAAAATGATATGTCCGGAGGTTTCCCCGCCGATGGCTAGGCCTTGCTCGGCTAATTTTTGGGCCACATATTTGTCTCCTACCGGAGTAAGTTCCACATTTATGCCGCGCTCTTTTAAGAAGTTAATACAACCCAAATTGGCCATGACCGTCATAACCGCCTCATCGTAGGGCAAGCGGCCTTCGTCTTTAAGTGCCAAAGCGGAAGAAGCAATAATATATTCTCCGTCCAATTGACGGCCGGTTTCGTCACTGGCAATGACCCGATCGGCATCTCCGTCAAAACTAAAACCGATATAAGCGCCAGTCTCTTTTACCAATTGTTGCATCTTTTCCGTATGCAAGGCACCGACGCCTTCATTAATCAAGGCCCCGTCATTTTTATCGGCCATAACTATCACTTCCATGCCCAGCGAACGAAATACATCCGGCGCGATTTGGTGGCTTGCTCCGTTGGCACAATCTAATACTACTTTGGTGCCTTTGAGCAAATTAGCATCCACGCTAGACATTAAAAATTTCTTATAACCTACCACTAATTCGGGCGCGGCACGGTAATTACCGGTGCGTTGCGGCACTTGGGTTGTAGTTTCAATAGCGGCCTCAATTTTATCTTCCAAATCTTCCGGTAGTTTGGTACCCGCCGCTGTAAAAAATTTAATTCCGTTAAATTCCGGCGGATTATGACTGGCGGAAATAACTACTCCGCACACGCTGCCGGTTTGTTTAACCGCATCGGCCACGGAGGGAGTAGTAGAGATGCCCATATCAAGTACATCGGCTCCGGCCGCGCGGATACCGTTGGCAAGTTGTTTTAAAATAGAAGGACCGGACAAACGAGTATCGCGCGCAATAACCACTTGTTTTTTCAAGTGTTCTTTTTCGGCATATTTGCCCAGTTCAACTAAAGCGCAATAACCCAATTTGCAAATAAAATCATCTGTTAAAGGAAATTCTCCCGCGACGGCACGTACACCGTCAGTTCCAAAATATTTTCCCATGTTCACTCCTTTGCGCCGCAAGCGCAACTTTCAAACGATTAAAAGAGTTCCCCTTGCTTGGGGTTGTCTTCTTTTTCTGTTTTGGTTTCGGCCGCCGCGACTTTGTCTTTTTGATTCTCTTTTTCCGGTTCTGCTGCAGGCGTTTGTGCCGGTTCTTGCACAGCCTCTTTCGGTGCGGCCAGTCCCAAAATCTCATCAATTTCGGGTGCTTCTACTACTTCTTTTTCAAGCAAGCGAGATACTAACGTGTCAAATTGTGCACGGTGCGAAGCAATAATTTCCTTCGCCCGTTCGTATGCCGAGCGTAACGTATTTGAAATTTCAGTATCAATGCGTTGTGCCAACTCTTCGGAATATTGGCGATGGCGCGATAAATCACGTCCTAAAAATACTTCCCCGTTTTCACCGTCCGGCAAAGCAATCGGACCGATTTTGTCACTCATTCCTAGTTCCATAATCATCTTGCGCGTATAGGCGGTGGCTTTATTCAAATCGTCACTGGCACCGGAAGTAATTTCCCCAAATACAAGTTCTTCCGCCGCCCGTCCGGCCAGTAGGATACAAATCTTATCTAAAATTTCGGATTTGCTGGTCAAAAATTTATCTTCCAGCGGCAGTTGCAAGGTATAACCTAACGCTTGTCCGCGCGGCACAATGGTCACTTTATGTACCGGATCGGAATGATGCGTCAGGCGCGCCACCACCGTATGACCTACTTCGTGCGCGGCAATGATTTTCTTCTCTTTTTCCGAAATAATGCGGCTCTTTTTCTGCGGACCGGCAAGTACTCTTTCCACTGCTTCGTCAAAGTCCGCATTTTCCACGGCATCTTTATCGGCACGCGCCGCCAAAATGGCCGCTTCGTTTACCACATTGGCCAAATCGGCCCCCACAAAACCCGGCGTACCTTTGGCAATCACTTTCAAATCTACTTCGGGTGCGAGTTTAACTTTTTTGGCATGTACTTTCAAAATTTCTTCGCGGCCTTTTAAGTCCGGCGCGGGAACGGATACATGGCGGTCAAAACGTCCCGGACGCACTAGCGCGGGATCCAATACATCGGGCCGGTTGGTAGAGGCCATTAAAATAATGC
This sequence comes from uncultured Elusimicrobium sp., assembly GCA_902797165.1. Lineage (GTDB taxonomy): Bacteria > Elusimicrobiota > Elusimicrobia > Elusimicrobiales > Elusimicrobiaceae > Avelusimicrobium. The sequence goes on from CADBRU010000006.1 coordinate 21,798, forward strand.
CCTGTTTGCTTTCAAAACCGTCCAGTTCAATTAAAAGTTGGTTTAAGGTTTGTTCGCGCTCATCATGTCCGCCGCCGATTCCGGCAAAACGCCGGCGGCCTACGGCATCCAATTCATCAATAAAGATAATGGCCGGAGCATTCTTTTTGGCTTGTTCAAACAAATCACGCACACGTGCGGCCCCCACCCCCACAAACATTTCCACAAATTCGGAAGCAGACGCACTGAAAAACGCTACTCCCGCTTCTCCGGCTACGGCTTTGGCCAGCAAAGTCTTACCCGTACCCGGTGCACCGTACAAAAGCACACCTTTGGGCAATTTACCACCGAGTTTTTGGAATTTTTTGGGATTTTTCAAAAATTTGATAATGTCTTGCAGTTCTTCTTTGGCTTCTTCCACACCGGCCACATCTTTAAAAGTAATGGTTTGTTTGGAAGGATCTTGCATTTTGGCTTTACTGCGCGCAAAATTCATGGCACTTTTGCCGTCTCCGCGTTGCGGGCGGATAAATACAAACCACCAAAGCCCGATAAGCAAAAATATCCACAGCACGTTAAACAGGATATTGCTCAGCCAACTGTTGTCGGCTTGTGCTTTATAAGAAATTTTATTGGCGGTTAATTCTTTTACCAAATCCGGATCTTCCATGCGTACGGTTTTAAAACGCATCTCTTTGCCGTCTTCCCCTTTTAGGCTGCCGCTAATTACCGTCGGAGCGACCGTTAAATTTGATACTTCTGCGTTGGCTACCTTTTGTTTAAACTCGGAATAGTTTAACTCTTTACTGGCATTACCCGGGCGGTTAAATAAGAAAACCGCCACTGCAAAAATGGCCACCCAAATTAAGATTTGATGGATAGAAATAATCCGACGCGGATTTGGTGTACGTTTATTGTTCATTATTTTTTAAATACCCCGATGTATGGTAAGTTACGGTATAGTTCGTTATAGTCCAAACCATAGCCGATTACAAATTCGTTTTCAATGGTAAAACCGACATATTTGGGAGATACGTCTACTTTTCGGTTGCAAGGCTTATCCAATAGACAGCAAATTTCAATACTGGCGGCCCCGCGGTCTGCCAAACTTTTCATTAAATAGTCCAAAGTCAGTCCGGTATCTACGATGTCCTCTACAATTACGACATGGCGGCCCTTAATGCTTTCGCGCAAATCAAGCATCGTGCGCACTTCACCGGTGCTTTTGGTACCCGCATAGGAGGAAAGGCTCATAAAATCCATATTGCAATCAATACTGATTTCACGCAACAAATCGGCATAGAAAATAATACCGCCGCGCAAAATACCCACAAAGAGCGGTTTTTTCCCTTTATAATCGGTAGAAATTTCCCGTCCCAGTTCCGCTACGCGTTGCTTGATTTGTTCCTGCGAAATTAAAATACGTTCCAAAAACGGCTGTTCTGCCATAAGGCCTCCTAAAAAGGGTATATAGTATAGCATACCTTTTTTAGGGGTAGTTAGGAAAGAGGAAAATAGAGTATTTGTATTTACAACAGTTACCGTTTTTATAAAAAGACTTGGCAAAATAAGAAAAAACAACTAAACTTTATTTAACTCACTGTTTTGGGCAAAATGATTTAGGAGATAGCATTATGAAAAAAGGTTTTACTTTGATTGAGCTGCTCGTCGTGGTTTTGATTATCGGTATCTTGTCTGCCATTGCTTTGCCGCAATATCAAAAGGCGGTAGACAAATCCCGCGTGGCAACTATACTTCCGCTAATGCGTCATTGGGCAGATATGCTTGCTTTATATAAATTAGAACATGGGTCTTACAAAAATGCACAAGGAAGTCATCCTACAGCTGAAGAAGTAGGTGCTTCTTGGCCAAATGATTGGCTGGGTAGTGATCCAAATGGCCTAGAAGATTACAATAATTTGTGGTATTGTTTTGCAAACGAAGAATTAACGGGCATGGTATATTGCAGTTCCCAGTGGAAATCCGATGATGAGAATTTTGAAATTATGATAACGCAACCAGATGACTCTTATTATCCAGCAGGGAAACGCTTGTGTAGCTATAATGAGTCTTTTTGCAAAGCTCTGGGCGGTAAAAAAATTGGTGAATCTGATCGTTATGAATTTTAGAGCATAACTTTACCAAATCCTATATCAAAAAACGCAACTTAAAGTTGCGTTTTTTATGTGTTATTCGTTCAAAGCCATTATCTTCCGAAAAGTTTTGCAATATCTTTGGTACCCAAAACCGCCACACAGGGTCGTCCGTGCGGGCAGTGCATACCGTCTTTGCACTTTTTCATATTTTCCAGTAGTCCCTCAGCCTCGGCGGCGGAAATTTGGTCATGGGCTTTAATGGCTTTTTTGCAAGCCAGTAGGGCCACCATTTTGCGCTTGAGTTGGTCATCTGATTTAGAGGGGTCCCCCACCACTTGCGACAAAGACACAATAAAGGCCTTCATATCATCTTCTTTAAAGCGTAGCATAGAGGGCACGGTATTAACCGTCACCGTGCGCGGTGAAAAACGCTCTATTTCAAACCCGGCACTTTTGAGAAAGCCGGCCCAACTCATTAAAATTTCCGCATTGCTGGGTGTCAAATCAATATGAATAGGAATAATTAAATCTTGCACGGTCACTTTGCGCGTTTCAAAAGCGTCTAAATACCGCTCAAACAATACCCGCTCTTGGGCGGCATGCTGGTCAATAAGCACCAGTCCGTCCGGGTTTTCAAATACCAAATATGTTTTTTCAAGTTGCCCCAAATAATGATACGGTCCATGCCACCAAGACGGCCCCTTTTCAACCGCAGCGGCAGCAAGTTCTTTGGCAATAGACGTTTTGGTCGGAAAGGCAAATTCGTCGGCCGGAGTTTCCGTTTCGCGCAACATAAACTCACCGCGCGGGGCAAAAGTTTCTTGTGCGGTGGGCGGTGCGGGTTGCGGCGCTTGATTTTCAAATAATTCTGCCGACGGCGCGGGGGCTTGGCCCATAGCGGGCAAATCGGGCAGCACGGCTGGCTTGGGTTGCGCAGGAGTAGCATTGGTTTGCGGGGATGGCACTTGCATTTGCACCGCAGTAGCCGAGCCGAACACCGTTTCATTGACCGCTTGCATAATATCTAAAAACACACGGCGCTCATCGGCAAAGCGGATATCGCGCTTTTGCGGATGAATATTGACATCAAAGGACCCGGGTTCCAACTCCATATAAATAATAAAAGCCGGGTGACGATCTTTGCCGCGAACATTTTGAAGGGCTTTATAAACGGCTTGCTGAATCGTTTTGCTTTCCACCGGCCGACGGTTGACAAACATAAACTGCAAATCGCGCGTGGCAACCAGTTTATCCGGCGGTGTGATAAAAATTTCAAGCCCCATTTTTTCAAATTTCTTATGGACTAAAGAAGCGCCGACCTCGGTGCCTAAAATTTCTTTAGCACGAGTGATAACGGCCTCTGCGTCATTCTTGGGTTGCGCCGGCAGCCGATACGTCTCCCGCCCGTTACTGACTACCGTATATCCTACCTGCAAATTGGCAAGTGCACTTTCTTCCACTACTTTAAGCAAACACCCTCGCTCATAAGCATCACTTTTTAAAAATTTAAGCCGCGCGGGAACATTAAAAAATAAATCTTTGATTTCTACAGTAGTGCCGCGAATAGCCGGAGCCGGACTTTGCGCTAGTACCTTGCCGCCTTCAATTTCTAGGCAACTGCCGTCTCCGCCCTCAATGCAACTGGTCATGCGCATACGCGAAACCGCCGCTACGGAATATAGTGCCTCCCCGCGAAAGCCGAAAGTATGTAAATTATTTAAATCGGTAAATTGGGTAATTTTGCTGGTAGCATGCCGCAAGACACTGGCCGCCAAATCGTCCGGAGTCATACCGCAGCCGTCATCATTAATGCGGATTAGTTCTTTGCCGCCGCCTTCTATGCTAATATGCACCGCATGCGCGCCGGCATCAATGGCATTTTCAAGTAGTTCCTTAAGCACGCCGGCCGGCCGCTCAATTACTTCTCCGGCGGCAATTTGTCCGGCTGTTTTTTCGTCTAGTAAGTGAATTTTATTCATTTTCTACCCGCTTTTTCCACTCGGCAATTAATTGCAACGCGCTCATAGGAGTTAATTTATCCGGATCGGTCATTTTGATTTCTTGCAAAATCGGTGCGGAAAATAAATCTTGTCCGGCGGCCTTTTCTTTGGAAGCAATTTTGGTCCCTTTTTTGGCTTCTAAATCTTTGAGTACCTTGCGCGCGCGAATGGTCACCGCGGCCGGCAGCCCGGCAATTTCCCCCACGTGTATCCCGTAAGACTGGTCCGCCGCACCGGGCAAAATACGATACAAAAAAGCCAATTTACTTTCTCCGCGCGTATTGACATATTCTTTGGCTTCCACATGGAAATTTTTAACATTGGAATATTTATTTTCCAAATCAACCAGTTCAAAATAATGCGTGGCAAACAATACCTTTGCACCGCCTTTGGGTTTGTGTAAATACTCCACAATAGACCATGCAATGGAAATACCGTCAAAGGTAGATGTTCCTCGCCCGACCTCGTCAAGTAAAATCAAACTGCGCGGCGTTTGCGAAGCCAAAATATGCGCCGTTTCGTTCATCTCTACCATAAAAGTAGAATTTCCGCGCTGCAAGGCATCATGTGCACCGATGCGGGTCATAATTTTATCAATCAGCCCCACAAAACATTCTTTGGCCGGAACAAAAGACCCCATCTGTGCCATGATAACCATTAAAGCGGTTTGTTTTAAATAGACACTCTTACCACCCATATTCGGCCCGGTGATGAGCATTTGCTGAGTGGTAATTCCGTCCATTTCCAAATCATTGGGCACAAACGCTCCGGCCGGCAGTAAAGATTCCACAATCGGGTGGCGCCCCTTTTTATAAGAAAGCCCCGTGCCGTTGGTAACCGTCGGACGGACATAATGATATTTCAAAGCCGCCAACGCCAACGATAAATAAACATCCAATTCCGCCGCAGTTTTGGCAAAACATTTCAGCGGACCTAATTGACCGGACAAGGTTTTACGCAACGCATCAAATAAAGTACTTTCCAAACGAATAATGCGCCCTTCGGCATTTAAAATTTTATTTTCCAACTCTTTAAGTTCTTGTGTAATAAAACGTTCGGCATTGGTTAAGGTTTGTTTGCGTACATAACTGTAAGGAACTTTGGCCACTTGCCCTTTGCTTACTTCCAAATAGTAACCGTAAACGGAAGTATAACCGACTTTCATATTGGTAATACCCGTTTTTTCCCGCTCGCGAGCGCACAGTTCTTCTACCGCTTTATTACTGCCTTTGTGCAGCGCGCGCAGTTCATCTAGTTCTGCATTATACCCATCGCGAATAATTCCTCCGTCCGTCATATGCAAGGGAGGCTCTTCACTAATTGCTTCATATAAAAGTTGTGACATTTCTTTTACGGTCGGATATACCGCGGCAAATTCGGTTTGCAAATGCGCGGCCACTTGCGGCCCGTATTTTTCTAACCAACGGTGCAGCGGCTCTGTATTAAGTAAGGATTGGCGCAGTCCCCCCAAATCACGCGGGGTAGCGTGCCCCGTAGACACGCGTGACATAATGCGCGCCACGTCCGAAATATTTTCCAAAATGGAACCCAAAGAAGCCAGCGCTTCCTGATTTTCCATCAGTGCCTGCACACAGTTTTGGCGGCGGCGTATTTCTTCTACCGATAATGACGGATACAAAATCCACTCTCTTAATTTGCGGCTGCCAAAGGAAGTTTTGGTATGGTCTAGTAGTGCCCACAAACTGCCTTGTCTGCCCCCTTCTTGGCTGCTAATCAGTTCCAAAGATTTAACGGCATTTTCGTCTAATTGTAAATAATCTGCCAATCGACGATAGGTGGGGATCAAGGTCTTTTCCGTACCCGATTCGGTATCGGCTATATATTGCAGCACTTGCAAAGCAGACAAAGTGGCAAGCGGTTTACTTTTCCAAATTTCAGCCGCCGGCCAAGCGGAAGGCACTTGCACCGGCTCACTTAAAGGAACAATTTCCGTTAAAGATAAACGAGAAGGCAATACAATTTTATTTTGCAATGATTGTAAACTTTCCGCATCGGCCATAATTTCGGTAGGATTTACCGTGGCCAAGGCCCCGGCCAGTTCCGTAAGCCCCGCATCATCTTCCATCTGCGTGGCCCAAAATTCACCGGTGGAAATATCCACGCAAGCAATGGCCCAATCTTTGTCCTTAATTCGCAAACCTACCAAAAAGTTGGACTCGCTGGCATCTAACATATTATCTTCCAGCACCGTACCCGGCGTGATAATACGAATAACTTTGCGTTCAAAGAGTTTACTTTTACTGTCGGCGGCGGTGCTGGTTTGTTCGCAAATACCGATTTTTTTACCTACTTTTAATAATCGGCCGATGTACGTGGCCGCCGCATGAAAGGGAATGCCACACATAGGTACCCCGTGGCGTTGGGTCAATGTCAAATTAAGCAGCGCGCTCACTTCCCGCGCCTGCTCATCAAACATTTCATAGAAATCACCCAACCGGAAAAATAAAATAATGCCGGGATATTGGTTTTTAATATCGGCATATTGTTTCATTAACGGGGTATCATAATTACTCTGCATAATTTTATTCTATCATTTTCATTTGGCAGATTTGGCGGTTTATCTGACTGAGTAAATTTATTTTTACAAGACATACGATAAATTTATTTGCTATAATAAGTATAGATTTAATAGATCTTTTTTCATAAACTCTTTCGGTAGGGTGGCTGAGTGGTCAAAAGCAACGGTCTGTAAAACCGTCGGGCTACGCCCTACATAGGTTCGAATCCTATCCCTACC
>CADBRU010000007.1 GCA_902797165.1 uncultured Elusimicrobium sp.
GACCCGCAATCCAGCGTTGTTTATAAGGAAAAACCTTAATAACAAACTGGATCCCGGATCCATGTCTGGGATGACAAATTAAATAAAAGGAGAAAATATGTACAAAAACAAAAGAGCATTTACGCTGATTGAACTATTAGTGGTCGTTTTAATTATCGGCATTTTATCTGCCATTGCTTTGCCACAATATACAAAAGCAGTAGAAAAAGCACGTCTTACGGAAGCTGTGTCCAATTCAAGATCTTTAAGAAATGCTATTGATTTTTATTTATTAGAAAATGGATGGGTTTCTTCTGCCGGAGGATTGCATCTATCAGATATGGGATTAACAACAGAATTGAGCGGTGGCGGTCCGGGAGAATATGATTATGAAACAAAAGATTTTATATATAACGTTTTCTGTGAAAATGACCGTTGCGAAGTAGAAATAGAACATCGGGGATGGGACTATGGATTAGTCTCTCGTAAATACAGCGTTTCGGGGGAATGGACGAATATTTGTGTGACTCAATTGACAGAAAAAGGCAGAAAAATGTGTAAAAATATAGAAGGTTTTACATATCAAGATCAAGAAAATTAATCCAAAATAAACCCCCGCGTATTATGTCGGGGGTTTAGCTCATGTATGTCATTTTCATGACCTCTGTTCCTCTTTCCCGCCGGGGCTATGTGGCTGGGTCTTTACGCAATCGGGCGACACGCCGTGCCACCAGCAACTGCAACCAAAGCCTTCATGCTTTCCAACGGTACTTCTATACTCCTAGTATAAGCACATCTGCAAAATTGTCAAGGGGTATTTTGCAAATTTTATTTTCCGTCGGGGAATTTACTTTTAAGCCATTTGGAGAATAATTGGTTGGAGATTAAAATGGGCAACGTGGCTGCCATGGTGGCGTAAATGCGGTTGCGGGAAATTTTGACGCGCACTTCGGGATCTAACAAATTGGGCTCTTGCTCTAATTTGTTTAAAGTATCGGCCGCCCACAATACGGGCCACGCCACAGCGGAGCGGTGTGTAAATTGCGTTTTGGGCAATGCCGCAAAATATCGGTGCGCGGACATTAATTTATTACGTCCCCATGCAATCCATTTTTGCTTAATCGGTGCAAAGCGGGCGGAATTTTCAGGCAGTAATAAATCTTGTGCCGTTAAATGATGCATTTGTAAATCCGTCTGCGGAAAATAACAACGTCCGATACGTAAATCACGTGGCAAATCACGTAAAATATTTACAATTTGCAAAGCATCTCCGATATCTTTCCCCAGTTGCAGAAAAGTATTTTCTTCAAGCGGCAAGCGGACACTTTGTGCAATAAGTTGACTCCAAAACACACCCGGCGCTCCGCCCATTAAATGACAATAATTTTCCAAGTCTGCCTCGGTGTCAAAAGCGCGTACTTGTCCTGATTTTTCATCCGGAAAAGTTTTCAGATCAATCGCCATGCCTTGGCATACCGCTTTTACTACTTGCAAAATAATTTCTTTTTGCGTATTTGGCAGTTGCGCAAAAACGGCTAAACAAGCCGGCAAATTGTGCAGCAGTTCTGCTTCATATATATTAGTAGTAGTGCCGGAAATTTCTTGTGTGATGTCATTTAATAATTGAATATCTTGTTTGGCAACGCAAGACGGAAATAAAGAAATATAGTGTAATCTTTTTTCTGCCGCGATTAATGAAGTGTCCGCAATCGTATCTGCATAGCGGCATAATAAATAAGCAATGCCGAACGCCTTGCGCACGTCAGCGGGTAACAAACGCGCGCTTAAATATAAACTGCGGGAAGTGTGTTTAAGTAACTCGTTCAAATCAGTCATTTATTACATCATATAAATTTTTATTGACACAAAAAATAAATTTGTGATATACTAAAATATATGAAGCAAATTAGCACATACAAACAATGTCTATCTATTCTAGTATCCTTCTCCCCGATTATGGTGGCAGAAGCAGACCTTGTTTGCGAGTGCGTTAAGTAAAAGAAAATAGATTTTTGATTAATAACCAACCTCGCATGAATTAAAAATGCGAGGTTTTTTATTTTTTAAAAAACTAGGAGAAAAAAGAAACATGAAAAAAATAGTAATAACAGTAGTAACAGTAGCAATCGCCGCAATAGCGGCTCAGGCGCAATCGCCTCGTGTAGAAAGCAGAATGACGGCTTATATCTTGCCGGCTAACGGTGCAACTGGCAGCGCGGCTGCTACCACCTCCCCGGTCTCTTCCGCTACCACGGGCAATCATACCTATACATGGGGGAATAATATTTCCGATTGGAGTGCTTATGTTCCTCAGGCAGGCACACAAGGCACCACGGCAAATACCACAGCGGGAACGCATCAGACAAATTGGAATATCTTCTCTACTCAACATCAAAACCGCGAAAGAGTAGCCATGGCAGCTGTAAGCAGAATAGCCGAACGAGAGGCTTTACGCCGGGCGGAAGCAGCGTATGCGGCTTATGTAAATGCTCAAGCGGACGGAGAAAAAGAAGAATCTACGGAAACTGCCGTTACGGAAGAAAAACCGACCGAATATCCGTTCTATTTATACGGACGCGAAGGGCATATGATGGCTATGGCCGAAACTATAGCTCAAACCACCAAACCCGCCGCCACTCAACCTGCTAAAACGAACAAGAAAGAAGGGGGCAGTTGGTTTGCTCGTTTGATGGGCTTTGAAAAATACGAAGGTGAAACGGATCAAGAATGGCAAACACGTTTGTATTATATGTCCATTAAATAATTTCCGCATGGAAATTTTGCAAAAGACCGCACATTATGTGCGGTCTTTTTTTATAACCATTTGAAAATCTTAGAAAAGACTTGATAAAGTGAGTTTTTATTCTTAGAATAATAGCGTAGGAGACCTTACGAAATAAAAGGAGAAAAGTATGAAAAAAGGTTTTACATTGATTGAACTTTTAGTGGTAGTTTTAATCATTGGCATTTTGTCTGCCATTGCTTTGCCGCAATATCAGAAAGCAGTGAAAAAATCCCGTGTCGCGGAAGCCAAAATTAATTTAGCCGCTTTAGTGCATGCCAGTGATGTTATGCTGTTATCGGATCCGACTTATACCGGTGGTGATATGAGTGTATTAGATGTTAATGTTCAAGATTCTGCTCACTGGCATTATGAAAATAATGAATGTTTACATGAGAACGGACATCTCGGTTGTTCTTGGACAGCATATAGCCAAGATGATCCAATTGCTTTGATAGGATGTAGCGAAGGCTATAATCTCGCTACCGGATGTGCGCCGGGCGAGTGTTATTTTTTGGCATGTAGTGATTACGAAGGAGAAGATAAGTGCCGTTTGTATGGGTTTACAAGATATTTGGAAGATGACGGACTATATATAGAGTCTTAATTGTAGTTTTCCCGTACGCGCGCGTGCGCGCGCTCATTATGATATAGCCTCGTGCGCATTTTGGGTATAAAAAATTTTTACAAAAAGCATTGACAACTGTTTTGTAAAATTGTTATACTAATAACATAGGAAACAAAAACGGATTTGTTTCCACCGGAAAAACAAGAACCCTTTTCAAAAAGAAAATGAAATTGGGTCTTGACTTTTCTGCCCCTTTTTTGCTAGACTATTAGTGTAGTCGGAATTGATCTTTAAAACGAAACAAAAACTTCTAGTTGTTCTAAACAGAAAACTTTTCGGCAGCAAAACATCACCTACTATAATAATGAAAGGTTCAAACGATGGACTGAGCCCAGCCGATCAAGTTAGTTTTAGAAACACTAAATTTATAAGTCTTATCCCTTTGGCCCCAGCGGCCGCGACCGAACTGAATAATCAGCCGGTACATGTAAAAAGACTTACCTATTTTTCCCGGCGCCTTAAAGCATGCGCCTTTGATTTGCAAAAAGTTTGACAAATCTTTTCAAAAATGCTTTAATATAAGAGTAGTAAGGATTGACAAGTCGGGCAGTTGAAATCAAGTATTTTAAAAAAGGACTTGACAAACCTGTAAGTTTTTTGTTATACTATACTTACAGCGAGAGAAAAAGCTGTAAGAGGTTTAAAAATTTCCTTCGTTTTTCCAGTGAATGGAAAAGCAGTAGGGAAGTTTCGCTCTCTGAAAATTTGACAGCAATGTGCGAATGGGCGATTTGAAACGGAAGATCCCGCAAGGGTGAAACGGTTCAAGGCTCATAAGCAGGTCACATGCTTAATTGTGACACCAAGTTAATTCAAAAGTATAGAGTCAAATGTCAACAACTCGAGGTTAGCGATTGGTAATCTTTGAACTGCTTGCAGTTTAAAGATTATTAATTCTAATGGAGAGTTTGATCCTGGCTCAGAGTTAACGCTGGCATCGTGCATAACACATGCA
>CADBRU010000008.1 GCA_902797165.1 uncultured Elusimicrobium sp.
CGGGAGGTTTGATGTCCGAAATGGACGCCCGCTTCCAACATAGACTTCATGGATACATTACTCATTATTACTCTCCTTGTGGGGTTTGCATCTAAATTTGGAAATAAATTCCCGGTGATGTAATACCCAGATTTATCGAAGGAAGCGCTTGAATTTGCAAACGAGTTGCGCACTTGCCTAAAATAAATCCACTTATTATTATACAAAAAAACGCGCCCCTTTGCAGGAGCGCGTTTTTGGATGATTCTAAAATTAGAAGCGTCCGTTTACTAAGACCATAACCGGTAACCAGTTTTTGGTAGCAATGTTAACTAAACCGAGTTGCAAACCATAGATGGTTTCGGTGTAGTTCACAAAAGCGAGTTGCAAACCTTTTACGTCTTTAGCAACGTTTACCCAACCGACTTGCAAACCAGTGAAGCTTTCGGAATAGTTTCCTAAACCCCATTGCACACCGGTGAAATCACCTTTGTTGTAATCAATAAAACCTAATTGAGCACCGGTAAATTGTTGATTGTTGATGTTTGCAAGACCCCATTGGACACCTTGGAAGTTGTCAGCCACGTCAATTAAAGAGGATTGGATACCGTTAAAGGACGGAGCAGAAGCATAGATCCAAGAGGCTTGAATACCGTTGAAGTCTTGATTTACACGAGAATAAATCAAGTCTAATTGTACACCGCAGATGTGGTCAGTGGTAGAACCAATACCCAAATCCACACCGTGTACGGTATCAATACCGTTGGAAACACCTACTGCAATATCGCCCCACAAGGACAATTTGAGCCAAGAAGCATCTTTGGCGGAAGCAACAGACGGCAAAGCGCACAATAAACCTAACAACGCAGCCGCAATGACTAGTTTCTTCATGTTTACTATCTCTCCTATTAATGTTTTAAGTAGAACTACCTTTTTATTATATTCTTTTTGCAAAAAGAGTGCAAAAATTTTTTCAAAAAATAATTTTCGGGCAAAGGGGAAAATAATTTTCGGCACCCAATTTGCTACAATAATATATATGTCGTCTGATAACTTTTATCAAGAATATGAAGTGCCCGAAGATTTGCGTTTCCGTACGCAAGATATTTTGCGTAATGGGGGACTGAATTGTTCGGCCAAATTGGCACCTAAATATTTTGAGGCAATTTTTACACCGCCTAATAAAATTACGGAGGTGCAAGTATCTTTGGAATTTTGGCCGACGGGTAAAGAAATAACGGTTCGCGGGCGTGTGTGGGGAAAACGCACCGTGCGCTGTGATCGTTGTTTAAAAGAAACCACACAGAATTTTGATGAAAATTTTTTAGAGACGGCTAGCGCAAGTGCCGAAATAATTGATATAATGTTACTTGTGCGGCAAACACTTGCTTTGACCGAGGATATTCAATTTTTATGTACGCCGGATTGTAAGGGCTTGTGCTCTCAATGCGGTAAAAATTTGAATGAAGGTCCGTGTAACTGTAAGCCGGAAATCCTTTCGCCGTTTGCGGTGTTAAAAGGAAAATTTAAATAAATCAGAAGTAATTAGTATAGGAGTAATAAAATGCCTAATCCGAAGAAAAAACATACTCGTTCCCGCAGAGATTTAAGAAGATCTCATAACTCGGTAATCGAAGTGGCGCAACTGGTGGAATGCCCGAACTGCAAAGCCAAACGCTTGCCTCACAACGTTTGCCCTTCTTGCGGGTTTTATAAAGATCGTGTAGTTGTCGCCCAAAAAGCGGCCAAAAAAGAAGAAGCCAAATAAACTTTCCTATGATTAAGATAGCCCTCGATGCTTTAGGCGGGGATTTCGGAGCCAAACCCAACGTATTAGGTGCTCTAGAAGCAGCTAAAAAGTTGGGGTGCGAGATTATTTTGGTCGGAGATGAAACTGTCTTGCGCCGGGAGCTATCTTCCTTAGGACATTCAGATTTACCGAAACATATTTCTATTGTTCATGCCCCGGATGTAATTGATATGGGGGCTGAACCTGCCCGTGAAGTACGTACCAAAAAAAATGCCAGCATTGTGGTTTGTGCCGAACTGGTCCATAAAGGACAAGCAGATGCCTTTGTATCTGCCGGACATAGCGGCGCGGCCATGGTGGCTTCTTTGTTTGGTATGGGGCGTATTAAAGGCGTGTTGCGCCCGGCCATTGCCAGCCCGATGCCTACCTATAATGGAGTGGCTTTGTTGCTGGATGCCGGTGCAAATGCCGATTGTAAACCGATTCATTTATTACAATTTGCTGTGATGGGATCTACCTACATGCAAAAAGTATTTGATGTAGAAAAACCGAGGGTGGGTATCTTGTCTATCGGAGAAGAAGAAACCAAAGGCAACATGCTTGTTAAACACACCACGCCGCACATGAAAGAAATCGGTATCAATTTTAAGGGTACTGTAGAAGGACGTGATGTCAATGCCGGGGAAACGGATGTAATTGTGTGTGATGGTTTTGTGGGAAATATCGTTTTGAAAATGGCCGAAGGTTTAGCCAAAGCCATGATGAAAATGATTAAACGAGAAGTGAAAAGACGGCCGCTTGCTATTTGTGGGGCTTTGATGTCAAAATCTGCTTTTAAGGCAGTAAAAGATCATACCAATCCGGATCAATACGGTGGTGCGCCGCTTGTGGGTGTAAACGGAGTAGCCATTATTGCACATGGCAAATCAAATGAAGTAGCCATTTTTAACGCTTTAAAAACTGCTCAAAAATTAGTAAAAAAGAATTTTGTAGAGGATGTGGCTCAAAAAATTGCTTCACTTAAGGATGTATTTGCTAAGATAGAAGCAGAGCAGGGGGAATAATATGGCAGATTTTACCGGACAAGTAGTCGCAATTACCGGTGCAACGCGGGGAATCGGATATGCTTTAGCGGAAGCCTTTGCCAAAGCCGGTGCAAAGGTGGCCATTTGCGGAACACATGAAGATGTGGTGCAAGAAACGGTGAAAAAATTGGCAGCGTTTGGAGGACAAGTATGGGGGATGCGCGCCAATATTGCCGATGAAAAAGATTGCAATACTTTTATTGAAAATACCGTCAAAGAATTGGGCGGTTTAGATGTATTAGTTAATAATGCAGGTATTACCAAAGACGGTTTGATGGTGCGGATGAATAACGCAGATTGGCAGCAAGTAATTGATGTCAATTTAACCGGAACATTTTTGATGTCGCGGGCAGCGTTAAAGGTGATGTTCAAAAAACGCAGCGGAAATATTGTAAACATATCTTCCGTTATCGGACAAATGGGTAATGCCGGACAAGCCAATTATGCAGCCAGTAAAGCCGGAATTATCGGGCTGACAAAATCATTGGCCAAAGAATTTGGTTCGCGCGGCGTGCGTGTTAATGCGGTTGCACCGGGTTTTGTGCATACGGCAATGACTGACGCTTTAAGCGAAGAAATGAAAGAAAAAGCATTACAAGCGGTCGCGCTGAAAAGATTTGCAGAACCGCAAGATATCGCCAAAGCAGTGATGTTTTTGGCCAGCCAAGACGCCTCTTACATAACAGGGCACGTATTGGCCGTCAATGGCGGACTGTATATTTAAGTTATATTCGGAGGACAACATGTCTGTAGAAAACGTACAAGAAAGAGTAAAAAACATTATCGTAGAACAATTGGGTGTTGAAGCCGATCAAGTCAAACCCGAAGCCCAATTCGTAAACGATTTAGGTGCCGATTCTTTGGATACCGTGGAACTCATCATGGCTTTAGAAGAAGAATTTGACATCGAAATCCCTGACGATAAAGCAGAAAAAATCAAAACTGTAGGCGAAGCTGTCAGTTATATCGAAGCCAACGCCAAAAAATAAATTATCCCGTGCCGACAGAGTTAGAATCTATTTTAGGTTATTGCTTTGAAGATACGGCCATTTTAAAGGAAGCACTCACTCATAAGTCTTTTGCGGGTGAACACCGGGCGACAGTCCATAATGAGCGCTTGGAGTTTTTAGGTGATAGTATATTAGGTTCTATTGTAGCCGATTATATTTACAGCCAATGTCCGCATAGCGAAGAGGGAGTGCTTTCTAAAATCAAGTCAAACTTGGTTTCGAGGCATAATCTATATCTTTGGGCAAAAGAATTGGAGTTGGGCCGCTTTTTGCGTTTAGGTCATGGAGAACTTTCTACCGGCGGCCGTCAGCGTGATAGTATTTTGTCTAATGCTATAGAAGCCATCATTGGGGCAGTTTATTTAGACGGCGGATATGAAGCCGCCCAACAAGTCATTTTACCGTGGGTGCGTACGCAAGAATTAACACCGGACAGCGGTGATTATAAAAGTATTTTGCAGGAATATACGCAAAAACGCGCACACGGAATTCCTCAATATGAAATCGTGCAGACCGTCGGGCCTGAACATGATAAAATTTTTACCGTAGAAGTATCTCTGGACGGAAAACGGCTGGGGATCGGAAAAGGGCATAGTAAAAAATTAGCGGAGCAAGCCGCCGCGCGCGATGCCTATATACATTTAAAACACAGATCATAGGATTTGCTTATGGCATTTAAAAAGAATACTGCTAGTGTTACGTCGATTCAACCGGTACAACAAGTGCTAGATAAAGCCAAAAAGAAACCGAAAGTTTGGTTACTTGTTTTTGCGCTTATTCCTCTTATTTTCTTAGTTTTATGGACGATCAAAAACGGTTGGGTTGCCTCCAAACCTATTAAACCTGTTTTTTCACAAGCAGAATTAAACCGTCAAACCCCGCAAGAATTAGCCGAAGAAGCCACCGCGGCTTTGCGTCAAGGGGATACCAATGCGTTTATTGATTTATTGAATACAAAAATCAAAGATCCCAATATTGTTAATAGCCAAGGGGATAGTTTGTTATTGTCTGCGGCTACGTTTGGAAATGAAGACGCCGTTCAATATTTGCTTTCCTTGGGTGCCGACGTTAATCAACAAAATTATAATACCCGCGATACTGCTATCTTGCGTAGCGTTTATATGGGGCATGATAATATTACGCGGTTACTTGTCTATGAGCATGCCAATTTGAATATACCGAACAATTACCGCCAAACCCCGATGGGACTGGCCGTCGAAAAACAAAATGGTGCTTTGGTAGATTTGTTTTTACAAAACGGAAATGTTACAGCAGGACTGGACGGTGAAACTTTATTGCGTTCCAGTGCGCAAAAAAATTTGGTAGGTGTAATGGCTATGTTAAAAGGCGGTGTGGACCCGAACAGTGCCCGAAATGAAGGGGGAAATACTCCTTTAATTATTTCGGCCTCTTTAGGAGATACGCCGAGCGTGCGGGCCTTGCTTGCCTATCGAGCCGATGTAAATGCCGCTAACAAAGAAGGAAATACGCCGGTCTTGTATGCGGCCCGTTATAATCATCCGGAAACTTTACTGGCTTTGTTTGCCCCGCTGACGATGCAATACCGCGCCGATATTAATGCTAAAAATAATAAAGGGGAAACGGCCCTTTACTGGGCGGCGGCTAAAGGATATCCCGAAGTAGTCGAAATTTTACTTGCGTATGATGCCGATGAAACCGTCAAAACGGATGCGGGTTTGACTCCGTTGGAAGCGGCCCGCAAATATAAACGCGAAGACGTTATCAAGTTGTTTGAAATGCCGCGTAACGAACTTAAAGAAATTTTTAATCAAAAAATGCAGGCTATGCAAGAACAAGCGGAACAAGAACGCTTGGCAAGAGAGCAACAAACAGCCGAGTAGTATTTTACTGTTTCCACAAAAGCCCTACTTTTATAAGTGGGGTTTTTTATATCTTTTCGGAAGAGACGATATTTCATAAAATATAATTATGGCACGTACAAATTACACCCGCCGCATTCTAATATGGCTTTCTGTAACTAACGGACTGTTATTGTTTGGTTATGGGCTTTCCTTACCCTTTTTTACCGTATATTTAATTGGCCAAAAAGGCCTTTCTGCCGCGATGGCGGGGCTGGTGATAGGTCTTAGTGCTTTAAGCCGCAGTGTGGCCAGCGCTATCGGGGGAGAATTATCGGATGTATTAGGCCGCAAGTGTGTCATGCAATGGGGAATTGCGCTGGAAGTAATTGCTATGTTTGCCATGGCAATTTGTATTAAATATCAAGCAGAAACAGGGTGGCTTTTACTGGCGTATTTTTTTACTACTTTTTGGGGAGCCATTTTCCGTCCGGTATCCAATGCATGGATTACCGATCATACCCGTGCCAAACAAAGGGTACAGGCCTTCGGTATTATCCGCATCGGCCTTAATGTGGGGTGGGCTTTGGGCCCTGCGGTGGGGGGATTTCTGGTGCGCTATTCTTACAGTGATGCTTTTTATTTAACGGCTCTTTCTTATTGTTTGACTGTTCTATTTTTGCAATATATCATTCCGCAAGATCACGCCCGTCGTACGCAATCGGTTAGCCGTCGGCCACATTTTGTGGCATTACTGGCCAGTTTGAAAGATTCGCGCTTGGCAAAAATTTGTTTTTATGTGTTTTTGATTACGCTTGTAAATGCACAACTGGTCGTCGGACTTTCAATCCATTGTCATACCTATTTGGGTATGCCGGAATATTATATCGGTTGGTTCTTTACCATTAACGGACTGGCAACCATTTTACTCCAATATCCCGCCAGCAAATGGATAAGCCGTTTACGTCTTTCTACCGGGATGTTAATCGGATGTATTTTATATGCGATCGGGTTCGGTTCGGTGGGATTTTTCAGTACGTTTTTATTAATCGGATGTGGGGTATTTTTATCGTCGGTGGGGGAATTAATTGTCAATCCCGGCGAACAAACAATGGCCTCCAATATTGCCACCAGCCAAAACCGCGGGCGTTATTTGGGTATGATTATGGTATTCTATAATATGGGGTCTTCGGCGGGATTTTTCACGGCCGGATGGCTGGGGCAATATGTAGCACCGCATTATTTGCCCGGTCCGTGGCTGATTATCGGGGCGGTGGCGTTGCTAGCCGGATGGGGGTTTTGGCGTATGCGGTATGATTTGACCGATGAGCAGGACGGCAAATTTACCGCACCGGTGCCGGTTAAAAAAGATACGGTTACTTTGCACTGAAAAGCCGATTTTTATTATCATAAAAGAAAAGGAGAAATTATGAGAAAAATTATTTTCGGACTGCTGGTCTTAATTGTAGGCGGAGCAATTGCGCTGGGCATGGAATGGTTGGCCCGTTTGTTACCGGATCAATTAGAGATGGCTATGCTGCGTGTGTATGATATCGGGATTCATCCGTTTGGATTGGTAATCAATTTATGCGGACTACTCGGTTTGATTTTGAGTTATCTGATTATTTCCAAATTCATGAAAAAATAATATGAAATTGGTGTTGGCTTCCAAATCGCCGCGCCGAATTGAAATTTTGCGCGGTCTTGGCAAAAAATTTGACATTGTCCCCGCCAAAGGGGGCGAGCATACCCATTATACTCGGCCGCATTTAAAGGTGGCTGATTTGTCGGCGCATAAAGCCTTTGAAGTAGCGCAGAAATATCCGCGCGCTTTGATAATCGGCGCGGATACCTTGGTTTTTTGCGGCGGAGAAGTGATCGGAAAGCCGAAAGATAAAAAGGATGCCCTGCGTATTTTACGCAAATTAAACGGGGCGTGGCAAACGGTTTATACCGGCGTAACTTTGATTTGTTTAGCGGAAAAGAAACTGGTGCAAGGGGTGGCCAAAACCCGTTGCAAAGCCCGCAAATTACCGCTTGCACAACTAAAAGAAATGGCGGGCAAACACTTAGATAAAGCAGGCGCTTATGCCGTGCAAGATAAGGATGATCAATTTATAGAAAAAATGATCGGAAGCCGGACCAATGTCGTCGGTTTTCCGGTGGAATTATTTACAGAGATGTTAAAGGAGTTTTAAGATGAAAAAAACAGATTTATTAATTATCGGGGCTGGGCCTGCGGGTTGCAGTGCCGCCATTTATGCGGTGCGTGCGGGTCTGAAAACCATTATAGCCGGCGGTGCAATGCCCGGCGGGCAACTGTTACAAACTAACGATATTGAGAATTATGCGGGCTTTGTTAATCCGGTGGGCGGCTATGAACTGATGGACAATATGCTCAAGCAATGTAAGCGTTTGGGCGTGGAAATTACGACGGACCAAATTGTTAAATTGTCCGGTACAAAAACGCCTTTTACCGCTACTGCCGCGGGAGGGGAAACGTATGAAGCAACTGCGGTTGTAATTGCCACTGGAGCATCCGCCCGTTGGTTAGGCGCGCCGGGAGAGGATAAACTGCGCGGACATGGCGTATCTGCATGTGCCACGTGTGATGGATTTTTCTTTAAAGGAAAAAATGTGGTGGTAGTCGGTGGGGGAAATACCGCTTTTGAAGACGCTCTTTTTCTCTCTAAAATTTGTCCGAGTGTAACGCTTGTTCACCGCCGCGAAGGCTTTCGCGCCGATGCCGTTACCGTCGAAAAAGTAAAAAATACACCTAATATCAAAATGAAACTTAATTGCGTAGTGGACGAAGTGTTGGGAGATGGTAAAGTAACGGGTGCGCGGCTTAAAAATGTGCAAACGGGTGCCATAGAGGAAATTGCGTGCGACGGAATTTTTGTAGCAGTAGGGGCAGTACCGCAAACCGGTTGGCTTAAAGACAGCCCGGTTGAATTAGACGGAGCGGGCCTTGTAAAAGTAAATTATAAACAAGCCACCAATATCGACGGTATTTTTGCCGCGGGGGACTGCACCGAACCGGAATTTCGGCAGGCCAGTATTGCCGCCGGAACGGGTGCCAAAGCGGGCATCAGTGCCGCCGCTTTTGTAAATTTACATAAGTAAATCAAGTACAATAATACTATGACAAACACAAATACTTTTCACAGCGGTTTTGCGGTACTGGCGGGATTACCTAATGCGGGGAAATCTACGCTGCTTAATGCCTTAGCGGGCGGATTATTATCGGCGGTAACTGATAAACCGCAAACCACGCGCCAAAATATTTTGGCAATTGCCGAAGGGGAAAATTATCAAATTGTGTTTGTCGATACTCCGGGTTTTTTGCACCCGCGCTATAAATTGCAGCAAACCATGGCGGCGTGTGTAGACCGTGCCGTCGGAGAAGATGCCGATGTAATTTTGCTTTTAGTAGATGCACACGAGCCGGATTTGCCCGCGCATAAAGAATTATTTGCCAAAGTAAAACAGGCCTTTTGCCCCGTTTATTTAGTACTTACCAAAACCGATTTAGTGAAAGATAAAACTATTTTGTCTGCTTTGCAAAAACAAATTAAAACCGACGTGCCGAATATTGAAAAAGTATTTGAGATTTCCGCTTTGCGTGATAAAGGCGTTGCAGAACTGAAAGAAGCAGTGGCCAAAGCATTGCCCGAAAGCCCGGCCTATTTTCCGCCCGGACAATGGACGGACCGTTGGGAGCGGTTTTATGCGGCGGAATTTATCCGCGAACAGATTTTCAAACTCTATCAGCAAGAAATTCCCTACAGTACACAAGTGGAAATTGAGAAATTTACTGAAGATTTGGGGAATAAAAATTTTATCCGCGCCATTATTCACGTAGAGCGCGACGGACAAAAACCCATTATCATCGGCAAAGGCGGCTGTGCGATTGCCAAACTGCGTGAGCATGCGCAAAAACGCATTGAAGAGTTTCTCGGTAGGCCCTATCGTTTAGAATTGCAAGTTGTGGTTACGCCGAACTGGCGTAACAGTTCCGAGTGGCTTGAAAAATTCGGATATCTGGAGCGTGAAAATTAGATTTATATAGTAAAAACCTCGAATAAGTTCGAGGTTTTTTAATCTTAATTCATCCCCAATTTGGCAAGGACGCGGCTAAATAGACTGGTGGCTTTTTGTTGAATTTGGTTGCGGCGTATCGGCTCACCGTGTCGTTGCGAATAGAGCGCCAAAGAAATAGCAGAGGTATAACCGGCAATAAGTAAATCTTCACTATCGGCAATTAAATTGTCATGTGTAGCTACGCGCGCGCGGCGTGCGTTTAATACTTCTTTGGCGGCATTTTTGACAGGCAATATGGCCCCGCCGCCGCTTAGTACAATTTGCTGCGGTGCATTTTTAATATAACTGATAGATTGCGTAAATTCTTGGCGGAATTTTTTAAGTAAATTCTTGGCAGCTTCGTCTAACACATCATCTAATACTTCATCTTCCCCGTATTCGTAATTACGAAGTAAAGATTGCGTTTCGTCCGGTTCGGTTTGCAGCACGTCGGATACTTCTTGTATGATATGTTGAAATCCCTCGGAAATTTCCCACGCAGTTTCTAAAATACCTTTGTGATATAAGGCGGCGGAACTGTGCTGATATCCGATATCAAGCAGTAAAGTGCGGTTCTTTTTCTCTTCGGGTTTTAACAAACTGTCACACAAAGCGATAATGGACGGCACTCCTTCATAATCTTCGTAACCCACGGCCGCCATGACCCGGTTTAAGTTATTAAGCGGGCCTTTTAAGGCACAGGACACTAGGGTCTCCACATCTAGCCAATTACCGGTCAGTCCGATCGGTTTTACGCCTTCTTTTCCGTCTAAAATAAACAGTTGTGGCAAAATGTTCACAATCTCTAATTGTTCACCGATATTTTTCGGATAGGCTTCATCTAATACCGCATGTACATCTTTTTCTTGTATGACTTGTTGTGAGTTTAAGGTGTGCGTGCCACTGGAGCGGTGGAAACTTAAAAATTCACCGCGCAGTCCTACTACTACCGTCGGAGTTAATTTGGCATATTCACTGATTTCCTGTAGTAACTCTGCGACGGCTTGGACGGCTTTATCAAAATCTAAAATATAACAGGCACTGATAGCGGTACATTTTTTGCGCGTAGCATAACGCACCCGGCACGTGGCGGTGTCTTCATCATAGGTAAGCAAAACAGCCGAAATTTGGCTGCTGCCGAAATCGAGTGCGATAAATGATTCTTCCATGGGAAATTTATTGTAGCAAATTTAAGTAGCGGCTGCTTTCGTCTTACCTTCGGCGGAAAGAATATAGAATTTCATATAATATATACGTGATAGAAATTAAGGATTTATCGTTTCATTTTGGACTACGCACTTTGTTTGAAGGGGCGAATTTGTTAGTGCCGGACGGCTTGAAAATAGGAGTCGTGGGGTTGAACGGGTGCGGAAAATCTACCTTATTTAAACTTATTACCGGAGATTTATTTCCCGACGGGGGAAAAATAGAAATTTCCCGCGGTACGCAAATTGCTTCTGTTTCGCAAGAAATCAAGGACCCGTCTAAGAAATTATTGGAATTTGTGTTAGAGTCTGATCATGAAATGACACGGTTGCAACACAAATTAACGGAAAATTTATCCGGTGAAAAATTGGCGGAAATTTATGATAGGCTGGATAGTTTGGGGGTACATTCGGCTCAGGCCCGTGCCAGTGCCATTTTAAGCGGACTTGGGTTTGTTAATGAAGATTTTGACCGCCCGCTTAAAGAGTTTTCAGGCGGTTGGCAAGTGCGCGCTAATTTGGCCGCCACTTTGTACGCGCCGAGCAATTGTCTGCTTTTAGATGAACCGACCAACCATCTGGATTTAGAAACCGCTACCTGGCTTGAAAATTATCTTGCTAAGACGGATAAAACGGTGCTGCTTATCAGCCATGACCGCCATATTTTAAACCGCTTGTGCGATAAAATCGTGCATGTGGAGCAAGCACAATTAAAACTTTACAACGGTAATTACGATACATACGAACGCACCCGCGAAGCCGAACAGGAAGGTGCGCGTTTGGCGGCTGCCAAGCATGAACGGGTGGTGGCACATTTGCAGAGTTTTGTGGATCGTTTCCGTTATAAAGCCACCAAAGCAAAACAGGCCCAAAGCCGCTTGAAAATGATTGAAAAACTGGGGGATCCTCCGGAAATTATCAAAGATCCGGAAATTCATTTTCAGTTTCCGTCTCCGACGCATTTAACGCAAGCCTTGATTACTTTGGAAGATGCAGTGGCGGGTTATGATGATAAGCCGGTATTGCAAAATTTAACGTTGCGCATTGAACCTGACGACCGCATTGCACTGCTGGGTGCCAACGGAAACGGTAAATCTACGCTGGCCAAGGTGCTTTCGCACCGTTTGCTGCTGATGAGCGGGCGCATGACTATTGCTAAAAAAATTAAGATTGCTTATTTTTCGCAACATCAAACCGAAGAATTAGACGTAGAAAAAACACCTTTTGAAATGTTAGCCGGACTCATGCCGCCGGGGACCGGTGAAACGCAAATTCGCGCGCAATTGGGGGCCTTTGGGTTAAACAAAGCCAAATCGGATACGGTAATCGGTAAACTTTCCGGCGGAGAAAAGAGCCGTCTGTTACTTTCCATTATTACCAAAGATGCCCCGCATTTACTGATTTTAGACGAGCCGACGAACCACTTGGACATTTTATCGCGCCAAGCATTACTTGAGGCACTAAATCATTATGAAGGGGCAGTGGTGCTTATTACGCACGATTTGCACGTCATTGAAACGGCGTGTGATACATTGTGGCTTGTGCGGGGCGGTACTTGTCAGATATACCGCGGAGATTTGGAAGATTACAAAGCCAGTTTGCTCAAGCATAACGAGAAAGGTGCCAGCGCGGCCAGTGATAAAGAAAATTCTGCCGAAGCGCGCCGGCGCAATGCCGCGCAACGTCGGGCGCAGTTGGCTCCTTTGAAAAAAGAAATCCGCGAATTAGATAAAAAGTTAGAAAAACTAAATCACCGTAAACAGGAATTAGAAAATGCCTTACTGGTGCGCTACGATGCCGATAACAGTATTGAACTTGCCTTGCTGGGGGATCAAATTTCTAATATAGAAGAGCGGTGGTTTGCATTAAATCAAGAGTGTGAAGATATTTTAAGCGGCAAAGAGGAAGCATGAGTGCATTTAACAGTTTAGCGGAAGATTTACAAGCATCCTTAAAACGACTCGGGATCGAAACGCCGACGCAAGTGCAGCAATCGGCGCTGCCGCCCGCGCTCAAAGGGCGCGATGTGCTTGTTACCGCGCAAACCGGCACGGGAAAAACATTTGCATTTTTATTGCCGCTCATTACACAGTTGCGCGCAAAACCGGATAGCGCGGCTTTGATTTTATCACCAACTCGAGAACTGGCGCAGCAAACACAAAGTGCTTTAGAAAGTTTAATCACGGCGGAAGATTTACTTTCCGTACTGATTATCGGCGGGGATAATATACACAAGCAGTATGCACTACTACGTCGTAAGCCGCGCATTATTATCGGTACGCCGGGGCGCATTATTGACCACATCGGACGCAAAAGTATCGTGCTTAAAAATATTGCATTTTTGATACTGGACGAAGCAGATCGTATGTTGGATATGGGCTTTATTCCCGACGTACGTAAAATATGTGCGGCTCTGCCGATGCCACGTCAAACCTCTCTTTTTTCCGCTACTTTGCCTAAAGAAATAGAACAACTGGCGGGGGGACTTTTAAAAGATCCGGTGCGGGTGCAAATCGGTTCCGTTTCCCGTCCGGTTGATTTGGTAGTGCAGCAAATTATCCGTCTGGGAACGCGGGAGAGACTGAGTCAATTATTAGTTGAACTGGAAAGCCGCCGCGGCCAAATTCTAGTATTCGTAAAAAGTAAACATTTGGCAGACAAATTGGCCAAGCAACTCAAGCAATACGGCGTGAAAGCCAATGCCTTGCATGGGGACTTGCGCCAAAACCGCCGCCGCCAAGTAATGGAATTTTTCCGCGAAGGAAGTGTGCCGGTATTGGTGGCTACGGATGTGGCGGCGCGCGGGCTTGATATAGACGGTATGTCCTGTGTGATTAATTATGATTTGCCGCAATGTGCGGAAGATTATATTCACCGCATTGGGCGCACGGGGCGCGCGGGCAGTGTGGGGACGGCCCTTTCCTTTATACTAGAGGAAGATGATAGCAAGTGGAAAGAAATTTGCCGCGTGTGTCACTTAGGTAAAATTACGGAGTTGACTAAAACTAACCGGGCCTTGCCTAAGCCGAAATTTGTGGCGGCTGATGTGCGCAAAAAAATAATTCATAAGCCGTTGCCCGCTGCGGCAAAAACGGTTGAGCCGGTTGTTTCCGTAAAAACAAAACCGACAATTTCTATCCCAAAAAAGAAATCCGCTCCGGCGGTAATTGAAACACAAAAAGAGCCTAGTGCCGAACAGGGTTTTCGCGTTTTGCATGTGGGCAGTAAGAAAAAACAAGTTGCGGAAAAGAAAATTTTCCGGCGGACTAAACCCCAAAAATTCTTTTCATTTAAACGCAAGAAACACCGTAAATAAAAACTCCCGCTAAGTGGCGGGAGTTTTTTTAAAAGTAAATATAGGGGCACTTATTTTATTTCGTTACAATGCACGTTACCGCTATCGCTTTCATTGGCTCCGGTCATATTATTGCACAACCAAAGTCCCGTGGGACTATTGGGTTCATTGCAACACATAATGGGTGCATATACTCCGGTGGAATCTTGTTGCGGATACATAAAGCGCAATTGATACCCGGCCTTGGCATTACGCACGGTAATATATTGCAAGGGAAGCGGATTTAGTTTGTACGTAAAACTTCCGTCGTTAAATTCATTGGTATATACCAAATGGTTTTCTTCATCTCTGTAAGAATCTGTATCGGAACCTATAAAGCCGATATCGATTTGGCTAAAGGAAGTGGGCGGTACATTATTTACATCCATGTAGCGCACTACCGAATCGTAGATGGTGCGGCCTTGTGTTAAACCTTCCACCATTTCTGCGCGAAATACAGAACGTCTGTATTTGGGTAAAGCCACACCGGTTAGAATACCGATAATCAATACTACCATGACAAGTTCCATCAATGTGAAACCTTTACGGTTGAAAAAATGTTTTTGTTTTTTTAGCATAGTTACTCTCCTATTAATAGTATAAAGATTTAAAAGAAAGGCTGCAAGTTTTTTTAGAAAGTGTAATAATGTAGCAATATTGATAGAGCCTTGTCAATGGGTTATTAAAAAAAGACTTGCAAAAGTTTTTCTAATAAGTTTTAATAGATATGTAGGGTAGTTTAAAAAATAACAAGGAGGAAGTACTGCATGAAGAAACTACTAGGCTTGTTAGTGGTATTGGCTGTAGCCTTGCCCGCAAGCGCAGATGTATTGAAGAACGTAGAAATCAAAGGTGAAATTCAAACCATCGCCTCTGATGTCAACCACAATGAAGTTGATGGCGATCCTATCACTCCCGCTGACATTTATAATGCCGGCACGGGATATCGTGTATTAGCCGGTTTATCTGCCAACTTGGTAGAAGATGTAACCGCTAATTTAACCTTCCAACAAGCAGATATGTGGAATGGTGCTATTGCCGGTGATTCTTATCTCAACCACGAAGGTAATACCGCTCTCGCCGAAGCAAATGTAGTATTGAGCAATTTATTTGATTGCTTTGAAGCTACGATCGGTCGCCAATTCTACGGTGAAGAAGATAGCGCCGTAATGTATTTTGGTCCGAACCACTACAATGCAGAAGGCATGTATGCTCCGTCAGTAGACGCTGCCAAATTGACCTATGCCGATGATGCAAAAGCCTTAACCGTCATCGCCGGTAAAATAGACTTAACCACCGGATTAGGTTTGGCTCCGAACACCTTTGCGGGTGCTGATTTCCGCATGAACTTAACCGATGCTATCAAATTGCAAGCCTATTTGTATGACTTCAACAATGTTGATGATGGTACCGGTACCGGCACTGAAACCCGCTATGTTGGTTTCTATGGTGCCAAATTAAGTTTTGCTCCGGAAGCTTTCTTACTGAGCGCTGAATATGCCCGCAACTTTGGCGGTCACAAATTCTTGAAAGAAGAAGGCAAAGAAAACCGTGGTTATATGTTGAAAGTTGACGGTGCTGTCAACGTAGAAGCTTTCAAAGTCCGCGGTGCTTTCTTGTATGAAACCGAAGACTTCTGGGCTTTCGGCAACTATACTCCGGGCTTGTTAATCGGCCACGTATTTGGTGGACAAACCAACTTGTACTCTGCAGAAGGTGTCCGCATGTTCAACGTGGGTATTGATGTAAACCCGTTTGAAAAATGGACCTTCTCCTTGGACGGCTATTCCTTCCAAGATCGCTTTGGCCATCACTCTGCCACCTTTGAAGGTGACTTAGTAGCCAAATATCAACATAATGAATATGTACAATTGTTCGCCGGTTTCGGTTATGCCAAATATGGTACCAATGAACCGATGAACGCTCCTGCCGGTGTAACCTATAAAGGTTATCTCCACAAAGATAACTTCAAAGGTCAACTCGGTATGTTGATTAACTTCTAATCTTTTAGAAGATATAAACCCCGCTCAAACGAGCGGGGTTTTTTATTGTGTGTAGACTCTCAAAAAGGTGTAAAATAAAGGTATATCTTATTATAAGGAGAACCTTATGTCCTATAAGTCCTTTATATCTTTTCTATGCCTGTTTGTGAGTGCTACTTTCCTTTATGCAACCGATTTACAAGTTGTTACCGTTACTCCGAAAGGGGAAAATGCCCCGGGCGGCCGCTCGCCTGTGAGCGTCACCTTTAATCAGCCGGTGGCGGCATTGGGGGAAAGCAGTGCTTTCTCTTCGGAAAATTGTCCGCTGATTATTTCACCAGAGGTAAAAGGCACGTGCCGTTTTGTGGGGACGCAAACCTTGCAATTTGAACCGGAAGGAAATTGGCCGCCGGCCACGCAATATACTGCTTTACTGCCGGGCACTTTTACTTCTAAAGTAAGTGAAGAAAAATTAGGAAAAGATTATCAATGGACTTTTACGACGAAGCGCCCGCAAATCGAGCAAGTAATTCCCAGTAACGGCGAACAGTGGATTGATGTGCGGCCGTTAATTTATGTAACTCTATCGCAACCGGTGGATTTGGTTTCCGCACAAGAGGCAACCCAAGTGTCTTACCGGGTGTTGGAAAAAGAAACGCCGACGTGGTGGGAACAATTCAAATCAGCCTTATTGCGTAAACCCGTTAAACACAGTAAAGGCGTCGTGTCAGTGCCGGTAAAAGTGCGCGGAGTGACGGATACGGAATATAGAGAGCATTATTCTTATTTGGATAAAAAACAAATTTTTGTGGTCGAATTAGAGCAGGATTTGGCCCCGCATGCCGAAGTTACTTTGCAAATTTCTTCCGCTTTACGCAGCGTAGGGGGGATGATAGGCCCCGAAACCGATTTTAAATCTGTTTTTTACACTTATCCAAAATTGGAAATTGTGGGCGGTAAGTTTGAGGGTTGTTTGCCTTTTGATGCAAAAGTGGCGTTTACTTCTCCGGTGCGGTTAGGAGATTTGTTGGCGCATATTTCCATCGAACCTAAAGAAGCAATGGAAAAAGTGTCCGATTCGGAAAAAGAAACATTGGGATATCAAAATTATGTTTCAAAATCGCAAAATAAAGAGAAAAAAGAACTGATTTCTTTGCCTGTTGGAAACGGCTATTTTGCCATGCCCTTTTCTTTCTTACATCTCAATCCCGAACAAACAATTACGGTCAAAATTGACAAAGATTTAACCGATATTTACGGCCAAAAATTGGGTACTACGCAATATGTCACCTTGCATAATAACGGTTATTGTCCGTCGGTAGTATTTGAGGGCGGAACGGGTGTTTTGGAAAGTTATTTGCCTGCGCGTCACCCGATTGATGTGATGAATGTGTCGGAGGTGGAAGTAAAAGCGGCGCGTTTTAACCGTACAAATTTTATTCCGTTTACGGAGAACCAAAGAGATTCCTATTGTTCGGAAGAAGAAATTGCGGGAAAGCAAATGCAGTACGACGGTAATTATTCTTTTGATATTATCCCGAATAAAAGTAAAAAAACTTATTTAGATTTGCAAAAATTTAATCCTACAGCGCGCGAAAGCATTATTTATTCTCAGGTGCGTGTGCCCAGTAAATATCGTCAGAGCGGCTTTTGTTGGGAAGCGGCTACGGATAATATTACCGATTTAGGTGTGTTGTTTAAAACCTCTCGTGAAAATATATTAGTATGGGTAACTTCCTTAAAGGACGCTACGCCTAAAGCAGATGCTACGGTAGAACTTCGCGATCAAGACAACCGTATTTTATGGACGGGAAAGACAGACAGTCAAGGGGTAGCATTGGCACCGGGGATGAAAGAATTAAATGTAACGTCCAAGCATAGATGGAGCCGCCCCATTGTTTATGCTTTTGTAGGCAGTGAAAACGGAGATGCGGTGATTGCCAGTAATTGGGATGACGGCATAGAACCGTGGCGGTTTAACTTGAATTTCAATTACGGTTATGAACCAAACCATTTAATAACGGCTCTTTTTACAGATCGCGGGATTTATCGTCCCGGAGAAACGGTATACGTAAAGGGCTTAACCCGCCGCCAACAAGACGGACAATGGCAACTACCTAGCCTGAAAAAAGGAACTTTAAAAGTTATCAATTCTCGTGAAGAAGAAGTATTGAAAAAAGAAGTTTCTTATACGGCAAACGGCGCTTTTGACATTTCTTTTGAAATACCGCAAGAAGCCGCCACCGGTTCTTGGTCTTTGCAATTTTCGACGGAAAATGATGAAACGGAGGCTGACTATTCTTTCCGGGTGGAGGCAGTCAAGCAGGCGGATTTTGCGGTCCATTTGCGCTCTTTAAAAGATAGTTATTTAAGCGCAGAAAAGGCCGAATTTAGCGGATCAGCCGAATATTTATTCGGAGCCCCTGTGACGGGCGGCAAAGCCAAGTGGACCTTGCGCCGCAGCAGCAGTTGGTTTAGTCCGCAAGGGTATGAAGATTATGAATTTATGCCTTATTTCTTGACGGAAGACGAGAAATACGGAGAATCTTTACTAGCCGAATCTTCCGGAGAATTAAATGCGCAAGGGCAAATTAATTTTGAAGTACTTTTGCCCAAAGTGTCTCACCGGGAAATGATTTATGCGGAATTAGGGGTGCAAGCGCCGACGGGTGAACAACTATTCTCTCGCACGCAGGTTGCTTTAAATCCGGCCAGTCTTTACATCGGTGCGTTTATGGACAAATGGGCCGCAGAACAAGGACAAACCGCCTCTGCGCGTATTGTTGCACTGACGCCGGAGGGGAAACCGACAGGTCCTGTCAAAGTAAGTGCGCAAATTGAGAAAGTAGAATATTTCTCCGTGCGAAAAAAAGGTCTTGCCGGACGCTTGGAATGGGTCAATGACCGTCGTATCAAAAAAGTTGATACGAAAACATTTACCGTTTCCGAAGAAGGTACGAACTTTGATTTTTCACTTCAGGAACCTGGCTCTTACCGCGTCACACTCTCTGCTAAAGATAAACAAGGGCAAGAAGTGCGCGGCGGTTTTACTATGTATATATACGGAAAAGGGGAATCTTATTGGAGTCAAAATGATGACGATATCTTGATTCTAAAACAAGATAAAGAAGAATACCTCCCCGGAGAAACTGCCCGCATTTTAGTGCAAAGCCCATATGAAGAAGCCACGGCTTTAGTGACGGTAGAACGCAACGGTATTTTGAAACATTGGACGACTCAAATTCATAGCGGGGCAGATTATGTGGATATCCCGGTAGAAGCAGATTATACGCCCAACGTGTTTGTAAACGTAACCGTAGTGCGCGGACGTGCCGCAGAGCCCGCGTATGATAAAGAAGGGCTAGATTTGGCTAAACCGCAAGGCAAAACCGGTTATGCGGTTTTGAAAGTGAGTCGCCGTGAGCGGGAAATAGAAACCCAAGTTTCTACCGCTCAAAAGCAGTATTTACCCAAAGAAGAAGTCACGGTTAATTTAACCACCGCCCTGCAAGGGAAACCCATTTCTGCCGACGTAACGGTGATGGTGGTGGACGAAGGTATTTTGGCTTTAACCGGATACAAAATGCCAAACTTACTGGACGTCTTTTATGCTCCGTTCCGTTTATCTGTTTCGACGGCAGACAACCGCGTTTTCTTAATCGGTCAACGTAACTTCGGTGAAAAAGGGGAAAACCGCGGCGGTGGCGGCGGTTTATTCAATCAATTAGGCGGTACGGATTTGCGCAGTCATTTTGAATTTACGCCTTATTTCAATGCCCGCGTTCAGACGGACGAACAAGGACAAGCACAAGTCAAATTTACCTTGCCGGATAATTTAACTACGTTTCGCATTATGGCGGTTTCAGCGGCGGTGCAAGAATTTGGCGGAGCGCAAACTTCTGTTAAAGTGTCTAAACCGCTTATGGTTTTGCCTAAACTACCTCGGTTTGCTCGTCGTGCAGACCAATTTCAGTGCGGAGCGGTAGTGTATAATTATGAAACGGAAGAGCAACAAATTACCGTAGCCGCGCAAGCCGACGGAGCCGTTTCTTTGATAAATGCCAAACCGCAACAAATTAAAGTGGCTTCCGGGGCTTCTGCGGAAGTAACTTGGAATTGTCATGCTATCTCTATAGGAGAGAGTGAACTGACATTTGCTGCCCAAGCCGGTCAAGCAAAAGATGCGGTTCGTATTACTTTACCGGTTAAAGAAGTGGAGAAAGAACAGCAACTGGCCGTGTATGCCGAGACCCAAGAAACCGCTATGCAATTACTAGAGCGTCCGACGGATATTAATCAGGCCAGTACCAATACGGTTACATTGTCTTTGACTTCGAGTGCATTATTGAATTTGCGCGGAAGTATGCTGTATTTGTTGACCTATCCGTATGATTGTTTGGAACAACAAATGTCCAAGATTCTGCCTGTAGTGGAAGGGGCGGATTTGATGAAAGCCTTCCAACTGGCAGATCCGCAAGAATATCAGAAAACCGTTCAATCTATTTTAAATAAGATGCCTACCTATCAAACCGAAACGGGTGCCATGGCCTATTGGCCGGAAATCTTGCCGGATCCTTACGTAACGGCGTATGCGTTGGAAGTGGCTCACCTTGCCAAACAAGCGGGTTACGAAGTGCCTACGGCCGCTTTAGAGAAAGCGGTAACTTGGTTGAAAGGCGTCTTCGGGGGAGAACAAGTGCAGGCTTACTTATATTCTCCTATCGAAACACAAACAATGCGCGCTTATGCGGTGTATGTGTTGTCTTTATACAATGAAAAAATGGAAAGTCAATTTAACACGTTGTATACGCAACGCAATGCCCTAAGTATAGCGGCACAATCGTATTTGTTATTGGCAGCGGAGCGTCTGAATAAATCTGTCGAAATACAACAAGCACTTGCGCAAGAAATTATCAATCATGCGCAATATACGCCGCAGACAATTCATTTTGCAACGGACAAAGAATTGGGATGGTTGCATATCAGTTCCGTCAAAACAACGGCGCTTGCCTTAGAGGCGTTGTTAAAATCGAGCGTGCAATTTCCGCAAGCCTACCAAGTGGTACGTTGGTTATTGCAACAACTTAATACCCGCGGACATTGGCAAAATACAAGTGATAATGCGGCCGTATTTAAGGCATTACATACTTTCTATAAATTAAATGAAAAGGACACTCCTAATTTCAGAACGAATGTGTCATTAAACGGGGAAATACTGTTCTCTCCTCAGTTTGTAGGCCGCAGTGTGGAAGCCCAACAAACCGCTTGGCCGTTTGACCAGGTTTATGCGCAAGGGGATCAGTCTCGCGTAGAATTGGCCAAATTCGGCACCGGTACTTTGTATTATTCGATTATGCAGACCTATACGCCGAGTAATTATGCAAACGAAATTAATGCCGGTATGACGGTATCGCGTGAAATTACGGACTTAAAAGGCAACGTTGTAACCGAATTTAAAACCGGAGAACGCTACAAAGTAACCTTACATATTAATACGCCGTCCGATTATACTTTTGTGGTTTTGGAAGACCATATCCCGGCCGGATTTGTGATTGCAAATACGGATTTGACCACGGAAAGCCAAGCAGATGCGGCTCAATTGCAACAAAGCACATGGCGCGGTTTCCAACGAAACGAAAAATATGATGACCACATTGTGGCGTTTGCCGATTCTTTACCGAGCGGAGAACATGAATACAGTTATTTAGTACAGACTACCACTGCCGGCACGTTTAGTTATCCGAGCATGTGGGGTAGTCAAATGTATGAACCGGCGGTATTTGGACGCAATGCCACTTCTTCACTCGTGGTGTTACCGTAATGAAAAGCAAATGGATTATTTTGCTTATAGTGGGACTGTTGGGAAATGGGCTATTATATGCCCAACCGCAGTTGCCTGTTGAAAACAGGGATCTTTCCATACAAATTTATGACAGGCAAAATAATCCTTTGCGTACCTTTTTATCTTCTCAAGATACCTATGCTCAATCTGTCTCTTTAAGCCAAATTTCACCTTGGTTTGTTTTAGCCGCATTGGCTGCGGAAGACCGCCGATTTTATAAGCACCACGGTATAGACAGCCGGGCCGTTTTGCGGGCTATGTGGCAAAATATACGAGGGGGCGGGGTTATTTCCGGAGCATCTACGATTACACAGCAATTAGCGCGGCTACTACATCCGCGTCCTAAAAATTGGCGCAGTAAATGGGCCGAAGCATGGGATGCTGTCAAATTGGAACGCCGCTACAGTAAAGATGAAATTTTAGAGCAATATTTTAATTTGTTGGAATTTGGGAATCAAACACAGGGAATAGAAGCCGCCTCTAAATTTTATTTTTCACTGCCGGCGGCCGAATTATCTTTAGCGCAAAGTGCCTTACTGGCCGGTAT
The DNA here is from genome assembly GCA_902797165.1 of uncultured Elusimicrobium sp. GTDB lineage: Bacteria > Elusimicrobiota > Elusimicrobia > Elusimicrobiales > Elusimicrobiaceae > Avelusimicrobium. The sequence goes on from CADBRU010000008.1 coordinate 22,638, forward strand.
GATTCAAGCACCGTCAAGATTAAATCCGCTTAGTAACCCGGACGGAGCGTTGGCGCGGCGGGGGCGGGTATTATCAGCCATGCTTAAAAATAATTCTATCACGCAAGAGCAATATCAATTGGCCATGCAAGAACCGCTAGGCATTTTTATAGGGCCTCGTCCTTTTGCAGCGCCTCATTTCGTGCGGAGAATTGCTCAATTGTCCGACGGAAATAACCGCATTTATACTTCCTTAGATAAAGATATTCAGTTATATGCGGAAAAAACAATACAAAATCATTTAACTACGCTGGCGGACAATCATGTAACCAATGCCGCGGCGGTAGTTCTAAATAATACTACCGGGGAAATACTGGCTTATGTGGGATCGGCTGATTTCTACGATAAACAACATGCCGGTGAAGTGGACGGTATTATGGCTAGACGTCAGCCGGGCTCTACGCTAAAACCTTTTGTCTATGCGCTGGCTTTGCAGCACGGATTAACTGCGGCCAGTTTGCTTGCAGATGAGGACACCTTTTTTGAAGGAGGCTTCCGCCCGCGTAATTATGACGGTAAATTTCATGGAACCATGTCACTGCGTAAAGCCTTGGCCAATTCTTACAATATTCCCGTTATTAAAGTGGCAGAGCCATTGGGGGCGTCTTCCATATTAACGTATTTGCACGCTTTCGGTTTTTCTTCTTTAAATCGTCCGGCGGAATTTTATGGTTTGGGAATTGCATTGGGAGGGGGAGAAGTAACGCTGCTGGAACTTGCCAACGCTTATGCCACTTTGGCGCGCGGGGGGATTGCGCGTCCGGTGGTGGCATCCAAACAACCGTATTTATCTTTTTCAAATACATCCGGTCGGGTGATACCGGAGGAAATCAGTTATATTATCACGGATATTTTGGCCGATAATACCGCGCGTGCGGAAGCCTTTGGCCTTAATTCTCCTTTATACTTTCCGTTTCCGGTGGCGGCCAAAACCGGCACAAGCAAAGATTATAAAGATAATTATGCCGTCGGCTATACCCCGCGTTTAACGGTAGCGGTATGGGTGGGTAATTTTGACGGGAGTGCTATGCAAAAAGTATCGGGCATTTCCGGCGCAGCCCCAATTTTGCATGACATTATGATGTATGCAAATGAAAAATATCCGTCGGGTAGTTTTGTGCGTCCGAGTAATATTGTATCAGCCCGTATTTGCACGCAAAGCGGCCTTGTGGCCGGAGAAAAATGTTTGCATACGCGCGAAGAAATTTTTACGCAAGATACCTTACCGCAGCAAATTTGCGATGGCAAACATGAAAGCGTTTCACAAGAATTAGAAATTGTTTTCCCCGTGCAAGGCGATGTATACACCTATGACCCGGCTTTGCCGCCAGCCGCGCAGGCTTTACATATACAAACGGTGGGGGCGGATACTCCATGTCATTGGGTATTAAACGATAAGGAACTCTCTGAAATAGGAAATAATTTTTGGTGGCCGCTGACGCGCGGGAAATGGAAATTGTCCGTTACTTGCCAAGATAAATCTGCCGAAGTGTCTTTTTCCGTATTGTAAAATGATTTAATTTTCCGTCGGAAAACCAAAAAACTTTCAAAAAAGACTTGATAAGTACAGTTTTTTTAGAATAATAGTTGCAAAGGTCTGTGTAAAAATTTGTATAGTGTGAAAAAGGAGAAAAATATGAACAAAGCATTTACCTTGATTGAATTATTGGTGGTGGTTTTAATTATCGGCATTTTATCCGCCATTGCTTTACCGCAATACCAAAAAGCAGTGGTAAAGGCACGATTTGCGGAAGCGTTTGCCAATCTAAAGACAATTAAAGAAGCTATTTCTGTTTGTGAATTAGAAAGAGGTGATAGTTCAGCGTGTTACAATATGGATAATCTAAATATAGAGATAGGAAGCCCGGTCAATGATTGTGGAGATGGCACTTTTACAAACGAATTTCATTATCTGCCGGGGCATGGTGTTAATGGAGAGGAAGATATAGAAGCCGTCGCGCTGAGTAGAAGAGTAGATATGGCTATTTGTATTCATAAAGATGGACATTTTTCAGGTGGCGGAATAGGGAATTGTAGCAGTGACTGCGGTAGACAGTTATCTACACCTCCTGATAATATTTTACAATCATTAAGTCTCGAAGAAAATGGTGATTGTGGTGTTTGTTAATATAAAAAACCCCGCGTAAGGCGGGGTTTTTTAATTCTGCATATGAATTTATTTCTTCTGATGTTTCAAACTGGCTTTGACCAGTCCGTCAAATAACGGGTGCGGACGTTGCGGACGAGAGCCGAACTCCGGATGGAACTGACCCGCAATAAAATACGGATGGTCTTTGCGTTCCACGATTTCAGGCAGCACGCCTTCATGCCAACCGGTTACCAGTAAACCTACTTTTTCCAATTGCTTCACATAGTCCGGGTTTAATTCATAGCGGTGGCGGTGGCGTTCTACAATATGCGTTTTTCCGTACAATTTATGGGCCAGAGAGCCTTTTTTCAAATCGGCGGTGTAATTGCCCAAACGCATGGTACCGCCTTTATAAACGACGTTTTTCTGCTGCGGCGTCAAATCGACCACCGGATATTTCGTTTTGGGGTCAAATTCGGTAGAGTTGGCCTTTTTTAAGCCGCATAAATTACGGGCGGCTTCAATAACCGCGCATTGCATGCCGACGCAAATGCCCAAAAAAGGCAACTTGTGTTCGCGCGCATAACGTACGGTTTCTATTTTTCCTTCAATACCGCGCGTGCCAAATCCGCCGGGGATTAACACACCGTCTACTTCTTTTAATTTGGCCACTACATCATCTTTTTCGGTATTGATATAGGTAATTTGTACTTTGGCATTGTTGTTCATGCCGGCGTGGCGTAAGGCCTCATTGACCGATTTATAAGCATCTTGCAATTCGGAATATTTACCGGCAATCGCAATTTTGACCATCTTGGTGGGATGCAAGGCTTTATCAAAAAATTTGAACCATTTTTCGTCCACTTTGTGTTTGGGTTTTAAGTGTAATAATTCTAACACGCGTTTATCTAATTGTTGTTTATAGAAATTGCGCGGGACTTCATAAATGGACTTGGCATCGGCACATTCAATTACGTGGGTGGTCGGCACGCTGCAGAATAAGGAAAGTTTATTTCTTAAACCGACGGAGAGCGGCTTTTCCGTGCGGCAAATTAACATGCTGGGTTGAATACCAAGTTCACGTAATTTATTGACAGAGTGTTGGGACGGTTTGGTTTTTAATTCTTGGGCTACGGCAATATAGGGAATTAAAGTTACATGGATATTGATTACATTTTCCGGTCCCTTTTCTTGGATAAGTTGCCGCGCGGCCTCCAAGAACGGCAGAGATTCAATATCACCTACCGTACCGCCGATTTCGATAATGGATACATCAAAATCTTTTTCAAAAGCACAAAAACGTTTTTTGATTTCATTGGTAATATGCGGAATGACTTGCACGGTAGCACCCAAATATTCACCGCGGCGTTCTTTATCAATAACGGTTTGATAAATACTGCCGGCGGTATTGGTGTTGGCTTTGGTCATTTCTACATCTAAAAAGCGCTCATAGTGTCCTAAATCCAAATCGGCCTCTGCACCGTCGGTGGTGACAAATACTTCACCATGTTGATAGGGGGACATAGTGCCGGGATCGACGTTAATGTAAGGGTCACATTTGATCATATTGACCTTGAGTCCGTGTAATTGCAAAAGTTTACCGATACTGGCACCCGAAATGCCTTTTCCTAATGAACTTACCACACCGCCTGTAATAATAATGAACTTACTCATGTTGCTCTCCTATCAAATAAAATGAAATGGATATAAAAGGGAAACTCCCGCCGGAGCGGGAGTTCTCGCTTTATTGTATTTTAAGATATTCTTCCGCCGCTTGTAAATCTTGTGCGGTATCAATGGCCGGACCGGCCGATTCGATCACTACGCATTTAAGCGTCATGCCGGCTTCTAAGGCGCGTAATTGTTCCAACTTTTCCAGTATCTCCAGTGGACTTTGCGGTAAATTGACAAAACGTTCCAACGCTTTGCGCTGATATCCGTAAATGCCGCAATGTTGCCAATAAGGAACATTTTTGTTTTCTTCGGTAATATCGCGTTTGTACGGCACGCGTGAGCGGGAAAAATAGAGGGCTTTGCCTTCTTTGTTTAAAACCGCTTTTACACAGTTAGGATTGTCAATTTTTTTATCATCTAAAGTAGGGGCTACCGCAGAAGCAATGTCACACGTCGGATCTGCTTGCAAAAGAGCCGCAATTTTTTGCACGGTTTTCGGGGCAATAAACGGCTCATCTCCTTGCACGTTAATAATGATTTTTTCGGGGCGGTTTTGGGCCGCTTCATACACGCGGTCGGTTCCGCTTTGGCAATTCTCACTGGTCAGAACAGCCTTTGCACCAAATTGTGCCAAAGCGTCCACAACAAATTGACTTTCGGTAGCAATTAAAACCTCGCCTATATTGGCTTTTTTGCAAGCCTCATAGACGTGCATAACAACGGGTTTTCCCGCCAATAATTTAAGCATTTTACCCGGCAAACGGGAAGAACCGTACCGTGCCGGAATTACAATTAAAATATCACTCATGGAAGTACCTTCTCGATTTCTTGCACTGTTGCAGTGGCAGTGCCGGATTTACTTACTACAATACCGGCCGCATAATTGGATAAAACGGCCGCTTCGTGTAATTTAGCCCCGCAGGCCAGTGCCAGTGTGAAAACGGAAATAACCGTATCGCCCGCGCCCGTTACATCAAATACTTCTTGGGCGGTGGCTTTGACTGTGATAGGTTTTTTCTTTCCTTTTTCAAATAGGCTCATGCCGTCGGCACTGCGGGTAATTAAAATAGAATCTGCTTGCAGCATTTTCAAAATTTTCTGTCCTAATTTTTCAATGGCTTGTTCACCGGGTTTTGCTGCTTCTCCGACTCCTTCCCAAGCCTCTTTGGTATTAGGTGTCATGCAAGTAATGTGTTTGTATTTTGAAAAATTATCGATTTTTGGATCGACGCAAACGGGGATGTTGCGTTTGCGGCAAGCCTCAATTAAATTTTTGATATTGCGGTCACTGAGCATACCCTTGCCGTAATCGGACAAAACCACGCCTTTGGCGGTTTTAAGCGCGCGCAAAAAGTTTTGCATGCATTCTTCCGATACACCGTGACTGATGGTTTGTTTGCTTTCGCGGTCATAACGGACAATTTGTTGTTGTTCGGCCATGACACGTATCTTTTGGGTGGTAGGTCTATCGTAATCTTCCGCAATGCCTTGGATATTGACATTCTTTTTACGCAAGAAATCTTTTAACAGTTCACCGCCGGCATCTTGTCCGATGACGGAAATTAAAGTCGGTTTTGCACCCAAAGCAGCCAAATTAACCGCTACGTTTCCGGCACCGCCGGCCACAAAAAATTCTTTATTCACCGCCACGACGGGAACCGGGGCTTCCGGGGAGATGCGGGAGACGGAACCTTTAATGAAGTGATCGAGCATCACATCACCCACTACAATCATTTCTTTTCCCTTAAATGCATGTAAAATTTGTTTTAGTCTTTTAGTGTTTACGGTTGGCATAAGAAACCTCTATTCCTTCATTATAAGATATTTTCCGGGGCTTGTCTCTGATACTCCAGTAACTCTCCGGTTACGGAGCCGATGAATACTTCTACAGCCATTTTGACCGGCATTTTATACTCGTCATCCGTGAGCCATACTTTCAAACTTTTTCCTTTGGCTACAAAAATACCTTCCCCGCGAAATTGCGGTTCCACTAGTACACAATCAAATTTCCCGGCGGCTACTTTTACTTTTTCTTTCTTCAATACTTTAACAATTAACGGATATTGCTTTTCGCGGTTAATAATATCAAATACCACATCTTCCCCGACGTTCAGTTCATGCGCGCGTACATAATACAGGGCACTTAACATATCCACCACGTGCATATCTAACGGTCCGCCGATGTCGTATTGATCCACTTTTTTGCGTACTTGTCCGAAGAATTTTTTGGCAGGATAATCAAACGTAACCCATTCGTCGCGCTTATAATTTCCTTCTCGTACACTTTGGTCATATCCGTAGGAGAAAAATTCAGTAGCATCTAACCAAGATTGGTTGATATCGCGCACTTTAAATACGGTATTAATGACTGCGGCGGAAAATGCGGTAGTCTGCAATAAATACGCCGGATGCCCGTTGATTTCCACCAGTCCGCGGTTATGTATATAAGCGGTACCGGCTTTCACAAAACCGTAATACAAACCGTATTTTAATTGTTCATACGCCCACGGTGAGGTTTGCTTGGCTGTGGCACTCGGCACTAAATCTGCATACGGATGCAAGCGGCGGTCTGTGGTGGGTATTGTGGGTTCATCTTTAAAAGTAGGCGTAAACGGTGCCGGATTGGTGGCCGGAGTTAACGGAGACGGTTCAACGGCCGCAGTAGCGGTGGTGGTTTCTTGAGATTGTTGAGTCGTTTGAGCGGGGGAATCGGTTTTTGCGGAGGTTTGTGTTTTTATCGGCTCTGATATGTTTTTTGAGTCGACAACAGGAGCATCTTCATTACTAATAGTTTGTTCAATTGCAGTATCACTTTCTGGGGTAGCGGCAACATCTTGAGACATATTTTTTTTGTGTGCATAACAGGCACCCAGTAGTAATAGTACGGCTAGTAAAGTATAAATTTTATTCATATTTTTTATTCTCCTGTAGAATATAGCGTGCTGCGGCAAGCATATTTTTTGCTACAAAATTCGGTTTTAAATCGGGATACTTTTTTAGATGATGTTTCCCGTTGGCGGTAGTCATTAAAACAGTGCGCATATGTAAAGCCTGTCCGAATTGTACGTCGGCTTTTTTATCACCCACCATAAAGGAGCGGGCGGGATCAATATGGTATTTCTTTATGAGTTTTTCACCTAATAAGGGGCTCGGTTTGCGGCAAGCACATTTATCTTCGGGTGCGTGCGGACAAAATACGATTTCGCAAATTGGAACCGGTTTTAATAATTGACACAAACGCGCATGTACGGCATTGACTTCCTTTTGTGTGAAATAGCCGCGTCCGATACCGGATTGATTGGAAATAATAAAAAATTGAAAACCGGCTTGGGCTAATTTTTGTAAAGCGGGTTTTACGGGTGCGTACAAACGCACTTTTTTCGGATCCGATAAATATGTACCGGGTCTTTCATGAATTAATGTGCCGTCTCTATCGAAAAATATGGCTTTTATTTGATTTGACATTGAGGATGCTCCGCAAACCAACGCTTTCCTTCTTCTTCTCGTTTCCAACGATTATGCGCCCATAACCAATTGCCGGGATCTTGGCGTATCCACCCTTCGTATATATCGGTCAATTGCCGTGTAAATTTACGCACATTTTCCTGATTATATTCTGCGGGGGGATAAATAGGATCTTGCACCGTACAAATCAGTTTTCCGTTTTCACGCGTAACGACTACGGGGAAAATAGGTACTTTCATGCGAATGGATAATAAAGCGGTAATGGGGGAAATGGCGGCAATTCGTCCTAAAAAGTGCATGAAAATTTCGGCACCCGGTACATTCTGGTCCGTTAAAATGCCGAGCAGACGGCCTTTTTTAAGTTGGCGTGTGGTGCTGAAAAAAGGATTGGCGTCATGATTGCTGTAAATGGTAAAACCGCCGAATACATGACGTAAACGATTGGTTTCTTCATCTACATAAGGGTTGTCCACGCGTTGTGCCATGACGATACTGTCAATGCCCGCAGCCGATACACCCAGTCCAAATGCCTCCCAGTTAGTAAAGTGTCCGATATGAATAATACCGCCGGTTTTTTCCGCTTCCGCTTTGCGTAATTTTTCCATACCGCGGATGGTGACGCGTTTCAATACTTCTTCACGAGAATAAGAGGATAATTTTACAAATTCGGCCAAAATTTGCCCTATATTGCGCCAAGATTGCATGGCTATTTGGCGGACTTCTTGCGGGGTTTTATCGGGGAAGGCCAATTGTATATCGTGCATACAACGCTCAAAGCGCTTGCGCATAATATAAGGAATAAGTCCGGTGCAATTTCTGCCGAGCATACAAGCGGTTTGATAGGGCAATATACGCAGGCCTAAACAAAGTGTTTTTAGCCCTATATATTGGATAAAGTAAGAAGGAGATTTCTCAAACCGCATACTTTATTATACTAATTTTAAGATATTTAACCTGTGTTGCCGCAAGGTTATGTAAAAGAAATAAAAATAAATGCTAAAATATATCCATTCATGATTAAGGAGTAATTTATGGATTTCTTATCTTTACGTGAAAAATGGAAACAAAACTGGGCGGGACGATCTCTTTTATTACTTGCCAGCAAATTATATGGTTTAGGGGTTAAATTAAATTTACTAGCGTATGAAACCGGTTGGAAACCGTCCAAGTCGGTCAACTCGCGCGTAGTGTGTATCGGCAATATTACTGCCGGCGGCACGGGTAAAACAACTACGGTACTACTGGCGGCCATGGCACTGGCCAAAAAAGGCTTACGCGTAAGTATTGTATCGCGCGGATATAAACGTCAGCAACAAGATAAAAAAGAAGTGGTGGTTTTGTTTGATAATCCGGATACAGATTGGCGTTTGGCGGGAGATGAACCGTATATGATGAGCCGTCTGCTTATTCAATATAAAGTGCCTATCGTGATTGCCCGTAACCGCGTGGAAGCCGCTACGGAGGCCTTGCGGCGCTTTCGCAGTCAAATTATTTTGCTTGACGACGGATTTCAACATCATAAACTCAAACGGGATGCAAACATTGTACTGGTGGATGCTAAAAATCCTTTTGGCGGCGGACATTTATTGCCGCTGGGAAATTTGCGTGAGCCTTTAACTTCTTTGAAACGGGCCGATTTGGTTATTTTGACGCATTGTGATCAGGCTACCGAGCGCGAATTAGAGCAGACCAAAGACACAATTCGGCAATATAATCAAGATGTGGAAATTTTGGAAAGTGAACACAAGCCGGACTATTTTTTCGACGTGTGTAAAGCCGAAAAAGTAGATTTAAAATCTGTTACGGGAGACGTGGCCTGCGTCAGCGCATTAGGTCATCCGGAAACATTTGAAAATACCTTAAAAGGCCTTGGACTGAATCTCAAACAAGTTTGGCGTTTTGCCGATCATCAAACTTATAATGAAGCGCATTTACGCACCTTTGAAGACACCCGTGCGGGTATGCCGCTGATTACTACGTTTAAAGATTTTGTGAAATTTCCGGATAACTGGCGCGATATTTTGACAGGAAATGTATATGTATTATCCGTCAATTTACATATTCGTGGCGGAGAAGGGGAATTTGATAAATTCACCGATGTTTTATATCCCAAATTTTCCAAAATGAGATAATAAAAACCCTTCCGGAAATCGGAAGGGTTTTTTGTCGGAAATATATTTTAAATTCCGCCGAATCTTCTAGCGCGGTGCTGATAAGCCAGCACCGCTTTTTTTAGTTCTTTTTCGTCAAAATCGGGCCATAAAACAGGCGTAAAATAAAATTCACTGTACGCCGCTTGCCATAATAAGAAATTAGACAGGCGTTCTTCACCGGAGGTGCGGATCAGCAGTTCCGGGTCGGGTAAATTGGGTTGATATAAATGCGCACTGATATCTTGCTGCGTAATAGATTTCTTACCTTCGGCTAAACAAGCATTAACCGCGTGCAGAATTTCTTGGCGCGCACCGTAATTTAAAGCCAAATTGACCGTTAGCCCGGTATTTTTTGCGGTATCGGCCACCAACTCATCTATTTTGTTTAATAAATGAGCGGGCAAAGGTTCGCGCGCACCGCTTACCCATAAGCGTAAATTTTGTTTGTCGGCTGATTTTTGGTATTCGTCTATTGTTTTGTCTAACAAATCCATGAGAGTATCAATTTCTTCTTGTGGCCGAGTCCAATTTTCGGTAGAGAAAGCATAGAGCGTTACATATTTAATTCCCAAAGACGGAGTGGCTTCAATAACGCGGCGTACCGCTTTGGCGCCCTCGCGGTGCCCGGCGGAACGCGGTAAATGATGCGCTTTTGCCCAACGGCCGTTACCGTCCATAATAATGGCTACATGGGCAGGGGGGAGATTTTTTGTTTCGCTCATACTTATATTGTACTTTATTGTAGTGTGTATTGGCGCGGGGGGCTTTCTTTTTATACAATAGATTTATGAAATTTTCTAAATATCACGGATTGGGTAATGATTTTGTGCTGGTAGATATGTCTGCTAACACAATTACCGATTTTTGCAAAGCGGCACAAATTTTATGCAACCGTCGCACAGGTATTGGAGCGGACGGCCTTGTTTTGTTGTGGCCGATAGACACGGAAAATGCCAAAATGCGTATTTTTAATGCCGACGGCAGTGAAGCGGAAATGTGCGGTAATGTTTCGCGTTGCGCTCCGCTTTTTTGGCGGCAACAAGGACATTTGAAAGGTACGCATTTGGTATTACATACTTTGGCGGGGTTGATTGTTACCGATATCACGGATGAGGGAAAAAATTGGGTAAGAGTAAATATGGGGGCTCCCCGTTTAACACGTGGGGAAATTCCTATGACAGGCACACCGACCGAACAAGCATGCAATGTCTCTTTGCAAGCACTTGGGCAAAATTGGATGGGTACTGCTGTGTCTATGGGCAATCCGCATTTCGTAATTTTCGTCGATGATATAAGCAAAATTGATTTACAAAGCATAGGCCCCGCGTTGGAGACTCATCCCGCGTTTCCGCGTAAAACCAATGTGGAATTTGTACAAAAATTAGATGAGCAAACCTTACGTATGCGGGTGTGGGAACGCGGAGTCGGTATTACGCAAGCCTGCGGTACGGGTGCATGTGCAACGTCGGTTGCATCGGTTTTAACCAAGCATACCGGGCGTAAAGTGCACGTTTTATTAGACGGCGGAGAATTGCAAATTGAGTGGCCGGAAGAAGGGAAAGTATTAATGACCGGGCCGGCGCAAAAAGTTTTTGACGGAGAATATACAGGAAATTTATGACATTACTTAATGAAAATTATTTGAATTTGCAAGGTAGTTATTTATTTGCCGAAGTAGCGCGTCGCACGGCGGCTTTTAAGGCAGCCCATCCGGATGCGCAAGTGATTAGTTTAGGAATCGGGGATGTGAGTCAGCCGTTAGTGCCGGCAGTGGTGCAAGCCTTAAAAAAAGCCTGTGATGAAATGGGCCGTGCGGAAACTTTCCGCGGATATGGCCCTTATGAAGGATATGACTTTTTGCGCAGTGCCATTGCAAAACATGATTATCAAGCACGCGGAATGGATATTATGGCGGAGGAGATTTTTGTCAGTGACGGTGCAAAGAGCGATGTGGCCAATTTTCAAGAATTATTTTCGTCCGATGCGCGTATTGCTTTGCAAGATCCGGTGTATCCGGTTTATTTAGATACCAACGTAATGGCCGGGCGCAGCGGTGTCTTTTCAGACGGTCAATTTAAGCGCATTGTATATTTGCCGTGCACTGCCGAAAATAATTTTAAACCGGCATTGCCTGCCAAACCGGTAGATTTAATTTATTTATGCTCACCCAATAATCCGACGGGTAGTGTGTTGACTCGCGAAGATTTGGAAAAATGGGTCAACTGGGCTTTGGCACATAAAGCCGTTATTTTATTTGACTCGGCGTATGAAGCATTTATTCGGCAGCCGGATTTGCCGCATAGTATTTTTGAAATTGCGGGTGCGCGCAAGTGTGCCGTAGAGTTCCGCTCTTTTTCCAAAACGGCGGGTTTTACAGGGACACGTTGCGCCTACTGCGTAGTACCTAAAGAATTGCAAATTTATGATAAAGCCGGTAATGCGCATGGAGTGCATGATTTATGGCTCCGTCGGCAAAGTACTAAATTTAATGGAGTTCCGTATATTGTGCAACGTGGAGCGGAGGCTGTTTTTTCGTCAGAGGGACAGGCGCAAACCCGTGTCGTGATAGATCATTATTTGGCCAATGCAAAAGTTATTTTATCCTCGGCCAAAGCAGCCGGTTTGCAAGCATACGGCGGAGAAAATGCCCCGTATGTGTGGTTAAAAACACCAAAAGGATGCACTTCTTGGGAATTTTTTGATATGATGTTAAATAAGTTGCAAGTGGTGGGAACACCGGGGTCCGGGTTCGGTAAAGCGGGAGAAGGATATTTTAGATTAACTGCTTTTAATACACCGCAGTTGACTCAAGCGGCGGCCGATCGTTTAGCAACCTTAAAATAAAGGAGCGAAATATGAAGAAAGGTTTTACCTTGATTGAATTGTTAGTCAGTGTGTTGATTATCGGAATTTTATCCGGAATAGCCATACCGAATTATATCAGATCTATCGAGCGGACACGTTCGACGGAAGCCATGGAAATGATTAAATCACTTAATGATTCGGTATATGCTTATGCGGCGGCAAACGGTACTTGTCCGGCTACTTTCAAAAAACTATTGGTAGATGTGCCGGGTACCATGAATAACGATAGGACGCAAGTTACCTCAAATGGTTTTATATATCACCTTAACAAGGCAACCAACAGCCCCATTCCGGGCACTTCCTGCGGCGGTGTAGTGGCCGAACGTGAGAACCGCGGATATTTGTTATGGAACCCGTATAAAATAGTGAACCAAACCACCAAAGCACGCACGATGGCTTGCACCGCCACGGCGGCAGATGCTATTAAATTGTGTGAAGGTTTCGGGGTTTATACGACAAGCAAACCGTATTAATTTAGATTTCTGCAAAACTCCCTGCTAAAAACGGCAGGGAGTTTTTTATGGGCTAGTTTTCTAAATAGACAAGTAGCAAACCTTTACGAAAAGAGATTTCCGTTTTGGAGGCGGAAATTTCATTGGATAAAGTATGTCCGATATGCTGCATATCCCAATTTTCGTGTTGCACACGGTATTTTACGCCCTTTAGCGTTACATCTATGCAAGATGTCAGCGGAATAAAACTGCACCGTGCTCCTTTGCGGGCGGTAAAACATTGGCTTTGTGTTAAAGGCCATAAGGTCCAATTTTTTCCGCAAAAATAAATTTCCATTTTACTTTTGTACGGCAAAGCAGAAAGAATATTTCCGAGTGTAAAATCCAATCGTCCACCGGTTGCTCCGGCGATAAAACACGTGTCAAATTTTTGTGCGGCAATCCAATCTAAGGCTTTTTCTAAATCGGTATTATCTTGGCGTTTGATATGCAAAAAAGCAACGTCTTTGAGACTTTGACGGGTGAGGGGGGAAACAGAATCTAAATCTCCGATAACGGCATCGGGCCGAATTTTGGCGGCTAAAGCGCGGTCGGCGCCTGCGTCGGCGGCCAGTACAAAATCAACTTGGCGGGCTAATTTTTTAAGCCACGGCCCGGTTTCGGAGCCATTACAAATCAGTAGAATTTTCGACATAAATTTGAGATCCTTTTTTACATCTAAAAAGTAAAATAAATCCGCTTGTTATAAGCCCAATATAAAACGCATCTATTTGTGCCCAAAAACCGCTAAGCGGCAGACATTTCCATAAAGTCATTACTGCCGCACTGGTTAAGGCACTTGTGACGAATAAACGATCACTGATAGACTTAGGATATATATATCCTAGCAAAATAGGAGCCAGCAAACAGGCCGAGAGATAAGAGCCTATGGTTAGCCAAATTTCTTTAAAACTACCGTTAAAAAATCGAGCCAAACACGCCGATATAATGCCGACCAAAAATAAAGCGATTCGGTTTGATAGAATTACATTTTTAAAACGGTTACGCAGTAAATCAAAACTCAAAGTGTTGGAAGCAATAAATAAATAGGAATTAAGTGTAGATAAAATAATGGCCAAAATACCGGCGATAAAAAATCCTTTTAATCCGATGGGTAATAATTGTACCGAATAGAAGAAATAGGCTTGCGTAGGTTGCGCTTGCGGCAAGATAGCGCGTGCATAAAGAGAGCCGAGTGTCGTGCAAATATCGAAACAAAACCAAATGAGGGTGGATATTAAAATGCCTTTTTTAACGATTTGCGGATTTTTAGCCGCAAAGCACCGTTGGTAAAAACTCGGATCAATCAACGTGGCTAAGGCAATAAATCCCCAAATTAAGGTGTTTAGCCATCCGTTGCCGCCCGTTAAACTAAAATGCGTAGCGGGTAAATGGGTTGTCAGAAAAGTTGCCCCGCCGAAATGATAAGCGGAAAATAAAACGACTAATAATACCGAAGTACACATCACGAAAAATTGTATTACGTCGGAAAACACCACCGCTCTAAACCCGCCCCACGCCGTATATAAACACGTAAATAATACTCCGATGATCATTGCGTTCCAAACCGAAATACCGAAAATCATATTTAAAAATAAACCCAAACTAAGTACATAAGCCACGGGCAGTACATTGACCAGTGTAAATACGGCCGCCACTTTGGCCGATTTGGGACCGAACATTTGCGCGGTTAAATCAGGTAGTGTTATAGATTTGTATTTTGCGATTTTATCGACGATAAAAAAGGCAAAAATTAAATAAGCGATATACCAAAAAAATCCTTGTGTAACAAAATTGTAAATACCGTAATTAAATGTAATTTCGTTTACGCCGAAAATGCCGCCATACCACGTAGCCACCAAAGTAGCCACGAATAAAGGTAAGGTGAGTTGACGGCCCATTAACAGATAATCAAGCGGGGTGTTTTTGGTGTGTTTTTTGCGGTAATTTCCGTAGAGCGCCGCGGCAAAAGTCAAAGCAAGTACCAAGCCGAAAATGAGCCAATCGGGCGTAGTCAAATAGGAAATGATGGTTAATTTTGATTGCATATTATAAAAGGACTCCCGAAGGAGTCCCTTTATTTTACTAAATTAAGTCAGTTACCTGCTTTATTACCAATGCATAAAATACGGCGGTACGAGCGCGGCAAAAGATAACAAATACATGATAATCAGCAGCGGCAATAGCCATTTAAGCCATTTGGCAAACGGAATACTGGCAAAACCGATGGCAGCCAAAGTAACCGGATCGGTCGGGAAAATCATATTAAGCCAACTGCCGCCCAACTGGAACGAAAGTACCATCGTTTGGCGCGTAATGCCGATTAAATCGGCCAGCGGGGCCAAGATGGGCATAGTTAGCACGGCTTTGCTGGAGCCGGACGGGATAAAGAAATCAATGACCGTCTGCAACATCATAGCCGCCCACGAGGCGCAAATCGGGTGCAATTTGGAAATACCTTTAGACATAAAATCTAAAACGGTATCTAAAATTTGTCCGTTTTGAGCAATAATTACGATGGCTTGCGCAAAACATAAAGTAATGGCAATAGAGGCCATACCGCGCACACCTTCAAAGAAACTGTCGGTAAATTCGTTCATGGATAGTTTGCCCAAAATAGCGGCGGCAAAACCGATTCCCAAAAACAGCGCGGCAATTTCCGTAATATACCAACCGCTGTCTTCTAAATGTAGTAGCGTCATTACATCAATGCCGGTCCAACTTTGAATCAGCGCGCATACTTGCGGTTTAAGTACGCCGAGCACCAATAGTACCATACCGGTACCGAAGGCAAGCAGTACCAGTTTTTGACGCGTTGTGATTTTGGAAACTTCTTGATTAATGCCTAGTTCATGGCGTTTTAATTGGTCATGCTGATAGGTAATACTTTTGGTGGGATCTTTTTGGATGCGGTGCGCGTAAATCATGAAATAAATAATTACCACCGTGGTACAAATAGCCCAAATAGCCACACGATACCCTAAACCGGAGTAAAGCGGTACTTGGGCAATTCCCTGTGCAATACCGACGGTAAACGGATTTGTAAATGCGGCGGCAAAACCCACACCCGCACCTACAAACGGAATAGCGGTACCGATGGCAGAGTCATATCCTAAAGAAAGAGCAAGGGGGATTAAAATGGGAATAAAAATCAATGTTTCTTCGCACATGCCGAAGGTCGCACCGCAGAGAGAAAACAAAATCAGTCCCATCGGAATAAATAGAAATTTAAATTTCGGGTTGCGTCCGAAAAACAAACTGGCTTCTTTAATACCCGCGGCAATAGCGCCGGTTTTTTCAATAACGGCAAGTACGCCGCCGATTAAAAGTAAGAAAGCAATAATCAGCGCGGTATTTTCAAACCCTGTTACAGGGGCTTTGAGTACATCAAAGATGCCTTGAGGACTGCTGGCTACGGCATGATAAGTGCCGGGAACAACCACTTCGCGTCCGTCGGTAAGCACGCGGTCATAAGAGCCACTGGGCACGAGCCAAGT
Organism: uncultured Elusimicrobium sp.; assembly: GCA_902797165.1. GTDB lineage: Bacteria > Elusimicrobiota > Elusimicrobia > Elusimicrobiales > Elusimicrobiaceae > Avelusimicrobium. Next base: position 38,911 of record CADBRU010000008.1, read on the forward strand.
CATCACGGTCACCAGTAAAATAATTGAAAAGATAATACTGAGTGTATTGAATTGCGGCAATTTAAACGTCCATTTTTTCATTTCTATTATTCTCCATTTGATTTATACAAAATAATACGGATTTTTACCTCTGTACCACCCGGCTGTCGAAGTATCGATACCATAGGGCCCTGTAGGGTTGGCATAGCCAACAAGTACAAAAATAAAAATCCGTCTTTTTTATATTATACTAAAACATGCAATGAATTACTAAAAATACAAGTCACGTTTTCCACTCTTGATTTTTGCCAAATTATCGTCAATGAGTTTGCGGATAGCAGACCCTTCGGCAAAACTTTCTTTGGCGGTGGAATTAATCAATGCGTAGCCTTTTTCTTTGAGCGGGGCCGGCGCAAAATCTTCCAAATACTCGGCAAAGGTAAACATGGCATTGGGCAGACAATGTTTTTTAATCAGCCCCGGTTTTGCCATATCCATAAAGTCTTTACCCACGCGGCCCAAACGGTAGCAACCCGTGCAGAAAGACGGCATATGTTTGGCATCTACCACTGCATCAATCACTTCTGCCAAACTGCGCTCGTCAGTTAGCGTAAACTGGCTGCCGTTTTGCTTATCGTATGAATAGCCGCCCGGGTTAACGCGGGACGCCGCGGAAATTTGAGACACGCCCAATTCCAAGCATGCATTACGCATAGCGGGCGATTCGCGCGTACTTAAAATAATACCCGTATAAGGTACCGCTAAGCGGATAACTGCTACTACTTTCTTGAAATCATTATCGGTCAGTTGATACGGCGGGTGCAAACTAAAATCAGAACCTTCCGCCGGCTCTATGCGTGGAATAGAAATAGTGTGCGGACCGACGCCATAAGTGCGGTCCAAATAAAACGAATGTTCCAAGGTGGCCAGCACTTCATATTTGTAATCATATAAACCGAGCAGGGGCCCGATCCCGACGTCATTAATACCCGCTTTCAAAGCGCGGTCCATGGCGTCCAAACGGAATTGATAATCTTTTTTCGCACCGGCCAAATGCAACTTTTCATAAGTTTCTTTGTGATAGGTTTCTTGGAAAAGTTGATAAGTGCCGATACCGCATTTTTTGAGTTCTTCAAATTCTGCTTGTACAAGCGGCGCGATATTTACGTTTACGCGGCGGATATTCTGCCCGTTCCAACGGGTCTCGTAAATGGCTTTAATACTGTCGTAAACATATTGCAAACCGCCGCCCGGGTATGCCTCACCCGCCACCATTAAAATACGTTTGTGGCCTTGTTGCAAAAGCGCGGTGACTTCTTGATGAATTTCGTCCATGGTGCTGGCATGGCGTTTGAGTTTGGTATTGCTGCGGCGGAACGCACAATAAATGCATTCGTTCGTGCAAATATTAGAAATGTAAAGGGGGGCAAAAAGTACAATGCGGTTACCGTAAATTTCTTCTTTGACGTATTTGGCCGCATCAAATAATTTTTGCAAAAGTTTTTCGTCGGTAATGTTTAAGAGTACCGCGGTTTCTTCCAAAGAAATACCTTTGAGTTCTTTGGCTTTATTTAAGATATCCGTCACCTCGGCGTCTGTGTGAGACTTGGCTTTTTCCAAGGTTCGTTGCAGTTTTTCATCATCTATAATCATACTTATATTTTATCACTTTTCAGAGTGCTCAAACAAAGGAAAAATTAAGTAGATTTTTGCTACAATAAACTAAGTTATAATCGAGGAGTTGATGATGTTTGGTTTATTTAGATTAAGTGGTCGCATGAACAGATTTCCGTATTTTATGTGGACTGTTTTTTTGAATACTTTATTTCCCATTATCGGGATTCTTATTGTTCTTTCTATTCTTACGGTTGTATCTGATAATTCTAATAGTGAAGATTTAGAAATTACGATAAGTGTTCTAGGGGGTGTGCTTGTATTTGTTTTGTGCGCAATAGCACAATTGGCTATCACAGTTAGACGATTGCATGATATAGATACACACGGAATTGTTGCATTTTTGTTATTCACGGGAATAGGAATACTTATGATATTTATATTATGGTTTATTCCGGGGACACGAGGAAATAATAAATATGGACCTGATCCACTTTTAAAAAAGGAATAAATTCAAAAAGCCCCGCTAGTCAGCGGGGCTTTTATTTTCTATAAAACTTACGGTCTGATTTTATCCATCATACGCGGGAAAGGAATGGTCTCGCGCACGTGTTGAATACCGCAAATCCAGCGCACCATACGTTCAATGCCCATACCAAAACCGGAGTGGGGGACAGAACCGTATTTGCGCAAATCCAAATACCAATCGTATCCGGCGGGATCTAAACCGCTTTCCTTCATGCGGCGCACCATGGTTTCATAATCATCTTCACGCTGGCTGCCGCCGATAATTTCACCCGCACCTTCCGGCCCGATCACATCCACCGCCAAAACTACTTTGGGGTTTTGCGGGTCTTGTTTCATATAAAAGGCCTTAATGGCGGTCGGGTAGCGGTGAATCATAATAGGTGTGTCGTAATCTTCACCGAGTAACGTTTCTTCATCACCGCCGATATCTCCGCCCCACGGTGTGTTATTGCCTTTTTTATGCAAAATTTCAATGGCATCGGTGTAATCAATGCGCGGAAATTTCTTTTCTACCGTGGCTTGCAGTTTAGTTGTATCGCGCTCTAATACTTTCAGTTCGGCGGCGCGGTTTTTCAGAACTTGCGCAACGATATATTTAATGAAATCTTCCGCCAAATCCATATTGTCATCTAGGTCGTTGTAGGCTACTTCCGGCTCTACCATCCAAAATTCCGTCAAGTGGCGGCGGGTTTTAGATTTTTCTGCGCGGAAAGTCGGTCCAAAACAATACGTGCGACCGAGTGCCATGGCAGAGGCTTCCCCGTACAGTTGGCCGCTTTGGCTCAAGAACGCTTTTTCACCGAAATAATCGGTTTCAAATAAAGTGCTGGTGCCTTCGCACGCAGCGGGTGTTAAAATGGGGGAGTCCGATAATACAAACCCGTTTTTATGTAAGTATTCGCGAATGGCAAAAATAATTTCATCACGGATTTTTAAAATGGCATTTTGTTTAGCCGAGCGCAACCACAAGTGGCGGTTGTGCATTAAAAATTCCGGCCCGTGTTCTTTAGGAGAAATGGGATAATCTTTGGCCATTTGTAATACTTTCAAATCTTTTACACCCATTTCAAAACCCAGCGGAGAGCGTTTGTCTTCGCGAATCGTTCCCGTTACGATAATGGAAGATTCTTGTGTTAGTTTATCGGCTAAATCAAACAGTTCCGGTGAAACTTCACCCTTAAACATAACGCATTGAATAATGGCACTACCGTCGCGCAGTTGCAAGAAATGCAATTTGCCGCTAGAACGTTTGTTATAGAGCCATCCTTTTAATGTAATTTCTTGGCCGACATATTGGCCCACATCTGCTACACGAATTTTGCTTGCCATAAAATTTTCCTTTTTGAAAAAACCCCGCTTGGGCGGGGTCTTAAAGTTTGGACGTGATCGGGATCGAACCGACGACCTCCTCGTTGCGAACGAGGCGCTCTCCCAAACTGAGCTACACGCCCGTAAATCGTTCTCTCGTCTTGCGACACTACTATTATAGCATATACGAAATTGAAAAGTAAATTTTCATCATTTAACTGCCTTTCATCCTCTAAAATGCTAAAATAAATATGTATGAGCAAATTAGTCAGAGGTTTTAGGGACATTTTTGAGCCCCAATCCAATTTATTTACCGAACTGGAAAACTGTGCGCGCGGGGTACTGCGCCGCTATGGGTTTTCCGAACTTCGTTTGCCGACGGTAGAACAAAAAGAACTTTTTATTAAATCTACCGGAGAAACGACCGATATTGTACAAAAAGAAATGTACGCCTTTGAAGATGCCGGTCATCGGCAACTGGCCATCCGCCCCGAAGGTACGCCGGGGGTGGTGCGTGCCTATTTGGAAAATAATTTTACGCAAGCCGCTCCGGTGCAAAAATTCTTTTATATAGGCAATATGTTCCGCGCCGAGCGTCCGCAAGCGGGCCGCTACCGCGAATTTGAGCAAATCGGTGCCGAGTCTATCGGCAATTCCGCTCCGGCGGCAGATGCCGAAATGATTTTGATGCTTAAAGATATTGTATCGGCTTTCGGCGCAAAAAATTATTCCGTCAAAATCAATAGTTTAGGGTGTGATAAATGCCGCCCACTCTATCGGCAAACTTTAATTGATTTCTTATCAAAAGAAAAAGATACCTTGTGTGAAAATTGCCAAACGCGCCTTGAAAAAAATCCGCTGCGTGTGCTAGATTGCAAAATTGACGGGCCGCGCTTTGCGGGTAAAGTGCCGACGATGCAACTTTGCCCGGAATGTCAGGCACATTTTGATGAAGTGCAGCGGTTGTTAAAGGGAAAAATTGATTTTATTGTAGATCCTATGCTGGTGCGCGGACTGGATTATTACAGCCGCACGGTGTTTGAATTTCAAGCGGGGGATACCTCTCAAAATGCCATCGCGGCCGGTGGACGCTATGACGGACTGATTAAAAGTATGGGCGGTCCGGCCACGCCCGCGGTCGGTTGGGCAATGGGGGTGGAGCGCGTGATTGCTTCGCGCGGTGATGTCACCGCAAAAACCGAAAAAAGCGTATATATGGTTTCCCTTGGTCCCTCGTGCAATGAAAAAGCATTTAATTTAATGCAAGAGTTGCGCGCGGCGGGCATTCGCACGGAAGGTGGACTCTTTGAAAAAAACGCCAAAGGCCAAATGAAACAGGCCAACCGTTGCGGGGCGGCAATAGCCTTAATTCTGGGCGAAGATGAACTGGCCGCCAATCAAATTACGCTTAAAGATTTAACAAGCGGAGAGCAGAAACAGATTCCGCTTGATACAGTTATTACCGAGGTAAAAAATTTACTATGAAAAGAACATCTTATTGCGGCTTATTAAATGCCTCACACATTGATACCAAGCAAACCGTTTGCGGGTGGATTAACAGTTACCGCAATCACGGCGGAGTATTATTCTTAGACGTGCGTGACCGTAGCGGGTTGGTGCAAATTGTAGTCGGCCCGGAAAGCAAATTTTTTGAATTGGCTTCTACGCTGCGCAATGAATATGTAGTAGAGGTGACAGGAACGGTTAAACACCGCATTGAAGGGGCAGTAAACCCCAATTTGCCGACGGGTGAAATTGAAATTGCGGTGGAAAATTTAAAACTGTTAAATACTTCCGTGCCGCTTCCTTTTGATATTGAAAAATCACGCGGTGCCAGTGAAGAAACCCGTATGAAATACCGCTATTTAGATTTGCGCAATCCCGTCATGGTGCGCAATTTAACCATGCGTCACAAAGTAGCGCAAGCGGCGCGCCGCTATTTAGATGGTCAAGGATTTTTGGAAGTAGAAACGCCGGTGCTTACGCGTTCTACGCCCGAAGGCGCACGCGATTACTTGGTGCCGTCTCGTATCCATCACGGGCAATTTTATGCTCTGCCGCAAAGCCCGCAAATGTTTAAGCAAACTTTAATGGCCAGCGGTATTGATCGTTATTTCCAACTGGCACGGTGTTTCCGCGATGAAGATTTACGTGCCGACCGCCAACCCGAACACACGCAAATTGATATGGAAATGTCCTTTGTTACCATTGAGGATATTCACGAGGTGGTGGAAGGGTTAATGAAGGAACTTTTTAAGGTGGGGGGATATGAAATCACCACTCCGTTCCCGAAACTTCCTTTTAATGACGCCATGAATTTATACGGTTCGGACAAACCCGATTTGCGCTACGATTTGCAAATCAAAAACGTGAGTGATATCTTTGCCAAGACGGGTTTTAAAGTATTTGCCGATGTATTAGCCGCCAAGGGTGCCATTTATGCCGTGCGCGGTGAAAAAGGCGCGGCTATGTCGCGCGGGCAAATTGATAAAATGACCGATTTAGCCAAAAAGAACGGTGCCAAAGGACTCGTATGGCTCAAAGTCAAAGACGGCAAATTGGAAAGCCCGACCGCTAAATTTTTCACACCGGAAGAAATGACCGCCTTGCAAAAAGCAGTAGATGCGCAAGAGGGGGACATTATCCTAGTCGGCAGTGATGCCAACGTGCGCACTTGTCAAACCTTTATGGGCGCACTGCGCAAAGAACTTGTGAAAAATCTAACACCGAAATGTCAGTGGGCATTTGCGTGGATTACCGATTTCCCGCTTTTGGAATATATTCCGGAAGAGGATCGTTGGGATGCCGCACACAACCCGTTTACTGCCCCACATGAGGAAGATTTGGATAAATTAGAATCTGACCCGGGCTCGGTGCGTTCCTATCAATTTGATATGGTTTTGAACGGAAATGAATTGGCTTCCGGTTCCGTGCGTAACTGCCGGCGCGAAGTGCAAGAGCGCATTTTGGCTTTAATGAAACACAGTAAAGAGCAAGCCGCCTTGCGCTTTGGTATGCTTTTAAATGCGTTGCAATACGGTGCACCTCCGCACGGCGGTATCGGGATCGGACTAGACCGTGTGACTGCGCTACTAGTTGGGGAAGATTCTATTCGTGAAGTAATCGCATTTCCCAAGACCACGCAGGCGGTTTGTCCGCTGACCGAATCACCCAATGTGGTGGACGAACAGCAACTCAAAGATTTAGGAATTGAGATTGCTAAAGAATAAGAAAATCTAATTATAAAAACCCGGTACTCGGTACCGGGTTTTTTTAGGGCTTTGGAGCTTTTTGTTTGAAATTTTTGCTTGCGTCTAAGTCCACTTTTAGGCATAATATAGGTATATATCCCTATTTAGGAGCGTTTATGAAAAAAATACTGCTTTTTATGTTGTGTGTGTTAGTCAGTTTGTCCGCTTGCGTTAAACCGGAAGAAGGAACTACCGTTGAAGAAAAACGCAAAGAAAAATTAAATCAATATTTGCACCGCGCCAAAGCCGCCAATGAACTGGATGCAAAACGGATGCAAACCTTAGATATCCCCACCCCGTTAGACGTTTCGCATATCTTAAACGAAGCACAGAGCATTCGTATCGGTTCGTTAAAAAGAGCCTTTGAAGAAAATGCAGATTATTTACAGGAACACCTCCAGCAACATTATACGGACCGTATTACAGAAGAAGTAACCAAATTATTTGAAACGCACAAACAAGAGGCGCGCCATGCGGCCGAGGAGGCCGTGTCTCCGTGGGATTTAGGGGCCAAATTAACTTCTTTGCAAATGAGTCATGATAAAGAAATTAAAGATTTTATTTCTAAACAAACGGCCATGTCTCGTCTGCAACCGGATGAAAAATTAATTGAGCAAAGCCGCCAGCATTTATTGCAACGCAGCGACGCAATTATGGACAGAATCCGCCGCTATTATGACAATGATACCGCAAGCAAGTGTCAACCTGTTTTAGATCAGGCGGTTTATGATTATACTAATGCATTGACGGGACCTTCCAATGAGCAAGAACTTAAAAATGAAATCGACAGTATTATAGATAAAACACAAAATAAACTAGATGAAATTTTGCGCACCAGTAATGATCCTATGGGCGTTACGTCTGAGGAAACCCAAAAAACTTTACGTCGCGAAATGATTTTGGCCCACCAAGATTTTGAAAAAGAAATCGAAACCTTATACGGCAAAAATGCGGTGCTGCAAACGCGGGAAGTGTTTAACCACTTGCTTTCCGAAACCCAAAAAGTTTTGCAAACCAATATGTATTTGAGCCATAAGAAAACTTTGTTGGAATATTTAAACAACGATTATCGTCAGAAAATGTTAGCCTTGCAAACACAATGGAATGAGGAATTATCTTTACCGGCGCCCGTGCCGGCGGCTAATGAAGCACAATAATCTATATGAGTAAAAAGAGTTTATATTTACTGATAGGAATTATTGTAATAGGCATGCTTCTTTTTGTCTATTTGCGAAGTAACCAGTCTGCTAATTCCTCTGAGCAAAATTCTTTTTCTACTCCTACCCATTCGGTTAAGGGCAAACGACCTACTAAACCAACCCGTCCCGATTTTACGCAATTATTAGACGAATCAGAGGATAAAGCCGCTGAGCCTGATTATCAAGATCCGGCTTATTCTGCGCGTTTGCAAAGACCCGCGCAAGGAGCCGCTTTATTTACTGCGCAACCCACTATACCGTCTGAGCAGAGATACGGTGTTTCAAAATATAACAATAATTCTAACCGTCTGCCGAGTCAAATAAACACAGAGCGTTCGATCCCATCGGCCTATACAACCTCTTCTTCCGCAAATTATTCCGCTGCGGGCTCTCAAACGGGTCCTCGAAAAGTGATGGGCCGGGATGTGGATATGAGTACTTATCCAATGAATAAAAAGGCCGGCTCGGGGGGACTGGGCGATTTGGGAGAGATGGAAGGATATCTATCTAAACTTAGTTATCAAGAGCAGAAAGAGTTAGACTTGAAAATCAACAATATGTCGGCTGGTTTGGAGCGGGCTATTTTGCGTGCCATGGCCCCGAAAAGTAAACAAGATGAAATGATAGAAAAATACCTAAATCGCCGTGGGACAAACGGAGAAGAATCTGAAGATAGCGGTAAAACAATCGGCGGTTTCCCGGTTAATTCTGCGGAAGGAAAGATTTTACAACAGTTGGCAAATCAAACTCAAAATATAGTGCAGGCTATGCGGGAGACATTCGGAAACGAGGCCGCGTCCGGTGCACAAAAAATCATGCAAGATTTTCAGCGGGAAATGCAGGCCGTATTAGCCGGCCCGGGCACGGCAGAGGAAAAGCAAGCCCGTCTGCAAGCACTTAATAAAAAATACAACGATAAATTACAAAAATTCAATCAAAAAGAAAGTGATAAAAAACTCAGATCGCAAATGCAAGCGGAAAATGCCAAACAGTTAACTCAAATTCGCAAAGAGTTCGGTGCGACTACCGCCGCAGCCGTACAGGCTAAATTAGATGAAAACATTGCTCAGCGTATTGAAATTATGAATCAAGGGCTTCCCGAAGAGGAAATGTATAAGCAACTCTTAGCCTTAGAGCAACAGGAACGCCAAGATATTGAAGATATTATTCGGCAAAATAACCCGCAAGATGTGGCCGCGGTTGATAAATGGCGTGCTTTACAAAACCAAGAAATGAAAGAACGTATTTTACAAGCCGATCAAGCAGTTAAAGACGGTGCGGAAGAGGCGCAACTCTTTCGCGTAAATGATACCACTATCAAAGAATTTCAGAAAGATTGGCAAGTAGAAGATCAGACCATTCAGCAAGGATTGTCCGGATATGGGTCCGAGATGCAAGCGCGTGCTTTGCAAATTCAACAAGATTTGCGTGCACAACAAGCCCAACTCTATTCGGAAGGGGGAACTGCTCAAGAATTAGATCGTAAAAGTATGGAACTGACCGAAAAAGCCAACAGTGAATTAGAAGCCTTGCGCAACGAATATAAAGAAACCTATATCCAAAATACAGCCGCCGAATTTAATGCCGCTAACGAGCGGAATATTCAACAAGCCACCGTGAAATTTTTGTCTGAGGCCAGTGAGGATACCAAAGAAGCTTTTAGGCAGCAAGCAAATGCTATTTTGGAGCATTATAATACGGAACGTGCTAAATTGCTGGCAGATAGAGATAAAAACCCCGATTATACCGACCAATGGGAAGAAATCTACAGACAAGAACAAAATCAATTGGCTATTTTGCTACAATCATTACAACAACAAGAGCAACAATAACTATTCCCAGTAAAATCATTTATTGGATTCCTTCTCTTCTTTGTTAACGAGTTCCGTACCGGGGAAATAATGCGCTAAAATTTCCGTGTAATCTTGTCCGGCTTCTGCCCGTCCGGCAGATCCGGTTTGGCAGAAACCTACGCCATGGCCCCAACCTCCGCCGTAAAAAACGAAATTTTTAAGTTTACGGTTTTCATAATTCGGTACGACGATAAAATAACTGCTACGTAACATACCGGGGGCTAAATTATTGCGGATTACATTTTCTTTAGAAAGCGTAACGGATCCTTTCGTTCCTTTTACCAATACTTGCGTGACGTAGCCGGAGCGGCCGCGTTTTTGAGGGATGATGGCCGTAATATTACCGATATCTTTTTTCTGACGTTTTATTAAAGCACGCAGATCCGCCTCGTCAATTACGCGCGCCCAACGGAAAGCGGCCTTGCTGACGTATTTATCGTAGCGGCTATAGGCTTGTTGGGCATGTTGTAATAAATTTTTAAACTGATACGGTTGTAGCGCGTCGAAATTGAAGTTTTTATAATCAGATACGGGATTTAAGTAGGGAGTCGGCGTCCATCCGGCGTCCTTGGAACTTTGCGTAACGCCGCCGCAATTAGCGGAAAATACACTTTCAATCGGTTTATTTTTATATAACAGCACTTCTCCTACGGTAGATTCCACGGCGGCATTTCCTTTTTCCGTTTCGGCAGTTACTCCGCCGTATACCTGACAATTTTGAGTATCACACAAATCATATCCGTAGGCTTTGTGTTTTCCTAAATGTTTCAGCGCATAAGTGCGTGCAAGCACGGCTTGGGCCCGTTGTGCATTTACCGGGAAGGCAGACGGCATTTCAGAAGACATAACTCCCATAAGATATTCTTCTATATTGACAATATTGATAGGAAGTAACGTGTTGTGTTTTTTGTCATGCTCAATTTCTAATTGGCCGCGGTATTCTTTGTCGTCTACGCTGGCCCATGTCATACCCGCGCCGCTCATTACTTTTTGAATTAAAATGGTGGCTCCGCGTTGGGAATCGGTAGTTTTGGGAGTTACAATTACTGCGCCTGAAAAAGGATGTCTTTTTCCGTCGGGAGACACCAAAGAGGCCTTGCCTTCTTGCAGTTCGGCGCGCCAAGTTTCTTTTGCTTTTCCGGTGAATAATATATTCCCGTTGGATTTTTGGGTAATTGTAAAAGGATGAGAGGGGGTAAAAATAACGCTGTTCCTGGGAGAGGGACGTCCACCCGCGGTGGTTCCCAAGGCCACACGTAATGGCTTCATTTCACTGCTTACCGGAATGATGGGGTTAATAAAAGTATGTCCGTGTCCTTGCCGAGTGTCGGGCTCTGCGGGTTTGGAAGTCGGTGTAAGTTTGGGCTTAAGGCGTTGTAATGCCTGAATATAAATTTGGTTTTTGGGAGAGGTGTTATGCAAAATACGATATTGCCGATAGGCGTCATTATATTGTTTGTCTTTTTCTAATGCATTAGCATAATGTACGCGGGCTTCGGTAAACTGATGGTCGTAGTCAATAGATTGTTTGAAATTTTCTGCCGCTTCCGCCCATTGTTTTTCTTGTTCGTATATTTGCCCCAATAAATAATGAGAAAGGGGGGTATGTTCTTTGCCGGCGGTTGCGCGAATTAAATTGCGTTTGGCAAGTTCACTCTCTCCAATCCCAAGTTGCGTGCGGGCTAGATTAATAAATAAAAACTCGGCACGTTCCGGGTCATCTTCCAGCAAAGCAAAGAATTTTTCGGCGTTCATGTATTGCCCGTCGGCCAAATAAGCCTCGGCGGTAAATTCGGTCACTTCCGGATCTTGCGGATATAACAAGTAGGCAGTGCTGGTAATATCTACGGCTTGTTTAGGGTTGCCTTGCTCTAAAGAAATAAATGCCGCATTTAAAAAAGCATCTTTATTTTGTGTGTTTTTAGAAATTTCCAAATAATGCTCTAAGGCTTGTTTCGGATTGCCGGAAAAGTACAAATCAGCCGCTTCCTGTAATTGTTTTTTGACGGAGGAAGTATCTTGCTCTGCGGCATACACAAAGCCAAGTGGGAATAATAAAAACGCAAAAAGTACGATAAGTGCTCTTTTCATATTTAATATAATCATTATATAAAGTATGACTGCACAAATTCCTACTTGGTTAAAAGAAATGGTCGGCCGAAACAAAGCGGCCCTGCGTACTACCCAAGCCAAACAAGCACAACAAGGTTTGGATCATGCGGCCTTGCATACCGTCTGTGTAGAGGCCCAATGTCCTAACCGCGGAGAGTGCTTAAATTGCGGGGATGCTACCTTTATGATTTTGGGTGAATATTGTACGCGCGGATGTAAATTCTGTGCCGTCAGTAAGCAAAAACCGTTACCGCCCGACCCGCAAGAACCGGCTAAAATAGCCCAAACGATACAAGAATGGAAAATTCGTTATGCCGTTTTAACTTCTCCGACGAGAGATGACTTGCCGGACGGAGGGGCGGGGCATTTTGCGCATGTGATTAAAGCAATTTATCAAATGGATCCTACGGTTCGCACGGAGCCGCTTATTCCTGATTTTCGCGGCCAAACGGAAGATTTACAAACGGTTTTACAAGCAGAACCGACGGTCCTGGCACACAATATAGAAACCGTACCGCAACTGTATAGTGAGGTGCGCATTGGAGCAGATTATCGGCGCTCTTTAGATCTGTTGGCTGCCAGTAAGAAACTGGCCCCGCATATTTTGACAAAGTCCGGTATTATGTTGGGGTTGGGGGAAAGTGAAAGCCAAATTAAATCTACTTTGCAAGATTTACGCACGGTAGGAGTAGATTTATTAACCATCGGGCAGTATTTGGCCCCTTCCAAAAAACATCACGAGGTGCTGCGCTATGCCGAACCCGCCGAATATAAAATGTGGCAAGAATATGCCCTGTCTATCGGCTTTTTGGCGGCGGCTTGCGGCCCTTTGGTGCGTAGTAGTTACCATGCCGGGGCCTTGTATCAGCAAGCCAAATTGATGCAAAAAATAGACAAAAAAGAGATATAATACAAAGTATGAGATTAATCGTTTTAGGACTCTTTGCCGTTTTATTGACCGCTTGCGCGGGTAATCCGCCGGAGTGGTGGAATCCGTCGGGCATCTACAATACGGACAAGACCAAAAATACATCTGCGCAAAGTGTGCAATCTGTTCCGTCCGGTTCTTCTACGGTACAGGCCGAAGATGAAACCCCGGCCGAGCAGACCATTGATGCGGTGTGGGATGAAAGTTATGAAGAAATGAATTTAGAGCCCATTGATGAAAAGGCCGAAGCCGAACGGGCTATTTCCCAAGCGGCCAATAAATCTTTGACGGATACTTCCGGGCAAGTACAGGTACCTGTCAAAAAAGTAGAACCGATTCCTACGGATACTTCTCTACCGCCGCCCAGTGTATTAGACTGATTTTACATGTATAAAAAGACCCCCCGATATCCCATCGAGGGGTCACTTCTGTTCACACATGTTCCTTTCCTTGTTATTCGGCTAGGCGATTTAAGTTACGGGGTCGCTTCACACAGGCCGAACCAAAATATCAACCTCCGCTCCGCATACCGTACGTCCTAGCCGCGCATTTATGGATCTACGACTCACGACCACGGACTACGCTTACCTCTAAGCCAAGACAGCCCATAACCTGCCTTACTACACCTACTCCCAGCCCAAGCCTTCCGACCACTTGCCACCGGGAACCGCGTCCCAACCCGGGTACAACCTTTCTCCCACGCCGGGAACACTCGCCACCGCAAGCCTTTGTGCCTACAGCAGCCTAAATGCCGCAACCGGCACTCCGCCGGCCGCCGCACGGTGCGGCTTAACTCCCCATACAACGCCCAACCTTTATTGCGTCTAACACCAGTATAAGCGTATTTGAAAATTTGTCAAGGGGTAAATTTAAAAATTTTTTGATTAAAAATTTACTTTGGAGGACCTAGTTTTTTTATAGGACCTTTTTGCCAAATAATTTAGGCCCTTAAGACCTTGTTTTTTCGTAGATAAATTAGTAGACTACGAAAAAGAGGCCATGATATAAGGGTATTTAGAGGATAAAATACTTATGAAAAAAATAATTTCTATTTTGCTTGCTTTACTCTTACTTACTCAAAGTAGTGCGTTGGCTTTTGCACAAACAAGAAAAAATTATGTGGAAGAGTACCCCGACCGCGTGAATGGGCATCACGCCATGCCCAGAATTGTAGATTTTTGCAAATATAGCCACAATAAAGATATCTGTGACCTGCACTACAAATACGGGGTCAAAAAAGCAGAGGCATGGGATAACTATTACTATGCTTATGTAACTCCGGATTTGACCGACTATTGGAGTGAAACCCCAATGGATTTATATAAAAAGTATGGTGCAGTTGCGGATGAAATCGGCTTTTTGTGGAATAAAAACCCGGAATATATAAATGCCAGGGTGGTATCTATATTAAGAAAATTATTAATCACTATGGCTTCTGTGTGGACGGCGGTAATTATAGGTGCGGCTGTAGGGCCTGTGTTAACTCAGGCAGGATTTCCTATTGCAGGATCTTTTGCTCAAATTATTCCTACCGGAACTGGAGCATCGGCCGGAGTTGCTTCCAAAGCAGTCGGTTTTTCTATTAAAGGGATTTTGAACTCTTTAATTACCAAAGTAACTACCGCACGTTTTTGGGGAGATATCGGGCTTACTTTAGTAGTGATGGCGGCAGATGCCGCACTTGTCGAAGGAACCATTTGGACTTTTTATACATTAGATGCAGAATTGCAATTAATACAATCAGAAACGGCAACCGGTAAAAAAGTAATTAAAACCCGTCATTTACTTCAAGAAATGATGGGCTATAATCTAACGCAAGAACAAAAAGATGAAGTAAATAATGAAGAAAAAGAAATTGAAAAATTATCGGCAGATTTGAAATCTAAATTTGAAGAGGCTATACGGGAAGATAACACATGGGGGGATATGACTAATACGCAAGCGTATCTGCTGCATCGGGAAGCGGTGGTCACTTTGTATGCTTTGGAATATTTGCGTGCGGAACTGTCTGATTTGTCCGATAAGATGCGCTATAGATCAGGGGCTGTAGATCTTGCTGCCATTTATCTTTCGGAGGATTTACTAAAACTGTCTGATCCGCGCGAAACACATGAAATAGTAAAAGAAGCCTATAATACATCCGAACAGAAAAAATGGGACGAGCAGGCTGCCATTACAAAGGACGGAATTATCCGCTGGGAAAATACGAATTATTGGAACGGTTTTCATAAACATATGTAATAGAGGAATAAATTTATGAAAAAATTAATCTCTGTTTTACTTGCTGTTTTACTTCTTACGCAAAGTGCTTCGGTGGCTTTTGCTCATATTCCCGAAGAGCAGTATCATATGTCCAAAGAGCAAATTAAACATTATTGTTCTTTTGGGTTTACGCAAGATATTTGCAGCGGTTATAAGAAATGGGGAAAAAATGTGCAAGCGGCTTGGGAGGACTATGACTATGCTTATGTAACTCCCGACTTAACTGATTATTGGAAAGAGACTCCTTCCGATTTATTTAAGAAATATGAAAGCGTATCCAAAGATATTTCCGACTTATGGGAAATTAACCCTGAATATAAAGATATGCAATTAGGTCTGACTATCGGAAAAGTGCTTTTTGTATGGGATGTAACGTTTATTGCTGTGTTGGCGGGTGCCATAATAGGTCCTGCATTGGCGAAGGCCGGATTCCCGATGGCCGGAAATATGGCAAATTTCTTACCTAATGCTGTTGGCAGTGTGGGGCGGGTAGCCACTGCAGCTGGAATAAAAGGCTTTTTCCGCGGTCTATTGGCCAAGATGGCAACCGGTCGCTTCTGGGCAGATTTAGGGATTACTTTCGGGGTTATTGTAGCGGATGCTTTATATACGGAAGGGGCAATATATGTCTTTGGACAAGCAACGCAGGAAGCCAACGCTTATTTAGCCGAACATAAAACACATAAAGCCGCTATTAAACAACGTGATTTATTACAAGAAATCATGGGATACAATTTAACGGCAAAACAAAAAGAAGAACTTCAAGACAATGCAAAAGAAATTCAAAATTTGCAAGATCAAGTAAGAGAAAAATTTAAAAAATCTCTCAATGAACAAAATACATGGGGGGATATGACTGATACGCAAGCGTATCTATTGCATCGGGAAGCGGTAGTTTCTTTATATGCATTGGAATATATCCGTGCGGAAATGGCAGATGTTTCAAACGGATTTAGATATCGCGAAGCCGCATATGATTTGATTAATCTATATTTCTCGGAAGATCTGACGAACTTGCCGGATCGAGAGGAGTTATATAGTTTTGTGGAAGATGCCTATATGGAAGAACTTAGACAGTATGAGGTTGAAATGCATAGACGAATGGTCATCCAAAATGCCGGCTTGCCGTTAGATTCCAAATATGTGCCGCCCTTTCATGTAGGGCATCATATGTAATAAGGTCCAAGAAAAGGGCCTAAAGGACCTAGATTTTATGTAGGACTTTTTTCTGAACTGTTTTAGGCCATAAGGCCCTAGACAAGGATGAAAAAAGTAGATATACTGAAGGTAGAAGGGCAATTTTACGCAAACAAAAAGGAGAAACAAATAGATGAAAACAGCAAAAAAATGGATGAGCCTTGCATTAACGGTAGTTATGTTAATGACTTGTGTTCCTGCAGAAATTTTTGCAGCCCCTGCACCGCGGGTATTTACTTCTTTTGAAGAATTATTTACCAGTGGCTTGGTTACTACAAAATCGCTAGTTCCCACACCGGTACAAGTTATTCCCGTAACCGGTAAGGAAAGTTTTTTAACTTCAGTTCCTCAACACCGCGGAATTAAAGGTTCTTATGGTAAAGAAGGATATATGGCTTTGCTTCCGGACGGTTCCAGAACGTGGCTTGGTGCCGGGGACATTGACTGGCGCTTTACCTCCAAAGAAATTGGTGAAGATTTCGGTCTTAGAACGGGTTCGGCAGCCAAAGACATGCCGAAGGGTTGGGTGCGTCTTAAAGCAACCGAAGAAACTGTAGCCAGAGTAAACAGCCCCGTAAAGGTCAGAATTACAGAACCTGCCATGATGGACGGTGGTGTAGTTCGTGTTACCAAAGAGATAGAATTCAAAGCGGGTGAAATTATTGAATACAATGCGGCAACCCGTGAATGGGCTTCTGCTACTTATCCGGAATTTTTCATGAGAAAGGGTGAGTATAATTTGGAAAAAATTATGGCAGATGCTCCGGGTTTAACCCAAAGAGAACTGGCTGACATCTTGCAATACGGTGATCAAAGTTTATTCTCCAGAACAGATCGTTTTGCTAAATTCTCTCGCATTCAAGCAGAACCGGCTAAAGCAGGTGAAGTAGTGGAAACTATCTTAAAAGATGGTACCAAAGAAACCGTCGGTGTTGCTAAAGCGGGTGATATGATTGTTACCAACCCGGGCGGAGAAAGATATATTGTATCCGGTGAAAAATTTGCCAAGAGATATGAAGCCGCCGCTGATTTAGGAAAAGGTTGGTTCAAACCGAAAGGGGCTGTGCAAGACTTCCGTGTCATCAGCCGGGATATGATCATTGTGGCTCCTTGGGGTGAAAAACAAATCTTAAAAGAAGGCGCTTCTTTAAACGTTACCAATATCAAAAATTATGCAAATCCGGATATTTACGGTGTAGCCAAAGGCGAATTTGCCGACACTTATAAAACTGTCCGTGCTATGTATCAAGAAAACTTGAAGGGTATCAGAGCGTTAGTGGCCAAAATCGAAACGAAGATGCAAGCCAAAATTGCGGGATATAATGGATTATTTTTCCGCCGCATGTTAGCCAATGATACCAAATTCATGGAAAGAAAATTGGAACAAGCCAGTGCCAGAAGAGCCGAACGTCTCGCGATGGAAGAAGCCGCTCGTAAAGGTGCTCAAAGAAGAGCCTTGAACCATGCAGCCTTGCGCAGATTCGGTGGTATCTTCTTGGGTGTAGGTTTAGTAGCCGTATTGACCTTTACCAGCATTCCGGGTGCTCAAGCGGCCAACGTAAATGTTCGTGCCAAATCTGAAACGATTGCACAAGTGGCAGCAGAAGCGGAAAGTTTGCAAGATGACAATACGTTAACCACGTTTGAACAAATGCAAGTCTATGCTAATCCGGCCAACGAAGCGGCTATTTTAGGCAATCCGGCCTTGTTAGAAAAGATGGGAACCTATATCCCGACCATTAAAGCAGCAGGTTTAATGGAATTGGATGACAATGGTAAACCTGTAGTGGATACAAATGGTAACCCTGTTTTCGAAGCAGCCTCCAGCGTAATTGCAGATCAATTGCAAGAAGACTTAGATGAATTCGAAAAAGAACAATTGAAAAGCAAATTATGCGTAGGTGGCAGATGTGAAGTTGCCAATTGGTAAGAAGTTTGTTAAATAGTAAAAGCCGCCAAGAAAACTTGGCGGCTTTTCTTATGCATCAAATTTATTTGATATTTCATTGTAATATTAGATAACATATAAAAACCCCGCTGATTTAAGCGGGGTTTTTAAGACTTTTGGAAGTGTTTCTTACAGTTTGCTGATATCGACCAGCCCTTGCGTCAGTAAAGCGCGTACGCGCCATAATAGGGCCAAACGATTGTTGCGCACGGCGGCATCTTCCACATTTACCATTACATCGGCAAAGAATTTGGCCAGTGGCGCACCGAATTTACCAAAAGCGCTCAAAGTCCACAAACAGTCTTGTTCACTTTGGCAACCGGCCGACAGGGCCGCAATGCGGTTTTCCGTCATGGTAACGGTGGCAAATAATTCTTTTTCCGCGTCTGTGGTAAATAATTGCTCATTAACCCGCCCGTCGGAAGGTTCGGCTTTCTTTAAGATATTGCATACACGTTTGGCGGAATTGGCCGCGGTTAAAAAGGCCTCACTGCCGCGCTCTTTCTTGAGTACGTTTAGCAATAATTCCACGTTAGCCAGCGGCATTTCATACCATTTATTAACGGCTTCCAATAATCCGGCTTCATGACCACGTTGTTGCATGAGCAAGGCTAGACGTTGGAACAAAAAGTCCTTGAGCAACGGTTCGGCCTTAGTCGAATCTTTTTTATACAAAGCAAATGCTTTTTGTACGATTTCCTTGAGGGAAATATTTAATTCATTTTCCAGTAAAATGCGTACTACGCCAAATGCTTGACGGCGCAAAGCATAGGGGTCTTCACTGCCGGTCGGAATTTGTCCGATTAAAAAGTTTCCGGCCAGTGTATCTATTTTTCCCGCTACAGATACTAGGGCACCCGTTAAAGTATCGGGCAAGGGGGAAGAAGCGGAAAGCGGCCAATAGGCTTGTGCCATGGCTTTTCCTTCTTCTTCATGGTTTTCCAGTTCCGCATAGCGGCCGCCCATATAGCCCTGTAATTCCGGAAATTCATAGACTACACTGCTTGCCAAATCGGCATACACATATCCGGCGGCATAGGTAACGGAATCTTTAATAGAATCTTCATGTAAACGGTCGCATAGCCACATGGCCAGTTCGCGCGTGCGTTCGGATTTATCCAGTAAAGTTCCCAGTCCTTCTACAAAAGTCCGTTCAGCCAATTTGTTTTTGAAATAGTCCAAACTTTCTTTCTTATCGTTTTCATAGAAGAAAACGGCATCGGACAAACGTGCTGACATTACTTTTTTAAATCCGTCTCGCACTTCGTTTTGGTTCACGGATACCCCGTCGCGCACCGCAATAAAATACGGCTCGATTTCATTATTTCCGTTTACGACAGGGAACATTTTGAGTTGGGTTTTAAATACCGTGGTGATGAGTTCCTTGGGTAAAGTTAAAAATTTCAAATCAAAATCACCCGCTACTGCTACCGGATGCTCGGTAAAATAGACCGTTTCTTCAATTAAAGCCGGGTCTAAATCGGCATGATAGCCGCGCGCTTTTGCTTCGGCCATAATACTGCGGATTAATGCTTCGCGGCGATCCTGCGGCAAGGCCAAAATAGGTTGCGGTTGCGACTTAAGCAACTCTACATAATAGTCTTTATCGGCTTTTTCCACGCGAATGGGTTTACGGCCGAAAGAGGTGATCGGATAGGTAAATCGGTTTGATTTGATACCGGCTACCGTAAACGGAATAATTTTGGTGCCGTATAAACCGATTAAACTGCGTATCGGCCGGCCCCATTTCAGTCCGCTTTCTTCCCAGACCATATTTTTGGCAAATTCAATATGGGTGATGATATGAGTAAAAATTTCCGGCAAGAGTTTTGCGGTTTTTTCACCTTTGATTTTTACGTCGGCAAATATAAACGGTCCTTTGTCGGTTTCTTTAATGACTAATTTTTCCGGTTTGATTCCGTTCTTTTGCGCAAAACCCGCGCTTTGAGGGGTAAAATTACCGTTAGCATCTTTTAAGAGTTTGGCGGGAGGACCTTTTACTTCTTTTTGCACGTCGGCCGATTTATCCGCAATGCCTTCAATAATCAAGCATAAGCGGCGGTACGTACCGAAAGCGCTGACGGACTCATAAGCAATACGTTTCTCTTCTAAAATGTTTTTAGCCAAGGTTTCCATTTGTTCCATGGCGGGTTTAACAAAACGGGACGGCAGATGTTCGGTACCGATTTCTAAAAAAGCATTGTTCATTTGGCTGCCTCCTCTTTTTTATCTTCTTTTGGCTCTACACTATCGACGTACACTTTGGCGCACGCTTTGGCCAAGTTGCGTATTTTGGTAATAATATTCGTGCGGTCCGAGACGGAAATTGCCCCGCGCGCTTCAAGCATATTAAAATAATGTGACACACGCATTGCACATTCATAGGCGGGCAAATACAGTCCTTTTTTGCACAAAGCGTGACATTCTTTTTCATTTTCTTCAATGTCGCGGCGTAGGCGTTCCACGTCCGATTCTTCGAAGTAATAATGGGAGAATTGCCGTTCTTGTTCGTAGTGAACATCTCTATAAGTCACTTTATCATTCCAGCGGATATCAAATACATTATCTACCTTTTGACAATACATGGCAATACGTTCAAGTCCGTAGGTGATTTCGACGGTAATCGGGTTTAGAGAATAACCCGCCATATTTTGGAAATAAGTAAACTGCGTAATTTCCATACCGTCTAACCAAATTTCCCAGCCTACACCGGAAGCGCCCAAGGTGGGGGATTGCCAATCGTCCTCAATAAAACGCATATCATGTTCTTGCGGATTAATGCCGATGGCTTTTAAGGAATTTAAGTAAATTTCTTGGATATTGGCCGGAGCCGGTTTCATGATCACTTGGTATTGATAATACTTACCCAAGCGATTCGGATTTTCTCCGTAGCGGCCGTCGGCAGGACGCCGGCAGGGTTCCACATAAGCGCGGTTGACGGGAGTCTTGGTTAATGCGCCCAGTACAGTAGCGGGGTTAAAAGTGCCCGCTCCTTTTTCCATATCATACGGTTGTACTAAAATACAACCTTGTTTCTTCCAATAATCGTTTAAAGAAGAAATAATATCTTGAAAGTTCATGCCATGTTTCATACGTATTTATATTATATAAAATACGCGTGGGGAGATGTCACATGGAGGAGGCTTCTTGAAATAAACGCAAGGTATAACGGTCTATGGATAAGCCGTCAAGGCAATCAGTTTCCGGGGTAATTGTGTTTGTGTAAGTTTGGTGAGTGGCACCCGAGTAACACCATTGCGTTAAAATAGACGTCCGTAAGGTAGATTTAAGTTGCCTTGCCTGAGGGGTGTCATGCGTATCCAACACCTCATACAATGACACTTTCTTGGGTTGAATAGAAAAATCAGCGGGTAATTGAGTGATCCAATTTTTCAGCGGTTGTTTTAATTGAGTCAAATCTAACAGTAACAAATTATGGGTTTTTCGGTCCGTGGAAGAATTGAGCAAATGGGCTGTTTCTTGGCTGGTTGCCAATGCCGTTTGCAAAGGATCGTTTTGTAATTGTGTTAATAAATAATAATACATCTGATATCTGGATCCTCTGCGCCGATCGGAAGGCAAAAGAATATAATGGATACGTTCGGATTTGGCTAATTGATAGGCATTAAAAATATTTCCGGTAAAGCAAGCCTGCAAGTCCATCACGTCAATATATAAATATTGTTTTTCCAATTGTTCCAAAACTTGCGACAATAAAAGTTTTCCATCTTTGCCGTAATGCATAATAACCCCGTCGGGGCTGTCTGCATTTAGTATCAGTGCGGTATGAAAGGAGGAATAGAGAGTAAGTTCTCTAAACAAAGCGTGCAAAAGTTCTGCATTTTCGGCAGTTTTAGACAATTTGATTTTTTCGTTTTCTTGCTCGGAAAGTATGTATAAAACAGGGGTCTCTTCAGAGAAAGAAAGCACCGCCGCGCGTACGATATTGCCCTGTTTGATTTGCTGGCGGATAACGTCTAAAGTTTCTTGCGTGGGGCGCAATTCCTTGCCTAGGAACATGGCCACTTGCCACGGTTTGTGTTGCGGAACATTTTGATAAAAAATAGTTTCTAGATTTTGTTGCCAATTTGCCGGCACACCGGTCCGCAGATATGGTGTATCATACAAAGATTGCGCATATCCGACCGATGTAACAAATAAAGTAATCAAAATAATTAAATACTTTTTCATATGTCTCTATGATATAGAATATTTAATTTTAGACACAAACACAAGAGTCAAAAGGCCTAATTAAAGATAGGCCTTAGGTCCCAGCATACTTTTTGTTAAAATATAAGTATGATTCGCACAGTAATTTTCGATATGGACGGTACGCTAGTTAGTACGGAACCTATTTATTTCAAATGTTACCAGCAAGCCGCGGCCGAGCAGGGGCTTAATTTTACGTTTGAATTATTCGAAAAATGTATCGGCATCAGCACCGAGGAAGCATTGCCGATGGTGATCAGTTATTTCGGGCGGAAAGTAGATGTGGACGCTATTTATAAAGGATGTTGCCGCAATTTTGAAAAATATATGCAAACAAACCCCATCCCACTTAAGCCCGGCGCCCGGCAAGCCGTGGAGTATTTCCATAAACGCGGATTTAAATTGGGGATAGCCACTTCTAATATACATGAATGGGTTAGTAAAATCTTATGTAAAAATCAGTTAGACTCGTATTTTTCGGTGATGGTTACTTCGGAAGATGTCACAACGCCCAAGCCGGATCCGGAAGTATATTTGCGTTGCGCGCAACAACTCAAAACGGATGTAGCACAATGTTTGGCATTTGATGATTCGGTGGCGGGGGCCACGGCGGCCATTTCCGCCGGCATGCGCACCGTAGTAGTACCCGATTTGAAACAACCCGATACTTTTGTGCGCGAGCACGCCTTTAAAATCTACAAATCTTTAGAAGATATTTATCCCGATATGGATGAACTGCTGGGGTAAACTAATAAGGTAGTTTGTAAACTTTATGACCGGATCCTTCATTTCCTACATAGGTTCCGCCCATAGATTGGCAAGCCTTTTGATAAGTTTCATTGAGTCCGGCACAATGTACACCTTCTCTTTGAGCTCCCGTTGAAAGATGATCGAAGTAAAAAGTAATGGCTCCTTTGGAAGTGCCATTTGGGTCCGGTACGCCGATAAATACACGGCTATTAAACGAATTGACTCCATATAAAGAAATTTCTATCCAACCATTATTAGCCAGTTGAGCTTGTAGGTGTGTATCGGTTTGGGTGGAAGGAGTGTACCCGCCTATATCTATACCTAAATTCTCTAAACGTGCGGTATATTGCCCGTTTTCTAAATAATAAACTTCTTCGGCATCTTTAATAGAGCGTGCGGTTATAAATGCTTGAGATAAACGAGATTTTGCCACTGCCACTTGATATTGCGGCAGAGCAATGGCAGAGAGTATGCCGATAATCAAAACTACTACCAATAGTTCAATGAGTGTAAAGGCTTTGTTATTTTTTATCATATTTTTTCCTTTAATTAAGAACGGCCGTCGGTGTAACAGAAACAGAATGTTCAATAGGATTATGTTCACTTTGCAACCCCAGCGGCTTGAGTGTTTGCAAAGGGAAATTGAGATACTGATTTAAAAAGCGGCGGCATACTTCTTGGCATTTGCCTAAAGAAAGTAAATCTTCCGGTTCCGAAAAATTCAAACTGCTAAATGCTTCTTCGTGCATGCGGCGCCAAAACTCAGGTGTAATTTGCAGTACAGGGTGATCTAACCCAAAGCCGGCAGCCGCCATTAAACGTAGCGTAAAAGCCGGGGCAAATGCGGGCGTCGGGTCTGACAAATCTAATTCGGTTAAGGCTTGCAGTAACAAACGATATTTGTCCGGGCTGGGTTGGCGCAGCGGGGTTAGGCGCATCATCAGTTCGCAACAATGCAGCGCCATGGTTTGCCGCCGGAGATTTTGCCGAATGGCGGGGAAAATATGGTTAATTTTGCCGCCGGTTACCGTTCCGATAACTTGCGGACTTTTTTGGTAAATGCGATATTCCGCACAGGCAAAAGGTTCGGACAGTGCTTTTAGTTTGCCTTTGGCTTTATTTACACCGGGAATACGCAAGTTAATCCGCCCGTAATTTTGTGTGTATAAAGACACAATACGGTCGTTTTCACGGAAATCTTGGCGGAACAAAATAATGCCCATGTCCGAAAAAATCATATATATAAATGTAGCAAATTTAGCGCGCGCGTGCGTAACCTTTCAAAAAATATTTGGAAAAGGACTATTTGATAAGTTATAATATATAGGTCCTTTTGTGCCGCAAAATGCGGTCAAGGAGAATTTAACTTATAATATAGGAGTATACGGGCCTGAAAAATTCCGCCCGTATAATAGAAGCAAAATGTTACCTACATACAGACCTAATAAAGCCAAAAGAGCGAAACATATCGGATTCCGTGCCCGTATGGCCACTGCCGGCGGACGGAAAGTCCTTAGTTCCAGAAGAGCCAAAGGCCGCCACGAATTAATCCGGGCCTAATATGCTTAAACAGGGCTTGTCCAAAGGGCACCGCCTACATCTTAAAAACGATTTTAAAGAGATTATACAAGGCGGCAAACGCATACAAGATAAAAATCTTGTCCTTTGGTACAAGCCGGCCTCATTGGATACTTGTAAAAAACGTATGGGGCTGGTTGTATCTAAAAAGTTGGGTAGTGCGGTGGTGCGTAACCGGACTAAACGGCTTCTTCGGGAAGCTTTCAGATTAAACCGGGAAAAATTGAAAGACGGGGTAGATTATATTTTTAGTCCTCGTCGCAGCGAAGAATGGACTACACTTTTACGAGCAACTGATTTTTTGCTCAGTGTGTGTCAAAAGGCCGATTTATTAAAAGAAAACGTAACCCTATCGGCAACTGAAAAAAATGCATAAAATTTCGCTGGTTTTGAAACGTATTGTATTAGTTTTGTTAAGTATTTTTATGCTGCTGGTTAGACCGCTTTTAGGTCCTAAAGGAGTGTGCCGTTTTACTCCGACTTGCAGCCAATATGCTAGAGAAGCAATTGAAAAATACGGAATTTTGAAAGGAGGATGGTTGGCTCTAGTGCGTCTAAGCAAATGCCATCCGTTCCATCCGGGCGGCTATGATCCGCTTCCTTAAGTCCGTACCGTTTTGACTGAAAGCCTACTGAATAAGTCCAGCCGTTTGAACGGCCGTCTTATCAGAGGATTTTATGGACAGAAAATTTCTTCTGGCGGCATTATTTTTCATGTTGCTGCTAACGGGATATAATCAGTTTGTCGTGATCCCGCGTATGCAAAAACAGCAAGCCGCCCAGCAGCAAGCACTTGAACAAGCACAAACCGAAATACAAAGTGCAGAAACTGCTTCACCTGTAGCCAAAGTAAAACCTTCTTCCGCTCCGGAAGAATTGATTCGTTTTCAATCTCCCACTGCCCAAATTATCTTTTCTTCCAAAGGTGCCGGTATTAAAACCTTTCTTTTCAAAGATAAGGTGGAAGATGTTGATTTAACCCCGTACAAAGGGGTCGGATATTTTGCTACTTTGCCGGAGTTGGACTTTGAGGAAAGTAAACGCACGCAAGATTCAATTACCTTCGTGGCAAATCTCTCCTCCGGCGTAAGTTTACAAAAAACATATCGTTTCGGGGAGCAAGGGCTTAACGGGCTGGATATGATTTTTCATAATACTACCGCGCAAGCCTTTACGATTCCGGCTTTTGATGTTAATTTCGGGCCGGGGCTTTCCACGGTAAAAAGTGAAATTAATGATAATGAACGGGAATCTAAGGCCGTTTATTTGATTCAAGAGCAAGGGAAGAAAAACCCGACCTTGGTTAAATTTACACCGAAAGATACCTCTCCCGCTTCCGGTAAAGATTGGATATGGGCGGGGGTACAAAACCGTTATTTCCTAAGCGTATTAATTCCGCAGAATTGGACCGCGGGCACTTTATCTACTCGCAAAGAAAAAGTGACCACCCGCAAACGTTTGTGGGGTCTAATGGGTCAAGCCCAAGTGGAGGGACCGCAATTATCCATTCACGTTCCGCCGCAAACTTTGGAAGCCAAATCTACCAAAGAATTAAAATCAGATTTCTACTTCGGACCGAAAGATTATCAGTTGTTTGAAACCTTGCCGTACCATTTAAGCCGCAGTATTGAGTTTGGCTTTTTCGGTGCGTTAGGGCGTTTGGCACGAAATATATTGGAACTATTCTATCGTTGGACCGGTAACTATGGGGTAGCCATTATTATGTTGACGATTTTGTTGCAAACTTTCTTATTTAAGTTTACGCAATTATCACTCAAATCCAGTGCCCAAATGAAGAAAGTACAACCGGAAATGAAACGTTTGCAAGAGAAGTATAAAGGTAATCCGGAAGTATTAAACCGCGAAATGATGGCACTCTATCAAAAGCATCACATTAATCCTTTGATGGGTTGTTTGCCGATGCTTATTCAGTTGCCTATTTTCCTGGCGTTGTTTAATGCACTGCGCACTTCGTGGTCTTTACACGGGGCAAAATTTATTTGGTGGATCACCGATTTATCTTCCAAAGATCCGTATTATATTTTGCCTATTTTAATGGGTGCGGTGATGTATTTGCAGCAACGGGCCACCATGCCGGCCGGTATGGATGCTACCCAAGCCGCTATGTTTAAATATATGCCACTTATTTTTACCCTGCTGTTTATGAATTTTCCGTCGGGGTTGGTATTATATTGGTTGACGAACAGTTTGATTACCTTCGGTATTCAAACATTGGTAAATAAGAAACTTGCTAAAGCAGACTAAGGAGCAATTTTATGCCACAAAAAGTAAAAATAGAAGCCGCAGAAGTATCTCAGGCTATTACAAAAGGACTTAAAAAATTAGGCCTACGCAAAGATCAAGCAGAAGTAAAAGTTTTGCAGCAGCCGCGTAAAGGATTTTTAGGCATTGGCGCGCGTAACGCCATTGTGGAAATCCGTCAAAAACGCTGGGTATCGGATGATTTAGATTCCCAAATTTATATGGATGTGCCGAAGAAAAAACGTTCCCAAGGACGTAAAGGTGGTAATCGCGGCGGTCGCAAAAGCGGTATAAAAGAAATTAAACGCGGCGGAAGACGTGCGTATGGCTCTCGTCGCGCAGATAAAGCACCGCGCGAAAATGAAGCGCAGTTGCTGCCCGCCTTGGAAATTCAAAACGCGGTAATTCCGGAAAATTTGAAAGAGCCGATGCAACAAGCCCAAGCCTATATTGCAGACATATTGGCGCACATGGGCATCAAAGTAGAAAATTTGCATACGTGGTGGGATGAAAAACAAAACCGCATTTTAATTACATTAGATTGCGATAAACCGGCCATTGTAATCGGCAAAGAAGGCAAGACGCTCGAATCTTTGCAATATTTAACTACGTTGAGCATCAGCCGCCATTTTGCCAAACCGATTTCCGTAGTCGTAGATACGCAAAATTATTGGCGCAAAGCGGAAGATAAAATCAATGCGGATTTGGAATATGGCATTAACCAAATTAAAAAAGGGTATAGCGTGTATCGTTTCCGCCCGATGAGCGCGCAACTGCGCCGCTACATTCACCGCGCCGCGGAAAATAATGAATTTGTAATTACGGTATCTGAAGGGGAGGGGGAATGGCGTAAAGTAACTTTAAGACCTCGCCCGGCAGACCAACCGGTAGCCAAAGCGGCAGAAGCAATCGTCGCAGAACCGGTGGTTGTGGAAACCATTGAAAAGACGGTAGTGGAAACTCCGGCTACGGTAGTAGAAACCGTTACACAAACTACGGTAATCGAAACGGTAGCGGAACAACCGGCTCAAACCCCGGCTGAAACGGCCCCGGTTGCCGACGTGCAACCCGCGCCGCAAACTACTGTGCAAAATACCGAAAACAAATAGTTTATTGGTGTTTATTAAAACCCCGCTTTGTGCGGGGTTTTTTGTATAATTTTACAAGCAGTATAAATTATTTTGGAGAAAATATATGAAAAAAGGTTTTACGCTTATTGAACTATTGGTAGTAGTGTTGATTATCGGCATTTTGTCTGCCATTGCTTTGCCGCAATATACCAAAGCCGTTGAAAAAGCACGCGCTACCGAAGCAGTGCAAAATATATCTGCTTTGCAAAAAGCAATTGATGTGTATGTATTGGAGAACGGATATCCCAGTAGCGGTATAACGAGATTTTTAGGAAATAACGCAACGGGTGTATTGGATATCGATATTACAGCGGGAATGAATTGTAGTGTCAGAGGTGGTGATGAATGCTCGAATAAACACTTTGCTTATTATGCACTTTGCACTGCCACTTATTGTCAAGTTTCTGCTTGTCGTCTTGCAAATGGAAATAATGCATGCTTAGATTCAGATTATGAACTTGAGTTAATTAAAAATAAATCTACGGATGTATGGAATAAAACATGTTATTACTGGGACGATAGAGATACGGAGTTTATTTGTAAAGGACTGGAACCTTTAGGTTTTACAAGAGGAAGTTGTTGTTAATTTCTCATAACAATTAAATGTAATCTTGATTAGGGCGGCAGCGTATTAAGCCGCCCTTCTTATTTGTGGTACGCGCACACGCGCCCGAGCGCCTATAGGGGCGCGCGCGTTCGAAAAAACCCTATTCAAGCCTACCCAAAAATTATAAAATAACTATATATGCAAACCACGATTTGTGCCCCGGCCACCGGACCGGGACAAAGTGCGGTGTCGCTTATTCGTTTAAGCGGCCCGCAGGCGCTTGCTATTTTGCACAAACTCACCAAGGGGCAAAAAACATTTCCCGCGCGTGAGCAAGTATTTTGCCGTCTCTATGACGGAGAACAAATTTTAGATGAAGCTTTAGTTACTTATTTTGCCGCGCCGCGCAGTTTCACCGGGGAAGAGGTAGTGGAATTTGCCTTGCATGGCTCTGCCTATATTCGCGGGCGGTTACTCGAACTACTTTGCGCCAGCGGTGCAGAACCGGCCAAACGGGGGGAATTTTCCTATCGGGCATTTCTAAACGGGAAAATGGACCTTTTGCAAGCACAGGGCCTTTGCGATTTAATTGCCGCCGGAAATAAAGCCGCTCATGATTTGGCGGTTTCTTCTTTAGACGGCCGTTTGAGCGGTTGTTTGATGCAAACTAAAACCGCGCTTACCAATTTGCTGGCACAAATTGAGGCGCGTTTGGATGATGTGGACGAAGAAATGCCGCCGCTTGATGCTCTGCAAACCGAGCAAATTTTGCAGACGCAAATTAATCAACTGGCGCAACTGGCGGATACTTTTTCCGTCGGAAGACTTTTAAAAGAGGGCTTGAAAGTAGCCATTGTGGGCGCGCCCAATTGCGGCAAGTCCAGTTTGCTTAATGCGCTGGTAGGTTTTGACCGTGCGATTGTGTCGGAGCAAAGCGGCACGACGCGCGATACGGTAGAAGAAACATTAGATTTAGACGGGCAAAAAATTATTTTGACCGATACTGCCGGCATTCGAGATCACGCACTGGACCCGGCCGAACAAGAGGGGATGAAACGCAGTTTGAAAGCCATTGAGAAGGCAGATGTTGTGCTTTTTGTGGCAGATCTGACGCGTGATTTAACTTTGCAAGAAGAAACTCTATGGGCAGACGTGCAAAAAGCCGATAAACCCACGGTGCTGGTATTAAATAAAACCGATGAAGCCCCGCAAGGACATTGTAAGTTAGAAGGCAAAGCACAATATACCATTTATGTTTCGTGCAAAAACGGAGACGGTATCGGCAAATTAAAACAGGAATTATTAAATTTCGTAAATGTGCCCGGTGTCAAAGCCACCGACGGAGTGATGATTTCAAATTTGCGCCAATATCAAGCAGTTTTAGACGCGCAAACGGAACTGGAAAGTGCCTTGGTGCAATTTAAACGCGCCGGCGGTTTGGAGTTATATGCAGAGCATATCCGCGCGGCTTTACGGGCACTGAAAGATTTAACGGGAGAAGTAACGCCCGACGATGTATTGGATGTAATTTTTTCAACTTTTTGTTTAGGAAAATAAATGTTTACTTACTCGCAAGTATATGATGTGTTGGTGATCGGAGGCGGACACGCAGGATGTGAAGCCGCGCTCGCGGCAGCCAAAACCGGCGCACGCACCTTACTGATGAGCCAAAATTTAGATACGTTGGCGCAAATGTCTTGCAATCCCTCTATCGGCGGTATTGCCAAGGGACAAATTGTGCGCGAAATTGATGCCTTGGGCGGTGCTATGGGGCGTGTAACGGATGCCGCCGCCGTGCATTATCATATGCTTAATACCGGCAAAGGACCGGCCGTGCATTCTCCGCGGGTACAATGTGATAAGAAAACCTATCAATTTACCTATAAGCATATTGTGGAATTGCAACCCAATTTAGATTTAATTCAAGATGAAGCCGTGGAAATTGCTACGTCCGACAATAAAGTTTGCGGCGTGCGTACGCTGCGCAATACTTTTTATCAAGCCAAAACCGTGGTGCTCAGTACCGGTACTTTTTTGGGGGGGACGATTCATATCGGAGAAGAAATGTTCCCCGGCGGGCGTTATAATGATATGCCCAGCGTGCAACTGTCGGGTTCACTCAAACAAATCGGGCTACATATTATTCGTTTCAAAACCGGTACGCCAATGCGTATCAATGCGCGCGGGGTAGATTTCTCTAAATTCCGTTTGCAACCGTCGGACAATCCGTTTCAACCGATGTCGCATTTTACGGATGTAACCGAGCAAGCCAAACGTAAATTTTTATCCTGTTACATTACGCGCACAACGGAAGAAACCGATAAAATTTTGCGCGAAAATTTACACCGCTCCGCCATGTACAGCGGCAAAATTCATGCGTTAGGGCCGCGTTATTGTCCGTCGGTGGAAGACAAAACTAAAAAATTTCCGGATGTTAAAACGCACCCGTTGTTTTTAGAGCCGGAGGGAAATAATACCGAAGAGTATTATATTCAAGGTTTTTCTACCAGTTTGCCCGAAGACGTACAACGTGCGCTTTTAAAATCTGTTCCGGGGCTTGAAAATGCGTCCATTACGCGGGCGGGTTATGCGGTAGAATATGATTTCTCCGATCCGATGGATTTGTTCCCGTCTTTGGAAAGTAAAATTATTCCGGGGCTTTTTTGCGCGGGACAAATGAACGGTACTACCGGTTATGAAGAAGCCGGCGGACAAGGCTTTGTGGCGGGGGTAAACGCGGCGCGTAAAACGCAAGGGAAAGAACCCTTTGTATTACGTCGCGATGAGGCTTATATTGGGGTACTCATTGATGATTTGGTAACCAAAGGTGTTAATGAGCCGTACCGTATGTTTACTTCTCGGGCGGAATACCGCATTTTGCTGCGCAATGATAATGCGGATTTACGTTTGTGTCCGCATGGCTTTGCATTGGGTACTTTAGACGAGAAATATAAACCCGCTTTTGAAAAATATGCACGTGAAGTAGCCTGTTTGAAAGAAAATTCACGTTACCAAGTAGATGAAACAAATTTGTATCCGTGGAGTGCCGAGAAGGTGCGTTTTCACGTGGATGTACATCAAAAATATGCCGGCTATTATGATCGGAATAAAAAAGATGCGGAAAAGTTGGCCCTTGCCGATAATATCGTAATTCCGGAAGGATTCGACCCGTCAAGTGTAAAAGGACTGCTGTTTGAAACGAGTCAGAAATTAAAAACAGTTTGTCCGCGTACGTTGGGGCAGGCCTCACGCATCCCGGGCGTTACCCCGGCCGATGTGCAACTCTTAGCCATCCATATTGAGCGGTATCGGAGACTTAAACATGCAGAAAAAGTTGCTTGATTTTGCCGCTTTGATGGGACTAAAACTGTCAGACCGTGCCGTCGATTTATTAGTGCAGTACGTTGAATTGGTTTGGCAGAAAAAAGATACACTTAATTTAACCAGTGTATCTGATAAAAATGAGATAATTACCCGCCATATTTGTGACGGGCTAGTAGCGGCAAATCTAGTGACTAAGGAATATAAGGGACAAAAAAATTTTACGGCGGCGGACATGGGTTGTGGAGCGGGGTATATCGGGCTTGTTATAGCCATTGTTTTGCCAGAGGTTAAAGTCGTTTTGGTGGAAAGTTTGCAGCGCAGATGTGCTTTTTTAAATTGGGCCATTATGAAATTAGGACTTACCAACGTGCAAGTTCTTTGTGTGCGGTTGGGACAGGCAGACGTCGGTTTATTTGACATTGTTACCGAGCGCGCCATGGGGCAATTAGAGGCTATTTTCCCTTTGATAGTGCCCACGCTCAAAGAAAGCGGTCGTTTTTTGGCCTATCAAAGTGTGGGTAAGAGTGGTAATGAGCACTTGCCGCTGCAAATGCAAGTAAAAGAAGAAAAACCGTATATGTATCGTTTGCCCGACGAGCAAAAAGATCGTTATATTAGGATATTTTTAAAACATGGACATCATTAAACAAATTACTTTTCTTTTGTGGGTTTTGGTGATTGTAATACTTACCCCGATCGTGTTGCGCCATTTTGATATAGACGTAAAAACAGTCTACAGAAAGGTTTTGTTCTTGGATGATTCATCTGATAACGTAGCCAAACGAGATGCTTTGGCAAGCCCTAAAACAGAATTAAAATCCGAAGTTTTTAATGAACTATTTCAAAACAGCAGCGCAGAAGAAACCCCGGAGCAAAAGGAGCAAGCCCAAAAAGAATTTGAAAAAATGATGGCAGGGTTGAAAAAAGACGAGGCAGCCCAGTATCCGCAAGACCATTTAATGCAAGAAATATCCGGTATTCCTATGCCTTTTAGGCATGAAAAGGGCGCAGAGCATAAAGTGCATTTCTTGCCGCCGCCGCCGGGTTTTGCCACGGCCGAAACGTTTAGTTATCTGGTTTATCGTGAAAAGCCGCCCATCAGCGAAAAATTGAAAAAAGTATTAGACACTATCCACGGGAATTTGATGTTGGATCTAACGCCGTTTACGTTAATTAATAAACCGGATAAGATCCTGGTTATGTTGTTTGACAATCGGAATAGTTACATGAATTACACAAAGCGTCCGGCGTGGTCGGGGGCGGCCTCTGATTTGCGTTCGGACACGATGTACGTCTTGGAAGGACCTAATTTTTATTCTCTTTCCGTGCATGAATTAACCCATTTGTATTTTGACGGTTATTTCTTGCCGTCTATTTCTCCGCTTTGGCTTTCGGAAGGAATTGCAGTATATATGCAAATTTTTGCAACTAAAAAGAAACCCGGGTGGTTAGATCCGTCTTTGGAGCGTATTTTGGAAGGGGAATATATTCCGCTGGAACAAATGATGCAAATGGACGATATATCTTCCTTATCCAGTCATCAGGCGGAATTGTGGTATACGCAAGCCTACAGCGTGGTGGACTATTTATTAAATAGCCGCAGCCGAGATGAATTTTATCATTTTTCTAATGAACTTAAAGCCGGCACTCCGGCACATTCGGCCCTGTATCGT
The DNA here is from genome assembly GCA_902797165.1 of uncultured Elusimicrobium sp. Classification (GTDB taxonomy): domain Bacteria; phylum Elusimicrobiota; class Elusimicrobia; order Elusimicrobiales; family Elusimicrobiaceae; genus Avelusimicrobium. Next base: position 72,563 of record CADBRU010000008.1, read on the forward strand.
GCGTATGGGATGCCATTTACCAAGATTTCGGTTTTACAAAACGTGTGGTTGCATGATTTAAGCCGTAAAATGGGGGCTCAGACGGGTACGTCCCGCCGCAATGTGCCGGCGGAAGTGCTTTCTTCCACCCAAACGGTTCGGGTACCTGTTAAGCAAACTACCGCGCAGCCCAGTCAACCGCAGAAAACGGTTATCCCGAAATTAAAAATGGTAGAAACAAATGGCTATAAGGGGAACTTTTGATATGACGACATGGACACACATTCCCATTTTAGCAGAGCCAATAGCAGATTTATTATTGCGCAAAGAAAACGGTACTTATATGGACGGTACGCTAGGGCTTGGCGGTCATACTAAATTATTTTTAAGCCGCCTAGGTCCAAAGGCTCGTATATTCGGATTTGATAAAGATGAAGAAGCCTTGCAAATGGCACGGGAACGGGTGGCGGATGAGCGTTTAATTGCCATTCATGCTTCCTATACACAAGCGCCGGAGGAATTGCGTGCTAGAGGAGTGGAAGGAGTAGACGGTGCCTTGTTTGACTTGGGGCTTAGTTCTTATCAGTTAGATAATCCGGCGCGCGGATTTAGTCTGCTGCGCAATGGTCCTTTGGATATGCGTTTTGATCTATCGGCTGATTTGACGGCCGAAAAAATTGTTAATGAGTGGGGACTTGCGGAATTAGAGCGTATTATCACAGATTACGGTGAAGATCGTCATGCACATGCTATTGCCATGGCCATTATGGCTGCGCGCAGAGAAGGAAGAATCGATACTACTTTTAAATTGAAAAATATTGTGGAAACGGTGGTGCACGGACGTGGGAAAATTCATCCGGCTACGCAAACTTTTCAGGCGTTGCGTATCGCTGTAAACGAGGAACTGGTCTGCGTGGAAAAAATTACGGATTTGCTTGATAAAATTATTTTGCCCGGCGGTCGTGCGGCTATTTTAACCTTTCATTCCTTGGAAGATAGATTAGTAAAGTTGCATTTCAAAGGACTGGTAGAGACGGGCAAGTGGCAACTGGTCAATAAACATGTTATAGTGCCGGAATTTGCCGAAATAAAACATAATTCCCGGGCACGCAGTGCTAAATTGCGAGTGATAGAAAAATTATGAAATTGTTTAAACTGGTTTTCTTTTTAAGTCTTTTAATATTCGGAATTGTGGTGATGCGCAGCGAAGTCAACCGTTCCGGGCGCGCTATCGGAAAACTGCGCAACGAAGTGGAAATTAAAGAAGCGCGCAATCAATATTTAAAATTAGAAACACAACGATTATTGGGACCGGAAGAAATTATGCGCATAGGTCAAGAAAAATTGCATTTGCGCAGAACGCCGCCGAGCCAAATTGTAAAATTGGAAAAGTAAATGTTACGTCTGAGAACTTCGTTTGCATATAATGCCAAAGCCCGCATGAAAATATGTGGGTGGTGTGTGTTGGCTTTGGCCGTATTAATTTGCGGAAAATTATTTTATATGCAAACTTTTCAGCACGAAGAATTTGCCAGTAAAACAGAACGTACGATTTATAATTATTTAAAAGAAGATCGTTTGCGCGGGCAGATTTACGACGTAAAAGGCCGTGCTTTGGCAGAATCGGTGCGGACGCATTCGTGCGGCATCAGTAAGCGTTATGTACAAAATGAAAATGAAACGATTAAATTTTTGGTAGATACGTTGGGCTTGTCTAAAAAGGAATTGGAAAAGAAATTTAAAGGAACTCAAAAATTCTTCTTTGTGGCTAAAAAGATAAAACCGGATGTATATACCAATTTGGCACCGGTATTGCGCACGCCGTTGGGACAAGGGTTGGAAGTAACGCCGGAATATGAACGTATCCATCCGTATGGTAGTAGCGCTATCGATTTGTTGGGTATGGCCAATTCTAAAAATTTAGGTTTATCCGGTTTGGAGCAGATGTTTAATGACGAACTAAGCCAAGATATCAGTAAACGCCGTGCCAGACGTTCCAGCCGCGGGGAAGTTATTTATGACCGCAGTTTGAAAGAGGAAAAATCGGTAGGGAATTTATATCTGACTATAGACATGTTGGCCCAATATTATGCCGAAACCGCTTTGGATAAAGCGGTGAAAGATTATGAACCCGAACACGGTATTATTTTGGTGCAGCAGCCTACGACGGGTCGCATTTTGGCCGCCGCCTCTTATCCGCGTAAAGACGGACAATCTTTGCCTTTCCAATTTACATATGAGCCGGGCTCTACTTTTAAAACGATTGCTGTTGTGTCTGCCTTGGATGCCGGATCTGTATCTATACATGATGCTATTGATATGGAACATAGAAGTTGGGACGTGGCCAAAGGTTTTACGATTAAGGATAAACAACACAAAAAAGATTATATGACGATCCCGGAAATTATGGCGGTATCTTCCAATATCGGCGCGGGGAAAATAGCGTTAGAACTGGGGGCTAAAAATTTGTTTTATTATATTACGGCTTTCGGATTCGGAACGAAAACCGATATCAACTTTAATGGGGAATCAAAAGGGCATGTGCCGCCTTATACTGAATGGACGAAGGTGGACACCGTCACGAAAGGGTACGGATATGGTATTTCTTTAACTCCGATACAACTAATAGGGGCTTATTCCGCCATTGCTAACGGCGGCTGGCTCATGCAACCCCATTTAATAGATCATATCGAATATCCGAATGGGAAAATAGAGAAAAAAGCCAAAGTGCAAAAAATACGCCAAGTAATTAAACCGGAAACCGTGGCTACTATGAAGAAAGTGTTGGAGCATGTAGTTTTGGAAGGGTCCGGCACAAAGGCCAAAGTGCCCGGTTACAGTGTGGCGGGCAAGACGGGTACGGCAGAAAAGTTGTCTAAGGAAGGCGGTTATGCCAAACGCCGCCACGTGGTGTCTTTTTGCGGTTTTACTCCGATAGAGGATCCGCGATTTACGATTTTGGTTATTTTAGATAATCCCGCCAAATATACATTCGGCGGTACGGCAGCCGCCCCTGTATTTAAGGAAGTGGCTGAGGGGTTATTAGCCATGGAGGGGGTACCTATGGACGAGCCGGAAACTGTACCTCAGAAAAAGAAATAAGGATTTGAAGGAGAGATTATGAAATTGAACTTGTCTTTACAAAAATTAGCCTCGGTAACGGGAGGCACATTGCATGCAAAAGATCCCGAACGCAAAATTCAATCTTTTGTGACGGATAGCCGCGTAGTAGGCCCCGGTGATACCTTTTGGGCACTGAAGGGAAATGCGCATGATGCACATGATTTTATTGCAGACGTAATTAAAAAAGGTGCCACCTTGGTGGTGGGGGAAACCGGGCGCTTGTCTGCTTGTAAAAATATAGATACTTTAGAAGTAAAAAATACGTTAGTAGCCTTACAGGAATTAGCCAAATATCATCGTTTAAATCACGTATTAAAAGTAGCGGCTATCACGGGTTCCAACGGTAAAAGTACGACCAAACAAATGCTTAAATCTATTTGTTTGCAAGCCGGAGAAACCATTGCGAATATGGGCAATTTCAATAATCAGTTTGGGGTGCCGTTTTCTTTACTGGAAATACAACCGAAACATCAGTATGGCGTTTTTGAATTAGGGGCGTCTCACCCGGGAGATATTGCCGAAACGGCCAATTTAGTGGTGCCGGATGTGGCCGTAATTACCAATGTGTCTGCGGCTCATTTGGAATTTTTTAAAGATTTGGAAACTGTATATAAGACCAAGACGGAAATTGTAAATGCGTTACCCTCGACGGGTATACTGGTTTACAATGCAGATGATCCGCTGCTGGCGCGTTTGGAGAACTATAAGGGCAAATCTATTTCCTTTGGATTTAGCCCACGTGCAGATTTACGTATTTTAGATACCGAAGATTTTTCCTTTACGTATAAAAATGAGGCCTATGTGATTAAGTTACATTTGGAGCGGCATAATAAATTAAATGCCGCCGCCGCCTGTGCCGCCGCTATTGGTTTAGGTATTTATATGGACAAAATCCGTGAAGGGCTGCTTTGTTTTACTCCCATGCCCATGCGTATGGAAAGAGTGCAGAGAGGGGAAACAACCTTTATTTTGGATTGTTATAATGCCAATCCGGCCAGCATGCAAAATGCCTTGGGGCTTTTGGGAAAAGAATGTAATACCCCGCGTATGGCCGTGCTGGGAGATATGAAAGAATTGGGGGCTACTTCCAAAGAATATCATCGTTTGGTAGCCCATTGGTTACTGGAAAACAAAATTGATTATGCGTTTTTAGCAGGTAAAGAAATGAAGTATGCCGCGGATATCCTAAAGGGAAATACCGCTATCAAACTGTTTTATGCAGAGCAACCCTCTGCTTGGACGGGAGATCTGAAAAAATTGATTGCAAAAGGCGGTGTGTGCTTGCTCAAAGCCTCCCGCAGTATGCAATTTGAAAATATCATGAAGGAGATATAAGCCATGTTATACTACCTGTCGTTATTCAAAGATGATATTAGTTTTTTAAATATCTTCAATTACATTACCTTTCGTACCGGTGGTGCAATTGTAACTGCGTTTTTTCTTTCGCTGTTGTTAGGCCCGAGTTTGGTTTCCAGACTACGTGCCTTAAAAATACAACAAATCGAACGGCAATACGGCCCGGCATCTCACTTAGCCAAAAACGGAACACCGACAATGGGCGGCCTGTTAATCTTGATTAGTTTACTAGTGAGTGTTTTCTTTTGGGCGCGTTTAGACAATGCATATATCGGACTCATGTTATTTACGACGGTATGTTTGGCATTTGCCGGTATATTGGACGATTACACCAAATTAATCAAACATAATCCCGAAGGCATTGCCTCTTCGGTTAAATTGACGATTCAATTAATTACCGCCGTGGGCGTGGTGGGATATTTGGCCTTTAATCCGCCTAACGGGGAATATACGACTTCTTTGATTATTCCGTATATGAGCAAGACATTTATTAATTTGTCTGTCTTTTACTTTGCGTTTTCTATGCTTGTTATCGTGGGGTCTTCCAATGCAACTAATTTGACCGACGGTTTAGACGGCCTTGCAAGTGGTTGTATGGTGTTTGCCGCGGTTGCCTATGCGGTATTTGCATACTTGGCGGGTAACATTAATTTCGCGGAATACTTGAAAATTATTTATGTGCCCGGCGCCGGTGAAATTACGGTTTTTCTGGGAGCATTGATCGGGGCTTGTTTGGGTTTCTTGTGGTTTAATGCATATCCGGCCAGTGTATTTATGGGAGATACAAGTTCGTTATTTTTGGGCGGTGTATTGGGTACTGCCGCCTTGTGTGTAAAACAAGAATTATTGTTGCCGATCGCCGGCGGAATCTTTGTAATTGAAACCGTTTCCGTGATGCTACAAATGACTTATTTTAAAGTCACTCATGGTAAACGTTTGTTCAAAATGGCACCGATACATCACCATTTTGAATTAAGCGGTGTGCCGGAATCAAAGGTAATTGTGCGTTTTTGGATTATGGGGGCTATGTTGATGTTATTATCCCTTGCCTCCTTAAAGATTCGTTAAGAGAAGATTATGTTTAAATTATTTTCAAAATCAAAGAGTAGACAATCTGCTTATCGTCGTCCCGTTTCTTTATATAGCAAAACGGGAAGTTCTAGTGCGTCTTCGGAAGAATGGACATGGCTGCAGATTGATAAAAAATTGGCTTTTATCACGTTTACTTTTGTGGTTTTTGGACTGATTTTTACGTATTCTTCTTCCGCATTTGATTCTATTTCTTACTTCGAGCGGCAATTGGTTTTTGATATTGTTGGTGTGATTATTGCTTTATTTTTGAGCCAAACCTATAGCCGTATACAACAAGTCATTAAACCCGTTTGGCTACTCTATGCTACGTGGGTACTTTTAATCATTGTGTTATTTACCAAACCCATTGCCAACGTGCATCGTTGGATTCCGATCGGACCATTTAATTTGCAACCGTCCGAAATCGCAAAAGTAACCTTGGTAATTTATTTGGCAGATTATTTGAGTAATGTGCAAGGTAAATTGGGACGCAATTGGAAACTGTTGTTAAAACCGTTGTTCTATTCGGGAGTTACCTTCTTTCTGATATACAGAGCCCCTGATTTCGGAACTATGCTCTTAATGGCTGTAGTAATGCTTATGATGTTTTGGGCGGCCGGAGCAAATTGGAAAGAAATAGGCGGTATAATTGCTTTGGGAATTCCGATAATATTGTATCAATTAATTTTTACTCCATATCGTTTGGTGCGTATTTTAAACTTTTTCCATCCTGAAGGTAACGAGGCCGATGCGGGCTATCAGGTGATACGTTCCTCTATGGCGGTCGGTTCCGGCGGTTGGTTTGGAAAAGGATGGGGCAATAGTGAACTTAAACTGCAATATTTGCCCGAGGCACATACCGATTTTATCTTTGCCATTATGAGTGAAGAAATGGGGCTGATACAAGTGTCACTCGTCGTGGTTTTCTTTTGTTGGTTATTAATACGCGGTATTAGTTTGGCTTGTGTGGCCAAAAATACATTTCACAGTTTGGTAATTTTCGGTCTGACATTAATGATTGTGGGCCAAGCATTTTTTAATATGAGTATGGTGATTGGTATTATTCCGCCGAAAGGGATCCCTTTGCCGTTTTTCTCTTATGGGGGCTCTTCTATGGTCATGACGTTAGCCATGATAGGTATTATTTGTAATTTGGCGGCACAATCGGCGGCGCCGCGTAAGGCACGTTCGGATGATTTTGCAGATTATAAACCGAGGAATAGATAATATGAATAAACGTTTTTTGATAGCGGCCGGTGGAACGGGCGGACATTTTTATCCGGGCTTTTCGTTAGGGAAAATGCTTAATGCCCAAGGATGCAGCGTATTATTTATAGTGCGTAAAGGGGATATAGCCTCCCGTGTACTGGCGGACAATAAAATTAAGTTTGAAGAAATCGATTTTTGTCCGTTTCCGCGTTCTATTAATCCATGGAAATATGTTGTTTTTGTAAATAAGTTATTTAAAGCATTAAGACAAACAAGTGCTATTATTAAACAATTTAAACCGGATGTGGCCGTCGGCATGGGCGGATATATTTCCTTCCCGTTGATTTTTACGGCACATCTGAAAGGTATTAAAACAGCCTTGCATGATTCAAATACCAAAATCGGTTTAGCCAACAAAGTTTGTTCCTATTTCACGGACTTGGTCATGCTGGGATTACCGACAAACGAGAAAATTCGTCGCAGCGTGTTGGTCGGTACACCGATTCGCCAAGAATTTGCAGGAGAATGTAATCACAAAAAAGTATTAAAAGATTTGGGACTTAATCCTGCTTTTAAGACCGTTCTTTTGTTCGGCGGCAGCCAAGGTGCACGCGGGCTTAATTCGGCACTTATCGAATCGGTCAAACGGCTGGTGGCGGAAAATGAAAACCTGCAATTTATTCATATCAGCGGAGAGCGTTGGTATCAAACGATTGTTAATGCATATGGTAAAATCAACCGTGTATTAGTACTGCCTTATTCAAATGAAATTTATGACTTGTTAAAAGCATGTGATTTGACAGTTTGCCGCAGCGGTGCCGGCACATTGGCGGAACTGATTTGTTGCCGAAAACCGGCCATTTTGGTCCCTTTCCCGTCGGCGGCGGGCAATCATCAGTTCTATAATGCCAAAGTGTTACAAAGCGTTTGTTGCGTGGCTTTGGTGCAAGAGGGGGAAACCCTGCAAGGGGAATTGTATGGACTGATGGATCATATTTTAAATGCTCCCAATAATGCCGTTTTGCATACCATGCAAGAAAATTACACAAAACTTAATTTGCCCGATCCGCTGACTGCGTCGGAACGAATTGCGGATCTATTGAAACATTTATAATTGTCGCGAATATAAAATTTACCCCGTATCGAATTTCGGTACGGGGTATTTTAATTAAAACGATTTATTTTTGTTTATATTTATTTTTCTTTTGAATGTGCTCGTTATAAGTCTGACTGAAGTCATGCCGGCCGGTATTATCTGCCACGAAATAAATGGCTTCAAAATCGGGTTCCGGATATAACACTGCTTTTACCGACTCAAAACTGGGATTGGCAATCGGTCCCGGGGGGAGTCCGTTATGCCGATACGTGTTATAGGGGGACGGATCGCGCAGATCGCGGTAAGTCAGCCCTTTTTTCCAATAACGATTCTCTTTGAAATTAAAGCCGATGGCATATTGCACGGTAGGATCTGCTTCCAAACGTTTACCGATTTTGAGACGATTTAAATAAACGGCTGCAATTTTAGGACGTTCATCATGATAAATGGCTTCCCTCTCTACGATAGAGGCAACCGTTAAAATTTCTTTTTCCGTTAAATTGGTTTTACTTTGATTAATCAGCGGTTTGATGCGCTTGTTATATTGCGCCACCATGGCATCAATTACTGCCCACGCGGGGGTATTTTCGGCAAAGTAATAAGTGGAGGGGAACAGTTTACCTTCTAAATCGCGTTTGCGTACAATGTCTAGAAAGGCTTGTGCATTGGTGATGTTATTTTCCGACAGCATTTCCGCTATTTCTTCACTGCGCCAACCCTCTAAGGTGGTTAAGCGGGTTAAATGTTGGCAAAAACCGCTTTTAATACAGTTTAAAACCGATTCGGAGGACATATGGGTGCGCAAATCATATTTACCTGCTTTTAAGTCTTTTTCGGAAGAAGACAAACGGGCTACAATTTTAAACCAAGTGACACTTTCAATGACATCTTTTTCTTTAAGTAAGCGTGCTACTTGTGAAACGGTTTGTCCGGGTTTGATTTCTACCACAACTGGTGTTCCCTGACGGAAATAATGCCATTTAATCACACATACAAGTGCGATTAAACTGAGCAAACATACCGTGAGGAAAATACAAATCCGTTTTTTCATAGTGTGTTAGTGTACCAGTTTAAAGAAAGCGCGTTTGCCGGCTTGCAAAACATCTCCGTCTTTAAAAGTAAGCGGGCCGTCTTGCAAAATCTTTTCACCGTTTAGGCGGACGGCACCTTGCTCAATCAGGCCGCGGGCTTTGTTTTTGCTGGCGGCGGCTTTTGCCTCAAACAAAATGGCGGATAAAAGCATTCCTTCTGCCGGTTTGAGTTGGGGCATTTCGTCGGGATTTTCTTTTTTAGAAAATACTTTTTCAAAATTTTCACGGGCAGCCGCTGCGGCAGCCTCGTCATGGAAGCGTGCCGTCAAAAGCCCAGCTAATTTCTTTTTGGCCTCCATGGGGTGCATGGCTTTAATGGCGTTTAGATCTTCACTGGTCAGCAGTTCATAGTAACTGAGCATTAGTTCATCACTAATAGACATTAATTTGCCAAACATGTCATTCGGAGCGTCATTAAGTCCCACATAATTTCCATATGATTTGGACATTTTTTTCACGCCGTCCGTGCCCACCAAAAGCGGTACGGTGATAGCCACTTGGGGTTCCTGTCCGTTTTGCTTTTGGAGTTGACGTCCGACGAGTAAATTGAAAATTTGGTCCGTTCCGCCCAGTTCGATATCGGCTTTGAGAGCCACGGAATCTTGTCCCTGAAACAAACTGTACAAGACTTCCAGTAAACTAATTGGGCTGCCGGCGGCCATGCGTTTTTTAAAATCGTCACGCTCTAACACTTGGGCCACGGTTACTTTTTGCAAGGTATGCATTAAATCTGCACCGTGTACAAAGGGGTCCAGCCACTCACTGTTAAATTTGATTTCCGTTTTGGTGGGATCAAGTACTTTGAATGCTTGGTCGGTATAGGTTTTTGCATTTTCCAAAATCTTTTCGCGGGGTAAAACCGGGCGGGTGCTGTCGCGTCCGGAAGGGTCTCCCACGGCAGCCGTAAAATCACCGATAACGAGCACCGCCGTATGTCCTAAATCTTGGAAACGGCGTAGTAAGGATAATGCCACGCTATGCCCTAAATGTAGGTCCGCACTTGTCGGGTCACAGCCGAGTTTTACTTTTAATTTTTTACCGCTTTCTAATTTTTTTTGCAGTCCTTCTTGATTTACTACATCCACGCAACCACGTGTTAAAAATGCAATTTGTTCTTGAATGTTCATAATTACCTCTTAAAGTATCCTGTTTCTATTGTAGCATAATGCGCGCGCGTAAGTACGTACTTGGCGTATTATCTGAATTAATAAAAATCGTATGGGTCTGCCAATAATTTAAATTCGGTTTTTTTAGAAGGTTTCAATTGGTCTAACGTCTTAACTAAAGAAGTATATTTTTCCGCGTTTGTTTTAAACAAAATATATTGTTTGAGTGTTTTGTCGGTTTTTTTGCCTGTCTTAACGGGTCCTAATACTTCCGTCGAAAAAGGCGCGGCCGCACTCATAATGCGCGCAATTTCCGCCTCGATTAAAACAGGGTCTTTTCCCTTAACTAGTACTTTGACTAATTTGATGAAGGGGGGGTAATTAAAACTTTTCCGTGCCAGTAATTCTTCTTCAGCGGCAGTTTGATAATCTATTTGTAAATTTTCAAATGGATAAATGTCAGACGAGGAAGCCTGCACAAATAAAACACTTTGCGTGCGGCCGGCTAATTTATTTTTAAGTTTAAATAAAAGTTGTCCGAATTTTTCGGAAGCGCGAAAATCGGGCCCGTCTAATTCCAAATCAGCGTCCATAATAGCGGCCAATGTAATACGTTTGCAGTGAGCTATTTCCAGGGCTTGGCGTGTGCCTACCACGATATCTGCTTTGCCTTGCTCGACGGCTTGGCGGATTTGATACCCTTGCCCGTCTTTGTTTTTTAACGTGTCGGAATCTAAGCGCAGTACGTGCGCCGATGGGAATAACTTGTTTATTTCGGTAACTATTTTTTGAGTACCGCCGCCGCGTGATTTGAAAATTTTATTTTGGCATTTGGGACAAGTTTGGTCTAAGGATTCTCTGTGACCGCATTTTTTGCAGATTAAATAATCACCGTCTTGCTCGGTTTTCTCACGAGAGAGAATACTACCGCACTCTTTGCATTTGGCATAAGCGCCGCAATTAAAACAATAATAGGTATTTGCATATCCGCGACGGTTCAAAATAAGTAGGGCGGCCTGTTTTTGTTCCAAATTTTGTTGCAAGGCGTGGAGTAACGGGTCTGATATAAGAGCAGATTTGCTCCCTTTCTTTTCGGTAATGCGAATGGTTAAATTGGGTTGTTTTTCGGCTACGTAAACAGGTTCAAGGTGTTTCTGCTGCACACTATGTAATAATTCCAAAGAGGGGGTCTCCGAGGCGTAAATTAACATGGCTTCATGTTGTTTACAACGAAAAGCCATTAAATCGCGCAAGTGAAAATACGGCTTGTTTTCTTCTTGCTTGTAGTTGTCATGATCGGCCTCTAAAATAGCGGCCATGCGCAAGTTTTTAAAAGGCAAAAGCCCGCCGGAGCGGACGGATACCACAATGCCGGGCAGCCCGTTAGATATACGGGAAAAAATAACTTTCTTTTGGCTGAGTAGCATTTTGCTATGCCAGCAATATATGTTTTCCGTACCGAATAATTTTTGTAAATAAAGGGTAAAATGTTGTGCGGCCAGCACGTCGGGAACGGTGAGTAATACTTGCCCGAAATTTTGCCAAACTTGCGCGGCTAAACGCACGATGATATCCGTCTGAGTTTGGCGGTTTGTTCCGCTTAATAGAATAGGTTGATATCCGTTTTGTAGTTTATCTTGCAATTGCGTCAGCGCTTCGGCCGCCGGACCGGAAAGCGGAGCAAACGCGGGCATGTTTAACGTTAGATTTTGTGTTTGATAGGGCAATAATTTAAAATAAGCCTGCGGCGGAATAAGTGCAAATAAAATTTGTCCGATAGCGCCGCCCCACGTTTGTTTCATAAACTGGGCAAGCGGAAATAAATCAGAGCCAAATAGCGGTTTTTCGTCTAATACACACGCGATTTTTTTGATAAGGATATGGTTTTGTAAAGTAGTTTGTTGAGAAATGGAAACTACCAGTCCCGTAGTCAACATCCGTCCGAAAGGCGCGGTGACGCGCACGCCCGGCATGACCAGTGAGGCAAGTTCTTCCGGTACGGCATAATCAAAATCTCTGTCTAACGGAACATCAAAAACTACTTTGCAATACATATTATGCCTGAGGACGTTTGAGTCCCATTTCTTTCATAACCATTTGTAAATCGGCCCATGCATCTTTTTTCCAGTTTGGGTTACGCAATAAAGCGGCCGGGTGAAAAGTGGCAATGATCTTAATCGGGGTTTTTAATTCGACGGTGTCTAAATGCAGAATATGAAATTTCCCGCGTAGCGCACCCAAAGAATCGGTATCACTGATTAGGGCCTTGGAGGCCACTCCTCCCAAAGCCACGATATATTTGGGGGAAATGGCGGCAATTTGTTGCTCGAGAAATTTGCGGCAAACCGCAATTTCTCCGGCGTTGGGAGCGCGGTCATTTCCGCGCGATTCGGGGGTTTCCGGATTGATCATGGGATGACATTTGGCAATATTTGCGATAAATACTTGCTCACGTTTAAGTCCCATAGCGGCAATCATTTTGTCTAATAATTGCCCGGCGCGGCCGATAAACGGACGGCCTTGGTGGTCTTCATCAAACCCCGGGCCTTCGCCGATAAACATTAGTTTGGCGGCCGGGTTGCCCTCTCCGGGTACGGCATGCAAACGGGTGTTTCCTAACGGGCAACGGTGGCAATTGTGAATTTCTTGCGCTATTTGATCTAATAAAATTTGTTTTTCTTTGGCATTCATATCTTCGGTCTCCGGTTGGGGGGAAGGGATATCTTGCACTGCAGTGTTGGGCGTTGCATCCGCGCGCAGAGGTTGCACGGGAATTTTTACATGGGCCGGATGTTTCCCCGGCGGTACAAAGGCTACGGTTAAATGATTATCTTCTTGCTTTTGATTTTTAGACACAAACGACGCAGCGGCCTGAGAACAGGCCGCCGGTATCAATTCGTCTTCTTCGCGGCTAGACAGAAATTGTTTGAAATCTGCTGCCAATTTGCGAACGTCGTCTTTCATAGATTATAAGCGAAGCGGCTCTTTGGCTTTGCGTTCGGCTTCCAAACGGGCTTCTTCGGCTGCTTTTAATTCCGCTTCTAAATTTTGGCGGCGGATTTCTAACACAGCATCTTTGCTCATTTTGCCGGACAAAATATCGTCTAATGCTACTTTGATGACGGCTGCGTGCGGTTGGAATTTATATTCGGTTCTTTTTTTGAGTTCCTTGGCCCAAATAGAGGCAAGTACCACCACATCATAGCGGTCTCCGTCAAAGTTCATGAGTTCGGCTTCAATATTTTGTTTATTTTTGGTGTTCGCCATATATACTCCTATTTTTTAATAAATTTTTTTAAATCTTTTTGGCAATGCAATGTTTTTAATTGTTCCGCGCGGATAATTGCCAACGTGTCCGCTACTGCGTCTTTGAGTTGATCATTAATAACCAAATAATCATAATGCGGAATTTGTTTTATTTCCTTTTGGGCGGTTTTCAGACGTAATGCTACATCTTGCGTGTTGTCATTGCGCGCAAGTAAACGTTTTTTCAAAACGGCCATACTGGGCGGCATTAAGAAAATTTTAACCGCTTGCGGATATTTGCTTGCTACAGTTTGCGCGCCTTGCACATCAATCACCAGTACCGGGCAAATGCCTTTTTTCAGTAGACCCTCTACCGAAGATTTGGGGATGCCGTAATAACTGGTATGTACGTGCGCCCATTCGAGCATTTTTCCTTTTTTGATAGCGGATAAAAATTGTTTTTCCGTCCAAAAATGATAATCTTTTCCGTTTTTCTCTCCGCTGCGCGGCATGCGAGTCGTGGCCGTAACCACGCGCGCTAAAGTTTTATTTTGCTTTAACACGTTTTGTATGACGGTTGTTTTTCCGCCGCCTGACGGAGACGACATAATGATAGGAAAAGCTCTCATACTGCTATTTTAGCAAATATGAGAGCCTAAATTAAAGGGGGTAAACTATTAATAATCAAAGCCTTCTATAGCCTGATATCCCTGTGCAGCGGTACAAATAGCCTTTCCTCTATCATCAGGATAACCACATTTATGTATCCATGTACCATTGGTACTTCGTTCTGCAAATATTGTAACATAGTCATTTGTCGTGTAATAGTGATATACGTATACATCTGCCATAGGACCAGCTAGGTCAAGACCTACTTTACCATTACCAACCCAACAAGAATCATCATCATCGTAGTCACAAGGAATATCTATTGACAAACCGACATCATTTGGATCACCATTATAATTTCTTGCTGTAGGATTTTCTAATAATAATACTTCCGTTGCTCTTTCCAAACTACTAGCGATTTGTACAGATTGCGCCACTTTTGCTTTATCCACGGCTTTTTGATATTGCGGTAGTGCAATGGCTGACAAAATACCGATAATTAAGACTACTACTAACAGTTCAATGAGCGTAAAACCTTTTTTCATAGTTTTCTCCTTAAGGGGAATATCCCTTTGAAAATTATACAAAAAAACCCCTGCACAAAATAGGCAGGGGAAATTTATCTTGGTAAAATTAAATAGGAAGTTTGTAAGCCCGTCCGCCCTCGGCCCCTCCGAAGGTATCTTTGTCTACTCCTCCCATAGATTGGCAAGCTTTTTTATATACGTCACTTTTGCCAAAGCACCAATGACCGGAGCGCTCTGCTGTACTGTGTTGGTTAAAATAAAACATAATTCCTTCGAAATAACCATCGGGAAGTAAAATTTCTACACGGTCCGGAGGTCCTCCGTATCCGTTCAAGGCAATATTAATTTTAACCTTATTGGACAATTTGATTTTTATAAAATCTTCCACGTTAGATTCTACTGTATAATTACCCAAAGAAATATCCAAAGCATCCAAATCGGTGGTATATTCTCCGGCCGCCAAATAGTTGCGTTCTTCGGCCTGTTGAATGGCTTGCGCCAAAATAAATCCTTGTGTGAGGCGGCTTTTGGCAACGGCTACTTGATATTGCGGCAAGGCAATAGCCGACAAGATACCGATGATTAATACGACTACCAACAGTTCGATAAGTGTAAAACCTTTCTTCATAGTTTTCTCCTTAAGGGGAATATCCCTTTGAAAATTATACAAAAAAACCCCTGCACAAAATAGGCAGGGGTAAAAATGTAAAACAACAGATTAACTTCCGGTTACAATTGTGCAGACTTCTGCATAAATGGCGTAACCTTTGACTTCTTTATCCACGGAGGCAACCTTGGTAATGTTTCCATTCTTTTTGGCGGCTTCTATGGACATATCACCTTGTACCAGTAAGCCCAGTACATTGGTGGCACACGCGCGGCCTACTTTTTTACCGGTGTTCCCGGTTACCATCATGGGTTGGGTGGTTTGCGCAAATAAAGCCATGCCGGCTTCGGTTGCGGGGGTAGCACACGCACCTAATAAAGTGCAGGCAAAAACTACGAATAATGCTTTTCTCATAAGTCACTCCTCATATGTAAAATAAAACCCCGGCAATTCACCGGGGTTTTGAAAACTACTTATTTATGTTTCTTTTTAGCCAAAATATCTTTGGCGGCGGCTTGCGCAGCGGCCAAGCGGGCTATAGGCACGCGGAAGGCAGAGCAAGAAACATAGGTGAAACCTTCGCGGTGGCAGAATTGCACACTTTCCGGATCACCGCCGTGTTCACCGCAGATACCGACTTTCAAGTTCGGTTTTACTTCGCGCCCTTCAATAACTGCGTGGGTAATTAAGCGGCCCACACCGTGTTGGTCCAAGGTTTGGAACGGATCGTGTTCCAAGATGCCTTGTTTCAAATATTCGGGCAAGAAAGAACCGATATCATCGCGGGAGAAACCAAAGGTCATTTGCGTTAAGTCATTGGTACCGAAAGAGAAGAAATCTGCTTCGGAAGCAATGTCTCCGGCCAAGACGGCCGCGCGCGGAATTTCAATCATGGTACCGACGGAGAAATGTAATTTTTTCTGTTTGGTTTTGGCTACTACTTCTTCGTAGGCTTGACGAATGATTTTCTTTTGAGCAATGATTTCGTTTTTGTCACAGGTCAGCGGAATCATGACTTCCGGTGTAATTTTTACACCTTCTTTCATCAGTTCGGCTGCGGCTTCAAAAATAGCGCGAGATTGCATCAAAGTAATTTCCGGATAGGTAATACCCAAACGGATACCGCGGTGACCCATCATCGGGTTTACTTCGTGCAAACCGGCGGCACGTTCTTTGAAGGTTTCCATGGAAATCTTTAATGCTTTGGCCAATTCTTGTTGTTTGTTGGGCAAGGTAGGCACGAACTCATGCAAGGGGGGATCCATTAAACGTACGGTTACATTGTATCCCGCCATGGCTTTCATGGTTGCTTTGATTTCTGCTTTGACATACGGGAATAATTCTTCTACTGCGGCTTTGCGTTCGGCTTCGTTACCGGCCAAAATCATTTTGCGCAAGATGAAGAGCGGTTTTTCGGAATTTTTACCGTAGAACATGTGTTCCACACGGAAAAGTCCGATACCTTCCGCACCGAATTTGCGGGCTTTTTCCGCATCTTCTTTGGTGTCGGCATTGGCGCGCACTTTCAAGACGCGCAGTTTGTCACACAAGCCTAAGAAATTAGCCAAGTTTTTATTGCCTTCGCCGGCGCCTAACATTTTTAAGCCGCCCGCATAGACTAAACCTTTGGTACCGTTTAAGGTAAGTTCATCACCTTCTTTAAAGGTTTTGCCACCCATTTTAACGGTTTTCTTGGCCATGTCTAATTCGAGTTCTCCGCAACCTACGATGCAGCATTTACCCCAACCGCGGGCAACTAAGGCCGCGTGAGAGGTCATACCGCCGCGTTGGGTCAAAATACCCGCCGCCGCGCGCATACCTTCAATGTCTTCGGGGTTGGTTTCTTCGCGCACTAAAATAGCGTTGACACCCTTGTTATTTAAAGCAATTGCATCATTGGAGTTGAACACGATTTTACCGGAAGCACCGCCGGGGCCCGCAGGTAAACCTTGGGCAATGGCTTTGGCATCTTTTTCGGCTTTCGGGTCAATGGCGGGCAGTAAAAGTTCACCCAATTGAGCCGGGCTGACGCGCAGCACCGCTTCTTCTTTGGTAATGAGTTTTTCTTTTACCATGTCTAAAGCCATTTGTACGGCGGCAATACCGTTGCGTTTACCGACGCGGCATTGCAACATCCACAAAGTTTCGTGTTCAATAGTAAATTCAATATCCAACATATCATGGAAATGTTTTTCCAAGCGTTTTTGGATTTGGTCCAATTCCTTATATACCTTCGGCATCACTTTTTCTAATGTCGGCAAGTGAGCAGAGTGGGCATTAGTGGACCATTTGTTCATCGGGGAGGGGGTGCGAATACCGGCTACGACGTCTTCTCCTTGAGCATTGATTAAATATTCACCGTAGAAATGGCTGTCTCCGTTACCCGGGTTGCGAGTAAAGGCCACACCGGTAGCAGAGGTATTGCCCATGTTACCGAATACCATGGTTTGTACGTTGACAGCAGTACCCCAATCGTGCGGGATGTTTTCAATTTCGCGGTAAGCAATGGCGCGTTTACCGTTCCAAGAAGCAAATACCGCACCGATAGCGCCCCACAATTGTTCCATCGGGTCATCGGGGAATTCTTTGCCTAACACTTTCTTAACGGTTTCTTTAAATTTGGCGGCTAATTTTTTGAGTTCTTTGGCCGGAATTTGGGTATCGTCTTTGACGTGTAATTTCTTTTTCAAATCACCCATCATGCCGTCTAAGATTTTGCGGATGCCTTCACCGTCTTTGGGTTCGATGCCGGCTGCTTTTTCCATTACTACGTCGGAATACATCATAATCAAGCGGCGGTAAGCATCATATACAAAGCGTTCATCTTTGGTTTTGGCAATCATGCCCGGAATAGTTTTTTCCGTCAAACCGATGTTCAAAATGGTTTCCATCATACCCGGCATGGAAGCACGCGCACCGGAACGGACAGACACTAAGAGCGGATTGGTTTCGGAGCCAAATTCTTTTTTGGCTAATTTTTCTACTTTTTTAAGGCTGGCTTCTACATCTGCCTTTAAGGTTTTAGGATAAGTTTTTTTATTGTTCCAATAGTAGGTACAAACTTCTGTGGTAATAGTAAATCCGGGAGGAACGGGCAATTTTAAGGTACCGGCCATTTCAGCCAAGTTGGCGCCTTTACCGCCCAACAATTCTTTCATCTTACCGTTTCCGTCGGCTTTTCCGCCGCCGAAAGAGTACACCATTTTATTTGTTTTTGCAGCCGCTTTCACAATTTTTTTAGCGGCTTTTTTTGTGGTTTTCTTTACCATGTTATGTATTCTCCATTACTATGTAGCAAAGTCAAAAGGGCAAAATACAGCACCCCATTTGAATAGGTTTCTAGACTCATATATTGTATTTAATTCGGTAGTGTGTTTGCAAGTGTGCCACAAAGTCCTAGTTACATATAGGTCCTTGGGGAAAATTTTAAATAGGTCCAAAAAACCTTGTCATTTAGGTCCAAAGACTCTCGTATTTATCCACGCAGAAAGATATCCTATAAGTAAGCAAAGAGGAGTAAATTATGCCGACTATTGTAGAAATTGAAAAAGTACAAACCATTAAAGAGCGCCGCTTGGAGCGTGAATTTGCGTGGTTAAAAGGAGAATTTGAAAATATTCATACGGTTAACGATGTGGAACTGTATAATACGGAACGCTACGCAAAATTGCATCTGAAGATCTAATGGCTTGGTTACTCAAAACGAATCTGCTATAATATATATAATAAAGGTACATATAAAAAGGTTTTCCAAAATACTATTTCGGAAAGCCTTTTATTTTGTATAATAAGATGTACTCTAAATGTACAAATTAAAAAAGGAGAAGGTTGGACTCCGGCTCGGTGTATCCTAAGGTGATGGAACACTTGGTCGTTACAGTTGTCAACCTAAGTGTAGAAAAACATGGTATTATCAATGCAAGACAGAAAAGACATCATCAGCAAGTTTCAAACCAGTGCCAATGATACTGGTTCTGCTGCTGTACAGATTGCGTTAATCACAGAACGCATTTCTTATATTTCCAATCACTTGAAAAGCAATCCGAAAGATTTTGCGGGTGAACGGGGACTGAATAAACTCGTCGGTCAGCGCAAACGCTTGTTGGCTTACTTGAAAAAATCTGATTTCGAAAAATATCAACAAGTAACCAAAGAACTCAAATTAAGGAAATAATCGTAATGGAAAATTTTAACCACAAATTTGACATCCACTCCTTGGATGTGGAAATTGGCGGGCAAACGATTAATTTGCAAACCGGCTTGATTGCCAAGCAATCAGACGGAGCAGTGATGGTCACTTTAGGAGATACTAAAGTACTGGCCACTGCCGTTTGTACCAAAGAGCAAAAGCCGGGTTTGTCCGACTTTATGCCGTTAACCGTCAATTATAAAGAGCGCGCCTATGCCGCCGGGAAAATTCCGGGCGGTTTTTTTAAACGTGAAGGCCGCGCCAGCAAGAAAGAAACCCTTTCTTCCCGTATTATTGACCGTACCTTGCGCCCGATCTTTCCGGAAGGTTTTGCTTGCGAAACCAATGTAACCGCAATGGTACTTTCTTATGATGAAGAACACGGTGCAGATATTATCAGCGTGCTCGCCTCTTCTGCCGCACTGGTGATTTCTTCCATTCCTTTTAATGAACCGGTGGCCGCTGTACGCATTGGCCGCATTAACGGAGAGTATATTGTCAACCCGACAAAATCTCAAGAAGAACAATGCGATATGGATCTAGTCATTGCCGGTTCTGCACAAGGTTTGCTCATGGTGGAAGGTGGTGCTAAAGAAGTAGAAGAAGAAGCCATCATTAAAGCCATGGAAGTAGCCAAACCCGCTATCGATAAGATGTGCGAAGTGCAAAATAAACTACGAGAACTTTGCGGAAAAGCCAAATTTGAATATGCGGTAGAAAAATTGCCGCAAGAAGTAGCCGATTTGGCCAACGGTAAATTCCGCGAAGAAGCCAAAAAGATTTTACACGCGTTTTCCGATAAGCAAACCCGTGATTTGCAAGTGGCACAACTGAAAGCCTCTTTCGCAGAAGAGTTAGCCGCTAATTACGGTGATAATGCCGCTACTTATGCCGCATTTGCTTTGGAAAACATTATGTACGAAGAATCCCGTGCGATGGTACTTAACGAAGGCGTGCGTGTAGACGGTCGCAAACCGGAAGAAATCCGCCCGCTCAGTTCTATGGTAGGTCTCTTGCCGCGTGCGCACGGTTCAGCCTTATTTACCCGCGGTCAAACTCAATCTTTAGCGGTTGCTACTTTGGGTACGGGTGATGACCAACAAATGGTAGAAGGTTTAGATGAAACTTCGTATGAACGCTTTATGTTGCATTATAACTTCCCGGGTTTTGCTACGGGAGAATGCAAACCGGACCGCAGCCCCGGCCGCCGCGAAATCGGCCATGGTGAATTGGCCCGCCGCGCTTTAATGCCGCTTATCCCCAGTGAAGCGGAATTCCCGTACACGATTCGTGTCGTGTCCGACATTATGGAATCTAACGGTTCTTCTTCTATGGCAAGCGTTTGCGGTGGTTCTTTAGCCCTGTTTGATGCCGGCGTACCGATGAAAGGTGCTTGCTCCGGTATTGCCATGGGTGCTATTTCCGGTAACGGTAAATTTGTAGTCTTGTCCGATATTATGGGACTGGAAGATCACCTCGGTGATATGGACTTTAAACTTACCGGTTCTCGCAAAGGTATTACGGCCTTCCAAATGGACGTAAAACTTAAAACCGGTATTCCTTTAGATGTTTTGCGCCAAGCCATTGCGCAAGCAACCCGCGGCCGCATGCATATCATGGAACATATGGAAAAAACCATTGCCGAACCGAACAAACAAGTATCCCGTTATGCTCCGGTAATTTTCAAAATGAAAATCCCCGTGGACAAAATCGGTGCTTTAATCGGCCCGGGCGGTAAAAATATCAAACGTATTACCGAAACAACGGGTACGAAAATTGATATTGATGAAGACGGTACCGTGTCCATTGCCGCCGCTAACGGTGATAAGTTAGACGCCGCCAAAGCGGAAATCGAAATGATGACTGCCGAAGCGGAAGTCGGTAAGATTTACAAAGGCAAAGTGGTTTCTATTCAACCGTTTGGTGCCTTTGTGGAAATCTTGCCGGGCAAAGATGGCCTGTTGCACATTTCGCACATTGCCAAAGAACGCATCAACAAGGTAGAAGATGTTCTTCACATTGGAGATGAAGTAGAAGTCAAATGTATTGAAATTGACAACAGCGGCAAAGTGCGTTTGTCTCGCAAAGTCTTACTCAAATAGTCTTATTGAATGACTGATTAAACCCCGGGGTTTATACTCCGGGGTTTTTTGCAAATGCATTTGCCTATAATTAAGTACAATATAAATATGAAGAAATACTTGATTCAAACTTTTTGTTTGTTTTTATGCTTTGCGCTACTGCTGCAAGGTTGTACTTACAACGGTAAACTTAAACATGATGTCTATCATCACCAAGATTATTCCGATAAAATTGATGCGCGGGTGCTGGTGATTTCGGATAAATATTATAATTCTACCGTTTGGCTTGACCAAGATTTAATATATTCTTATAACCTTAATGACGGCCTTCCTACGGAAGTGGCAGATGCTTTATCTACCTTATTTACGGATGTGAAAGTGGGGGAGTATAAAGACCGTAAAAATTATGATTTTGTAACGGAAATTGAGTATGAGGCACATATCCATACCGGGCCGATGGCCATTGATTATGAAGATTTATTGCTTCCTTATTATACGGATAAACCTATTTTAATTACGACGTTAAAATTAACAATTCGTAACCCGAAAACCGGCTATGCGGTAGCACGGTACAGTCATTCCAGTTATCATATTGTGCCTACTTTTATGAGAGATCCCGGTTTGTTTGCGGCGGGATTGGTTTCGGTGCTGAGTTTGGGGTTATTATCTCCTTTATATATTCAAGTGCGCGGCAGTAAACTAAGACGTACTTTAGAGCGCGGAATAGAATATGCCTTGTATAAAAATATCATGGCGGAAATGAATGAAGACCGTGTAAACTTTGACAAAAATAAATTAATAGAAAATACAAATACACGGGTGGACGACAAATATCTTTCTCTTATGAAAGCAACCGTTTACATCACAACCGGAGAGGGAATCGGCTCCGGTTTTTTTATTAGTCCGGACGGATATATTGTAACCAATGCCCATGTGCCCGGTAGAAACAGAGATGTAGGAGTCGTTTTATACGATGAACGTAACATATTGGATAAAACGGAGCCTGCTGATGAGCCGGATCCGGATGCTATTCGCAACAAAATGCGTTTTGCCCGCGTGATTAAACGCAATGTCCGACGTGATTTGGCTTTGCTGAAAATGGAAGGGAATAACTTTCCTTATTTGACGTTGGAAACCAATCATAATAACTATATGACAGGCAATAAAGTAGTGGCTATCGGCGCCCCCAGAGCCATTGAATGGACCGCTACGGAAGGTATTATTAGTGCGGTGCGAAATGATAACGGACGAGAAGTCATCCAAACCGATACCGCCATTAATAACGGCAATAGCGGAGGACCGCTGATTGATTTAAAAACCAAAAAAGTCATAGGTGTAAATAGTTACGGCCGACGGCCTGAAGCCGAATTAGAAGACCTCAGTAGAGGAGTGGAAGGGTTAAATTTTGCCATATCCTCACTGGAAGTCATGCGTACATTAGGGGTCAAACAACCTTTTAATAAACAAGATTTTGCAGATACGGCAGACGTAGAATTGCCCAATGTCCCACAATGGCAGCGAAATTATGTAAAATATAATGAAGATTGAAACTGTTTAAATATATCAAAATGAGGTTACTTCTTATATGAAAAAAACAGTCAAAAAAGTAACAACCAAAAAAGCCGTCCCTACCAAAAAGACGACGGAGAAAGAATCCCCGATTTTGAAAGATGTTAAACAATTGTATGCTTTCATGCAAGACAATGCAATTGATACCATTGAATATGACCAAAACGGTTTGTATTTGCGTTTAGTTAAGTCTAAACCCGCCGTTGTGCCGGTGCCGGTAACTAACGGAACTATGGCTTCCGCCAATGGTATGCCGACTGCCACGGTGGCTTCAAATGAACAATATAAAGAAGTAATTAAATCTCCTTTGATGGGTATTTTCTTCCGCGGCTCTACACCGAGCGCTCCTCCGTTTGTCAAAGAGGGTGCGGAAGTAAAAAAAGGGGAAGTCATTTGCTTAATTGAAGCCATGAAGGTATTTAATGAGGTCCGCGCAGAGTTTGATTGCATCATTCAAAAAGTATTAGTGGAAAACGGCAAACCCATTAAACAAGGGGATGCTTTGTTTGCAATAGAGAGGATTTAATTATGACCCCTTGGCAAGAAATGATACAAGCCTGTTGCGGGCGTATTTTGGAATATTTGCAAGATAAAAAAGAGGCTACTTCGTGGCAACTCAAACTGGCATTACATTTGTCCAGTTCCGTGTTATATATTTGTTTAGGTATCTTGCATAATCAAGGTAAAATCAATTTAGAGGCCGACGGTATTAATTACAAAGTGTCACTGCCTAATCCGGATATACAGCAACAAAATCCTTTCTAAATTGATGTGATTTTAAAACCCCACAATGTGCTTGTGGGGTTTTTCATTTGGCAAATTAAGCAGATGACTGGGTGAACTTGTGATTTTTACAAAAAGTAGGAATATGTAAATTTTGTCCGATCTGCTGAGATATTTCCCCGTAAAATTAGTAAAATATACATATATGGCTAGATCTAGATATTCATATACATATAAAAGATCAAAAAAGAAAACCAAAAAACAATCTTCGGTGCGGTGGCTGAGTTCTGCGCTCTACATTTTAGGGTTTGCTATAGACGCATGGCTGTTTGCCATTTTGTGGTTTAACTTTTCCAAGGGAAACGCCGGAGATATCGTTTGCCAATACCTCTACCAAATATTTGGCCAAAGTGCGGCTTTAATTCCACTGTTAATGACGTATTGGCTGATTCGCAGTGTTATTAAAAAGACGGGGGCCTTTTTCTTTTTCTTAATCGGTGCCGTAATTACATTATCTGCTTTTTCCGGTGTACTTACGATGTTAAAATTAATTTTCACCGATTCCCAAATCAATGGGGGACTGGTAGGGGAGAAATTATTTTATTTCTTTGAGGGAATCGTCGGTAAAGTAGGGGCTTCTTTATTCTCTATTGCTTTGTTGCTGGTGGGGGGAAATCTATTAATCTCTATTCCGTGGAAAGTAGTGATTGAAAAAACAGTAGAGTTTTTGCACAATGATTTCCAAAATTGGATTGAAGCCCGAGCGGAATTGAAAGAAAAAGTGAAAGAAGCCAAGCAAGAGATGAAACAATCCAAGGGTGCTAAAGAAGAAACGGAAAGTGAAACTACGCAAGAAACGGAAGATGATTCTTCTCCTCGTAAACCCACTATTTATCGTCCGAACACTCAAATAAAAGCCCCGGTGGCGGGACTGGTCAAAGAAGTCCCTCACGCCAAAAAAGCAGCCCCGGCCGAAGAGTCCAAACCGGCGGAAGAAGAACCGCAAGATACGCCCGAGCGCAAACCGTTTGATCCGGCTACTTTTCAGTTGCCGTCTTTAGATTTGTTAACAGATCCTTCTAATAACGGTATCGTAGGCCCCTCCGACGAAGAAATCGAAAGAGCCACGCAACATTTGGAAAGAACGTTGCAAAATTTCGGTGTGGGGGCGCATGTAACCGGTGTTTCACCCGGTCCGGTAGTTACCCGTTATGAAATTTTGCCCGATGCCGGTGTCAAAATGTCCACCATTACAGCTTTGACGCAGGATATTCAAGCCAGTATGCAAGCGCGCTCTATCCGCGTGCAAGCCCCTATCCCGGGTAAAAATACCATGGGTTTTGAAATACCCAATGCTAACTCCGTAACGGTTACGATGAAAGAAATTTTACAATCTCCCGTTTATGCCTCCTCTAAGGCAATTTTACCGATTGCGCTTGGACGCCATGCCAACGGGGATCCGGCTGCTACCGTTGCCGAAAAATGGCCGCATATTTTAATTGCCGGCGCTACCAACAGCGGTAAATCTATTTGTTTACATACAATCATCATGTCCTTGCTGTTTAAGCATAAACCCGACGAAGTTAAATTCTTGATGATTGACCCCAAACGGGTGGAATTGACTTTATACGAAGGTATCCCGTATTTATACGATCCGAAAACTTCTTGTGATGATGCAGATATTATTACCCAGCCGGCAGATGCCGCTAAGTCACTGCAAATGCTTGTTAAAGTCATGGAAAAACGCTTAGATATGTGTCAGTTAGCCAAGGTTAAAAATATCGAAGGGTATAACGCTTGGGCTAAGAAAAATAATGAAGAAAAAATGTTCTACGTCTTTGTTATTATCGACGAAATGGCTGATTTGATGTTACAAACCAAAGCCTCTGTAGAAGATTCCATTCAGCGTTTGGCACAAATGGGCCGCGCTATGGGTATCCACTTGATTTTATGTACGCAGCGCCCGTCCGTAAAAGTAGTAACGGGTATCATTAAAGCCAATATGCCTTCACGTATTGCTTTGCAAGTGGCATCCGGTATTGATTCCAAGGTTATTTTGGACTCAGTCGGTGCGGAAAACTTGCTCGGTCGCGGAGATATGTTGCTATTAGATTCTTCCAGTCAAACGCCGCTTCGTATCCAAGGAGCGTATGTGTCGCCGGAAGAAATACAATCGGTGGCCGATTTCTTACGCGCGCAAGGCGGTCCGGATTATCCGGTGCAAATTATGGAAGACCACAGCGCCACCCTACGCCCGCAAGACGGACTGGGTACTTCTCCGGAAGAATTATTACAGGCTTTACGTTTGATTATGGAGCGCAAGCGTGTATCGCAAGATTTACTGAAAGCCAATTTCGGTTCGTCTGCCCGTGCTACAAATATCTTGAGTGTGCTTGAAATGAAAGGTTTTATTTCCAAACCGGAAGGTTCAAACCGTTGGGAAATTCATTATGAGATGATTCAAGAACAAATCACGGCTTTGGAAAACCGGGAACTGGATAAATATGCCGAAGAGGATACGGAATATGAAACCGTTTATAAATAGTTTGATTGGTATTGCTTTGGTGGGCTTATCGGTAGCAGTGTATGCAGATGAGCCGGTGGCTTCGGCCCCGCAAAATACCAAAGATTATGTGGCTTGTTTCGGGGAATGGGATACGCATTTACATACCTTGCAAACCTATTTTGTGCAAACCACCGAATATGACGGCACGCCTATCAGCACCTCGGAAGGTCGTATTTATTACCAGCAAAACGGTCCGAAATTGCGTTTAGACACGTTAGAAAACAAAGTGCCTACGCAAACCGCTTTAACGGATAAAAAACAAATCTACGTTTTAGATGAAAAAGGCAAAGAAATAACCAAAGTTTCTTGGAATGAATGGCTACTGGGGCAACCCAATCAGGCTTTGTTTGACTTCGGAAATTATACGCAACTTTTGCAGAAGCACACCGTTTTGGTACAAGAAATCGGCACAAAAACAGTTACGCTGCGTTTATCTCCGAAACAAACCGGTGATAATTACACGTTGTATGTCCGCATAGATAAGGAAACTTGTTTTCCGCAGAGCATTACCATTGAATCGGACTTAATGCAGACAAAGGCCACTTTATCGAATACAAAAGTAAATGCCGCTTTACCAAAAGATTTATTCAAAGGACTCAAATAATATGATGACATTGGCTAATAAAATTACTTTAACCCGCGCAGCCCTTTCCATTGTAATGTTTATTTTTATTCTGCTACCTTTCGGGTGGTCGCGTTTTACCGCTACGGTAATTTTTATTGTGGCGGCTTCTACCGACTGGGTAGATGGCAAAATTGCCCGTGAAACAAATACCATTACTCCGTTTGGGGCTATTGTAGATCCGTTTGTAGATAAAATTTTGGTGGCGGCTGCTTTGTTTGCTTTTGTGGGTATTAAAGAATTAGATGTGCCTATTTGGGCCGTTTTCTTTATTTTGCTGCGTGAACTAATGATTTCTACCTTGCGTGTCATTGCGGCCTTGGAAGGCAAGGTTATGGCGGCGGAACGGTGGGGGAAATTTAAAACCGTGATTCAAATGGTAGCGGTAGGCACGATTTTCTTTGTACTGGATGTATATCATTTGTCCCATTTATTAAGCGGAATGCCGCAGAAAGTATGTCAAATTATTTTCTTAACGTTGCAGCAGGTCCCGTATGCGATTACGGCCATTGCGGCGGTAATTACGTGGCTGAGTGCTATTTCGTATTTAAAGAATAATTGGGAACTACTCAAGAAATCGTGGAGTTTGCCGTATGCAACGCATCATTAATGCACTTGCCAGCGGACTATACATCAGTTATTTACCGGCGCTCATTATTCCGTTCAAAAAAAACACAGGTGCCGGGTTTTTAGGAACTTTACTTGCGGTTCCTTTTGTATTTTTATTGCCGACGGATTTTATTTTATATTTGGTCTTTTTATTAGTTTTTTGGGTGGCAAGCGTGTGGATATGCGCCAAGGCCAAATTGCCGGGGAAATATCAGGGCCACGATAACCCTAAAATCGTATTGGATGAAATGGCCGGTTATTTTACGGCTATGATGTTTTTGCCGCATACATGGCCGTTTATAATAGCGGCTTTTGTATTGTTTAGAACCTTTGATACATTGAAACCTTGGCCTGTGAGTCACTTTGACCGCATCCCGAATGCTTTTGGGGTCGTGTTTGACGACGTGGCAGCCGGCTTGATGGTCAATATCTTGATACAGATTTTTATCATTGTAACTCGCGCAGGAATGTAAATAGCATTGTTGCGCTTGCGGTAAAATATTACCGCCGAATAAAATTTAAAAATTAATTAAGGAGACAAACTTATGGAATTTAGCAGTATGACAAATATAAAGGAATTAATTGCCGCCGGTGGGCCGGTATTGATTCTACTCATGATATTATCCGTCTATTCGTTAGCGGTTATTTTAGAACGTTTTTTCAAATTTCGTCACAGTATCGGGGTTTCCCGCAAATTGATTTCTTTTTGCTTGCATCCTATTCATTCCGACAATTATGATAAAGTAAAAGATGCTTGTTTACGTCCTATGACCAAAGATACACCGGCTTCCAATGTAATTTTGGCATTACTGGCCAAAATGGACCGCAGTAAAGCCGAACAAAAAGAAATTGCCGATTCTATAATTGATTGGGAAATTACCAAATTACAACGCAAATTGACAATCTTGGGTACATTGGGCAGTATTACTCCGTTTATCGGTTTGTTTGGAACAGTTATCGGCGTTATTCACGCGTTTAAAGACTTGGCCGGAGCAACGGCTTCTGCCGGCGGGGCCTCTATTGTGGCGGCCGGTATTGCAGAGGCCTTGATTAACACAGCAGCCGGTTTGTTTGTGGCTATTCCGGCAGTTATTGCGTACAACTATTTTCTGTCTAAAACCAATTATTTTAGTAAAGAGTTAGAAACGATTGCTAACGAGATAATTTTCCAACAACGTGGGTAATTATGGCGCATAAACAAAGAACAGTCATGGCTGATATTAACATGGTGCCGTTTATCGACATCACGTTGATTTTATTGATTATCTTTATGGTGATGAGTCCTTTGCTGGTACAAATGCAAATGAACGTAGATTTGCCCAAATCAAACGCTATTAATACAACGGCAGAGGATGATGTAATTCGTATCGAAGTACAAAAAGACGGTACGATCCGTATTGAAACGCAAACCTATACCCTGAAAAATTTAGAAAAAGAGTTAGTCTTGCGTATGGGAAAGGCTAATAAAAAAACCATTTTGGTAGAGGCGGATAAATCCGTCCCTATACAAACCGTAGTAGATGTTTTTGATATAGCCAAAAAATTAGGAGCAGCCAAATTAGGTATTGGTGTTCTTTCTAAAAACTAATGAACCGATATTTTGCTTTATCTTGTATTTTGCATTTGGTGCTGGCCTTAACTGTAGTGTTTGTGATGGATTCTGCCAAAAAAGAGTCCAAAACCACCTACACCATTGATTTTATAGGCAGCAGCAAAGTCGTGGCTATGCAAAATCAAGCCGTCGCCGCTCAACCGGAAACTCCGCCGGCCGCACCTAAAGAAGAGGCTCCGAAGGAAGAACCTAAACCGGTTAAGAAGGCAGAAACAAAAAAAGCCCCCAAAGTGTATGATTCCAAATCGGAGATTTCCGCCGAAAAACAAAAGAAGAAAAAAGAGACCCCCAAACCTGAGCCGTTGGCGGCGCCCAGTGTTCTGGATGAAGCGGAAAATAATGCCTCTAAAGATACCGCGGCAAGCACTCCGATGGATGACGGAGAAGGTGCTTTTGAAGGGGGAAATATTCAAACCGATTTTGCCACTTTTCCATATCCGTGGTATATCACACAAGTACGTAATAGTTTGTGGAGCGAGTGGGAAAAACGTCGACCGGCCGGAGTAACCTTGCGGGCTTTGATTAGTTTTGCAATTGACCGGGAAGGAAAAATTAAAAATTTGAAAATAGAAAACTCTTCCAACGACGATAGTTTCGATTTTTCTGCGAAATCAGCCGTTATTAATGCAGGGCCGTTTCCGCCGCTTCCGATGTTGTATGAAAAGGATGAACTGACGGTAACGGTAGAATTTAAACAGGAGAAATAATATGACAGGATGGCAACGATTCTTTTTGTTGTTTTTGATGTCCATAGCGCTTTTAATTTGCTTTCCGCAATACGGAGATGACGGAAAAATATTCTTGGCTTTGGCTTTTATTTTATGGACCAGTATTATTATATTCTTTACCGTTATTATGAATTTGCTGGCTATTGTAAAAGTAGATTTCTTACATCGTTTGTTTAGTTTAATGTTACTGATTGTGATGGCCGCGTCGTTACTATATTATTTCCCGTTAGAAGGAGACGAAACCCCTTACATTCGTCTGAAAAATAAAGAGTGGCCCACCAAAGAAGACATGCAACGGGGTGCCAAACGATTAACTTTCTCATATGATTTTGTAAACAAAGGTACAAAACAAAACCACCCGTTAAAGGACCAAATGGATACAGTTTCTAAAATTAAAAAGCGGGTAGAAGATAAAGTACAAGAACAAATCGATAGTTTCAACATTGTCATCGAAGATGAGGAAGAAGAAGAAAATACCGAGGAAAAAGAATGAAAAAAACAGTATTAGTTACGGGAGGAAATGGGTTTATCGGCAAGCGTTTAACAGATGCCTTGCTGCAAGCCGGATATAAAGTTAGAATTGTTTCTCGTCATGCTCCTCGTATCCAGCCGGTTAATCCGGATGTTTCTATTGTACAAGCCGATTATCAAAGTGTAGACTCTCTTAAAAAAGCCATGCAAGGCTGCAGTATGGTATATCACTTAGCGGCGGCCATTTTTGGCTTTAAATACGAAGATTTCTATAAAGCCAATGCCCAGGCTACCCACAACATGGTAGCGGCCGCTAATGCCACAAGCAGCGTTGAGCGGTTTATTTATATGTCTTCCTTGGCGGCCAGCGGTTTTGCTGACAAGGCGGACAAACCCCGTTTGGAAAGTGAGGATCCAAAACCCATTTCCGATTACGGCGCTACAAAACTGGAAGGGGAAAAAGCCCTTAGTGAGTTAAATCCGAATATTACGTGGACGATTTTCCGCGCGCCGATTGTGTATGGCGGCAGTGAATCGGGCGTATCCAAAATAGCCGCGTGGGTCAAACGCGGTTTAATGGTCAATACGTCGGGAAACGGTTTGTTTAGTTTTGTATATGTGGGAGATTTGGTATCTGCACTGGCCGCAGTTCCCACGACAGCCGGCACGGAAAAACAAATATTCTTCGTGTGCGAAGAGCAAAATTATCCGTGGCCTGTATTTATTGAGCAAATGGCACAGGCTATGGGCGTGCGCAAGCCTTTTATGCCGCAAGCGCCGTCTTGGATGTTACATGTTGCGGCGGCCGCTTATTCAATGATCGCGCGCCTTACAGGTGCGCAACCAGCCTTAAATTACGATAAAATCAAAGAAGCCATGATTCCCGGGCATTGGATATGTGACGGTAGTAAATGGCGTAATTTAAGCGGGCAACAGTTTACTCCGTTAAAAGAAGGTTTAACTAAAAGTTTTAGTAAAAAGTAATGTTAAGGAGGCCGAAATATGCCGCCCGATACCGAAGAAATTCAGCAACTTTTAACGCAAGCCTTACCGCCCATTGAAAAATATTACGAATATATCGCACAACATCCTTCTTGGAATATATTTTACGCACTGGGTAAAACAAAGTATTTGGATGAATTGATTCATTCTTATTTTTTGGCTACGGTTCTGCGCACCAAAATAGACGGAAAATTTATATTTTTGCAATTGTTTTTAGATTTGCTGCGTCAAAAATTTTCATACGAATATAATGCGGCAGATTTGCATCAAACCCCGCATATAGAAACGGAATATAGTATCGGCCCTATCACACAAGACTACATGAGTGGGGGGCGTATTGATCTGCTTGTTAAAATATCCGACAAAATCCTTGTAATAGAAAATAAAATCGGCGCCGACGATCAGCCCAAACAATTATATCGCTATTTTAAGAAATTTCCCGAGGCACAACTTCTCTATCTTACTCTGACGGGGTACGAGCCGTCCAAAGAATCTCTCTATAAGTTGGAAGAAGAAGGCGGTACTTACGAATGTTTGTCTTATAAAAAAGACATTTTGTCTTGGCTGAAATCTTGCGCGGCAGAGTTGGATAAACCCAATAATATGCCTTGCTTTTGGATAGAGCAATTGCAAACAAATTTAAGCCAATACCAAAAAATTTTAGAGGATCTTACCGACGAAGGAGCCAAAAAAAGTATGAATGAAGAAATTATCAAAATTGCCAATGTAAATAAAAATAATTTTATGAGTGCTTTACATATCGGCCGTAATTACACTGAAATTTTTAATCAAACCATACGGGAAAAATTGATTCATCCTTTGCGTCAGTTTGTAGGTCCGGATTTTAAGATTGAAGAAACAGGTACGCCGGATAAAATTGCGGGCATTTTAATTTATAAAGAATCTTGGAAACATATAGCCCTTCGTTTTAACAGTGAGCATTGGGAGGGTTTAACCGCTTTGTACGGCCTTTCTAAGATAAATAAAAAAGTAACATTCTCTGAAACCTTAAAAGATTATTTTAATGAGAAACATTTCCCTTCCTACCGCAGAACGCAGTATTGGCCGCTCATTGGGGAATTGGCTTATTCTGTTAATGAAGACGATACCGCCGTTAAACTATGGGACGAAGAAGAAAGTGCCAAGATTTTGGAGCATTTTAAAGACAAGATTGCTGAACTTATGAAAATCGTGCAGCAAGCCGAGAAAGACGGGATAGAATTATAATTTTATCTCAATAGGTTTGCCTAATTTGATATAATATAAAGGCCGTCTGCTATTAATCTACGACGGCTCTACGGATTTAGGAGAGGTGGCCGAGTGGCTGAAGGCAGCGGTTTGCTAAACCGCCATACAGGTTAATTCCTGTATCGAGGGTTCAAATCCCTCCCTCTCCGAAATTTTTTTGCCTATTTTCTTTTATCACTTTGTTCTCGTTCCCTCGGGTACTTCGGGCTCCGCCCTTTTACAGTACACACTCGGTCACTGCGGCCTCGTGCTAAAAGAAAAATACTTTATGTAGAATTTATGAAATAAAAAACCCCGGATTTATTCCGGGGTTTTTGGTGTGTTAAGACCTTTAGAAATTACTGAATTTTACGAATTTATTTTCATAGGCTTCAAAGGCCTCTTGTAAAATCTTGGCGGCCACATCTTTATCGAAAATCTTTTCGACGACTACGGTTTTATTTTCCAATTTTTTGTAATCTTCAAAGAAACTCATGATTTCCGATACTAAATGTTCGGGCAGTTCGGTGATATTGCGGTAATGGCTGACATTGGGGTCCCCTTGGGCCACGGCCACAATTTTATCGTCTGCCTCTCCGTTATCCAACATGCGCATAACGCCGATAATACGCGCCGGCACAATGCACAAAGGCACTACTTCGGCTTGCGATAAAATCAAAATATCCAGCGGGTCTTTATCGGCCCCATAGGTGCGGGGAATAAATCCGTAATTGGCCGGATAATAGACGGAAGAATACAATACACGGTCCATACGCAAAAGGCCGCTTTCTTTATCCAGTTCATATTTGGCGCGGGTGCCTTTGGGAATTTCGATAATTCCGTTGACGATATCCGGCAAGGTTTCTTTATTGCCGGGGGAAACGTGATGCCACGGGTTAAAATTAGTGAACATAAAAATCCTCTCTTGGTTAATTTACACTATGATTATAGCAATTTCGCATTTGCCGAGATAATGAAATTTAACGCAAGAGAGGACTTATTTGGATATTCTTTTATAGCGTACAACCATCACCGCCACAAACTAATTTGCAGTAGTCTTTACTATCAATATCTCCATTGTCATAACAAGATATAGTCCCATCATTCTCCAAAAACAAATCATATACATATTCTGTTCTATCATTACCAATAATACGATTAGCATATATGTCACTTATACTCTCAAATCCATATTGCCAATCTTTTGTATCTATACAATTTGAATCCACACAATTTGTTTGTCGCCACTCACCCGGTAATTCAATAGTTAGATGCTCAAGTAAATTGTTACATTCTGTACTATCTTCTCCAAATTCCAAAAAACACAATTGTTTATTTTGATGAATTGCTTTTAACATAATTCTTGCTTCGGCAACGCGGCTTTTTTCTACTGCTTTTTCATATTGCGGCAGCGCAATTGCCGACAAAATGCCGATGATTAATACGACTACCAATAGTTCAATTAACGTAAAACCTTTTTTCATCTTTTTCTCCTTAGGGATAAACCCCTCATAAAACTATACCAAAAAATGATTTGTTAAGTTTAATAAAGTTTTTACCGGATAAAATGGGTCGGTTTCCATTCTTCCGCTTCGGGAGGCGTGACTTTATCTGCGTGAATTTTTTTAAGTAACCAGGCCATATTTCGGCCCAAGGTGCGCATGGTTTGCATGCCTTCTTCGTCCTGTTTGGCTTCACCGGGGGTACGCCCGTGCACGCTGTTCCAATATTGAGACGATACCACCGGCATATTGTTAATGGTAAAGTATTTATTCAAACGGTCAAAGGTAGCACTCGCTCCGCCGCGCCGGCAGACCGCTACGGCCGCACCGGGTTTATAGCGCAGTTTGCGCCCGCATGAGTGAAATAAGCGGTCTAATAGGGCACACAAAGATCCGTTCGGCCCGGCATAATAGGTGGGGGAGCCGATTACAATTCCGTCAATATTATCCAATTCTGCGGTAATTTGTTTGTACAAATCGTCTTCAAACACACAATGGCCGATTTCTTTACATTTTCCGCACGCTATACAACCGCGTACCGCTTGCGCACCGAGTGAAATGATTTGAGTTTTTACGCCCTCTTTTTCTAAAGCACCGGCTACTTCGCTCAGCGCCAAAAATGTGTTTCCTTGCGTGTGGGGGCTTCCGTTAATTAATAATACTTTCATATAGTCTCCTATTTTAAGAGTTTTTTCACGTCGGCGGTAATGAGTTGCGGGGTTAAGTGATAGCGCGCATATAATTCCTCCAACGGCACGCGGTCGGCAAATACTTTGTCCGCACCATAGCAAAGCACTTTGACATTGCTGGGGCCGAAATAGCGCGCAATTTTTTCACCGAAACCGCCGTCAATCACTCCGTCTTCCAAAGTAAGTACGATTTGATGATCTTTTTTCAGTTCATTAAGTAAGTCACTATCCACACCGGTTAAATAGCGCGGATTGATTAAAGTGGGGGAGATACCCAATGTTTTTTCCATTTCCGCACAAACTGCTTCCCCAAGTCCAAAGAAATTACCCGCGGCAATAATAGCCACTTGTTTTCCGTGGCGGACCGCTTCGTATTTATTCAAATCGGAATAATCGGTTTGTACAGGTTTTTCGGCGTGGCGCATTTCCGTAAACGGTACACGAATTGCCACCGGATGGGCGGTTTGTTTGAGTGACCATTCTAACATAGCAATATATTCCTCGGCGTTGGTCGGTGCCAAATAAATCATGTTGGGAATGTTGCAAATCAGCGGAATATCATAAAGCCCGGCGTGGGTTACGTTATCGGGCCCGATGGCCCCATAGTGAATGAGTAATGTGGCGGGGGAATTATTCAACGCCAAATCTTGCGATAATTGGTCATAGGTGCGTTGAATAAAAGAACTGAGTACATTGAGTACCGGTTTGGCTCCCGCACGCGCTAAAGCCGATGCATAGGCCACCGCGTGTTCTTCTGCAATGCCTACATCGGTATAATTTTTGCCCAATTTGGCGCGCACGTCCGGAGTTAGTCCGTATGCGCCCGGTGTTCCCGGGGAAATAACGCATAAAGTCGGCTCGGTTTGTTGTTTTTTAAGTAGATAATCTACGGTTAAAGAAATATAAGAGGGAGCATACTCCGTGGGTTTATTATCCAGTGCACCGGGGCCCATATAGTGGAAAAATTCTTTATTTTCTTCGGCCGGTTTGCAACCTTTTCCTTTTAATGTGTGAATATGTAATACGACGGGGTGCTTACTGTCTTTTACCTTCTTAAAAGCGTCAATTAAGGCGGCTATGTCGTTGCCTTGTTCCAAATACATATACTCAAAACCCATGGCTTTGAAAATATTATTTTCCGCTTGTCCGCGGGTTTGGCGCAGCAGTGCTAAATTTTTATAAATACCGCCGTAATTGGGGGCAATGCTCATTTCATTATCGTTAAGAATTAAAATGTAATTGCTGTCCAGTTCCGCGGCATTGTCTAAGCCTTCCAAAGCCTCACCGCCGCTTAAAGAGCCGTCTCCCAAAATGGCAACTACATTATATTTTTCACCTTTCAAATCGCGTGCTTTGGCAAGCCCCACGGCCAAACTGGGTGCGGTGGAAGTATGCCCGATAAAAAAGGTATCGTGTTTACTCTCTGCGGGATTGGTAAACCCGGAAAATGTGTGGTATTTATCCGGATCGGTAAAAGCGGCTTTGCGTCCGGTCAGCATTTTATGCGGGTAGCATTGATGAGAAACGTCAAATACAAATTTATCCGTCGGAGAATTAAACACATAATGCAGCGCAATAGTGGGCTCAATAAAGCCCAAATTCGGCCCTAAATGCCCGCCGGTGGTGTTTACGCGTTTAATAATGGCCGCGCGCATTTCTTCGGCAAGGGTTTGCATTTCTTCAATGGATAAATGTTTTAAATCTTTCGGTTCATTGATTTTTTCTAACATTGTGTCTCCTAGAGGATAAAGATATACATATCATTGGTCATGCGATGGGTAATATCCTTATATAAATTGTACGATATAGGAG
Organism: uncultured Elusimicrobium sp.; assembly: GCA_902797165.1. Lineage (GTDB taxonomy): Bacteria > Elusimicrobiota > Elusimicrobia > Elusimicrobiales > Elusimicrobiaceae > Avelusimicrobium. The sequence goes on from CADBRU010000008.1 coordinate 108,985, forward strand.
CCGTTTTTTGGTAAAATATTTTCTAATAATTAGAAAGGAGAAATTTATGAAGAAAGGATTTACATTGATTGAACTGCTGGTAGTAGTCTTAATTATCGGTATTTTGTCTGCTATTGCCTTGCCGCAATATACCAAAGCCGTGGAAAAAGCCCGCGCCAGTGAAGCCATGATTATAATGCGATCTATTGCCGATGCTAACAAACGTTATCATATGGCTAATGGAACTTATGCCACTTTGCTTTCCGATTTAGATATTGATGTGCCGGGAAGTGAAGTGGGGGATGAATTGCAGCGTAGAGCAACAAAGTATTTTGAATATGGGTGTAAAAGTTATTCTACAGAAAATCAAATTGCGGTTGCGCAACGTTTACCATCAGACACAAATTATGCTTTAGCCATCGACTGGGATGGGCTTTGGTGGTGTAAAGGATATAGTGCGGAAGGGGTAAAAAACTGCAAAATGTTAGGCGCTACGAATGCTACGGCAACTGATGTGTTGTACGAGATAAAACACTAGAGATTAATTCAGCCCTTTGTATTATCGAAATGCTTTTGGTTAATAAACATTTCAGACGCTTCCGTTACACGGTCTAATTCGTGTTTGAGTTCTTCTTTGGCGGCGGCTAAATCGGTTTCAGACGTGATATAAAAGGCTTTACCGTATGTAAGCGCGGTTTTGCCAAAAGGCAGCGGAATACGCATTTTATCCCACGAATTAACGGTAAATTTATGGCTTAGCGCTGTACCCACCGGAATAATCGGCAGACCTGTTTTAAGTGCTAAATATAAAGTACCCGGATGCACCTGATAGATCGGTCCCTTGGGCCCGTCGGGCGTCAGCATGGGGTGATATCCTTCTTTAACCGCGTGCATTAATTCAATTAAAGCCCTTGCTCCGCCGCGTGTAGAACTTCCGCGTACGGCTTTCATACCAAAGCGCGGCAATACCCGCGCAATATATTCTCCGTCTTTACTTTGGCTGATTAGCGCGGCTATTTTTTGTCCGCGGTAGGGATATAATAAGAAAAGTTGCTGGTTGTGCCAAATACAGTAAATGTAATTTTTGCCCTGTTTTTCCAGTTCTAAAAATTCATTTGTTTTAAACCAATAAATCCTTGTAGTCCAGCCTAAAAACACACTGTACACATAGGCAAACCAAGATACCAGTTTGTGCGAAAAGGAAACTTTGTTTTCCGTCGATTTAGATTTAGTTTTTGCTTTAGTCATTATTTTTTCCCTTTTCGTTTTTTCTTTTGCCACGGAACCGTAAACAGTACGGTGGCTTGCGGAATAATTTGTCCGTCTTTTATAGATACATCAATTTTATCACAGTGTATTTGCTTCAAAATTTCGGGCAAAATCTTTTGGGCCGTAGTATCGTCTAAGCGGGGGGAATCTTTGAATAGTTTCGGCTCCGGCGCAAGACCGATTTTAGGCACGTAAATAAATTGCGGATCTAACGCCTCATATTCTTCTTTTTCCGCTTGTTCTTTGACAAGGTCGAGCACAAAGAGCGTAGCCGTGCGTAAAAATTCAAATAAAACGGTTTGTGCGGCTAATTGTTCCGGTCCTTGCAACGTGTTTGCGTGATCGGTACAGGCCGCGCCCAAAGTAACCGCGCACGCGCTAAACATACCTTGCGCGGCAATGGTGTGCTCCGGCAAATCCCAAAGTACATTTTCATTAAGTTCATAGACGGTGCCGGGGTCTAATTTTTGAGAGAGATCAATAATAAAACGTGTCAGCGCAATTTCATCAGTCAGTCCGGCGGCAGACAAATCAAGCCCTAACCGTTGCACTTTACGCAAGATTTCTTTTTGACGGGTGCTGATTTTGAAGCGTTTTATTTTGCGCATATGTTTTCCTTTTTATAAACACTCCGTAAAGTGCTTGTAAAAAGGCCGGGCACACATAATGCGCACCCGGCTTATTAAGTAAATACTATCTTCTGTTACGGCGGCTCTTGCGGGTTGCTTTATGAGCATGCGCTTGAGCCGGTTGCTCTGCAGAAGCAGTGGGAGCGGCTACCGGTTTGGCAACGGCTTTTTTCTCTGCTCTGCGGGCCACTTGTTCGGCTTGTGCGGCGTCGGCACGGTCTCCTTTGCTCCACACATACACGAGCGGGGTTGTTAAAGCAATGGTGGTATAGAAACCACAAATACAACCCACCAGCATCGCAAATGAGAAGGAGTTCAAGGCTTCTCCGCCGATGAAATACAGCACAAATAACGCACCCACTACCGTTACGGAAGTAATGACCGTACGAGACAAGGTTTCATTAATAGATTGATTAATGAGTTGTCCTAAAGTAGCGCGCGGGTTTAAGCGCATATTTTCACGGATACGGTCGAAAATAACAATCGTATCGTTAATAGAGAAACCGGCTACCGTTAAGAAAGCCGCCACTACCACGAGGTCAATTTCGCGTTGCGTAATGGCAAAAGCAACGGCCATTACAAACAAGTCGTGGAATAAGGCTACTACGCCCGAAGTACCCCACAAAATGTTATTGAAGCGGAAAGCCACGTAAATAATGATGAGAACCAAAGACAAGATGATGGCCCATGCGGCACGTTCTGTCATATTTTGTCCGACGGTAGGTCCGACAAAGTTGGTTTGTTGTACCACATACGGTACGTTTAAGGTATCTAAGGCTTTTTCAATGCGGGCTTGCACTTCGCCTACATTGGCTTCGGAACCTTTTTCACGTACGGCATAGGTATTTTCACCGTAACTTTGTAAATCGGAACTTTGACCCGTTTGTACTAAGGCAGAACGGATTTGTGCCATATCTACTTTTTGTTCGAATTTTACCTGTACCATGGTACCGCCGGTAAAATCAATACCCATATTCAAACCTTTGGTTGCAAATAAGAAAATACCTAATGCAAAGATACAGGCCGAAATGGTGAAATACACTTTCCTATACTTAAGGAAATCAATGTGTGTTTTGGGGAAAAATGTCATCATAAACTGATCTCCTTGGGATTAGAAGTTAAGACCAGTTCGTAAATCGCACGAGTTACAAACACGGCGGTAAACAAACTGACTGTCAAACCGATAATTAAGGTCACCGCAAACCCTTTGACCGGACCGGTACCGAATTGCAACAAACAGCAACCTACGATAATGGTCGTAATGTTAGAGTCAAAGATAGCGGACCATGCTTTTTCATAGCCCAGTTGGATAATGGTTTGAATGGGTTGGCCCAAGAGTTTTTCTTCGCGCATACGTTCAATGATCAGTACGTTTGCGTCAATGGCCATGGCTAAAGACAGGATGATACCTGCGATACCCGGCACAGTTAACGTAGCGGAGAAATAACTCATGATAGCTACCATTAATACTAAGTTTAATACTAAGGCAATATCGGCGATAAAACCGGCCCATTTGTAGTAAATAATCATAAAGACTAAAATACCCAAGAGTGCATATAAAGAAGCACCTAAACCGGATTTAATGGAGTCTTCACCCAAGGTAGGTCCGATGGTTTTCTTTTCGATTACATGCACCGGAGCCGGTAAAGCACCGGCTTTCAAAACAATGGTTAATTGTTTGGCTTCTTCTAAGGTGAAAGTACCGGAAATGCGTCCGTCTTTGGTAATGCGGCTTTGTACCACGGGAGCCGATTGAATGGTGTTATCTAATACAATGGCTAATTGTTTACCGAGGTTAGCACCGGTTAATTGTCCGAATTTTTTGGCACCTTCCGCGTTGAAGGAGAAAGCAACTTCCGGATAACCGTTGTCACCGTACATGGTCAGGCGCGCATTTTCCAAATCGGCACCGGTTACTTTAGCGGTCTTATCCGCCACATAATAACCGCCGTCTTTGGTGCGGAAAATGGTATATCCTTCCGGCAGTAACTGAGCAATTTCGGGTTTTAACACACCGTCTTGATCATACGGCTCTTCCATGCTTTCCAATTTTTCAATGGCTTTTTCTGCGCCGGTAGTATCGTTTTTAACGATGTGAAATTCCAGCATAGCCGTTTTACCGATTAACGCTTCTGCGGCGGCGGGATTGGCCACACCGGGCAATTGGACTAAAATCCATTTGTCGCCTTGGCGGGTAATTTGCGTTTCACCTACGCCGTATTGGTCAATACGGTTGCGGATGATTTCAATGGCACGCGCCATGGCTTCATTAAGCGGCTCTTTGGTGCTTAATTTGGACACGTCAAGTTCCAGTAGCAAACTGCTGCCGCCGCGCAAGTCTAACCCTAAGTTTAACATGCGGGCCGGACGTTCGCCGAGTGCTTCTAGTTTGACGCGTTCGTCATTGGGCTTGGAATACCAGCGGTAATTAGGGTAAATCAGCGCCAGAGAACCCAAAAGTACAACGATGATTACGATCCATTTAATGGCCAGTGATTTGGACATTAGTTGGCTCCTCCTTTTTGATTAGATCCGTTTGAGATGGTATCTAGGATACTTGATTTCAAAACAGTAATTTTTACACCTTCTGCAATTTTTACTTCCAGTGTGTGATCTTTGAAACCGACTACACTGCCGATAATTCCACCCTGAAGAATAACCTGATCACCTTTTTGCAGAGCGGTAATTTTGGCTTGTCTTTGTTGTTCACGTTTTTTTTGTGAGTGTCCGGACATCAGAATGAAAATGAATAATCCGGCGAAGATCAGCATCATAAATAAATTGGCTGCTCCTCCGCCTTGTGCTGCTGTGTTCATACATCCTCCGTAAATAAGATATACTGATACTATTTAATTTTAGCATATTTATCGCGCGTAAGGCGGGGGAGTTTGCGGGCAATACTTAATCCACCCAAAAAGTGGTCATTAAATCAATGAGTTTTTTATCGGACGGGCGGGTGGAGTTTAAGGAAAACACCTGCCTGTCTTTTTGGGTAGTTACTACCGCATAATCTTCTTTGATGTCAAACACGCTGCGCGGCGTATTTTGCTCAAATAAACTATGCCCGAAGAATCCTTTCGGTTGCGGTAAATTAAGTAAATCTAAGACGGTAGGTGCAATGTCTAATTGGCTGGCCAGTGTGTCGGTTACCAGCGGTTTATTAATTGCCGGCACAGTAACAATGGCAAAGGGGATGCGGTCAAACACCGGGTCAAACGGTTTGAATAAACCGGGTGTGATCATATTGGAAAAAGACGGATGATCCGCAGTTACCAAAATCAATGTGTTTTCATCCAGTAAATTTTTAGTACGTAAGTTTTCGATAAATCGTTCAATATCTTGTCCCACACGGGCAAAGGCACGCGGCAAGGTCGGCCGGTCATAAAATTGCGCGTCAATTTCTTCATATTCTTCACCCAAATAATCAAGACGGCCTAAAGGCACGTGCGTATCTACCGTCAGCAAAGTCAAAAAAGTTTTTTCGTTGCGGTGTTCATCCAAATAATCGGCGGCATAGTCAAATAATTTGCGGTCCAGTAAACCCCACCAATCCAAATAATCTTTATAGGCCGTCTCCTGCTCAAAGAAATTCCACCCGCGCACCGTTTCAAAACCCGCTTGATGAAAGAGTTCGTTTTCATGCATATAATCTTCATGTGCACCGCGTACAAAAGCGGTATGAAATCCGTTTTTTTGAAGTTCCTTCACAAAAGAAATCGGATAAGCATTGGAAAAACTGAGTTCCGCATACGGATGTGAGGAAAAAATAACCGTTAAACCGTATAAGGTAGAGAGTGTGACTGTTTGCAAGGTGTCGGAGGGATACTTATCAAATAAAGCATCATATCCGCGCCCGGCGGCGACGGGGATATTCACATTAAAGCGGTGCATATATTTGGCTGATAAAGATTCGGTAGCAATCAAAATCACGCGCGTGTAATTTTTGCCGATGCCCGTATTTTTGGCAGTAAATACATTATATTGTTGTGCCGTGGCAGCAATATCGGCGGGCAAATTGTCGGTAATTAAGGCCTTTTGGGGCGTGGCCGTCAGTGCATTAAATAAATATACGGGAAGCGGGGGGAGAAAATATCGTGCAAAAAAGTCATTGGGTTTTTCAAGTACCACAAACGGATTTACAAAAATAAAAAAGAGTAAAATGCACGCATAAAAACCCGTTTGTTTAAGTGCCTGTTTGTAAGGAACCGCTTTGAACCCTTTATATAATAAGGTAGCGCAAAAGAGCCCCAGCGCCGCAAAATAAGACAGCAGTCTCCAGTCGGTCATAAAATCATAATCGCCGCCTTGCAACGTGTCAAAATACTTCGCACCGAAGCGTTCCTTAAAATAAATAAGCAGTGTTAAATCTGCGGTGGTGACAAAATAATAAAGAAATAAAAGAATACCCAAAAACCATTTATTTTTAAGGTGCAACGCATTTAATAAAGAAAGACAAAAACCAAGAAATGCAAATTCCACCATAAACCGCACCGTTAAGGTCACGATCCACGCAAACGGATCGGTTACTTGCACTTGCACAAGCCCAAAAGCGCTCACCGCTACCGCCGGCAAAGATGCCACCAATAACAATTTATAATTGGCAAACAGGGGGGATAAAAAATGTAAAAAACGTTTCATATCATTCGGCAATATACGTGCTAATTTGATATACTTATTATATAAATTTAAGCGGTCCGTCCGCTTGAGGTTGATTTATGGAAAATAATGAATTAGAGACGAAACGTCATTCGTGCGCGCACATTATGGCTGCCGCCGTACAACAATTATTCCCCGGTACGAAACTCGGTATCGGTCCCGCCATTGAAAATGGCTTTTATTACGATTTTGATTGTCCGCATGCTTTCACGCCGGAAGATTTGAAAACTATTGAAACTAAGATGAAAGAAATCATCAAAGCGCGTGTTCCCTTTGAGCGCAAAGAGATGAGCAAAGCCGATGCCAAGAAATTTTTTGAAGAGCGCGGCGAAAAATATAAATTGGAACTCTTGGAAGAATTGGAAGACGGCCAAATTTCCGTTTATCTCACGGGTGACTATGCCGATTTATGCCGCGGACCTCACGTAGAGCATACGGGCAAAATTAATAATTTCAAACTTTCTGCCATTGCCGGTGCATATTGGCGCGGGGATGAAAAACGCCCGATGTTACAGCGCATTTACGGACTCAGTTTTAACACCAAAGATGAACTTAATGCCTATGTGAAACAACAGGAAGAAGCCGCCAAACGCGACCACCGCAAATTAGGCCCGGAACTGGATTTATTTAGCATTAATGACCACGTCGGTCCGGGACTTATTTTAATGCATCCCAAAGGTGGTATGCTGCGCAAAGTTTTAGAAGATTGGATCAAAGACCAAAACTTGAAACGCGGTTATGATCTCGTCGTAAGTCCGCATATTGCGCGCCTACATTTATTTGAAATCAGCGGGCATGCCGGCTTTTACAAAGACAGTATGTTCCACCCCATGGAAGTAGACAATGAGGCCTATCAAATTAAGCCGATGAACTGCCCCTTCCACGTGGAAATTTATAAAACTCACTTGCGTTCGTATCGTGATTTGCCATTGCGCTTTTCCGAATTAGGTACGGTATATCGTTACGAACGGTCCGGTGCTTTGCACGGGATGCTCCGTGTGCGCGGTTTTACGCAAGATGATGCACACATTTTCTGCACGCCCGAACAAGTAGAAAGCGAAGTGAAAGCGTGTTTTGAATATGCTATGCACATTTTTAAGACCTTTGGTTTTGAAAAATATGCAGTGGAACTTTCCACGCGTGATCCGGAACATCCGGAGCATTTTACCGGAGAAGTAAAAGATTGGGAACGCGCCGAAAATGCACTCAAACACGTGCTGGAAGAAAATCATATTGAATATACCACTCACGCCGGAGAAGCGGCTTTCTACGGACCGAAAATTGATATCAAAGTAATGGACGCCATTGGCCGTTTGTGGCAGTTATCTACGATTCAGTTTGATTTCAATTTGCCGCAACGTTTTGATTTGGAATATGTCGCACCGGAAGGACGTGAGCGCCCTATCATGGTACACCGTGCTATGTTTGGCAGTATTGAACGCTTTACGGGTGTATTAATTGAACACTATGCGGGGTGGTTCCCGCTTTGGTTAGCACCGGTGCAAATCAAACTTTTGACACTGACGGATGACCAAATTCCGTTTGCCAAAGAAGTAGCCGCCAAAATGCGTGAAGCGGGTTTACGCCCGGAACTGGATATCCGTCCGGAAAAATTGGGGCTGAAGATTCGCGAAGCGCACATGCAACGTATCCCGTATACGGGCATTATTGGGGCCAAAGAAGCAGCGGAAGGCAAAATGACCATCCGCTTGCGCGACGGTAAAAATACTGAAGCCCTGCCGGTAGATGAAATCATCAAACAAATGAAGCAAGAAGTAGAATCGTTTAGTTTGACTAATCTACTCAAATAGAAATTCTCAAATTAAAAAGGGGCGGCCTTATCAGCCGCCCTTTTTATTAGTGATAGATACTTATAAAGTACAACCGTTAGCACCGCATAACATTTTGCAGTAGTCTTTAGCATTGTTTGATGTCTTGTAACAGGTAATAGTACCATTGGAAGATTGAATTTCCAACCAATAGGGATTGCTATCCCCTATCATACGATCAGCATAAAATACTCCTCCTCCTTCTGCTTCATAAACCCAATCTTTTGTTTTGAAGCAAGGACTTGTTCCCGATATACAATTATCAATGTCAGATTCAAATTCTCCAGACAGAGGAATAGTTAAGCGGTCTACTATCATGTCCGTGGCGGAATTACAGTCACTATTATCATCGTCACCGAATTCTAACACACATAACTGGTAATTTTTTTGCAAAGTATTTAGTGCAATCCTTGCCTCAGCCACGCGACTTTTTTCTACCGCTTTTTCATATTGCGGCAAAGCAATGGCGGAAAGTATGCCGATAATCAAGACAACTACTAATAATTCTATTAACGTAAAACCTCTTTTCATAAAAATACCTCCTATATACTCCTATATAAAGTATAGTCTTTTTTCTATAGATTTTCTACTCCTTTTTTAATTTGCTTCCGTACGTGATATTTTTTTGACAAAGTTTTGACGTATTTTATATATTGCTAGTGTAGGTAAATTTATAAGTAGGGGAAATCAGCATGAAGAAAATAGGTCTCTTAGTGGGTTTGTTGTTTGTGGGAGTGTTTGCTTTTGCACAAGATAAAGTGCACAATTTTTCTATTTCCTATGAAATAGAAGATTATCAGTACAGAGAACCGGGGCTCATGAAAGTAAAGTCTCAACCGAAACAAGGTGCGAGTATTGTTTATACCCGCCGCGGGCTGAGATCTTTAGACGGTGATGTGAGTGATGACAACACTTTTGCCTCTATCGAATTTCGTTATATGACCGGCTCCGGTAAATATATCGGCGGTACGGTATCTTATGATTATGAGACTCATGTTGAAACGGTTACGCCCTTTACTTATGACGGCATAGACGATTATTATATGGAACTGGGCTTACGCTTAGGTAAAGTCTATAATTTAGGTCAAGAGTGGGATATTTGGCCGTATTTCGGCGGAGCGTGGAGACATTTAACCAACCACTTGGAGCAATCCGGCCCGGGTGGATATAAACGTGAATCTACCTACTGGACCTTACCGCTCGGTTTTAATGTTCGCTACCACCAAGATCCTTTTGACCACGAATATGGATGGAATGTTACTTTAAACGCGGAATTTGATTGGTTACTTAAAGGTATTCAATACAGCGGTCCTATGCCAAATGCCGTTACAGATATTTACGATAATACTTACAATTTGTCCGGAAACAGCAACCGCCAAAATGAAGGTTACGGCGTGCGCGGCAGTATTAAAGTGGAAAAGAGCCTTGGCAAAGTAGGTGTCTTTATAGAGCCGTTTGCCCGCTATTGGCATATTCAAAACTCTACTATCGGATATAAATTGATTGAAAATCCGGATGGAACACCTACGCCTTATTATATAGACGGTTATTATGAACCGACGAATCGCACCTACGAATACGGCTGCAAAGTAGGTATTACGTTCTAAGCAGTATTTTTTCAAAACCCTCACACATTTGGTGTGGGGGTTTTTTTATGTGATTTGCGGTACAAAAAGGAACCCCGCCCTAGTAAAGGGCGGGGATAGGAGGGTCTTATATAGTGATTAAGGGATGGAATCCATCACTTGGCGGAGTTCTTCTTCACTTTTATCGCGTACTTCTACGGTCTTTTCTTTGCCCTTTTCACCTTTAATAATAACAATTTGACTTTCTTTTACGGCAAAGAAATCAGCCAAAAATGTTTTCATAATAGCATTAGCCGGGCCATCATCTACTTTTTTGTTTTTGATTTTCATACGTAATACACTGCCAATCCGGCTGATAATTTCATTGGGACCCGTAGAACTGGCAATGACTCTAACCTTAATAATCATAACTCCTCCAAATGTTAGGCAAACAGTTTACTGCCTACCCGCGGCAAGGTAGCCCCTTCGGCTACGGCTGCCTCAAAATCGTTACTCATTCCAAGTGACAAATAGCGCTCTTGTTGTGTGGCAAAGTCCCGTTCAAAAGCAAGTCTTATTTGCTTAAATATGGGCCGTAATTCGTTTCCGTTGGTGGTTTGCGGGGCAATGGCCATATACCCGCAAGGCCGCAAATAAGGCAACTTTTGCAACTCTTTTACCAAAGTAGGTGCAAGTGCTAAAGAAATGCCGGATTGTGTTTCCCGGTCGGTTAGTTTAATTTGCACCATTACACGCAAGGTTTTATTAAGTTTATGAGCGTGCTCACTAAGCAGTTGCGCGATTTGTAAATTGTCAATTGAATCAATAAAATCAAAAAATCGGGCGGCTTGTGCCGCTTTGTTTTTCTGCAAATGACCGATAAAATGTTTTTGTACCGGATATTTTGCAAAATCAGGCCGCTGCCAACGTGCAAGTGCTTGCTGCACGCGGCTTTCACCAATATGTCTGATCGGAGTGTTGTCTAACAAAGTGCGTACGTCTTCATCTGCAGCATACTTGGTTACAGCCATTAGGTTTACTTCACAAAAAGGTCGGTTTGTGCTTTGACAGGCTGCCTCAATGGCAGTTTCAATTGCGGTGAAATTTTGTTTAAGTTGCAACGACCTATCCATAAATAACCCTTGACATATTATATCAAAATTTACTTAAATGATGCAATTTTTTACGTCGGCATAGATGAAAAAAGAGCCCTCTGCGTTATTCACACAGAGGACTCTATACTGACGCTTTCATCTTTCTTCCTTTCCTAATGGATACAATGGTCACAATACAGTGAATATTTTCGTCTGTTTACTGTGCAAACCGTTCAAGTTCTCGGCACACACTCTCCTACTCAAAGGAAAGACCCGAGACGGGAAAACGGACTAATATGCACACCTCACAACCACAAGAAAATATTTTTTTCTGTCTCCAAACCGTACACTTACGTTTCGCCACTCTTCGTGGTTCCCACCGGTACGATCCGATCAGTTTTATATACGCCGCGCTGCCTTGCATCTCTTGGCAAAACTAACGCAACCTATACATTTTCTGTCTTGCATCCCACTATTCCATCTAGGATACTATTAGTATAAGGGTTTTTGCCAAAAAATCAAGGGCTGTTAAAACGGTTTTATGCGTTTAAGCAAAATACCGATTGGTTGCCAATTTGATTTTTTATTTTTGAATTTCGGCGTTTTAATTTGGTATTGAATTTTGCCGTTTTTATAATTCGATTGCGCCACGCAAAAATCCCCTTGTTTATCGGTGAGTACCACCCAGTGCGCAGCGGTGATTTTGCTGCAGGGTTTTATGAAGGACAAATCACTTTCGCAAACGGCATCCGGCAAACCGATTTCTTGACTGCGTACAATATATTTGGCACCTTGTGCATAGCGGCGGGGGATGCTCCACCATTCCAAAATATTTTCTTCGGGATATTGTGAGAAATCTGCCGGTACATTGGATAAAAACGGTAATTTAACCGTATTTTCAATTAAATTATCCGAATAATTAAGAGTAGGTTCGTGTAATGCTTTGTTGTTTTTAGCATTCGGCAAGGGGTAAGAGGTGCCGGAAATATTGTCAAATAATTTCAAAACGCCGTAAATATCTAACTTAAATAAGGCGGCCATTTGTTCAATATATCCTTTGGAAGGATGCCTTTTGCCGGTGGCCCATAAGGCGGTGGTGGCGGTGGATACTTTTAATGTTTTTGCTAACTTGGCCTGTGCGCCTCTTAAGGTGCCGTGATTCCATTCTTTGAGTTGTTTGTCAAATTTGCTTATCATGCTTGTTTCTCCTATATAATATGTTGTATAGACAGAAATAAGAGGAAAACAAAAATAATTTGACAAATACTAACAAAACTTACTATACTAACATTGTTGTAAGTTCTACCGAAGTTCGAATTGTTTTCCTACGGACGGAAAGTGTAACCTAAACACGTTTGGAGAGGGGCCGGCTCTCGGTCCTGCATCATACCCTAGTGATGTGTTGCTCTCCACTGTCCCGACCGCATATTTCTTGCTCATCTATGCGGTCTTATTCTACCAAAATTAGAGGCACTTGAGTTAGTAAAGTTATAAATATCCTTTTTGAAATAAGCCGATCTATAAGGGGGATTACTTATTTTTTCGGATAAAAATAACTTTACTAACTCTGTTAGTTTTAATACGATGGATATTTGGCTACGAATTTGCATATCTATATTTTTGTTTGTGGGTTTTTACATTACGTGGCAGGAGTGGAATCAATAAGTCTATCCGTAAAATCTGCGCACCCTGTAAATTTTTTCGTATAATAAAACAAATTACTAATCAGGGAGTGTGTATGATTGTACCTACTATTATTGAAAAGAATGTCGGCTATGATATTTTTTCACGCCTGCTCAAAGACCGCATTATCTTTGTAGGCGGACGGGAAGGGGAAGTAGACACCGCCAGTGCCAATATGATTATTGCGCAACTCTTGTATTTGGACGCGGAAGATTCCCAACGCGAAATTAATTTGTATATCAATTCTCCGGGCGGTATGGTAACTGCCGGATTGGCTATTTACGATACCATGCAGTTTATCAAAGCCCCCATTACCACCATTTGTATGGGACAAGCCATGAGTTTCGGCGCAGTTTTATTGGCCGCCGGCTCCAAAGGTCGCCGCTATGCATTACCCCATGCGCGCATTATGATTCACCAACCGTTAATTTGGGGAGGTGGCATTTCCGGTCAAGTAACGGATATTGAAATCGAAACACGCGAATTGCGTGATAATAAAGAGCATTTATTAGACATCTTGGCCAAACATACCGGTCAACCGAAAGAAAAAATCCGCCAAGATAGCGAACGTAACTATTACTTGTCTGCCGAAGAAGCCAAAGCCTACGGTATTATTGATGAAGTATTAACCTTGCGTGATAAATAAGATAGTTAAAACATTTAAAACCCCGGGCATTTACCCGGGGTTTTTTGCGTGGTAGTCCCAGTACCCTAAATGGTATAATTTATAAAGAGTATTATTCTTTAAATAGTGTTGTCAAAAAATGCATTATTCTTACGATATTTTTGATACGGTTATTTACCGTACGGTTCCTTCTCCGTCCGATATTTTTTATATTATGGAAAAACTACCGGAGATCGAAGCGTTGCGGGCGTTTTCCCACAAATCATTTGCTATTTGCAGAAAACGTATCGAATTTTGGTTGCGCCGGACACGAGGAAAAGAAATAACTATCGAAGATATTTATTCAACATTGCAGAAAAAATTTCATCTTACCCAGCAAGAAACTGCAAAATTGCAAGAGATTGAGTTGAATGTTGAACGTGAACATTCTTTCTTAAATAAGTCTATTCTTGAGGATATTAAACGCCATATTCAATCAGGTGAAGAAGTTATCTTAATTTCAGATATGTATTGGCATGCAGAACAAATTCGTGCATGGTTAACCGGTAAGGATGAAATCTTTAACCAAATCCCTATTTTTGTAAGTTGCGATTGGAATGCCAGCAAGGCAAACGGTAAATTGTTTAATCTTGTGAAACAGCAAAAAAAATGGGAATTTGCGAACTGGACTCATACGGGGGATCACAAAAACGCTGACGTAGAAATCCCAACTAAATTAGGGATTCGTGCCATACAAGTGCCTAAATGTCAAAAATATGATTTTGAAGGGAAGATAGACCATAGAAATTTAGAGATGTTGGAAACATATGGTTTGATTGCATGCGTGCGCAATGCCGAAGATAGTGCCGCTTTTTGTTTGGGAGTATCTGTGGCTGCTCCTTTGGTATATCAGTATGTGGAATGGGTTATTACGCAGGCCGTTTCACGGGGGATTTCTGCTTTGTATTTTGTTATGCGCGATGGGTATATTTTGAAACAAGTGGCTGATATAATCATTCAAAAACGACAATTACCTATCAAAACCTCGTATATCTTCGGTTCTCGGGTAGCATGGCGATTACCGGAAATGTCAGTAGCCAAATTGGAAGGATTATCCGTGTGGGATAAATCAAATTGGATTTTCAGAGATCCGGCAGTGGCTTATGTTCCCTTTGAAAGATTAGGATTTTCTAGAAAAGAAATAGATGAATTATTAGGGCCAAATGTAGGGAAACAACCCTTATATTCGTTTAAAGATTTTAAGTCTGTATTAGCCCAATCTTTGTCCAATTCTGAGTTTAAAACCAAATTAGAGCATCATATTAAAGCAGCTGGAGATAATTTAGACGCTTATTTGCATCAAACAGTCAACTTTTCAGAGTCTTTTGCCTTTGTAGACACAAATAGTACCGGTAAAACTCAGAAAGATTTATCTCAATTCTTACAGAAACGTCAATCAAATCAAGTGGAAATACCATTTTTTTATCATACTTATTTGGCAGATACCCCTGCCGACAAATCTTGTCAGTTCGTGTTTACGAATAAATCAGCAGATGATAAACGCTTTCCGGAGGCTTTTTATCGTGCCCCTTATAATCCATGTTTGGGCTATATGAAGACGAAATCAGGCACGATTGAACCTAAATTCCATGAAAGCACACATTGTGCATGGAACGAGTCTTTTGATTATGACTCTTATTTAAGAGGGATTTTATCTTTTGCATCGACCAAAGAAACGACACCATATCGGCAGTTACCTTTGTCTTTATATGTAGATTTTTTACAAAAAGTTGTTAACTTTAAGATATGTTCACGCGATTTAGTCTGTCAGATAGCGGAGTTGCCTTTTCAGCCGGATATGTACGGAGACGAATTATTGGATTTTTATCCACAAATCCGGTGGATGGACTTATTCCACCCTTTTTCACAATTGATTTATTATCCGAAAGGTTCCTATTATCGTGCGGGTGGAATATGGATAATGATTTATCAGTGTCTTTTCTTTTTAACAAGACTAAAACGTATGAGTAGAAACAGACGAAATAAAAGATATAGCAATTAAAACACTAAGAGCAGAGATTATATGAAGGGATTATTTTTTGTGCCTTATTTTCCACCGGAAAAGTGTTCCGGATTGAATATTTTGACGGATCTACTGGAAGGCTTTGCCGCAAAAGGCTGGGACATAGATGTGTTTGTTCCTACGCCTACAAGAGGGGTTTCTGACCAAATACGGCACGAATATGCACAAAAACGGATTGAAATTTGTTTTGATGGAAAAATAACAATTCATCGGATGCATTTGTACAGAGAAGGAAAAGGTTTTTTATCACGTGCGTTGCGTTATGTGATCTTTAGTATAGAATGTTTGTGGAAAGCACTTACTGTCCCGGCTGATTTTATCTTTTCTACAAGTGGTCCACCCACGCAAGGTGTAGTATTGGGAGTTGCTAGGATACTATCACACAAAAAGTTTATTTATAATTTGCAAGATATTTTTCCGGATTCGCTTGTCACGTCCGGTATTTGCAAAGAGACCTCTTTTTTAATGAAAATAGGACGGGAGATGGAAAACTTTACTTATCGGCATGCGGATATTATTATCACCATTACGGAAGATATGAGGAAAAATGTACTGGGCAAAGGCGTAAATCCCGATAAAGTGCAAGTAGTACGTAATTGGATGGATGTTAATCAGGTGAAACCCGTACCTCGAGTACAAAATAAATTGTTTGACGAATTGGGTTTGCCGCGTGATAAATTTTATGTAGTATATGCGGGTAATTTGGGAAAAGTTCAAGGCGTAGAGGTAATTGTTGCGGCCGCTGAAAAATTACAAGAAAATTCGCATATTCATTTTGTTATTTTCGGTAATGGCAGCGAGGAAGAGAATATTAAACATCAGATTGCGGATAAACAATTAACCAATATGTCCTTGTTCCCGCTGCAATCTATGGACCGAGTCCCTGAGGTGTATAGTTTGGGAGATGTGGCAATTATATCATGCCGCGCCGGAACCGGAGGCAGCGCTATGCCCAGCAAAACATGGACAATTATGGCTACGGGAACACCTATTGTTGCTTCCTTCGATTTAGGCGGGGAAATGGAAAACATTATTCGAACGGCCGATTGCGGCGTGTGTGTGCAGGCCGGGGATGCTCAAATTCTTTCAAATACGCTGGAGCGGTTATATAGAAATCTACTGCAAGTAGAACAGTGGGGAAAAAATGCGCGTGTCTATGCTGAAAAATATGTCAGCAAAGAAAAATCGGTTGATCAATATATTCATTATATCATCGGAGGGCAAAAGTGAAGATCTTATTGGTTTCTCCGTTGCCGCCTCCATCGGGTGGAATGGCTCGGTGGACACAAATGTATTTAGATAAATGTCAGCAAATGGGCATAACGGTTGAACTAGTTAATAGTTGTGTTAGTGTCGCGCGTGCAAATCGTATTTCACGCTCATTTTCTTGGTTTGATGAAATTAAACGCACGTGGAATATTATACAAGAACTGCGCCGTGCGCGTAAGCGCTTCAAACCGGATATTATACACTTATGTTCACCTTGCACCAAATGGGGACTTATGAGAGATTATTTGTGTGTCCAAGTTGCAGGTGATACACCGCTGGTGTTTCATTGTCATTGTAATATTGTAGATCAGGCTACTACCCGTCTTAGCCAATGGATATTAAAGCGGATTGTCGCAAAAAGTCAATCTTTTTGGCTGTTAAATAGTTTTTCTTATAAGTGGGCAGAAAAATTTATTCCTTCAAAAATAAAATTGGTTCCTAATTTTATTACGCTAGAACGGGAATATAATGCAGAAATACGCAAGCAGCTGAAACGGATTATTTATGTCGGGCATGTGCGCTATTCCAAAGGGATACAAGAAATCTATAAAGTGGCCGAGGCTTGTGCCGGCATTGAATTCCAAGTGGTGGGGCCCGCACAACAACTTCCTTCCGAACCAAAACCGGACAATGTAGTATTGCTTGGCGAAGTGCCGCATGTCCAAGTATCTGAGTTGTTAAGAAAAGCAGATGTGTTTTTCTTTCCCAGCCATACGGAAGGATTTGCTAATGTAATGTTAGAAGCAATGGCCGCCGGATTGCCGATTATTGCCACTGATGTGGGGGCCAACCGAGATATGATAGAAAATAAGGGTGGAATTATCGTGCCGGTAGGAAACTATGCGGAAATGATTGCGGCTATTGAAAAATTACAAGACGCAGCGCTGCGCCAACAAATGTCTGCTTGGAATATTCAAAAGGTACACAATAATTATATGACAGAAAAAGTCATGCAACAAATGAAAACATATTATGAGGAAATACTTCTATGAATATAACTGGGTTTATGAATATAACTGGGTTGATTCATTTTAGCTTTACAAATAGGGATATTTCGGGAGAGAAAAATACATGCGTGCATTACTGGTGACATTAGATAAATACCCAGATATAGATGCGGGAGCTTTAAGGGTGCATATGTTCGGAAAAATCCTTTTGGAATCCGGATATGAGGTGCACGTCGTGTCTATGGGTCCTACGACTCATTATAAACAAACGGTAGAGCCGGACGGTATTTGGCACTTATCTTTGCGCGGTACATCTGCTAAGATGTACTTTAAAGCAATGTATTATGCCTTGTTTCCCGTGCGTTTATGGCGTTTGTTGCAAAAAAACAAGTATGATGTCATTTTTCATACCCAACTGGACGAGTTAAGTATAAAGATCTTGCAGGCTTATGCTAACAAACATCATGTGCCGGTGGTGTATGATGCGGTGGAGTGGTTCTCGGAAAGTCAATTTGTTAACGGGAAAAAAGCACGGGGATTTAGACTCAATGATAATTATAATCGTAAATGGATTGCAGCTCCTTCCTCTGTAGTTGCCATCAGTTCGTTTTTAGAGAAACATTTTATAAATCGGCATATTAAAACGATTCGTATTCCTGTTATATTAGATACGTCGGTTACACGGGTTGTTAAACAGCCAACCGAGGGGAAAGTAGTTCTGTTATATGCCGGTTCCCCCGGGAAAAAAGATTATTTGGCAACGCTGATAGAAGCCTTGGATTTGTTGGATAAAAAAGAACAGGAGAAAATTAAATTAATGATTTTGGGTTGTTCAACGGAACAATTAATTTCTTTGTGTGGAGTTAGTGAAACTTTATTGCGTCGAGTACAACATATGTTGGATGTTAGGGGCCACGTTCCCAGAAAAGAAGTATTAGAGGCGTATAGTTATGCTGATTTTTCGGTTCTTATTCGTCCTACAAACCAACGCTATGCCCAGGCCGGATTTCCTACTAAATTCGTGGAAAGTTTGTGTTGTAGTACTCCCGTAATATGCAATTTGACATCCGATTTGGGATTATATGCACAAGACAACGAAAATTGTGTTGTTTTGGAAGGTATTTCTGCTCAAGAAATTGCCGCTGCTTTGCGGCGTGTTATTCAAATGAGTAAAGATGAAAAGAATCAAATGCAGTTGGCTGCCAGAAAAACGGCAGAAATTTACTTTGATTATAAAAATTTCAAGCAGGCGTTTATTCAATTTAGCCGTCCGTTAGAAATGACAGGAACTAATTTATGAAAATAGAAAGGACAACTATTATTTATATACTGCTTTTTATCTTTTGTCTGAACCTATTTAATTTAGAGGGCAGATGGCTAGTTCTTTCGTTTTTTGCTCTTTTGGTTTTGCAAAAATCCAAAGGAAAAATCATTCTCACAAAAACCAGTTTTGTATTAGGGTGTTTTTGTGGTGTGTTTTATTTGTTGTCTGCGGTGTATGACTTATCTTTTGCCACTTTTTATATTCTGCCGTATCTGTTAGGCCCATTTTTAGGTTATACCATCGGGTTGGGCGTTATGAAAATGAGCAATCCGCAAACTTTGGACAAACACTTCAAAAATTTAATCTATGTAATTGCATTTGGTCGATTTAGTCACGGATTATTAAATTATCTCGTTTCCGGCGGCTATGTGGGGGGGAGAAACGGAATTGATTTCTGGACCAATTCAATTCTTTCGGCCACCTTACAAGGGGGATTTATGACGCTATCTATTTCTCTCTTGTTTTATGCCCTGTTTTGTGTAAGTAAATATCACTTGTTGGAAAAGATTGTTTTATTGGGGGCAGTTAGTTTATCTATTCTTAATAACATTCAATCTGCTTCGAGAACGGCCCTAGTTGCTATGATCCTTGTTTTTGTTGCTTGTGTTTTATACACACTTTATACGTCGGGTGTATCTAAAGGTAAGAAATTTATGATGTTGTTCGGAGTCGTCTTGTTCGTTGTATTGGGAGGAATTGCTTTTCAACAAAATTGGTTTGGCGTTCAAACGCGCTGGCAACTATCTGCTATGTATGATAGGATACATAATTATGAAGATTTCCAGACTAGTGATATGGGGCGTAAGGAAAAAATTGCTTCCGCTATTGCCAGTGGATTGCATCATCCGTTCGGGGAGGGCTCTTTGGGAAATGCACATAATTTATGGTTTGATACGTTAGTGCAGACGGGTTGGGTTCCGTTTTTCCTTTTGTTTTTGTTTTTTGTACAAATAAGCATAAATTGCTGGAAATTTATTCGACGACGCAGTATTCCAATGAATCTAAGGTATCTGTTGTTGTCGGTTTTTCTGGCTTGTGTGTTAAATTTTTCCGTAGAACCCGTCATGCAAGGTATGCCTTACTTTTTTGCGGCATTTTGTATGATAATGGGAGCAGTAGAGCAATATTTGAGAATGATAGAGCGAAATTCATTACTTGAGAGTGAATCCAATGCAGCAAGATAAAGTTTCTATTATTATTCCCGTCTATAACACTGAAAAGTATCTGGAAAGATGCATTCTAAGTGTAGAAAATCAAACGTACACAAATATAGAAATTATCATTGTGGATGACGCTTCACCGGATAATTCGGCCCAAGTGTATGAAAAATTACAAAAACAATACAGTAATATTGCAGTAGTAAAGCACGCAACGAATCAAAAGCAGGTTGCCTCTCGTAATAGCGGATTGCTTGTGGCAACGGGGGAATGGATATTGTTTTTAGATTCGGATGATATTTTATATCCAACTGCCATTGAACAATTGGTCGCGCAGGGAAAGAAAGATAATACATCTATTGTTTTGGCTACTTATACTAAAAACATTAATGATCATAGGCACATTGTATTTTCAGGGAGATTACCTACTGGGAAATATCCATTGCCAAAATTCCTTGCTCAACTGTTCAATTGTGTGCCATTGGATGTAGTCTCTTGTATTGGAACGAAATTGTATAAATTATCTTTTTTGCGGGAGCATAGTATTTGTTTTAGGCAAGAAAGCAAATATAATGAAGATTTGATGATAGTTTTGAATGTGCTGTCTCATACAGAAGAAATATCGTACCTGGATGAGGCTGTCTATGAATATGATATCCGCCAACAGGGATCGACACAGAGTAGTTATCGGCCAAATTTATTTTCTTATTTGTACATAACTCGTATGCGACTTGAAGATTTGCTTAAAAAATATGGTGTATGGGAACAGAAACGTCCGTTTTTGGACGATATGTGGTTAAACATTATTACCATTAGTTTATTGCAAGAAATGCAATATTTCGGGAAATTGGAACCGGCTTATCAAGAGGTCATGGAAAAGACAGATGTGCTGGCACGTGTAAAGTCGTTAAAATGTGATTCTTGGAAACAGGAAGTGTTTAAGTGGGTGTTATTATCCAAGTGCAAAATGTGTATGGCATTATTAATTAGGGCGTGGCTGCTGATGCACAAAATAAAAAAGGGTTTTTAGTGAAATAAAATGGATAAAATAAACTACATCAAAATGCGTCTGACGGATAAAATATGCGCTTTGTTAAGTAAAACAGTGCTACGTGACAAAGGCATTTCCTATGTTGCCATGTTTCATAAAATTACGCCGGATGAAGTAGTGGCACAAGAGCCGTTTGCCTGTTCCCAGAGACAATTTGAAAGTTATTTGACGGGACTAAAGCGGGCGGGTATGAATGTGATTAGTGTGGATGATTTATTGACACATCCTGTGGATGAGGTATTAAAAAAGAAAGTAGTACTGACATTTGATGACGGATTTGCCGATATTGATTCTTTTGTGGCTCCTCTACTTACTCGTCACGGGGTGCCGTTTACCGTGTTTATTACTACTTCTTTACTTAATACAGAGGGATATTTGACTACAGAACAATTAAAAGTACTTGCTCAAAATCCTTTATGCACAATTGGGATGCACGCACACCGCCATTTGCAATTTCGCAGTAGCAGTAAAGAGGAATTATTAGCCGATTTTTGCCGGTGTAAGGAAGAACTTTGCCGGTTAACTGGGAAAGAACCGCTTTATTACGCGTTTCCCTACGGTAGTGTATATGCTTGTTCCTGGCAAAATAGCCGCGTAGTACGGGGGGCCGGAGTAAAGGCGGTATTTATGACTTTGCCGTTAAAACTAACAGCGGGCTTGCTCCGTTATCGTTATTATTTACCGAGAATAGATGTCCCGACTTTACTAAAACAAGGAAAAATGCGTTATGATTAAACCAGCTATAGTTGTTGTCGGATACAATCGTCCGGGGGCCCTGAAGCGTTTGCTGCAATCTATACAAGCCGCTTCTTACCCGCAAGATAATATCCCTTTAATTATCAGTATCGATAAAAGTGATAAAAGTGATGAGGTGTACCAAGTCGCCGAAGAAATAAATTGGAAATATGGAGAAAAAACTGTCATTAAGTATGAAGAACGACAGGGCTTGCGAAAACATATTTTACAGTGCGGTGATTTGTCTAATAAATACGGTGCGGTAATTATCTTAGAAGATGATTTGCTGGTCAGTCCATCTTTTTACCAATATGCTTATCAAGCATTAAATTTCTATGAACAGGATGAAAAGGTGGCCGGAATTGCTCTTTATTCCCATCGGTGGAACGGGTATGCCTCGGTAGAGTTTTTACCGGAACAGAATGGCTATGACGTCTATTTCGGGCAGTTTAGTATTACATGGGGACAATGTTGGACGGCCAGCCAGTGGAATCAGTTTAAAGCGTGGTATTTGGCTCATCAGCAATTACCGGACAGAAACGATAAATTGCCGGCTGCCATATTAAGTTGGGGGAAACAATCATGGGGTAAATATTTTGTTTCTTTCATTGTCGAAACAGACAAGTATTATGTAATTCCCTATGTGGCAATGAGCACAAACTTCAGTGAAATCGGACAACATAATGAGATGATAGATTCATCGCACCAAGTGCCGTTATTAAGCGCAAGCAAAGAGAATTATTGTTTTTGTAAGTACGTGGATGCCATAAAATATGACGTGTTTTTTGAACGGATTTTCAATCCGGAAATGAAGATTGCGGGTATTGCCGCCAAAGATGTTTGCGTGAACTTAAACGGGATTAAAACTACTACAGGACCCTGCAAGTATGTGCTGGCGGAACGGACGTTGCCTTTTGCGGTGCTTGCCACATTCGGTTTAAGGATGCGCCCTATTGATGCAAATATCTCTAATGCAGTCAAAGGGACAGAGTTAAAGTTATATCAATGCCCTTCTGCCAATACTAAGTTGCCGGGATACTCTAAAATTTTATCCGTTCAGCGCGGTAATTTTGCGTTATATGGATATACGTGGCGTTCTTTAGCAAGAATTGCCTTGAATAGATTTTGTCAGGGTATTAGGCGAAGGATTGGTAAATACTAAGTGAATTTATGCGCGATAAAATTCTACATTTTCTAAAACACCCTTTTATTCTGAATACCAATTGGCTCGTTGCTGAGCGTGTATTTCAGATGGCCATATCGCTTGTTGTGGGTTTATGGGTGGCTCGGTATTTAGGGCCGTCCGATTACGGTATTATTAACTACGTAGCCGCATTTATTTCATTTGCACTGCCTATTTGTTCTTTAGGATTGGAAGGAGTACTCGTTAAAAGATTTGTAGATACACCACAAGATACCGGCAAAATTATTGGTACAGCGGTTTTGTTCGAGTTTGTGACAGCAGTTATATTATCTATTGCCATTTGCGTGGTCGTGAATTTAACTAACGCCGGAGATAAAGTAAAAACGGCAGTTGCTTTTTGGTCATCTATCAATCTACTATTTAAAAGTTTTGAAGTTATTGAGTTCTGGTATCAGTCTAAGTTGCGATCGAAAATATCGTCAATCGTAAAGATGATTGGCTATTTATGTATGTCCGCTTATAGGGTGATATTGCTGCTGCTGGGAAAATCGGTAGTGTGGTTTGCTTTTGCTACTTCATTGGATGCTATCATTATTGCTGTGCTTCTGCTAGTGCTATATAGAAAACATTCTGCTCAACGTATGCAAATCGATTGGGACTGCGGACTTGGCATGCTGAAAGAAAGTTATCACTTTATTTTATCGGGACTAATGGTGGTAATTTATTCTCAAATGGATAAAATAATGATTCAGTATATGTTAGATGACGCGCAAGTCGGTTTGTATTCAGCCGCATATGCAATATGTAATTTGTGGCTATTTATTCCTGGGGCATTGATTAAGTCTGCGCAGCCGATTATTATGAAGCATAAAAACCAAAATGAAGAATTATATTTGTTGCGTCTAAAACAACTTTACGCGGGTATTTTTGTACTGGGAATAGGCGTCAGTTTATTTGTATCTGTGCTGGCAAAACCGATAATCGCTCTTCTTTACGGAGCCGCATATGCCGGAGCGGCTGTGCCATTAGCAATTGGGATTTGGTATGGTACTTTTGCACAACTGGGAAGTGCGCGCGGGATATGGATCCTGTGTGAAAAAAAGAACCGCTTTACCAAATATTATGTTGCTTGGGGAGCGGTGGTGAATTTGATATTAAACTGGTTTTTTATCAGAGCGTGGGGTATTGAGGGTGCGGCTATTGCGACGCTTATTACCCAAATTTTTGTGAGTTTCTTTGCTCCGTTATTCTTCAAAGAAACTAGAGAACATACACGAATTTTATGGAACGCAGTCACGTTTACATGGTTAAAAAAGGAAAAGAAAATATGAAGAGTATAAAAAATATAATTAAGAAAATTCCCGGCGTACTTTCTTTGCATGGGTGGGCAATGCACCAACTTTCAATATATTGGCCGGCGCAAGCAACTCGGATTTTATACCGTCACTGTATGGGGCGCCCCTTAAATTTGCGAAACCCACAGGCTTTTACTGAAAAAATCCAATGGCTAAAACTAAATAAATATTGGAGAAATCTGCAAGTTGCCCAGTGTGCCGATAAGTTTGCCGTGCGTAAGTACATAGAAGAAAAAGATTGTGCGGAATTATTAACTAAACTATACGGTGCATGGGATAGTGTTTCCGATATTAATTGGGACGTGTTGCCTGAGCAATTTGTCTTTAAGTGCAACCACGGAAGCGGTTATAATATTGTGATAACAGACAAGAAGAACGCCGATAAAAAAGTTATTATGAAACAATTAGACCAATGGATGCACGAACGTTATGGAGTGGGTTCGGTGGAACAAGGAATTTATGATAATATCAAACGAAAGATCATTGCGGAAGAATTTATTCAAACAGCCGATGGACAACCTCCGAAAGATTTTAAGTTTTTTTGTGCAGATGGAAAAGTAAAACTGTTGTTTGTGGCATCCGACCGAAAAGATGGCCAAACAAAATTTGATTATTATTATCCGAATTGGGAACATATTGCTGTTAGAAGAGTTTTTTCCTCTAACGCTGGTCCTATTTCAAAACCTGCCGATTTGGAAAGAATGATTGCTTATGCTGAAAAGTTATCGAAGGGTATTCCGTTGGTGCGAGTAGATTTTTATAATGAAAAAGGTCGTATCTATTTCGGTGAATTGACTTTTACCCATGCCGGCGGTCTTAACGGATTTGAACCCGATTCTTACGATTTTACCTTTGGTAAATTGTTGCCGGATGTACAAGTATGGAAAAGGATGAAATGATAAACGATGGAGACAATATGATTAAACAATACAAAATAGCCGTAGCAGGAACCGGATATGTAGGGCTTTCACTGGCCACTTTACTTGCGCAATATAATGATG
This sequence comes from uncultured Elusimicrobium sp., assembly GCA_902797165.1. GTDB lineage: Bacteria > Elusimicrobiota > Elusimicrobia > Elusimicrobiales > Elusimicrobiaceae > Avelusimicrobium. Next base: position 134,359 of record CADBRU010000008.1, read on the forward strand.
TGGTGGCGGTAGATATTTTATCGGAAAAAGTAGATTTGATTAACAATAAAAAATCGCCGATTGCCGACAAAGAGATTGAAGATTTTTTGGCCAATAAACACTTGCACTTAACGGCTACCACGGATGCTAAATCTGCCTATTCAAACGCCGATTTTGTTATTATCGCTACGCCCACTAACTACGATCCGCAACAAAACTATTTTAATACCTCTGCGGTGGAAGCGGTTATTGAATTGGTTAAGAAATATAATCCGAATGCAACAATGGTGATAAAATCTACTGTTCCTGTAGGATATACGCGGCATATTCGCGAAAAAATGGGCATTAAAAATATTTTATTTAGTCCCGAGTTTTTGCGTGAAGGTCATGCTTTATATGATAATTTATATCCTTCCCGTATTGTGGTAGGAACGGATTTTACGGATGAAGCACTCACGGAAAAAGCCCACGTGTTTGCCCAACTTTTGCAACAGGGGGCCATGAAACAGGATGTCCCCGCGCTTTTTATGGGTTATACGGAAGCCGAAGCCGTAAAACTGTTTGCCAATACGTATTTGGCCTTGCGGGTCAGTTATTTTAATGAATTGGATACTTACGCCGAACTCAAAGGTTTAAATACACAGCAAATTATTGAAGGAGTTTGTTTGGACCCGCGTATCGGTAATCAATATAATAACCCCTCTTTCGGTTATGGGGGATATTGTTTGCCCAAGGATTCCAAGCAACTTTTGGCTAATTATACCGATGTACCGCAAAACTTGATTAAAGCCATTGTGGAGTCTAACCGTACGCGCAAAGATTTTATTGCAGATCGTGTGTTGCGAAAAGCCGGGTACTATGACTACGAGACCGATAATCAATTTGAGCCTACCAAAGAGCGTACGGCGGTGATTGGTATATATCGTTTAACTATGAAAACCGGGAGTGATAATTTCCGCCAGAGTTCTATCCAAGGAATCATGAAACGTATTAAAGCAAAAGGAGCCATCATTATCGTATATGAACCTACCTTGCCTGACGGTAGTACTTTCTTTGGTAGTGAGGTAGTAAATGATTTGGCGGAGTTTAAGAAACGTTCTAAGGCCATTATTGCCAATCGTTATGATTCAGCGCTAGATGATGTGAAAGATAAGGTTTATACAAGAGATTTATTCAAACGAGATTAGTTATAATAGTTATATGGCAAAATAAGGAGTAAATATTTATGTCCGCATTTAATAACGCAACATTAATGATTACCGGAGGTACCGGTTCTTTCGGCAATACCGTCTTAAAACATTTTTTGAAAAGTGACATTGGGCAAATCCGCATTTTCTCGCGCGATGAGAAAAAACAGGACGATATGCGCCATGATTTGCAACTGCGCTACCCCGAACAGGCCAAAAAGGTCAAATTCTATTTGGGGGACGTGCGCAACGCCCAAGCCATCAAAGATGCCATGCAAGGTGTAGATTATGTTTTCCACGCCGCCGCACTAAAACAAGTGCCCTCTTGTGAATTTTTCCCGATGGAAGCGGTACGCACCAATGTAATGGGCACCGATAACATGCTCCATGCCGCTATGGAGGCTAAAGTAAAACGCGTGGTGTGTTTATCTACCGATAAAGCCGCCTATCCGATTAATGCCATGGGTATTTCCAAAGCCATGATGGAGCGCGTGGTGTATGCCAATGCGCGTGTAGCGGCCGAGCAAGGCCATACCACCATTTGTTGCACCCGCTACGGAAACGTAATGTGCAGCCGCGGAAGCGTTATTCCGTTGTTTATTGACCAAATCAAGGCCGGCCAAGCACTTACCATTACCGACCCGAATATGACCCGTTTTTTAATGAATTTGGACGAAGCGGTTAAACTGGTGGAATTTGCTTTTGAGCATGCCAACCCGGGTGATTTATTTATCCAAAAGGCCGATGCCTCCACCATTGCCGATTTGGCAAAAGCCGTGCAACAACTCTTTGGGGATACGGGCATTCACGTCATCGGTACGCGCCACGGTGAAAAACTCTTTGAAACCTTGATGACGCGCGAAGAGCGTTTAAGAAGTGAAGATATGGGTCAATATTTCCGCGTAGCCACGGATAGCCGCGATTTGAACTATGATAAGTTTATCGTAAAAGGCCAAGTCAAAACCATGGCGGAAGAAGCGTATACTTCGCACAATACCACGCGTCTGGACGTAGCAGGCACGGTTAAAAAACTGCTCACCACGGACTACGTACAGGAAGAACTCAAAAAGGCAGGAAAATAATGAACATTTTAATCACCGGAGCAAAAGGATTTGTCGGGCGTAATTTAGTGGCTAATTTACAGACCATTAAAGAGGGGAAAAACCGCACATGCCCGAATTTGTCTGTCGGTGAAATTTTTGAGTTTGATGTAGATACTCCGCTTGAAAAATTAGACGAATTTTGCCAAAAAGCGGACTTTGTATTTAATTTAGCCGGCGTAAATCGTCCGCAAAATCCGCAAGAATTTATGGCGGGCAATTTCGGCTTTGCCTCCTCCTTGCTTGATACGCTTAAAAAACATCACAATAAATGTCCCGTTATGTTATCTTCTTCCATACAGGCTACGCTGGAGGGGCGTTTTGCGGGTTCGCAGTACGGCAAATCTAAACTGGCGGGGGAAGAACTGTTTTTTAAATATGCTCAAGAAACCGGCGCGCCCGTATATGTGTATCGCTTCCCTAACTTATTTGGCAAGTGGTGCCGCCCCAATTATAATTCCGCCGTGGCTACTTTCTGCCACAATATTGCGCGCGGGCTGCCTATTCAAGTCAATGACCGTAAAACGGAATTGGAATTACTCTATATTGATGATTTATTAGATGAAATGTATTTGGCTTTGCAAGGCAAACCGCACCGCTGCGAAAACGGCCCATACTGTTACGTCCCCGTTACGCATCACACCACTTTAGGGGAAATTGTAGATTTATTACAAACCTTTGCCGCGCAACCCAAAACCTTGGTTATGCCTGAAATACCGGCCGGCTCGTTTGCACAAAAATTATACGCTACCTATCTTTCGTATTTGCCCAAAGAAGCGGTGTGTTTTGATCTGAAACAAAACACGGACGCGCGCGGCAGTTTTACCGAACTGTTAAAAACGGTCAATTGCGGGCAATTTTCCGTCAATATTTCTAAACCGGGCATTACCAAAGGGCAGCATTGGCACAATACCAAATGGGAATTTTTTATCGTGGTATCCGGGCGCGCACGCATTGAACAGCGCCAAATCGGCACGGACGAAATATGGACTTTTGATGTCTGCGGGGGAAACCCCCAAGCCGTGCATATGCTGCCGGGCTTTACCCATAACATTATCAATTTATCTCAAACTGAACCATTGATTACGCTCATGTGGGCCAGTGAAAATTTCAATCCGCTTAGACCGGACACTTTTGCCGAGGAGGTAGTAAAATGAAACGACTTGTTTTGCTCGGTGCCGGCGGATACGCGCAAACATTGGCAGATTTAGTAGCGCAAATACAGGCCTATGAAGAAGTAGTTTTTTTAGACGATAATCCGTCTGCCAAAAATGCGCGCGGCGTGTGCGCTGACTATGTGAAATTTAAAGATAATAATACTGCCTTTTATCCGGCATTTGGCAATAATGCCGTGCGGATGAAATGGCTGAAACAGTTGCAATCTGAGGGACTAACCGTTCCTACTTTAATTCATCCGCGTGCTTATATCAGCCCGACGGCAAAATTGGAAACGGGTGTGGTTGTGCTGCCGCTTGCGGTAGTCAATACCAATTGCCACATCAAAAGCGGTTGTATCATTAATTGCGGCGCGATAGTGGACCACGATTGTATTTTGGAAGAAGGTGTGCATTTGTCTATCGGCGCACTGGTCAAGGCAGAAAATCACCTGCCTGCTGAACTAAAAGTAGAAGCCGGAGAAGTCATTTTAAATCGTGTTTATCCGCGGTAAGGAGTTTATATGAAACAATTTAAAAATAACGGAAAACTAAAACTTTTAATTATTGTAGGTACGCGGCCCGAGATTATCCGCTTGGCGGCCGTTATCAAAAAATGCCGCAAATACTTTGATGTGCTGCTTGCGCACACCGGTCAAAATTACGATTACAATTTAAACGGTGTATTCTTTAAAGATCTGCAACTGGGTGAACCGGAAATTTACTTAGATGCCGTCGGTAAAGACTTGGGTGAAACTATGGGGAACATTATTGCCAAATCATATGAACTGATGGTAAATGTAAAGCCCGATGCAGTGCTGGTGCTGGGGGATACAAACAGTTGTTTGTCTGTGATCGGAGCCAAACGCTTGCACATTCCTATATTTCATATGGAAGCCGGAAACCGCTGCAAAGATGAGTGTTTGCCCGAAGAAACCAACCGCCGCATTGTGGATATCATTAGCGACGTGAATTTGTGCTACAGTGAGCACGCCCGCCGGTATTTGGCAGAAAACGGACTTCCCAAAGAGCGCACCTATGTAACGGGCAGCCCTATGGCGGAAGTACTACGCGCCAATTTGCCGCAAATTGAAAAGAGTGATGTATTAAAGAAATTAGGACTTACCAAAGGAAAATATATTTTACTTTCCGCACACCGCGAAGAAAACATTGATACGGAAGAAAATTTCCGCTCACTTTTTACCGCAATTAATAAACTGGCAGAAAAGTACGATATGCCTATTTTATATTCGTGCCACCCGCGCAGTAAAAAACGCTTGGAAGAGTCCGGCTTTAAATTAGACAAACGCGTGATTGCCCATGAGCCGCTTGGCTTTCATGATTATAACTGCCTGCAAATGAATGCTTTTGCCGTCGTGTCCGATAGCGGCACTTTACCGGAAGAAAGCAGTTTCTATCTCTCTATAGGCAAACCGTTCCCGGCGGTATGTATCCGCACTTCTACAGAGCGCCCCGAGGCATTAGATAAAGGCTGTTTTGTGCTGGCGGGCATTCGCACTCAGTCACTGCTGCAAGCCGTAGAAACAGCCGTAGAAATGGCAAAGAACGGGGACAACGGACTTCCCGTACCTGATTACGCAGATGAGAATGTATCTACTAAAGTAGTTAAAATTATTCAGAGTTATGTGGAAGTTGTCAACCGTATGGTTTGGCGGAAATAAGCGTTGTGACTTTTATAATATAGTATATAGTTTTCTATATAATTACGTTTTATCCGCGTGTATTAAAATATTTTTGTAATAAAAAAATTACAAATTAATAATCTATTTTTCCGTCGGTGAAAAATAGATTCTTCCTTGACCTTGAAAAAATATTTTTAAAAAAGTCCCTTGAAAATTCACGAATATTTACTATAATATTCTTATATCCGTTAGTTCATGACGGAATATACAGGAGGAAATTATGAAAAAGATTATTGTTTTGTTAGGGTTGTTTGCTTTTTCCGCTGTATTAGCGTCCGCTGCTCAAACAAGCGCGAACGGTACAGCCAGAGCCAAAATCATTTCTGCGGCTACTATCACAAACGTTAGAGATTTGAATTTTGGTACTATTATCCCGGGAACAAGCCAAGGTACGGTGACCATCGCAAATGCGGATGCTTCTTCTGCTACCGATTCTGCTGAAATCGGCGGAAGAGCGGCCGGTACAGTGTCTTCGGCTCAGTTTGACTTAGCCAACTTAGATACTGCGTTGCACTACACTGTTGCGGTGGATTCGAACGTAACGCTTACCTCCGCAGACAACAGTATGACGGCAACTTTGGGATTGTCTGATAACGATGTTACCGGTGTAACCTCTAAGTCCGTTTACGTGGGTGGTGTGCTGACTGTTCCTGCCGGACAAGCAGCAGGTGAATACAGTGGTACCTTCACCGTAACGGTAACTTACTAACAAAAACAAGTTTTAAAAAACACCTCCGCAAGGGGGTGTTTTTTTGTGGTCAAAAATCTTAAAATTTTACGGTGAAAACTCTATTTATTTTGTTATACTGTAAATTAGGAGTATTTGTATGAGGAAAATCGTACACTACTCTAACTTACTGACACAAGGAGAACACATGAGAAAATTAGTTGCATGTTGTGTTTTATGTAGTATGGCTCTATCGGCCTCGGCCGGGATTATGATTTATCCGAAAGCCTTATCTTTTGATGATAAAACAAAATCTGCCGAAGTGACACTTGTTAACTCCAGTGAACTGGAAAGTGCCAATTACCGGGTGACAATCTCGTATAAAAAGCAAAACCCGGATGGCTCTTATACCGAAGTTGCCGAAGAAGAAGTTCCCGCAGACAGCGCCACTAAACTGCTGCGCTACAGTCCGCGCGCGGTTATGCTTAAGCCTTCCCAAAGCCAAACGGTTCGTTTCTTAAAACGTTTACCGTCCGGTTTACAACCCGGTGAATATGTGGCTTATGCAACCTTTACCGAAGTACCATTGGAAAAAGCAGTTACCAAACAAGATTTACAACCCGGTGCCTTTAGTGTTAAGATTACTCCGATTCCGGCATTTTCTATCCCGGTTTTTGTGCGTTATAAAGTAAAAGAAAGCGCTCCCGTCACTTTAGCCACCAACGGACTGGAAACAAAAGACGGAGTCGTTTCCTTGCGTGTAGTAATGAGCCGGCAAGAGCAAGAGCCCCGCACTTCCGCCCGTGGTGATATCAGCGTATGGGACGGAGATAAAATGATCGGCTATGTACGCGGACGCTATATGTTGCCCGCTACGGATACCTTAGAAACCCGCGTTCCGCTTCGTATTGCCAATGCGGTAGTCAAAGAAGATGGTAAGATGGAAGATAAATACTTAACGTCTGCAAATCTAAAAGGGAAAACCTTAACCGTACTTTTTACCGAAACGAACGATTACGTAGTCCAAAAAGACAAAGTATTTGCTCAAACCACAGTATCCTTTAAATAAGGAGAAATCTTCTTGTTGTTACGTAAGTTTTTATTAGGTATATGTGTCGTGCTTCTGGCGTTAACGCTGGGAGCACGGCTTGCGTATGCCCAAGAACAACAAGACAACATTGTAATTATTCATGCCTATTCCGGTCCGGTAATTATCAACTCCGCACTGGAGGCCATGTACCAAGATAACCGCTTGTTTTTGCCCGTTTCTTACCTTTCCGAAGATGTAGAAGTACCTATCACCTATGATAAAGAATCGCACCGTTTAACCGGTTGGCTGGAAAATGAAAGTAATACCGTGGTGGTAGATTTCAAAAACGGTACAGGCCGCACCGGCAAAAATATGTTTGATTTTACTGCGGATGATTATTTGTACTACGAAGATGAACTTTATTTATCCGTCGAATTAGTCGATAAAATTTTAAACACCATCAGTCAGTTTGATTTTTCCGATCAATCGTTAAGTGTAATTACCGCCGGGAATTTGCCTTTTGATAAACAACTCTCCCGTCTTAAAAAACAGCAACGTTTTGACCAAGTAACTCGGCAGAAAGAAGCAGAGCGGTTAGCTGCACAAAACAAAGATGTTTGGACGCAAAAAAATTGGCTGCAAATGCCGTTTGTAGATTTGTCGGCCAGATACTCCCTTTCTAAAAGCAAGCATACGGACTGGACCGATAACTTGGTTTATTCTGCCAATGCTGCCTTTTTAACCGGTGGGTTTGACTCGGAATTTAATGCGTATGCTTCGTCCGTACATGAAGATCCGATCTTTTCTTTCAAAACCGCGCGCGAAGATGAAACCGGCCATATTTTAGGCCTGTTCAAACATTTAGAATTGGGTGATACCTACGCCTATTCCAATGCGGAAAACAATTCATCTGTGGTCGGACGCGGTATTAAAATGTCTACCGATTCTCTTTTGTCACCGGATGATAAAACATATACTTTCCGCGATGCCTTGCCTTTGGGGTGGGAAGTGGAATTGTACCGCAACGGGGAATTGCTCGGTTATCAAAATAGAACTGATGACGGATATTTTGAATTTGCCGATATTCCGCTTCTATTGGGTAAAAATAAATTTAAACTGGTCTTCTACGGTCCGCAAGGACAAGTCAAAGAAAAAGAGCAAATTATTTTCTTTAACGGTAATGTCCTAAACCGGGGTAAAGGGCGCTTGCGCTTGGACTATATTGACAAAAACCGGCCGCTAATTCCTACAAACAATAAAATACGTGATGTCGCTTTGGGGCATAGCGCTTATATAGAGGCCGGCTATGGCTTGACGGATAGTTTGACTTTAAGCGTGGCCGCCATGGCCGAGTCATTGGAGTTATACTACGATTGGCCGCCGCAGGCCTCATACCGCAAAGATCAAGAGTATGTGTCCGGTAATTTATCCCTTTTTGCGTATGGTATTTTTTCCAGCCTCGGTACAGTAGTAGATTTGGAAAATTCCGTGGCTACGGTGGATTATTACGGACAAACCTCTTTATGGGACTGGGATATTACTTTTCAAAATATTTATTACGGCAAAGCCGTAACCGGACGTAATTTATTCCAAAACACTACCATGGAAAATGAAACCTCTTTGCGTTTGAATAAAATGCTGTCTGTTGTCCCGTGGTTTAGAATACCTCTTTCTTATACATTCCGTCATTTTACCGTAACGCGTGATTCCGGTTCGCAGACGGAGCATACAGTGTCTCTTTCTCAAACTTTACCGTTTAATATTTTTACCAATTTGCAATATCAAGATTATCATTATTACGGCGGCCTTCGTGATGACAGTTTAAGTTTAACGGCTAACCATGTGAAAGGCAAATGGACCATGCGCGGCGGTGTTTCGTATGATTTTACCTATGACCGCTTATATAGCACCGATTTTTCCGTTTATCGCTCTATTACCGATCGTATTAAAGCCGGTGCACGTTATGCTTATCAATCGCGTAGTTTAACTTTTCACTCCTATGAAAGTTTATACTCGGCCAATTTAAGTTATTTAACCAAATACGGTTATATTTCACTGGAAGCCGGCACGTCTAACTGGCACAACACATACGGATTTATCGGATACAATATGTCCTTCTTACCCGATGTGCGCAATCATCGACTTTATGCCACCGGTACTAAATTACAAGGCACAGGAGCCCTTTCCGCTTTTGCGTATATGGATGCCAACAACAACGGTACCTTTGACGAAGGGGATACCCCGTTGCCTGATGCCGATGTAAACATTAAACCCGGTGTAAACGTGTATGATTCTCATAAGAAAAACAGTCAGGGAACGGTTCTGCTCTCTCACATTCCGGCTTATCGTACCTTTGACGTAGATGCGGACATTACAGGGATAGAAGATACCCTGTCATTACTTAATACTGCCGGTTCCCGCACAATTAAACTACGCCCGGCACAGGTGGCCTATTTGACGTTCCCCATTGTAGGTACGGGGGATATTGAAGGTACCGTATACAAAGAAGAAGGCGGCCGTCAGAAACCGTTTAAAGGGGCCATGGTAAACTTGTATAAAGACGGGCAATTAATCGGCAATAAAGTATCTGAATTTGACGGATATTATTCTTTCAGTCAGGTACCGCTGGGTATTTATACCATATCGATAGACCCGGACCAATCGGAAGATTTAGAGTTAAAACAACGACAAGAAATTACGGTTTTGTTAAACCAAATCGAACAATTGGAAGTGCGCGATATTACCTTACAATCGACGGCTTCTTCGCAAGTGCAACCCGAACCGCAACAAGTTGCCAAGCCGAAAGCGGTGCCGGCAAAATCAAATAATCAAGTTAAGAAACAAAAGTCCGCTACCGCCAAACGAAAAACTATTTCCCGGCCAGTGCAAGCACAACCGGAGCAGCCGGCTGTTACTTCCTGTAATGATAAGGAAACCATGACTGAAAAGGTAGCGTGTTGGTTAGGCCAGTTCAAACAATATTGCAAGGATGTTTGGCACAAACTGCAAGAAATGAGAAAGTAATATAGTAGCAGTTTTCTAGGCAAAGAAATAATCCCTGCCTCTTTAGTTGCAAAATTTCATATAATACGAAAGGATACTACTAAGTTAGTAAGTAACGGTGACCTGATATGATCCGGTATAATCACCGATTGAAATGTTGGGCGGAATTGTTAAAGTGCCGCCCACCGTTAAGGTTGCACTTGTACCTGCCATGGTGCAGGAAGTACAGGAGGGGGTAAATGCACTTACGGTGAGGGTATCAATTCCGTTACTTATATCTGCAGAGTTTGGCACACTCACGTTGTAAACCAGTCCGGTAGGAGCCACAATATTAAATTGATCGGCTGAAGTATGCCCAAGGTCTAAACAACGTAAATTAGTGTACGTTACGGTGCCGGCAGGAGAAATTGTAACCGTTTGTTGTTGATTGGAGAGACAAATTTGGCCAAAATCCAGTGCTTGTCCGTCCGCATGTGACAATTTGGCAACGGGGACTATTTGTGCGGTAATATTGACGTTTAATGCGGTGTCTCTGCCGAAGGTGCCTACCTTGTAAGTAAGTAAATCGGAAATGGTACCGGAAAGCGTGCAAGGGGCATCCGTGCCGGTAATTTGCGAAAAAGAACTAACTACCAAATCCGCACCTATGTTAAAACTAGCAGAGAGAGACCAACGTCCTCCGCTTGCGCTCGTGGCACCTCCGGTGGTGGTCGTATTTTTAATTGTGACAGTCCCGCCGCAACCGCTTACGGTTTTTGAAGTTTTCTTGGTAGTGACTGTGGCCTCTGAAGCAAGTTCAAGGATGTTCTTTTCTATTTCCACCGTCCCGGCAGCACCACCGGTTTGATTTGTGATGTTTCCGCTTCCGGTATGAGTAACCGAACTAGCATCGGAAACGGCTACGGTGCTAAAGCCGGAGCCGTCCGGACAAAAGTAAATCGTTCCGAAATCAATAGTGGGCTCAGTGGCACTGGCCGCCCATGCTAGTTCGGATAAACCTAAAAGAATGAATAAATAAAATAAATTTCTCTTCATATTTGCGTGAAAATTGCCCGGTTGTTCTATAGTAATTATTATACAACAAAAGACTCTATCTTATGTTGCGACATAATGTCGTCGCACAGGTTTATTATCCTATAAGAGTAGTAGAAATATGTGGTATCATAAATGAAGAGGATCTTATGAATTTATCAAAATCACAGTACACAAAATACCGCAGTTGCCCTAAACGCTTGTGGCTGTACCGCAATAAAAAAGAAGTGCTTACGCCGCCAAGTCCTGCTTTGCAA
>CADBRU010000009.1 GCA_902797165.1 uncultured Elusimicrobium sp.
AATGCCGAGGGACAGGATCGAACTGTCGACACCTGGTTTTTCAGACCAGTGCTCTACCACTGAGCTACCTCGGCATTACCCATATATGATATCAAATTTTATGCCTTACATCAAATGTAAGGCATTTTTGTGTGTCGTCATCCCGCAATGTTTCTGTGCGGGATATAGGTCGTTAAGTTATACCCCGCACTACGACGCTGCGGGGTGACGAAAAGAGTTCGTAAAACTATTTTCCAAAAAAATTTGTGCAAGTTGCTCCAGTCCGGCGCGATCTGCGTCCTCAAAACGGTTTAAGATAGGTGAATCTATATCCAGCACGCCCCACACTTTTCCGCCGACCATTAACGGAATCACAATTTCACTTTGCGAAGCACTGTCACACGCAATGTGCCCGGCAAATTCATGCACGTTCGGCACAAGCAAAGTTTTCTTTTCTGCCGCCGCAGTGCCGCAAACTCCTTTGCCCAGTGTAATTTCCGTGCAGGCTGGTTTACCTTGAAAAGGCCCCAGCCGCAGCACACTAGCATCTAAAACATAAAACCCCGCCCAATTTAAGTCGGGCAGCGCCCCAAAAATCAGCGCCGATAAATTGGCCGCATTGCTGATCCAGCCAAAACGCGGCTGCAAAAGAGCGCGGGCTTGTTTAGTTAAAGAGAGATAAATTTTTGTTTTTTCCATAAACGTATTGTAGCAAATCTGCATTTGGCCCTTGCGCACGCGCGCGTAAAAGACATACAATTTAGATAGGACTTACTGAAAGGAGGCAATGCAATGCCTAGAATTGAAGTAGATGCTAACCGCTGCAAAGCGTGTTATTTATGCGTGAACGCTTGCCCCAAAAAATGCTTGGGTAAAAGTGAAACGATTAGTAAGAAAGGATATTTTCCCGCCGAAATGAAACATCCCGAAAATTGTATCGGCTGCACGATGTGCTATATGATGTGCCCCGATATTGCCATTACGGTAATTAAAGACTGATTTGAGGAATTTTATGACCCAAAAAACATTACGAAAAGGAAATGAAGCGTTAGCCGAAGGTGCCATCCGCGCCGGGGCGCGTTTCTTTGCGGGTTATCCCATTACCCCGCAAAACGAAGTGCCGGAATTTATGTCTGCTTATATGGCAGATGCCGGCGGTGCCTTTGTGCAGGCGGAAAGTGAAATTGCCGCTATTAATATGGTCTACGGTGCGGCGTCCACAGGTACGCGCAGTATGACTTCTTCTTCCTCACCCGGTGTGAGTTTGAAGCAAGAAGGCATTACCTATTTAGCCAGTGCCGATTTGCCGTGTTTAATCGTTAACGTCATGCGCGGCGGCCCGGGGTTGGGCAGCATTGGCGGTGCACAGGGAGATTATTTTCAAGCCACTCGCGGCGGCGGCAACGGTGATTATCACGTCATTGTGCTTGCTCCGAACTCTGTAGAGGAACTGGGCAATTTCCCTAAACTGGGTTTTGAACTGGCGGAAAAATACCGCATGCCGTGTATGATTTTAGCCGACGGAATTTTGGGGCAAATGATGGAAAGTATGGCATTCAATTTTGACCCGATTGACCCCAATAAACTGGGTAAATTTGATTGGGCGGTAGATATTGAAAAGAACGGGCGCCCCAAACGCAAAGTATTTTCCTACAAAGGGGATAATTTAATTGCAGACGTCACCGAACGCGCCAAACGCTACGGGCTTATTGAAAAAACCGAAGCACGTTTTGAAGAGCGCAACACCGAAGATTGTGATGTGCTTTTGGTGGCCTACGGTTTATCTTCCCGCGCGTGCTTGGAAGCGGTCAATCATGCGGCCGAAAAAGGACTTAAAGTAGGCCTTTTCCGCCCGATTACCTTGTGGCCGTTTCCGTCTAAACGCCTCTTGGAACTGGCGGGCAAAGTCAAAGCCATTTTGGCAGTGGAGCAAAGTTTAGGCCAAATGGTACAAGACGTCAAACTGGCAGTCGGTGATAAAACCCCGGTGTATCTCAAAGCCTATCCCGCGGGCGGTCAGCCGGAAGGGGAAGCCATTTTACAGGCGGCGCAGTCTGCTTTGAGCGGTAAAACAGAGGGTCTGTTTGACTTGCAGCGCCACGCGGAAGGTTTTACCTATGAGTGTAAACGCGATTTGTCCTTAGGTGTACAAGGCGACCGCAAGGGAGGTAAATAAGATGACCATTTTAGCACAAAGACCTAAAAGCATGACTGATAAACCTATGCACTATTGCCCGGGGTGCGGACATGGTATTGTGCACCGCTTGATGGGGGAGGCATTTGACGAGTTAAAAATCGGTGAGCGCGTGATTGGGGTGGCTCCCGTTGGGTGCGCGGTATTTGCCGACGATTATTTTGCGTGCGATATGGTGCAAGGCGCACACGGTCGCGGCCCTGCCATTGCCACCGGCATTAAGCGCAGTAAACCAAACGCTATTGTATTTTCCTATCAGGGCGATGGTGATTTGGCTTCTATCGGCATGGCGGAAATTGTACATGCCGCGGTGCGCAGTGAAAACATTACCGTGATTTTTATTAATAACGCCATTTACGGGATGACCGGCGGTCAAATGGCACCGACCACCTTGGTGGGTCAAGTGGCCACTACCGCTCCCAAAGGGCGCGATCCGAAGTTGCAAGGCTGGCCGATTAATATGTGCGAAATGCTGGCTCAAATTACGGGCGCGAAGTATTTAGAGCGCGTGGCGGTGGACACGCCGCAACACGTCATGGCCGCCAAGAAAGCCATTAAAAAGGCCTTTGAAAATCAAGTCAAAGGTGTCGGGTTTAGCATGGTGGAAGTGATTTCCCAATGCCCGACCAACTGGCATGCCAACGTGGAGCAAGCCTTGGAATTTGTGCGCACCAAAATGATGCCGCAATATCCGCTGGGTGTCTTTAAGGACGAGGGGGCAAACTAATGTATCAAGGAATCAGAATTGCCGGATTCGGCGGACAGGGTGTAATTTCAGCGGGCATTTTGCTCGCGCAAGCCGGCGTGGAAGATAAGAAAAACGCCAGTTGGTTGCCCTCTTACGGGCCGGAAATGCGCGGCGGTACAGCGAACTGTTCGGTGGTGGTTACCGACGGAGAAGTCTATACGCCGATTGTGTCGGCTCCGAACACAGTTATTGTCATGAATGAGCCGTCACTACCCAAATTTGAGCCGCTACTTAAAAAGGGTGGACTACTCATTTTAAATAGTTCACTGATTAACTCGCGCCCGACGCGTACCGATATTACTACGGTGTGCGTACCGTGTAATGAACTGGCGCAGAAAATCGGTATGGACCGCGTGGCCAATTTAGTGGCGCTGGGTGCGTTTATCAAACTGACCGGTGCAGTCACGATTGACAGCGTTTGCGATGCGATGAAAAAGGTGTATAAACGCGCCAAACCGGAAATGTTAGAGATTAACCGCAAGGCTTTACAAGCAGGCTATGACGCGGTGAAATAGGCAGTAAAGAAAATTTAAAAAGCGCAAGATAAATTATCTTGCGCTTTTTTGATTGTACAATATTCTGGTTGGTATTAATGAGAGCTCTGATATTCTGGATTGAGCGAAAAAGCTGAACATAAAGCTTTAACTCGTGGTGAATTGGCTTTAGAATTGTCGTCATATCTGCAATGTTCTACCCATGTATTTGTTGATTTGCTTTTGTATGCCTCAACTCGTACATATGGCCAGTCTTCATCGTTTCTTTCGACGATTGCCATACATTCATTTGGGTCACATGCAGCGGTATAAGCAAAATATTTGCTAGAAGAATTAAAATCCATGTCAAGTGATCTGTGTAATGATTCATCGTCATCACTGACACGTGGGCCTGCCGTTGTGCTATAGTAGAACCAAACGCCCTCTGAATCAGTTGGATACCCATTTTCCATTATCCATATATCAACAGCTCTTTTCATACTTCCTAGTGTTGTGGTGGCTTCTGCGGCGCGTGCTTTTTCTACTGCTGCAGTATATTGTGGCAATGCTACTGCCGACAAAATGCCGATAATTAAAACAACGACGAGTAATTCAATTAGGGTGAAACCTTTTTTCATAGTGCCTCCTAAGTAAAGTATCTTCAAAAAAATTGTACAAAAATTTCTTTCGAAATCAAAATTTTATTCTGCACTATCTGCTGCGTAGTAGCGGATCAGGCAGCCTTGCATGCGGGCTGTTTTGGTGGCAGAGTATAAAAACAAACATGCGGGCAAGAGTAAAGAGAGCGTAGCCAAAAATGCCATTTTAAGTCCCCATAAATCAGAGAGGTGGCCGATAATGGCGGGGGAAATGGCATCACCGAGCGCGTGAATTAAAAATATATTTACCGCAAAAGCCATGGACCGAATTTTGCGGCTAGTGAGTGCTACTAGGGCCGCGCTAATGGGCCCGAGCGGTACGAACATAAGCACCATGGCAATAAAGAAGGTAATAAGTGAAAATGGCATGCGGTGGCTTAAAATGCCCGCGCCCGCAAACGGAATCATGAGCATAAAACAAGAAGCAATTACAATAAAATACGCATAATTTGTCTTCTTAAGCAAGCGGTCTGCAATTTTACCGCCGCTAAACGTGCCGATGGCTCCGGCCAAAATAACCATACTGCCGAAAATCCATCCGGCTTGGGCAATATCCATATTAAAAAATCGGTGGAAATACGTCGGCATCCAAGCAGACATTCCGCCCAGCACAAAGGTTTGCATAGCATGCGCCAAACAAACCAAAATAAAGGGTTTATTGCGCAGCAGCGTTAAATATTGCGGTAGTGCCGGGCGGCTGCGTTTTTCCAAAGAGCGATGCACGCGGTCTTTGACAAAAAACAAGACATACAACCCCAGCAAAAACCCCGGCACGCCGACTATCATAAAGGCAATACGCCAACCCCAATGCGCGCCGATCAGACCGCCCAGTAAATAACCCAAAGCCGCACCCGCGGGCATGGCAAGCCCGAAATAGGCTAAGATAGTGGCCCGTTTGTTTTTGGGATATTGCTCTGCTAAAAACGGTTGGGCAATGGTGGTAAAACCGCCTTCTCCCACGCCGATCAGTCCGCGTGCGCTGAGTAAAGAGAAATAATTTTTGGCCAGTCCGCTTAAAAAGGTGGCCGTACTCCAAATTAAGGCACTGGCGGCTATCCAGTATTGGCGCGGTTGGCGGTCAGCAAAAAAGCCGACAATCGGCGCATAACACATATACACCACCATAAAAATAGAGCCCAGCAGCCCCAATTGAAAATCGGTAATTTGCAAATCGGTTTGTATAAGCGGAAAAACGGAAAATAAAATTTGCCTGTCTATATAATTAAACAGATTAAGTGAAAAAAGCAAGATAAATAATCGGCGCGCGGTCATGTGTTTATTGTATAAAATAAAAAGCAGCTAGAGATTTTTAGATGTAGAAATTTATATAATACTTTCAAAGGGAGGCCGTATGAAAAAAGGATTTACATTGATGGAATTATTGATTGTGATGGTGATTGTAACCATTATGGTTACGATTGCAGTTCCCAAATACAAAGGTGCTATGGAACGTGGCCGCGGTGTGCAAGCGGTGGCTAGTTTGGGGGCACTTAGTGATAACTTAAATGCAATTTATGTAATGAACGGAAATACATATGGGAAGAACGATAGCGAGTTAAACAATTTGCCTTCCCGCGTGATGGCCTTGGGCGGAAATACAAATACGAATCTTTTTAATTATAACTTTGATATCCGTTCATCCAGTATGGTTATTATCTATGCTGCGCGCCAAGGGTTAGGTGATAAATCTTATACGGTTTCATTTTTAAACCAAAACGGGGAAGTGACCCATCGGTTTTGTATGGGATATGAAACTTATTGTAACTTACTGGGTGCTTCAAAGGTGGTGACTACACCGGACGGACCTGGTTGGGAATTTTAAATTGAAATTAAAACCCGGCTTAGCGGCCGGGTTTTTTGTGGTTATTTTAAATAGGTTTTTTTATTCTGCCGCAGTGCTTCAAACAGCGTAATGGCCGCAGAAGAAGATAAATTTAATGAACGCACCGGGCCCGTCATAGGAATCGTAAACAGGCGGTCTTTGTAAATTTCGTAAAAGTCTTTGGGCAGCCCGCACGATTCCGCTCCGAAACAAAGGAAACTGCCGTCCTTAAAATCAGCATCCCAGTAAGCGGTTTTTCCTTTGGTGGAGAGGAAAAATAATTGTTCGCGCACGGGTTTATTTGCTTCTAAAAATTCTTCCCAAGTTTCGTATCGTTTGTAATCTAAATTTGGCCAATAATCAAGCCCCGAGCGGCGTATTTCTTTAGAAGCGATTTTAAAACCCAGTTTGCCGACCAGGTGCAGTCGTGTGCCGGTGGCCACGCAGGAGCGGCCGATATTGCCGGTATTAAAAGGAATTTCAGGGTTAATCAGTACGATATGTAACATAATTAAAAAATGGGCGCGATAATCGCGCCCATTTAGAAATAATAGTTTTATTCTTCCCAGCGGATAAAGAACGGCATGAGTACATTAGGCACTTTATCATTGGCGGGTAAAATGCGCATGGCATAATCTTGCCGTCCGCTGTTAAACGGAGAAATCTGCACTTCATAAATATAGGCCTCTCCGTCTTTGCCGGTGCAGGTCATGTCTACGGCTTCCTGTTTTTCAATATCACCCAGTGAGCCGCGCATACCCAAATACAATTCTACTTGTATGTCTTCCGGTGCTAAATTGCCCAGTACCACTTTGGCCTTGAAACTGAGTTTATCACCCATTAAAATGGCTTTGTCAAAGGAGGTGGTAATATCCGTTACATTGACGCGGTACCAATTTTCGGAAATTTTCTGGCGCCAATCTGCCACTTGTGCCGCAACGCCGTCTTGAGAAAGGCTTTGTCCGAAATTATGCGCACCTACATAGAATTTTTCGTAGTATTCTTGTACCATGCGGTTTGTGTTAAAGAACGGGGCGATTTCTTGAATAGATTTTTTCATCAAGTTTAGCCACGCCGGAGAAAAACCTTTGTCATTTTTTGCGTAATAGGTGGGTGCAATTTCCTGTTCAATAAGGTTATACAAAGATTCGGCTTCCACGGCATCACGTTCGGCATCGGAACCGTATTTTTCCGCTCCGCCGATAGACCACCCAAAATCACACGGTCCTACTTCATCCCACCAACCGTCTAAAATAGATAGCGCCAGTGCGCCGTTGGCGGCGGCTTTCATGCCGGAGGTACCGCTGGCTTCCATGGGGCGGATGGGGTTATTAAGCCACACATCCACACCTTGCACCATATAGCGGGCGGTGTTCATGTTGTAGTCTTCGATAAATACAACTTTATTTTTAAACCGCGGATCGTTTTGGGTTAAATTGTAAATCGTTTTGATAAATTCTTTACCCATGGTGTCGGCCGGGTGTGCTTTACCGGCAAATACAAACTGCACGGGGCGCATCGGGTTATTGACGATTTTATCCAAGCGGTCTAAATCTTTAAATAACAAAGTAGCACGTTTGTAAGTAGCAAAACGGCGGGCAAAACCGATAGTCAGTACGTCTTGTTTTAAGATGCGGTTTGATTTGTTGACCGTCATGATATCAAAGCCTTGGCGTTTGAGTTGTTTTTTCATGCGGCTGCGCGCCATGTTGATGAGTTTGTTTTTGCGCTCTGTATGTACTTTCCACAATTCCTCATCGGGAATATCTTGTACTTTTTGCCAAGTTTGTTTGTTGGCGGGGTCAATTTCGGCCAGTTGATCGCCGTTGAATAAATACTTGCGGTACAAATCATTAATTTCGTGCGAAATCCAAGAAGAAGTATGAATACCGTTGGTAATACTGTCTATGGGTACTTCGTTAATGGGAAGTTCCGGCCATAAGTTGCGCCACATTTCGCGGCTGACGGCGCCGTGTAATTTGGCTACACCGTTGGCATAAGCGGTTAAACGTAATGCCAGTACCGTCATGCAGAAAGTGGAAGAGTTGTCCTTTTCTTTTCCAAGGGCCAAAAAGTCATTCCAAGAAATTCCCATTTTCTGCGCGTAAAATTCCATGTATTTGCGCACTAAAGCCGGGTCAAAATGTTCATTACCCGCAATGACCGGAGTATGGGTAGTAAATACGGAAGAGGCCCACACAATTTCACGCGCTTGCGCAAAGTTTAACTTGCGCGCTTGCATGATGTCTAAAATACGTTGAATCAGTAAAAACGCGCTGTGTCCTTCGTTAATATGATAGACGGTCGGATTCAAGCCCAAGGCAGCCAGTGCCTTTACACCGCCGATACCCAAAACCACTTCTTGGCGGATGCGGTTTTCGCGGTCGCCGCCGTATAATTTTTCGGTAATTAAACGTTGGGCCGGGGTGTTTTCTTGCAAGTTGGTATCGAGCAAATACATTTGGGTGCGGCCTACATCCACGCGCCAAATACAGGCTTTTACCGTTTCATTAGATCCTAGCGGAATATCTACGGTGATGTCTTTGCCTTCTTGATTGTGCACCCGTTCTACGGCCATGTGCGCCCAGTCATTATCCGGGTATTCTTCATTTTGCCAACCTTCGCGGTTGAGCACTTGTTGCACATAACCTTGTTTGTAAAATAAACCTACCCCAATAATCGGCATCCCCAAATCACTGGCAGATTTAATATGGTCTCCGGCTAGCATACCTAAACCGCCGGAATAAATCGGGAGTCCTTCCCCTATGCCGTATTCCATAGAGAAATAGGCCGCCAACATATTACCCTGTTCGTGTTTGTGTTGGTGGTACCAAGTATTTTGATTGTTTTTGTAGTTGTAATAGGCTTCTTTGACTTGGTTGACTTGATTGACGAAATTTTGGTCTTTGCTTAATTCTTCTAAGCGTTTTTGCGGTACACAACCGAGCATCCATTTGGGGTTGCGGTGGGAATTGGTCCAAAGTTTATTATCAATTTGCATGAAAAGCATAATAGCCGGCCAGTTCCACGTGAACCACATATCATTGGCAAGTTCTTCTAAAAATTTAATATTATCCGGCAAATTCGGTTGTACGGTAAATGAGTGAATTTTCATACCTGTCTCCCTGTGTTAATATACTATACATTATATAAAAATCCGCCCCCTGTTGGGGAGCGGACGCGGAAAAAAGGTCAATTATAAAATAGCCGATAAAATTAAGAAATAGACAATCATCAAAATAAGTCCCAGTCCGAGGGCGGCTTTGACCCATTCTTTACTTTTAATGCCTAAACTGGAAGCACAAATAATATTGGGAATATTGCCCGGAATGAGCATACCGCCCGATATGATTAAACTCATCAGCAGAAAAGTAATAGAGCGGTCCGTAATGGTCGGCGTGACTTCAATAGCGGCCAAGGTGGCATTGTCTAGCACAGCAGAGAGCATATTGATCCAGTAAAGCCAACTGTCACTTAAATGCGTAATGGTTTTAAGCGCAAGCGGCTTGAGTCCGTCTCCAAGTAGAGTCAATGCCATTACAAATAAATACACTTTGCCTGCACGTATGACGATATTTTTAACAGTGTATTGCGCTACTTGGGCTGCTTTGGTGCCGGGGGCATGTTGGATGGTGCCTTCACGCAGTGAACTGGCCATAAATGCCATAAACAAAACACCGCCAAGCACATACCACCCCAAATGGTCGATGAGGAAAAAGAAACCCGCATGGTGCGGTGCACCGGATAATTTGGAAATCACGACCGTCCCCAGCGGCTCTCCGATAGCGGTCAAAACGGCCCCCATGCCGATTGCATAACAAGAGAACGTAACCATTTTAATGCGCCCTTTGCGCTCCAGAGGCAGCATGACTACTACTTCCGACAGAATTAACGCGGCAATAATAGCGGTAATAATACTGGAAGTTAAACCTAAAATAAAGACAATGGAAAATAGGGTAGTGCGCAGACCCAGTTTTTTAATGGCTTTTTGGGTGATCTTTTGCAGTTGGGTGCGAAATTTGTGGAACAAAAGCCCGGCAATCAATACGGCTATGGTAATTTTAAGGGGGTCTTTAAGAGCCGTAGTAATCAAATGCCAAGACCACATGTTTGATACCGTTACCGCAAAAGCACCGCAGAGAAATAAGAAAGCCTCTAAATTTTCTTCTACTTTGTGTACGCAAAGCGGCAGCAAAAGCACCACTACGATTAACAAAGAAAGTAAAACTATTTGTAAGACGGACAACTCCATACTTGCTCTCCCGCGCCCCACTACAAAGAAACGTCCCGTACGAGATTCGAACTCGTGATCTCCGCCTTGAGAGGGCGGCGTCCTGGACCACTAGACGAACGGGACATCTACTATATTTTAGCAAATTTGGGGTTTTAGCGGCACAATGCACAAAGCGATTAAATTAATTAGAATATTAAAAAGAGACCTGACGATGTAAGTTTTTTAGAACAATAGTTGTGGTAAAATATATTGAAATTAAAAAAGGAGAATGTTATGAACAAAGCATTTACTTTAATTGAACTACTTGTAGTAGTGCTGATTATCGGCATATTATCTGCAATTGCATTGCCGCAATACACCAAAGCGGTGGAAAAAAGTCGTTCTTCTCAGGCACTTGTATTACTTCGGACTGCTTATCAAAATGCCAGTATTTATTATATGGAAAACGGCACATATCCGAACAGTTTTGAAGATATGGGGTTTGATATAGGATGGAGCGGAAATAGCAAATGGGTAAGTAACGGCAACGAGAAAGATGTTAGATCTAACGGAGATTGGTCTTTGCAATTATATCATGCCGGAAATGGGAGGCTTATTTTGTACGCGGGTCGTATTAATGGGGCCTATGCCGGTGCCGGATTTGAAGTTACGGTAAATGATACAGACAAAACACCTAAACCCATCCAGATTCGTTGTGCGGAACGTGTCTCCAACGGTGTTGTTTTTGCAAAAAATGATGGAGATTATTGTGTCAAAATTATGCACGGCACTTTA
Source organism: uncultured Elusimicrobium sp. (assembly GCA_902797165.1). Lineage (GTDB taxonomy): Bacteria > Elusimicrobiota > Elusimicrobia > Elusimicrobiales > Elusimicrobiaceae > Avelusimicrobium. The sequence goes on from CADBRU010000009.1 coordinate 10,884, forward strand.
GTTAACGATCCCTATGTGGATACTTATCGGGTTTATTCGTTGCCTTGATTTGATGTATTTTTCCATTAACTCAAAAATGCTAAAATATCTATAGATTTTTAGCATTTTTTGTTTCAAGGAGTCCTCATGGAAATCGGTATTGTCGGATTACCAAATGTCGGTAAATCTACTCTTTTTAATGCACTTACTTGTGCGGGCGCGGAAGCAAGCAACTATCCTTTTTGTACCATTGAACCCAATGTGGGTATCGTACCTATTCCCGATAAACGCTTAGATAAATTATTTGAGATGTTTAAACCGCCAAAGAAAACCGCGGCATTTATTAAATTTGTAGATATTGCCGGTATCGTAAAAGGTGCCAGCCAAGGGGAGGGACTTGGAAATAAATTTTTAGCCAATATTCGCGAAGTGGACGCCATTATTCACGTGGTGCGTTTGTTTGAGGACGAAAATGTCACGCACGTGATGAACAGTGTAGATCCCTTGCGCGATATTGAAGTAATTAATACTGAACTCATGCTGGCCGATCTAGAGACTGCGACTAAAATTTGTGACCGTTTGGGCTCTAATGCTAAATCGGGTAAAAAAGAGGCTGTGGCCGCTTTTGAGCGTATGAAAGAAATTAAAGCCGCACTTGAAAACGGCAAGCCCGTTTCTTCTTTGGGCTTGGAGCCGGAGGAGTTAAAAGAGTATCAATTTCTAACCGCTAAACCTGTTTTATACGTCGGAAACAATTCCGAAAAACGCAACGTGGAAAATGCCGAAAAAGTGGCCAAATACGCCGCAGAAACGGGGGCGGGTTTTGTGGAACTGTGCGTAAAATTTGAGGCCGACATTGCCGAATTTTCCGAAGAAGAAAAGAAAGCCTTTTTGGCAGAAACCGGCAATGATTACACAGGGCTTGAAAAAGTGGTGCGCGAAGGCATGAAGCTTTTGCGTCTCTGTACCTATTTTACCGCCGGACCGGAAGTAGAAGTGCGCAGTTGGCTTATTCCGGTCGGATGTACCGCTCCGCAAGCCGCGGGCAAAATCCACAGTGATTTTGAAAAAGGTTTTATTCGCGCCGATGTTTATACCTACGATGATTTAATCAAATACGGGGATGAAAAAGCCTTGCGCGAACATGGTCTAATCCGCTCAGAAGGCAAAGACTATATTGTAAAAGACGGCGATGTGTGCCTGTTCAAAATCAATGCCTAATATTACTTGCAAACATTTCAAACAATGCGGCGGTTGTGCACTACTCAACTTGTCTTACGACGAGCAAGTGTCACACAAGGCCGCGCGCCTAAAAGAAACTTTAAAAGATTTTTGGTCTAAAGATATTGCGGTTACTAAAACCGACCATCCCGAATTTTTCCGCAATAAAGTGGAACTTGGTTTTTGCCGCCAACCGATTTGGAAAGAGCCGTTTGATAAAAAAGCAAAACGTGACAAAACCCTTCCGCTTGAATTTGAACAATGTTTCGGTTTTAAATTAAAAGGCCGCTGGGACCGCGCGGTAGATCTTGAAGAGTGCCACACCTTTGATGAAAAAATGGTTGAGTTGGTGCGTGCGGTGCGCGCCTGGGCAGAGGCTGAAAAGTTGGAATATTACGACCATCGCAAACACACCGGTATTTTGCGACATCTGATGTTACGCGTCGGAAAAAACACGGGTGAACAAATGGCGGTCTTATTTGTAACCGATGATATACCGGAAAAGACTTTTGTGCAAGCGGTGGAGTCTGTTTGGCCGAGTGCCAACATTTTACTGGCGGTAAACACTTCACTGGCCGATACGGCCGCACCGGAAATTTTGCGCGTACTCAAAGGTCAAGACCACATTTGCGAGAAAATCATTTTATCCGCTTCCGACGGCAAAAAAGAGAAAGAAGTGACTTTTACTTTGGCGGCGCAAGCATTTTTTCAAACCAACACCCTGACCGCACAAAAAATGTATAGCCGCGTACGCACTTTGGTGAAAAAAATCGGCCCGAAAATTATTTATGATTTGTATGGCGGTGCGGGTAGTTTTTCGCTCTCTTGCGCGGATTTGTGCGAGAAAAGTATTTGCGTGGAAAGTGTGGCCCCCGCCATTTATAACGGTATTGAAAATGCCAAACTAAACGGGGTTAAAAATGTGCAATTCTTCTGCGCCAAAGTGGAAGATTTTGTCCGTCAGCAGCCCATTGAAAAAAAGGACGCGCTGATTATTGTGGATCCGCCGCGCAGCGGCATGCATCCGCGCGCTGCTAAAGCGGTGGCTGAATCGGGCGTGGAAAATGTACTTTACATTTCTTGTAATCCGCTCACGCTGGCCAGTGACCTAAAAATTTTAACGCAGTTTTATGAGGTTAAAGAAGTGGAAGCATTTGATTTTTTCCCGCACACAGATCACATTGAGACGCTGGTGCAACTGAAATTAAAATGACGGTAGAAGAAGCAATAAATTCCTTAAACCCGCAGCAGAAAGAGGCCGCTTTGTATGAAGGCGGCCCGTGCCTGATTGTGGCTGGAGCGGGGACGGGCAAGACCAAAACGCTGACTACCAAAATTGCAAAACTGATTGCTGAGGGATATTCCCCGTACCGCATTTTAGCAGTTACCTTTACCAATAAAGCCGCACAGGAAATGCGCGACCGTGTGGAGCAACTGGTGCCCGGGCAAAGCCGCAATGTTTGGATACATACTTTTCACTCGTTTGGTGTGCGTATTTTGCGGCATAACGCGGATAAAGTAGGGCTTTCCCGTGATTTTGCCATTTATGATGAAAATGACCAAAAGCGCGTGGTGACTTTGCTTTTAGAACAACTAGGCGTTAAAGACGCTAAAAAAGAAGCGGGGTCCATTGTCAATACGATTTCCCGCGCCAAAGACGACGGTATTACACCGGATATGTTATCCACCTCTGCCACGCAAAGCGGCCTAGATTATCAAATACGCGCTGCCGATATTTATAAAAAGTACGAGCAAAAACTCAAAGAAGCGGGTGCTTTAGATTTCGGAGATTTACTGGTTAAAACCTTAAAACTTTTGCAAGAAAACAAAGATATTCGCGAGTACTATCAGCAATTTTTCCAATACATTTTAGTAGATGAGTATCAGGACACCAACCACACGCAATATTTAATTACACGTTTGTTGGCGGAGAAGCATCGCAAACTGTGTGTGGTGGGAGATCCCGACCAAAGTATTTATTCATGGCGGGGTGCAAACATACGCAATATTTTGGAATTTGAAAAAGATTTTAAAGATGCCAAAATTATTACGCTGGAGCAAAATTACCGCTCTACTAAAGTTATTTTGGATGCTTCCAATAAACTCATTACCAAAAATACCCAGCGCAAAGAGAAAAATTTGTTTACCGATAAACCGTACGGGGAAGAAATCGAAGTGCGCGTGCATGATAATGATATAGAAGAAGCAAGGTGGGTGGGGCGCACCATTGAGTATTTGGTAGGGCACGAAGGATATTCTTTGGGTGAAATTGCCGTGTTTTACCGCACCAATGCACAAAGCCGTAATTTTGAAAATGCCTTTCGCGAATATAAAGTCCCGTATCGTTTGGTAGGTGCGGTAAGTTTCTACAATCGTCAGGAAGTTAAAGATCTTTTGTGTTACGCGCGTATTTTAGTTAACCCAAGTGACGATATCAGTTTACTGCGTATTATCAATACCCCTACACGCGGCATCGGCAAAACCGCCCAAGAGCGTTTGACCGCTTATGCGCAGAGCAATCATATTTCCTTATATAGTGCATTAAAATCGGTACAATCGGTGCCCGATTTAACACCGCAAGCCCGCCGCGCTACGTTGGAATTTGTGAAAATGGTAGAAAATTGGCATGCGGAAATGCTGCTTACTTCACCGATGGAACTGATGAATTTGATTTTTAAAACATCCGGCTATCAGGCTATGTTGCAAAAAGACGCCGACGAAGGAGACACCGAGGCACAAAGCCGTCTGGAAAACGCGGGGGAACTCATTAACGACGTGCGCCAGTATGAGGATACTTGCGAGAAAAATGAAAAAGAGGCCTCTTTGTCCGATTTTTTACAGGAAGTTTCGTTAAAAACCGGAGAGGACGAATATCAAGGAGAGGATAAAGGAGCCGTCACTTTGATGACGGTGCATTTGGCCAAAGGATTGGAGTTTAAAGGAGTTTTTGTAACGGGGCTGGAAGAAGATCAATTTCCGATTAAATGTGATGATGAAAAGGAAATGGAAGAAGAGCGGCGGCTTTGTTATGTAGCCATGACCCGTGCCAAAGAAAAACTTTTTATGACGTATGCGGAACGCCGTTTAAAATATGGGCAAATACAGCCGCATGTGCCTTCGCGCTTTCTCTTTGACAGTGAACTGCTTAGTGAAGAAGACCGCAAACGCTATGAAGAACCGCAGCCGCGCTATGATAATTTTTCCGCCAAATACGGTTTATACGGGCAAGGCGGCGGGTTTTACGGCAGCCGGCGTAGTAAAAGCGGATACCAAGGTTCACTGGGGCGCAGTAAGAGCAGTTACAACGGATATGAGGGTTTTGTCAGCCGCAGCAAATTGCAAAAACAATATGACGAACACGGCTATGAAATAGAAGAGGTGGATGTTGATTATGCGCGCCCGCGGGCTTCTTTTACCGCTTCGGACAGCCGCCGCCATTTCCCCAATACGGCTGCGCCCAAACAAGAAAAAGGCACCTCTACTACTACCGGAAACGGGAAAACCGTAGCGGTGGGTGGTAAAGTCAAACACGGGGTGTTTGGAATGGGGACTATTACCGCGGTGGCCGGCTCAGGGGACAGTTGCAAAATTACGGTGCAGTTTTCTAACGGGGTAAGCCGCACGTTTATGCTTTCTTTTGCTCCGCTTGAAATTTTGTAGGGCCCAGAAAAAATCTAGGTCCAAAAATCAGGAAAAAATAGGTCCTTTTTCCCTTTTAGTTTATTTATAAAACTGATACACTGTAGGTGTGAAGTAGAATTTAGTTGTATCTCAAAGGAGAGAACATGAAAAAACTAGTCATTGCAGTACTTGCAGTCGGTTTTGTTGCTGTCGCTGCTCAGGCACAAGAGCCTGCCAAAGTGCAGCCGAACAGAACGGAAGTTATGGCGCCGTTGACAAAATTTTTGGAAACCATCGCCTTAAAAGCCGCCGAAGAAAATAGCAAAATTGATTTCTCCGGTTTACACGGCAGCATGAAAGATTCTGTCAAAAAAGTACTAAAAGATACCCATCCGAAATTTACCCATATGGTATATTTAGGGGAAATCGGTAAAGAAAGAAAAGAAGATTGGTCTCAAGCAAGTTCTACCCAAGATGAATGGTATTATTACTATTTCGTGGTAACCGAAAACGGTACCGACTATTTTTATACCGCTACCAGACAATGGCATCATTATTCCGGATTCTTAAGTTCTAAGACTACGGACGGCCTTGTCGGTTCTGTATTTGCAATGGGCGTTGCCCCGACCGATCCGACTTTGTCTAAAAAGACGCTGGAAGATTTAAAAGCCACGTTACCCGAACCGTTCAAAACGCAACTAAAAGAATTGTTAAAGGGCGTTGCCTTGAGTAACATTGAGTCTATCAAAGTGACGAAAGGACGTGAATATACCAAGAACGATAAAAAACGCACTGAATATGAATTGCATTATACGTTAAAAGACGGCAGTGTGCTCGATCGTGAATTTACATATTTACATCCGCAACGCTTTGTCTATAACTACGGCGGTAGTTCCAGCGGTGGTATGATTGAGTAATCTGATAGTAAATATAAAAACCCCGGTTCAAAAGACCGGGGTTTTTATTTTGGGTGAAATTAATTCTTTTTCTCAAACTCGTAAAAACGGCGGATGAGTTTGGCGGGGCTGCCGGCAAATACGCAATTGGGTGGTACATCCCGCGTTACTACGGCCCCGGCGGCAATAACGGAATTGTCCCCGATTTTAATGCCGGGCAGAATAACGGCATTTCCGCCAATCCATACATTTTTACCAATGCTAATAGGCGCGGCAAATTCTTTCCCGCCGGCCCGGGCGGTGGGGTCAATGGGATGGGTGGCCGTGTAAATTTGCACATAGGGACCGATTTGGGTCCCATCTCCGATATCTACTCGCGCACAGTCTAAAATCACACAGTTAAAATTAAAAAACACATTGCTGCCTAAATGAATTTGCTTTCCGTAATCGCAGAAAAAGGGAGGCTCTATATGCACCCCGTTACCTACCTGAGCGCATAATTGTTGTAGTAAGTCCTGTCGTTGTGTTTCGTCGGCCGGATCGGTGGCATTGTATTTCCACAATAAACGGCGGGTCTGCTGACGCGCGGCTACCAGTTCCGGGTCAGCGGCATTATAAAAAAGTCCTGCCAGCATATTTTCCTTTTCGCTCATACCCGTATTGTAGCAAAAAATCAGACTAAAAAAGGATTAGAAGTATTGTTTTTTAGTATAAATTTTAATTTAATATAAATGTAGGGTCTTAAACCCGATAGAAAATTCGGGATCAAAATAAGTGAGGTCAATATGAAAGAAATGAAAGTAGTGGCAACCGTATTGTCATTAATAGTTTTGGGAGGGCTTTGCGCCTGTCATAAAAAAGACGCGGGCCAATCGGACGTGGCTTTGCCTGTTTCCGTCGTAAAAGTATTAAAAACCGATTTGCCGTGGAATATGGAATATCCGGCTCAAGTGGCGGGTTCTCTGCAAATTCAAGTGCGTGCGCAGGTGGGGGGTATTTTAAAAGCGCGTTTATTTGATGAAGGTGTTTATGTAGAGCAAGGCACACAACTTTTTCAAATTGATCCTCAAGAATATGAAGTGGCGTTGGAACGTGCCGAAGGTAATTTGGCTCAAGCCCAAACCGATGTCAACCGCACGCGGCGTGATTATGAGCGTATGAAAAAATTACGCGCAGACAATGCCGTGAGTCAAAAAGATTATGATGATTCTTTATCTGCCTATGAGGCGGCCCAAGCGGCGGTAAAAGTGGCCAAGGCCGGTGTAAATGATGCCAAAATTAATTTGGAATATACCCGCGTTTTGGCTCCGATTTCCGGTATTACCGGTAAAGAAGCGCAATCTGTGGGAAGTTTAGTTTCTCCGACGGGGAACGGACTACTTACTACTATGGTACAAATTCAACCGCTGTGGGTTAATTTCTCTATGCCAAGTGCGCAGTTTTATAAACTGGCCGAAGGATTCTTTGAAGGTACCATTACGTTAAAAGAAGGAAATAACAAAGATTCGATTTATGTAGAAGCCATCACGGCAGACGGGCGTGTCTATCCGGAAAGAGGTTCCATTATTTTCTTTGACAGCAGTGAAGACGTCAAAACTTCTTCACTTGCCATGCGTGCGGAATTTCCAAACCCGTCCAATAAACGTATGCTCATGCCGGGACAATTTGTGCGGGTGCGCTTGATTGGTGCCACGTACAAAGATGCGGTTTTAATTCCTTCTTCAGCGGTGTTGAGTACCTCAACGGGGAATATTGCGTATGTCGTGCAAGCAGACAATACCGTAAAAGCCCAACCGGTTAAAGTGCAATTGCAAGATAATATGTACATCGTTACGGAAGGTCTATCCGGCGGGGAAACGGTAGTTTCGGAAGGTTTAATTAAAATCAAACCGAACATGAAAGTTACACCGCAAATGAAAGATTTTTCCCTTCCGGAGGTGCCACCCGCCACCCAACCGAGTACCACTACTGCGGTAAATGTGGAAAGTTTTGATGAGGCGCTGCAACGCGATTCGGCGGGGGATCAACAAGTATTACCCGATACTACCATAGTATCCAGCACAACCGCCGACCAAACGGATAAAAAATAAGGAGCAAACATGTTCTCTAAATTTTTTATTAATCGGCCGATTTTTTCTACCGTAATTTCACTGCTTATTTTACTGGCGGGTATTGTATCTATTACTTCGCTGCCTATTGAACAATATCCGGATTTAACCCCGCCCTCCGTGCAAGTCAGCGCGCAATATCCGGGTGCCAGTCCGGAAGTAATTGCCGATACGGTAGCCGCTCCGATTGAACAACAAGTCAACGGTGTGGAAGACATGCTTTACATGAACTCTACTTCATCTTCCAACGGGGATATGAACCTAACCGTGTATTTTAAAGTAGGTACAGACCCCGACCAAGCCATGATTAACGTCAATAACCGGGTGCAAGCCGCTACATCTTCTTTGCCGGAAGATGTGCGCCGCTACGGGGTAACGGTAGAGAAAAAATCATCCGCTATTTTACAATTAATTGCTATGTACTCCCCCAGTGGGGTATATGATACTACCTATATCGGTAACTATGCGCTAGTCAACATTGTAGACGATTTGAAACGTATTGAAGGGGTCGGTGATGCCTCCGTCATGACGGCCAATGACTATTCCATTCGTATTTGGATTAAGCCGGATATGATGAGTCAACTGGGCTTATCCGTTTCCGACTTGGTTGCCGCGGTGCAAGCGCAAAACACACAGCGGGCCGCCGGAAAAATCGGTCAGCCGCCGCTTACCACCAGTGTAGATAAAATGTACAGCATTATTGCACCGGGACGTTTGGTAGATCCGGCCCAATTTGAAGAAATTATTTTGCGCGCCAATCCCGATGGCACGTCTCTGCGTTTGAAAGATGTGGCCACGGTGGAACTGGGCAGCCAGACCTATGAATTTAACGGTTCCTACAACGGCAAACCCGCCGTGCCTATCGGAGTGTTCTTGTCTCCAGGGGCCAATGCGGTGCAAACTGCCAAAGATGTGAAAGCCCGCATGAAAGAACTGTCCAAAAATTTCCCGGGCGGTATTGAATACAAAGTTGCCTACGACACCACTTTATTCGTAACGGCCTCTATTGAAGAAGTCATCCATACCTTACTGGAAGCCATGGTGCTGGTGTTTTTGGTGGTGTATTTATTCTTGCACGATTGGCGGGCTACTTTAATTCCGTGTTTAGCAGTGCCGGTGTCTATTGTAGGTGCTTTTGCCGGCATGTTACTTTTAGGTTTTTCTATTAATACACTTACTTTGTTCGGGTTAGTATTAGCCATCGGTATTGTGGTAGATGATGCTATCGTGGTTATTGAAAACGTAGAGCGTATTATGCATGAGGAACATCTGCCCGTTAAAGAGGCTACGATTAAAGCCATGGACGAAGTAACCGGACCGGTTATCGCAATTGTGCTAGTGTTGTGTTCCGTGTTCGTGCCGGTGGCCTTTATGGGTGGCTTTACCGGAATTATGTATCAGCAGTTTGCCATTACAATTGCGGTATCCGTGGTTATTTCCGGTTTGGTGGCTTTGACGTTGACGCCGGCTTTGTGTGCACTGTTACTTAGAGGCATGCAACCGAAACAAAGCGGCTTTTTCTTCCGTTTTGATAACTGGTTTAGCAAAATTACAGAGAAATATACCGGCTTGGCGGCTTTTCTATTGCGTCGTATTCCGGTGGCTTTGGTGTGTGTTTTACTGCTTTGGGCGGCATGTTTTGGGCTGCTTAAACTGGTGCCGGGCGGTTTACTGCCCGATGAAGATCAGGGTATGATTATGGTGGCCACCGCCTTGGATCCTTCCGCGGCTTTGTCTCGTACGGAAACGGTAGCCAAGCAAATGGGAGATATTATTTCCAAGCAACCCACCGTACAGGATGAATTAACTTTTGCCGGATACGATATGCTCAGTAGCAGTATGAAAAGTAATTCCGTGGCCTCTTTCATTACCTTAAAACCGTGGAAAGAGCGCAAAGCCAAAGATTTATCCGCCTTCGCAACGGTAGCGGCTATTGCTAAAATGGGAGCCGGACAAGTGCCGGGGGCTATTGTAATGCCCTTTAACCCGCCGCCGATTATGGGTATGAGTACCACAGGCGGTTTGGAAGGATACATACAAAATCGCGCGGGAACAGGCAGCCAGGCTTTAGCCGGCAAGGTCAATGAATTTATTGCCGCGGCGCAACAACGCCCGGAACTGGGCAGTGTAACTACTACTTTCTCTGCTTCTACGCCGCAATATGATTTGAAAGTAGATGAAATTAAGGCAATGTCTATGAACGTATCTTTGGGTGAACTTTACAGCACCATTCAAGGTACGTTCGGTACTTATTACGTAAACGATTTCACAAAGTACAGCCGCAGTTTTAAGGTTATGATGCAGGCGCAAGGTGATTTCCGCGCCCGCCCCGAACAATTAAGTGAAATTTATGTCCGTTCCAATACGGGAGATATGGTCCCGTTGGGGGCGTTGGTTACCTTAACGCCGATGTTGGGTGCGGATATGGTGGAGCGTTTCAATGCTTTCCCGGCGGCCAAACTCATGGCAACTCCCAAAGAAGGTTACAGTTCCGGTCAAGCCATGGCGGCCATGGAAGAAGTGGCGCAAGAAGTATTGGGTGAAGAATTTACGCTTTCTTGGACCGGTACTACCTATCAGGAAAAAATCAGCGGCAGTTCCTCTGCCATTGCCTTACTGTTAGGTATGCTGGTGGTGTTCCTGATTTTGGCGGCACAATATGAAAGATGGGGCCTTCCGTTCGCGGTACTTTTGGCAGTGCCTTTCGGACTGTTCGGCGCGTTTTTAGGTACGTGGCTGCGCGGACTGGATAATGATATTTACTTCCAAATCGCACTGGTGGCCTTGGTAGGTTTAGCCGCCAAAAACGCTATTTTGATTGTAGAATTTGCCGTGATGATTAAAGAGCAAGGTGCCACGACTTTTGATGCGGCAGTACAGGCCATCCGCTTGCGCTTTAGACCGATTATTATGACGTCACTGGCTTTTATTTTAGGGTGCGTGCCTTTGGCTATCAGCAGTGGTGCCGGTGCGGCCAGCCGCCATGCCATCGGTACGGCCGTGGTGTTCGGTATGCTTGGCGCAACGGCCATTGCACCTATGTTTGTTCCGACGTTTTTCTACTTGATTTCCGGGGGTTTTAAAGAAAAGAAACAAGAAGAAACCACGCAGGAAAAAGAGGAGGCTTTGCATGATATTTAAGAAATACTTATTGCTTGCTTTGGGTTTCACGTTTTTGGCCGGATGTGCTTTGGGCCCCAATTACAAGCGGCCCGATTTAGACTTGCCGGCAGACGTACAAATATCGGCGGAGAATTACAGCGTTTTCCAGAATTATGAATGGTGGCAAATGTTTGCAGATGACAACCTAAATAAACTGGAAAAACAAGCCTTGCAATATAACCGCGATTTACGTATGGCGGTAGCCCGTGTGGATCAAGCCCGCGCCGGGGTTACCAGCGCAGTAGCCGATCAATTACCCACCATCGGTTTGCAAGGCGGAAGCGGTCGAGCCGGTACTTATTACGGTTCGGCGCAAACGGTGAGTAGCGGCACAATAGCCGCGGCTTTTGAACTGGATTTATGGGGCAAATACCGCCGTTTAAGTGAAGCAGCTCGCGGGGAATTACTGGCCACCATGACCGCAAAAGATACGGTGCTTTTATCGTTGACCTCTGAAGTAGCCACGGCTTATTTTACCTTGCGTATGTTAGATGCGCAGTTGGATATTGCCAATAAAACTTTAAAAACCCGCCGCGAAAGCGTACGTATTTACAATAGCCGCTATAATGCGGGAGTAATTGCGGAAGTAGATTTGCGCCGTGTGGAAGCGGATATGTACTCTGTAGAAGCACAAGCCAAAGAATTGGAACTGAGCGTACGCAAAGCCGAGACGGCGTTGGCGGTTTTGGTCGGAGAAAGCCCGCGTGAAATTGTGGCCGGAGCGGAAGAGCGTAGCGGCCACTTGCGTGATGTGGCGGTACTGCCGGATGTGCCGGAACATTTGCCCGCCAAGTTTTTGGCCAAACGCCCGGACGTGCGCAGTGCGGAGGGGGAACTGATTGCGGCTAATGCCCGTATCGGGGCGGCGCGCGCGGCGTATTTCCCGGATATTTCTTTGACGGGTGCGGCCGGTTATGCCAGTAATGAATTGGACCGCTTATTTATGAGCCCAAATGGTATTTGGGGAGTAGCGGCCTCCGTAGCGCAACCCATTTTTGCGGGCGGTAAAATCTTAGCGCAAAATAGATCTGCTAAAGCCAAATATCAGGAAATGTTGGCTAATTATGAGAAAACGGTACAAACCGCTTTTAAAGAGGCGTTGGACGCACTCAATGCTAACCGTATTAACCGCGAAATATTTGATATTATGCTTAAACAAACATTGGCTTTGCGCCGCAGTTATGAACTGACCAAGAAGCAAGAAGATGCCGGCCTTATCAGTACCATGGAACTCTTAGACGTAGAGCGCAATTTGTTAAATGCGGAAATGACCCTTGCGTCGGCACGCCAGGCCGAACTGGTGGGGCTTGTTAATCTTTCCAAAGCACTCGGCGGCGGATGGGATGAACAGTGCGGTTTTGGCCCGTTTGAAGAGAAACTGCGCCGAGAGCAAGAAGTGGCGGAACTGGAAGCGCGGTTACAAGCGGCGGAACAGGCTGCACAAGCCGCAGAGCAAGCCGTGCAGGCTGATACACAATCTTCTGAAAAATAAATTAACTATTAATAAAAAACCCCGGGGTATGGCCCGGGGGTTTTTGTTTGTAGTAAAACTTATTTCTTACCGCCGCGTTCAAAGGCCAGCGTGTAAGTGGTCATATCCGTAATTTCCGCCGGGCCGAAATATTGTATCGGACCGGGGAATAGATAAGATTCACTCATAGCCCACAACGCGCGTTGTTTGGCAAATGCCTTAAACGGGGTACCGTTGAGTTCTACCAACGCTTTACGGATAACCGGTTTATCTTTTCCTTTGCGGCGTTCCATATTCATCATCATGGTTAAAGGCACACCGCCGCATTGCCAATCTTTGGCTTTCTTGGTTAATTTGCGCACGGAAGACAAGTAGCCGGTGCATTTATTGAGTGCCAATGCCGCAGCATTAAAACCGAGTGCATAGGTGTAATTGGCATCAAAGGTAGACGGCACACCGCAGCGCCCTTCATAACCAAAGAAGTGGGTAATGGTGGAGAATTTACCATTGTATTTGCCCGCTTTTTTAAGGGCCGCTAGTTTAGTGCGCAGCATTTCCACGAGGAGTTTTTCCGTCTCAATTAAAGAGACTTGTACGTTACCGTGCGGATCGCGGTCTAACATCAGTTGCGCGGCAATCCCTTCGGGCAGAGAACTCATTAAGTCAGCCAATTTTTTCGGCAATTTGGAAATGATAAAGGCCTTTTTCTCGGCTACGGTGCTAACCTTGGCCAGTTCGGCCTCATGGTCGGCCAGCAAATCATTTAAGGCCGCAATTAATGCTTTCATTTCCGGGATAAATTCAATTAACCCTTCCGGCACGAGCACTACACCGAAGTTTTTACCTTGTTTAGCACGGGCTACAATAATACCGGCCAAATAATCAATGATTTGTTTTAAGGTCATTTTTTTGGCAAGTACTTCTTCACCGATTAGGGTAATGTTCGGTTGGGTTTTGTGTGCCACTTCAAGCGTGATGTGCGAAGCACTGCGGCCCATCAAGCGTACAAAGTGCCAGTATTTGCGTGCGGAATTTACGTCGCGGCAAATATTGCCGACCATTTCCGCATAAATTTTGGTAGCGGTATCAAAACCGAAAGAGGTTTCGATTTGTTCGTTTTTAAGATCGCCGTCAATGGTTTTGGGTACGCCGATGACAGTGATGTTTGCGCCGTTTTGTTTGAAATATTCGGCCAGCACACCGGCATTGGTGTTGGAATCATCTCCGCCGACGATAACAAGCGCATCAAATTTATTTTTCTTTAGATTTTTTAATGCGGTGGCTAATTGCTCCGGGGTTTCTATTTTGGTGCGGCCGGATTGAATTAAATCAAAGCCGCCCGTATTGCGGTAATCGGCCATTAAAGCGGGGGTAATTTCTTTGAGTTTGTTTTCTAAAATTCCGCTCGGCCCGCCTAAAAAACCGTAGAGTTTATTTTTAGCGTTGGCTTTTTTGAGCCCGTCCAAAAGGCCCGCGATTACGTTATGTCCGCCGGGGGCTTGTCCGCCGGAAAGCACTACGGCTACTTTAACGGCTTTCTTGCCGATGGCCGGATTGGCCCCTTTTACAAAGGTAATTTCGGGCATACCGTAGGTGTTAGGAAACATCTTTTTAACGGCGGCTTGATCGGCCACGCTTTGTGTGGCTTTGCCGGCTTTGGGTTTAACAAAGCAAGCGCCTTTTTTCAAAATTTCGGGTAACACCGGTTTATAAGCGCAGCGGTGTTTTTGCAACGGGGAAACAACAGTTTTATTTGCCATTTCTATCTCCTTTAAAATAAAGAAATCATTTCTTAAATTATACTAAACTTGCACGCACAGACACGCGTTTGTATAATAAGAACAAGAGGAGATTTTATGAGTTTCATGGATCAAGTAGAAAGTTGGGAAGTGGTAGCATTTTTGCTTTGCGCACTGGTGCTGGGGAGTTATTTTGCCAGTAAAGTAGATTGGGAAAATCTACTGCAAAAAGATTCACCTACTCCGGTACATATGGGGGGAGAATTGCAACCGTCGCATGCCATTACGGGAATACAAGTTGTGCCGATTCCCGATTCGGTGTATGAAAGTTTAGAGACGGATACCAAATTCAAACGGTATTTAACCGGAAATCATAAATATGTTTATTTCTTTACCTATCCGGGTTGTCCGTATGCGCGTGCTTTTACCAATGCTTTCAAACAATTATTTGAAAAAGACGGCTTTAGTGAATATTACCGCAAGCGGATACAGACGGTAGGACGGACTACCAGTATTTCTTGCCCCGGACACCGAGATTTAAATTGCGCCACTGCGTGGGTGTATCATATGTGTTTCGGTAAGTTATGTATTTTTAATCCGGTCCGGCGGCAAGTGGTGGTGGACGGCACGCAAAATGCCCGCCAAATTGAGGCACTGCTAGAGAGATTTAGAGAGTGGTAAAATTAGTATAAACTCCTATAATATTAGCACAATATTAGCATGAAGTTTTTATAAAAATTTACAGGAGGTTACGATATGAAAAAAGGTTTTACGTTAATTGAACTACTGGTAGTAGTTTTAATTATCGGCATTTTATCTGCGGTAGCCTTGCCGCAGTATCAAAAAGCGGTTGCCAAATCGCGCGCAATGGAAATTGTATCTGTAATGGGTGCAACGATAGAGGCCGTTGATGTCGCTATCTTAACAAACAGCGGCATTCCGTCTTCTTTGAGTTTTAGTGATTTGGATATTGAAGTTCCAACTCTTAAATATTCACGCGACTATAGTCTTAGTTGTGATGGATCTCGCTGCAAAATGTATTTTGATGATACAAGTAGTCCGCATGATTGGAGTTTGAGTGCTTACCGGTATGCCGGTGACAATAAGTGGTATAGATATTGTTGGTACGGTACCAATTTGGGGTTGGGAGTTTGTAAGGGACTTGAATCGGCAGGATTTAGTATCAGAGACGGTTCCAGTTCTTGATTTGGTAGGTAATTGTTTTACCGGTTTTATCCCCCGCAGTGATTAGCGCCGCGGGGGATTGTTATAATATACATATGCGTCTTAAAACAATAGGTGGTTTATTTCTTTGTATAGCGGCGGCGTGGGTGCTATCGGGCTGGCTGAGCACGGGCATATCATATCTTCGTCCGGTTTATTTAGATTTATCTATCAAAGTAGATGCCCCGCAAACCGTGCTTTTAGCCACTTCAAAAGATGATCAATTCCCCCGTATTTCCAAGCAACAAGTTGACTTGTCGAACTCAAAAGATTGGCAAAAGGTACATATGGCTGTTGCCCCGCATAAAGTGGGTTATTTGCGCTTGGGATTTCGGGGTAATGATAGATTGTATTTGCGGGATATTGTTTTTAGCGGGCAACCATTAGATTTAATGTCAAGCAATCAAATGCGCAATATCCGCTCCTGCAATCAATCAGCCACGGGCGAGATATCCTGTTTGGTGCTCGGAGGGGAGGGTAATATTATATTCTCACCCCGGCAGTTGCCTGCGGTGGATACTTCTTTTCTATGGAAATGGCAAATTGTATTTTTTGTCTTGTCTTTTTTGTTTTGTGGGTGGCTGTGCAAACATTACACAAACACTGTTATTTCCTTTTTACAAAGACATTATCCGAATTGGTTGATATTAGTGCTTTTTGCTGTGTTGTTTGCCAGTTACGGTGCAATGCGGTGGTATGTTTTTATGCCGCGCTTAGATACTGTGTTTTTTGCACCCGGGTGGCCGCAATTTCTTCTACTTTTACAAGAGCAAATATGGGCTTTGGCATTGTTATCGGGTTTATTATGGTGCGGATTTTCCGTACACAAAAAATGGATCAAAAGTATTTGTATTTTAATTGGAAGCGTTATCTTATTAACCGAATGGGCAGACAGCGTTTTGTTGTGGTTACTTAATGATCGTTTTTCACCGGGACAAATAGGTGAATTTGGCAAAGATACGCTATTTTCGGTAGGGCCTTTTCTGAAATCTTATTTTTCGGTTACCGTGGGAAAATACACCTTGCTTTTGCTGATCAGCTGGACAGTTCTTTGTGTGTATTTGTGGCGCATACGTCAACCGATACATATTCAACTGCGGCAACTGTTTGGTGTGGTGGTTGTACTAGGTTGTATTTGGTATTTGCTTCCCGTTGCGCTGACTGCGGCCGATAGCAATCAATTAGCCGCTTGGCCCAAATTATGGGTGCGTTCCAAGATCCCTTTTAAAAAATATAAGTTACAGGCTCCTGATTTTCAATTGACTTATCAATGCGAGGACGGCTTAAACAGCCGCCAAAACGTGATTATTGTTATTGTGGAATCTTTATCCTCTTATATGAGTGATTATTTTTCAAAAGGAAAGGCAAGTAATTGGACTCCCCAACTCGATCAGTTAGCACGTAAATATGTCGGTTTTACAAATTACCGCGCCACTAATCCCTATACGGCGCAAAGTTTATTTAGCATTTTTACAGGTATTCCGGCAGTATATACGTATGCGGCGGGCCAACTTTACCGCGAACCTAAATTTTATCATTATACGCTGTCTCGAATTTTTCAGCAAGCAGGATATCATACCGCATTTTTTACTTCTGCCTCATTTGTATATTCTAAAGATGAAATTTTAAAACATGTCGGTTTTGATGAAATATCACTAAACACAGATCCTTTTTATGATTGGAAAAAACGCTATACTTTCCAATCCGTATCAGATGATGTGTTATATGAGCATGCGCTGCAGTGGATAGACGATTACAACAAACAAAAACCCTATTTGCTGATTTTGGAAACTACCACCACGCATCCGCCTTATATAGATCCAATAAGCGGGGAAAACTCCTTAGAAAAATCAGTCCGATATGCTGATAAATCTATCGGAGAATTTATTACAGATTTGGCCAAAAAACATAAGTTAGATAATACGCTGATTGTGATTACCTCGGACCACCGGAGTAATACTCCCGTAGAAACGGTGCAGACCGCTCTTTTCGGACCGGAAGCGGAAGCACGTATCCCTACCGTTGTTATAGGGAGTCCGTTAAAAGGAACGCAAAATGTATTGGCTACCCATATTGATTTGGCGCCTTCACTGGCTTATTTAACTTTACCGCAAGCATGTTTTCATCCGTATCAGCATAATATATTTTTACCGGGTAGAGCGCGTACTTCATGCACATTGTTTCAATCCGGCATAACCAAAGACAGGTTGTTGATTAATTGTCAGGACAAACATGCACAAATTTCTTTAGTATCAGATACTAATATACTTGACCAAGAACCATTTTCGCAGGAAGAAAAAGATTCCCTTTTTGGTTTTATCAATTGGATACGTGATAACGGACGATATTAGTGGGTATTCTCTACAAAGAAAAACCACCCTTTTGGGTGGTTTTTTATATGGTGCCCAGTATAGGATTTGGTCACAAATCGGCTTACTGACGTGCGTCGCTCGCGACCCCGCCTCGCGGTATTCGCCTTTGCCTATTCGGCAAAACTCATACAACGCTCCGGCTTTCAAATCCTAACGCAACACAAAGCAGTTTGTGTTGCTTACTGACCATACAAAAACCCGCCAAATAGGCGGGTTTTCATATGGTGCCCAGTATAGGATTTGAACCTATGACCTTTCCCATGTCAAGGGAACGCGCTACCCCTGCGCCAACTGGGCTTAAATCTATTAAAATTACTTAAATTGTGCGGTATAAACCGCGAACTTTTATCTTTGGCGCGCGTTCCCTAACGGGAACGAACTTATTTTACTAGCCCTGCGCCAACTGGGCTTAAATCGATTTTTACTACTCATATTATAGCATAATTGCCATACGGACTACTTGCTATTTCTTTCTTTTGAGCACCCAAACACTGTAAGCGGGCATTTGCGCAGATTTTTTATTTCCGACGAGCAATTTGTATTTCCGTTTTAATAATTCTTTCGGCGCGGCTATTGGCTCAGCGGAGCGATTGATTAAAATAGTGTATAAATATTTCTTATATAAACGCGTTTGTGCCGCCAAAGGTTTTTTGACCGCAACCGGGTTTTCTATGAGAGAACCTTCTTCTAGTATAGGGCGCAATTTGCTTAATTCTTTGGATACATTTTCTACGCGCTGCCACCACTCGGGCTGTTGCGTTGGTAAAGGTTTGTCTTGGGTCGTAAATATAAAATAAAAGAGTCCGGTTGCTCCGTTTACAATACCGTCATAAGACATAAAACGGATTTCTTCTTCCGTCGGGAAACGCCCGATACGGTCATTGTCCGGGCGGTGCTGCTTAAATTCTTTCCAATTAAAAATTTGCACCACGCCCCATAAAGGATGATGCCCCGTGCCCATGGCAATTTGTCCTTCTTTGGCAAAGCGCACATTATCTCCAAAAGAGGTCAGTTCCAAATGCGGTACCGGATACCAATCCATCAGCAAAGTATCACTTAAATCGTAATAAGGCGTACGGGTTTTTCCTTGCCCGATTACCAAAGTGGTTTGGTGCATGGGAAAAGCCTTTTTGGCGGTTGTGTGGGCATCGGTTACCCGTTTGCGGGTCCATTTCCACACATCGGGTTCATCTACCAAATACCATGCAAGTACTGGCCAATCTTGAGCGGCTTTTTCTTGTGCGGAGCCAATTACTTGATCCGGGAAAAATACCACTTGCATTTGGTTTTTTTGCGCGGCCTTGGCTAAAGCAACCAAACGGGTGGGTTCTTTTTCGTATGTTTGCAAACAAGTAAATCCGGCATTTTTAAGCGTGGGGACATCAGCCGGATCATTGACACCGTACATACAAAGCGGAAAATGTTCGGCCAAAAGCGGGGAGGCTAATAAAAGCAAGCAAATGATTAATTTGTTTTTCATTTATCTACCTTGGAATCTTTAATAAACATGCGCAGACCTGTTTTAACCATAATATCTAAATCAAGTCCGATGGAACAATTTTTAATGTACCACACATCGTAGGAAAAACGGGTGAATGCCGCGTCAAAAGAACGCGGATCTAAATTTTCCGGGGATTGATTTCTGAAATTAAAATAGGTCGGAGGTGCTTTGAAATTGAGTTGTGCCCAACCGGTAATGCCGGGTTTTACAATGGTGCGTAAATTATGGTTGGGTACATGATTTTTTAAAAACTCATGTTCATTAAACCAAATGGGGCGCGGCCCTACAAAGGAAATGTCTCCTTTTATTACATTAATCACTTGCGGAATTTCATCCAACCGGAAACGGCGCAGAATTTTGCCTGCGCGGGTAATATGTGCCTCAGTGCCGCCGGGTTTAATGGTGCGGAATTTATAAATGTAAATCGGTTTTTCCAATTGTCCGACTCTTTTTTGGATAAACAACGGGGAATATCCGTCTATAATACGGATGAGTAACCAAATCAGACAGCCTAGCGGAAAAAGAATAGGGAACATTGCAAGAGCCAATATTAAATCAAAGGTGCGTTTTAACATATAGTACATGGTATGTTGTTGTCGGTTGCCAATGCCGCGCAACAACCAAGCAGTATCTTCAATACTTTCGCGCGAGGCTTTACGTAGGATTTGTTCGTAGGCATTAAAATCGGTATCCACATAGGCCCCTTTGGCAATAAATTTGGAGGAAATAATATCCCAGGTTTGCGGTTGCTCGCGGAATAATTTACTGCCGATAATGACCAGATCCAAATTGCGTAGCGGATAATGTTTTTCCGGAGAGGGAATTTCTTCTTGTCCGCGGATGCGAAAACCGCGGGAAGATTTGAGTTCTTTGGCAAGTTCTGTTAAAGTAGGGCTTTGACCGAATAATAAAATGTTTTTCTTAGCAAAGTCGAACTTGAAATAATTGCGTCGAAACAAAAATATATAAGCAAAGTACAGTAGAAAAATGGCCAGTAAAATACGTCTGGGAGTGGGAATGGAAACAGGAAGCGCGGAAACGAAATAAATTACACTGGCAGAACCCAACAGCGTAATAAAAAAAGCAATCACAAGCCGGTGATAATTAATCACGCGTTTGCGCAGTAACTTTACATCATAAAAGGAAAACAACCATAAGACAAAACTAACGAAAAGAAATATAGGAATATACGCCCATAATTGATGTCCGAACTCCGCACGAGTAAGTCCTTCATGACGAATATATGAAGCCACCCAGGTAATGGTGAAAAAAGCAATCGTATCAAAAAAGAAGAATAACTTTCCGTTCATGCTTTGCTTTTCTCCGTCCACATTTGCGCTAAACCTTGCTCCAACGTTACTTTGGGGACAAACCCCAAAGCCTGTATTTTGCTAATATCGGCCGAAGATTCATGCACATCCCCAGGGCGTTTGGGCCGTGAGACACGTTCTAATTTCCGGCCGGATACTTTTTCAATCGTGTCGGCTAATTCAAGTAAAGTATAAGTATGTCCGCCGGCTACATTATAGATTTCACCGGGCACGCCTTTTTGGGCTGCTAACAGGTTGGCTTGCACTACATCACTCACGTGCACAAAATCGCGGCTTTGCAGTCCGTCCCAATCAATTCCCAGCGGTTTATTTTCCGCTGCCAGTTGCATAAATTTGGCAATCACGGCCGCATAAGCGGAATTTGGGTTTTGCCGCGTACCAAATACGTTAAAATAACGCAAAGATACGGTTTCCAGTCCATAGGCTTTCGTGTAAAGTTGACAAAGTTCCGCTCCGGCTTGTTTGCTCCATGCATACGGAGATTGACAGTCGGTCGGGGTGGTTTCTTTATAAGGTAAATCAGGGCTATTTCCATATACGGCCGAAGAGGAAGCAAAAACAACTCTTTTCACCCCGTTTTTGAGAGAGGCTTCCAGTACATTTTGAGTTCCGTTGATATTAATTTGAGTAGCCTTTTGCGGGTTTTCCATAGACTCGGCTACCGATACCAAGGCCGCATGGTGCAGTACATAATCTACGCCTACGGTGGCGGCAGTTATATCGGTAATATTGCAGATATTGCCTTTGATAAAGTGAATTTTATCTTGAATATCCGCTAAATTTTCCAAGTTTCCGCCGGAGAGATCATCTAAAACGGTGACCTTTTGACCCAACTCTACTAAACTGTGAGCCAAATGAGAGCCGATAAATCCGGCCCCTCCGGTAATTAACCAATGAGAATTTTGTGTCATGACCCTTATTTTACCTATGGAAATTAACAATATATATTATACCTTATGTGGTGGAGCATTGTCCCGTAGTAAAGGCAATTAAAGTAAATTTACAAAAATAATGTATTTCCTTTTCAAAATTGGTATAATATATCCAACAAGTTCTTTATAGAATTTTGAAATTTAGGAGAAAACAAGGATGACTAAAATAATCGCATTGGCGTTAACAGTTGTCGCTTGCGTGGGTGTTGCGACTGTAGTTTATACACAAACTTCGAACAACCAAAAAGCACCTACTAAAGCAATTACTAAAGCCGCCGAAAAACAACAAAGAGCCCAAGCCGCTGCTGCTAAAGAAGCGGAAAAAGCCGCTCAAGCAACGGAAGCAGCCAACGAGGCAGAAATTGCCAGAATGGAAGCTGCCAGAGCCGAAGTAGCCAAAGCCCAAGCCGCCAAAGTTCAGGCCGCTAAAGCCCAAGCCGCTAAAACTCAAGCCGCAGCCAAAAATCAAACAACCAAGGCTCAAGCCCAAGCCGCTAAAGCACAGGCCGCTGCTGCTAAACAAGTAGAACAGGCTGATAAACAAGCCCAGCAAACCGCTAAGGAAATGGAACAAACCGCCAAAACCGTTAAAGCCCAACAAACTGCCGCTCAAACCACGGCAACCTCGGCTTTTACCGCCGCGGATACTACCGAACCGTTTGCCGCGTTTGAATCTGCTTTTGTAGCCGCCGATACTTCCTTTAACAGCATTAGTGCCGCTCAAGAACAAGCCACTCAAGATATTGTTGAAACGGAAGAAGTATTGAGCCCGTCCGCACCGCGCTAAGATTTAGGAGAAATAAGAGAGTATGAAGAAATTAATTATTTTGACCTTAACCGCTATCTTAGCCATTCCGGCTTTTGCCGCCGGTCCGGTGCAATTTGTCGCTACGGAAGATATTTCCTATGATGACAACATCTATTTGAAACCCAATAACGCTGAAAAGAGAGATTCTTTAATCAGCACCACCCGCGTAGGCGCCAACTATAAAGGCCAAATCCCGGGTAGTGATTTGAAATTAACCGCCGGTGCTTTAGTAGGTTACAATGCCTATACCCGCAAACCGTCAGTTAACAACTATTGGGATGCTTTAGGTAATGTAGAACTTGCCAACGAACAGATCAAATTAGGCGATCGCCTGTTATATACCTCTGATCCGGCTAACAGTTCTTTAACCGACCGTGAAAAACGCATGAACAATACGGCCTATGCTTCTTACAAAACCACCAATGAAAAATTATTCAGCGTGGGTGTATCTGTAGAAGATATTTTTGACCGCTATTTTGATGCGAACATGAGTTACTTAAACCGCAACCGCGTTAATGCCGGTGCGCAACTTTACTATAACTTCAATACCCAAACGAATGTGTTTGTAGAATATATGTTCTCCGATATCGAATATCGCGAAAACAGTTGGAATGATTCTACCGGCCACCGCGTGGGTTTGGGTGTCAACGGTAAAATTGCCCCGAAAGTAACCGGTACTGCCAAAGTAACCTATGATATGCGCGATTATGACAAACATGTAGACGGTGCTGATAATGAACCGGATATGTTTGGTTATTATGCCGCTTTGACTTGGAAGCCCAGCACCCGCGACACCGTTCGTTTGTCCGGTGAACGCAAAATGGAAGAAACTTTGTATGGCAACAACCGCTACTTCGCAGATACGTTAGTTGCGTTGTATGGCCAACACAAATTTAATTCCAAATGGACCGCTGCCTTGACCTTAGGTTGGGAAGATATGGCTTATTCCCGTGTGGTTGAAGGCAATACCAAACGCCATGACAGCCTTTATACCATCCGCCCGCAAATCGATTATATGTTTAAAGATTGGTTAATGGGTAGTGTATGGTATCAATATCGTAACCGTGCCTCTAATAAAGATTGGGCGGATTATGAAAACAACAAAGTCGGTGTAAGCATTAAAGCCTTATTCTAAGATTTAATTGCTTAGTTAAAACTCCCGGTTTAACGCCGGGAGTTTTTTTGTGTTTTCAGAATCGTTTGATTAATGCAGTGACTGTTTTTTGTAAGAGTTGGGCTTGTTTGGTAAAAGCGGCCCCTTCTAACCTGATCGGGTCTTCCAAATCTGTTTCTTGGTCAAAAGCAAAGTCACTTATCAGCCACATTTTTTGGCTATATTGCGCGTAGCGGTCAGTCAGCATATCCAAATGCTGCTTTTCCATGCAAAAGATATAATCGGCACGCTGCAAATCTTCTTCTTTGAGTTGTGTAGATACGTGCGGAGCAGGATGAATATGTTGGCTTTCCAAAAAATGGATTACTTTGGCCGGCAGGTGAAATTGCGGATCGGCATATAAACCGCGCGAAAATATTTCCGCTTGAGGTAAAAGCGAGCGGGCTATTTCCTGTGCCATAAAACTGCGGCAAATATTAGCGTGGCAAATAAATAATATTTTCATAGGTTTACCTATAGAATTTTATAAAATATTGCTATGGATGTGTTTGTAAAAACTATTTTTATTCTTCTTTTATTTTTTACACCCTTTGCCTTTGCGGGTACGGAACCGTGGGGGTTTTCTATATTGCAAGGGGGAGTGGTTACTTGTTGGATACTCCTATTATGTTCTCGGCGTAAAATAGTCTTTTCGTCTGTATTTAAGCCGGTATTTTTTACACTGCTGTTTTTAAGCGCGTTTACTGCACTGCAAGCCTGTTTTTCTAAAACATTACTGGACCCCGTAGCATTGTATCCGGTCAGTTTAATGCCCTTGTATAGTTGGGAACACGTGTCTTTATTTGTAACCTATTTAGCCGTAGTGGGCCTAGTGCCGCAACTGTTTGTTTCGCAACAAGATGTCAAAAAATTACTCTTTTGGGTAGTGGTAAGTGCCGTGGCGGTGGCTATTTGTGCGGTCAGTTTTCCCAAAGGAGATTATATCTTCCAACTGGCCGGAGTGCGCGGCGGAATAGGACCGTTTTTGAACCGCAATCATGCCTCTGTGTTTTTTGTATTGGGGGCCTTGGCTGCCTTGGGGGTCTTTTTTACTTCGCAATTAAATTACGGCAAATTAGTTTCCCGCACGCAAAAACAAGCGTTTTATATTAAGCAAGTTTGTTTCTTTGCAGTATTTGTATCTTTGTGCGTAGCGGCCGTAATGACCCGCTCACGCGGCGGTATGCTTTCCCTACTCATAGGTCTATTTACTTATTCTTTTCTTATTGTGTGGGCAGTACCGCGCCAATTCCAACGGAAAATCAAAGGTTTTCTGATTACGTTAGTGGTTTTGGTGCTAACCAGCGGATGGATTTATACCCACGTAGATGACATTAACGCATTTGCCCGTAGGTCCAGCGGCGCTTCGGAGCAGACCCGCCAAATGATTTATCGATCAGCCGGTACGATTTTAAAGCAATACCCGGTTTGGGGAATCGGTGTGGGGGCTATGCCGGTGGTAATCACCTCTTATACCGAGTGGTCGCTTTCCAGTTATATTGAGCGCTTGCACAACGATTGGCTGGAAATTTTGTTAGGAGTCGGATTTGTGGGAGCCTTGCCTATTGTATTTGGGTTGATTTGGTTTATCTATTTGGCCTTAAAGCGGCTCAAGCGACTAGAAATACGGAAACAATTTTTGTTTGCGGCCTTGTTAAGTGCCTTGGCAGCAATGAGTGTGGGAAGTCTGGTTGATTTTCATTTCTTTATACCGGCCAATGCTTTACTGTTTTTTGTTCTGCTCGGAGCGGTATGTTCACTGACTTATGCTAAACATCATGTGCACGAAATTTCTCTTAACGGCGGGTATCGTATCGGAATTATCGTAATTTTGCTGGCCGTTTGCTATTTGCCGCTACAGAAAACCTTAGCCTGGCGGTGTTATGTGTTTGGCAAGGGACTTAAAACACAAGCAAAACTGGCTCAATACGAACAGGCGTTAGTCTATTATCCTTCTCCGCGCTATGCGGTGCGCTTGGGAAATGCCTATTTAAATGCCTCTAACAGGGCTGCTACCCCGGAGGAAAAAGCGATGCTGCGCGAACAAGCACGGGAAATAGCCATTATTTATTTGGGGCGTTATCCGCGCGATAAGGAACTTTCTCAACTTTACATGCGTTTGCGTCCGTACTAAATTGGGAAAAGGACTCTATATTTGGTAAAATATATGAATATGAGGAAAGGTAATTTATTATTTATCAGTTGTTTTTTAAGCGGGTTCATAGCCTGCAGCGGACCGGCCGTTCAAAAAGAATCGGCGGTGCAGAAAGAGATGTTACAACAAGAAGTCCTGCAAGGAATCGAACAGGTCCGTTCTTCTCAGGTGTATAAATTGCAACCGGGAGATTTAATTGAAATACGCGTCTTTCAAGAAGACGCGATGAACCGCACTTTGCGCATCAGCAGTAACGGTACGATTACTTTTCCGTTAGTGGGTGCGGTAGAAGTGGCCGGTTGCCCGCTAGAAGAAGCGGAATTTCGTCTGAGAAATAAGTTGACGGAATATATTAAAAATCCGCAAGTTTCCATTTTAGTAAAAGAATATGGCAATAAGACCGTATATATATTGGGGCAAGTAAAGAAGCCTTCCTCTATTGAAATCCCACCCGAAAAGCCCTTAACGGTACTGGAGGCCATCACTTCCGTTGGTGGTTTTACCGATATTGCCAATACTTCCAAAGTCCGTATTTTGCGTATGGAAAACGGCAAGCAAAAAACCTTAGATGTGGACGTGACCCAAATCACCAAACAAGGCAATAAGGCATTAGATATTGCTTTAGTACCTGGTGATGTGGTATTTGTTCCGCAAAGTATGTTTTAGGTGATTTATGGCTCAAACAGAATCAGAAGAATTAGATTTAACCGAAATTGTCAGTATCATTTTGAAACGGTTTTGGCTCATCGTGGGTTGTGTTTTGTGTGGTTTACTGGCTGCTATATTGGTCAATACATTAATGCGTCCGATGTATGAAGGGACTGCTTTAATCATGATCAACAAAGAAGAAGCCGGTAAAATAGACGCCAGCCCCTACGGCTCTTTTATGAGTGAAGAAGACTATTACCGCACGCAATATCAACTACTGGAAAGCCGTTCTTTACTGGAGCGGGTGTATCAAAAATTAGATTTGGGCCAATACGAACAATTTGCCAATCCGGGCGGCGTGGCTAAATTGCACGGTGCTTTGAAAATTTCTCCGATTACGCGCAGCCGTTTAGTCAATGTCAGTGTGCGTTCGTATGATCCGGCATTGGCAGCGGAAATTGCCAATACGGTAGCGGATACCTTTGTGCAAGAAAACGTAAGCAATCGTATTTCTATGGGTAAAGACGTAATTCGCGCACTGGAAAATTCGGAAAATAGCCCGGCTGAGCAAGAATTATTAAATTCTATGCCGCAAGTGGTAAACAGTGATTTTATTAAATCACTTAAACAACAAGCGGCGGCTTTGACCAGTCAGCGCGCGCAATTATCGGCCAAATATACGGAAAGCCATCCGGAGGTTATTTCCGTTACCAAACAATTGGCTGCTGTTAATGCGCAAATTTCCTTGGAAACCAAACGTTTGGTGCAGAGTATTAAGATTGAGTTGTCGGGTCAATTTTCCGGTAACAATATTCGCATTGTAGACCCGGCTATTACGCCCACTAACCCGGTCCGTCCGCGCAAATTAATCAATTTGATTATCGGCATTTTGGCCGGCGGGCTTTTGGGACTGTTAATTATTTTTGCACTGGAATTTTTAGATCAAAGTGTAAAATCTTCGGAAGATTTGGAAGCCAAACTGGGGCTTGCTTTTTTGGGTTTTATCCCGTATGAAAAGGGCAAAAAACGCGAAGTGGAATATGCCCCTATGCTAAAAGCGGGTAACTCTTTGCAAGCGGAAAATATACGTAATATCCGCACTATGCTGGGTTTTGCGCTGGCAGATGAGCCGCACGCTCCGTTTTTGATTACCAGTTCTATGCAAGGGGAAGGGAAAAGTCATTTTTCCTCTAATTTAGTAGTTGCTTTGACGCAAGCCGGACAAAAAGTATTACTGGTGGACGGTGATTTACGCCGCTCCCGTTTGCACAAGGTGTTTCACTTGAGTATTGATAAGGGGCTTAGTAATATTTGGTCCAGTAACGCCGATAAAGCCAATTATGAGGCCAATGTGCAAGCGGTCAAAGATGTACCGAATTTGTTTGTCATGACCTCCGGTCAACGCCCGCCCAATCCGGCCGAACTGTTAAGCACCCCCAAATTGGCCGATTTTATCAAATGGGCAGAAAAGCATTATGACCATGTGATTATAGACTGTCCGGCTATTTTGCCGGTGGCTGATACTATGTTGTGGGGACGGTATATCCCACGCGGCATTTTTGCGATTCGCTATGGCAAAACCAATGCCAAACTGGCCCGTATTGCACTAGACAAACTTAGTAAAGCCGGCATTAAGGTCTTAGGGGCTGTAATCAGCCAATACCGCCCGAGTGGCTTATCATACGGGAAATACGGGTATTATAAGAGTTATCACTATTATCACGATAAAGAAGATAATAAATAACAGTTTTCTAGTTTGCTACATTTAACGCATAAAACCCAATACGCAATGTATTGGGTTTTTTGTGCATTATTCAATATTTTCACAAAAGACTTGACAAACGCAGTTTTTTTTTTTTTACAATAGTAATAGTAATATGCTACAGTAAAATAAAAGGAGGGAAGCATGAAAAAAGGTTTTACACTAATCGAATTATTGGTAGTTGTGTTAATTATCGGTATATTATCCGCTATTGCCTTGCCGCAATATACCAAAGCGGTGGAAAAAGCACGCCGAGCAGAAGCCATACAAATGTTACATCAAATTCATCATGCTTGCCAAATCTATGAAATGGCCGGACAAGATTGCGGAGATGAACATTTATTAGAGAACTCGGATATCGGTTGGCCCGGAGAATTGACGATGGAGGGTTGTTATGACCAAATGTGTTTTAATACTAAAGATTGGCAGTATTCGGATACTACGGGGGGGACTTTTTGTGCTATTCCATTGAAATCTACCGCGGCGCCCTATGTGTTATGTATGAATGTGTCTTCTGCTTATGATGATTTCGGAAAAACGAAGTGCATGAATGAAAATGATGATAATGCTTGTCAAAAAATTTGTGGTGCTGACAATTGTTATATAGATTAATCATAAACCCCCGCGAAAGCGGGGGTTTTTAGTTAAGAACTTTTTACTTTGATTATTTTTCTTTGGGTTTTTTGTAGCAGCGGCGGCAGCGTGCCTGATAGGCATCCGTTGTGCCCACCACAATACGTTTGGTGTCTTTGGTGGTGCGCTGCGTAAACGTGGCAGGGTTGCCGCATTTGGTGCAAACCGCGTGGTTTTTGGTTACAAACTCCGCCTTGGCCAGTAAAGCCGCGGTTACTTCAAAGGGTTCTGCCCGATAGTCGGTATCTAACCCGGCTACAATTACGCGTTTGCCTTGATTGGCTAATTTTTCACATACTTCTACAATACCTTTGTCAAAGAAATTTACTTCGTCAATGGCAATGACTTGGGTATCTTTTTCAATAAGCGGTAAAATTTCGGAAGAGTTTTTGACACACGAAGCATCTACTTTATTTTGATTGTGGCTGATGATACTGCCTATCCCGTAGCGGGTATCGAGTTTGGAATTAAACAGTTGCACTTTTTGTTTGGCAATCAGTGCGGTACGTACACGGCGGATTAATTCTTCGGTTTTACCGGAAAACATACATCCGCAAATTACTTCTATCCAGCCTTGTTTTTTGAACATTAAGTTTGGGGTCATGGTTTTGTGTCCTCTTTTTATAATCTCTAAATTATATCTTACTACATATCGCGCAGTTTGTTCTCACTGCGCCACGGATACCAGTATTGGTCCGGCGTTTGCGTTTGGGTTTGGGCGCGATTTTGTTTGCCGCATAAGATGTTAAACATAAGAGCAAAAGATAAATTGTGGTTGCGGTCCCGCACGGTCAGTTCCACAATAGCATCATGGAAATGTTTATCTAAGCGTACAAATTTATTGAATCCGATAAGGTGCCCGCGCTCAAGTTGCAAACCGGTTCCCACATCTAAATTCCAAGAGGAATTATGCGGCCGCAAACCAAACGTAGTCGTGAACGTGTAGCGATCGGAAAACGTCTGATACAAGGAATAGGGATCTGTAAAATCATCATAATTGTTTACGCCGATTCCCAATAACTGATCTTTAATCACAAAGTTAGTTTGAGCCACAAAGGCTTGATTCCCTTCGGTAATATCGTATAAATCTTGTACGAGTAAATTAACCGTACCGCCCGGGGAATTATAGCCGGCTTCCAAAAGGAAAGGCTCAATGCGGCGTTTGAGATGTTGCCAAGAATTATTTTGTCCGTCGTAATTGACCAAACTAAATCCGGCGCCTACTTTAACATAGGTATTAAAGGACGGACGGAAATAATTTTGCACATACAAGCGGTTGCGCTCTTCCCCGCGGTCGGCAGATACGCGGTCTAATTCAATGGTCCCGGTAGAGAAGCGTCGGGTATATTGATAGCCGGTATCAAGGGTCCCAAAGAAGGTGTTGGTTTGCAAATTCAGGTCCGTACCCACGCGGCCGACCCAACTGTCTTTATCATTGTAATTGGCATCCTGTAATGTTAAGTGTTGATCGTAAAAGACGCTAGGCAAAAAGGTAAGACCGCGGGTTAAAGAAATAGATTTTTTAGTAGTCCAACGGGCGCTGCCTTGGCGGTGCCAATCTTGCTCCATTTGAGAGGTATTATTGAAATGTACTTCAAATTGGTGAGACAGCCCCAGTAGCGGATCTTTAAACGGCAGTAATACATAATCTAACTGCGGCAAGGTGCGTTCTTGCGCCATATATTCGCCGCGCTGCCAATCAAAAATATCTTGCTGCGTGTAACTGATACGCAAGGTGGAAGCGCGGCTCTGACGCGCTAAAGAAAAGTTGGTTTGTTGGTCCGGCGTAAAGATGTAGGGGTTACCGCGGAAGAAAGAATCGTTGAAATACGGGTCTGATACTTTACGGAATTGGGTTTGGAATTGATAGAGCGCTCCGCTTGAGTTTTGGAAATGATCGGAACTGTCGTACATTTCCCACCAATATCCGCCGCGAATACCCCAACGCTTGGTATCATGTAATCTAAAAGAATTTCCGTCTACGGTGTATGTCTCGCCTTTGCTGGCTTTATCGTCAATGAAATAAAATTCGCCGGTACCTTTTAATTTATCGGTTTCAATGGCCATCAGTTCAAGCCCCGTCCCTACCCCTGATTTGGTGTAGTAGTCTAAATTAAGTTTCGGGCGGAAAACCGGCACTTTGGTAAATACCGTAGAAGATAAGAGCCCAAACCCGACGCGGTTACTTTGGGTAAAATCTACATACGTGGTCCACGGTTTTTGGCTATCTAAAGAACGCCAATACACCGGCAACCACAAAAGCGGCACATCATCAAATCTAAACACCGCATTTGTGCCGAAAACCCGTTTCTGCGGGGATATTTTCACATTGCCTAGGTAGATGGTGTAATGCGGCGGGGTTTGGTCACAGCAAGTCAAAACAGCGCCTTTTAACCGTTGTGTACCGTTGATAGCCGAGACCGATTTAGCCGATAATACACGTAAAGGGGGGTATTCGGTTTGTATATTTTCGGCATAATAATCTTTGGTTTTATAATTGACCGAAATATTTTCACCGTCCAAAGTAGCGCCCATTCCCTCCACATGCATAGGCCCTACGGAGGAGAAAGTGGTGTTTAATTGGTCGAGGGTTACATTTTCTCCGGTGGCTTTGCGAACGTCTCCGTCTTTGGTTTCTTGCGTAAGCGTTACATTGCCCTGCAAATTAATTGTTTTGGCATTAGGGTCTGCGTAGGCTTGATCTGCGGTGAAATACAAAAAACCGTTTTCTTCTTGCGGGGCGGGTAGCACATTAGGTTCAGCCCAAACCGGACTGACCGCTACCAAAGCACCCAGCAAGAAGACAAAACGTTTCATTATTTATGTTGTTCCCTGTAAATTGCGTACATGGCCGCACCGACTCCGCCGATATTGGGATCTTGGGAGGTAAGCAATTTTAATTTCTTAAACGGAGTTTGTATTTGCTGATGATGCAATACATTTTCCATGGCGGGCAAGAAGTATTTAGAGGCGCCGGAAACCCCGCCGGTTAAAACAATAGTGTCTACGTCTAATGTCAGACACAAATTGGCAACGCCGACCCCTAAAAAGAAACCGGTATCGTTCCAAATTTTCAGTGCCAGTGGGCAGTTTTGCTCTGCTGCGCGAGATACAAGTTCTATCTTGAAATTCGGTTCTTTTTGCACCATTTGCGCTAAAATAGATTGCGGATGTTCCAAAATACCTTCCATTACGCGGCGTTTAATGCCGATAGTACCAACAAACGCCTCTAAGCATCCCCGCGCGCCACAGCCACATTGGGGACCGGTTTTGGTACTGGCAATTTTGGTGTGGCCCACTTCTCCGGCAGTTCCGTTAGAACCTTGGAACAGTTCTTTATTTAAAATTAATCCGCCGCCGACGCCGGTCCCTAAAGTAATGGCCAGTACGTTGGTGCCTTGGCGGTTTAGTACCCGTTCATATACGCCCCACGCGGCCAAAGTGGCATCATTTGCCACATACGGACGAATGCCCGTTTGCTTTTCAAGCATATCGGCAATCGGCCAATCATCCACATCCTTAAATTTCAAATTCGGATTGTAGCGCAAGACCCCCGATTGATTATCCACATCTCCCGGGGCGCCTACGCCCACGGCGACGTTTTGTTGCGGATATTGGTCTTTGATGGTATTAATGAAAGCCGCAATTTGTTTTAAAAAACCCTCTGCTCCTTGAGCATAGTTAGTTTCAATTTTCTCTTTACGCAGAATGTCTCCGCGTTCGTCCATGACGTATAATTTAACAAAGGTTCCGCCAATATCTACACCGACACCAATCATAATGCATTCTCCTTGTTTTTAGGATGTGCGTGCTGATACACGCTTTTTAATTTATCTAAGGATACATGAGTGTATACTTGCGTAGCAAGTAAACTTTTGTGTCCCAACATTTCTTGTAAACTGCGTAAATCACAACCGTTATTAAGCAAATGGGTAGCAAAAGAATGCCGCAAACTGTGCGGACTTACTTTGCGTACGATATTGGATTTAATAGCCAAATTTTTGAAAATATAAGCCAACCCGTCCCCGGTTAAAGGAGTGCCGTTTTTATTAAGAAACAAAGCATCGGCGGGTTGCGGATTAGGGCGCGTGGCTAAATAATCTTTTAAGGCTTGCAGCGCGCTGGCCGTCACCGGCACGTAGCGCTCTTTATTGCCTTTGCCGAGCACCTTTACGACTCCGTTGAAGAAATCGATATCGGAAATTTTAAGTCCGACTACTTCACTGCGGCGCAGCCCGCTTGAATAAATCAGTTCAAGTAAAGCGCGGTTGCGCACGGCAAATTGTCCGGTTTCCCCGGCGGTGTTAATCAGACGGGTTGTTTCCTCCAAATTTAAAAATTTGGGAAGCAGCCGCTCGCGCTTGGGCGCGGGTAATAATTTAAAAGGATTGTTCTCCAGTTGCCCTTGATCTACCAAAAAATTAGCAAAACTTCGCAAAGATGCAATTTTGCGTAGCAAGGTATTGCGTTGGTATTTGTGGGCGGATAAAGAAGCCAAAAAAGACCGCACCGTGGCCAGTGAAAAATCGTGAATATCGGTTAATTTGCGGTTTGCGCAAAAATCGGTAAACTGAGTCAGGTCTTCCTCGTACCCTTGTAGCGTATGCGGGGAAAAATTTTTAGTATGCAAATGTAATAAAAATGCTTGAACCTGCTCCTTCATGTGCCTACTCCGTTAGGCTTTATTTGGCTGATGTGCGGCTTTGATTTTGGCAATTTCTTCGTCGGATATATTAACAATATTGCGGCAAGTCGGATATCCGGAGCAACCTAAAAAGTGGCCTCGTTTGGAACTGCGCAGCACCATGGGTTTGCCGCATTTTTCGCATTTATGTTCAGTAACAATGGGGCCGGTAGCGGCAACTTTATTGCCGGAAGCATCCAGCGAATAGGTATTTTTGCATTTCGGATAGGCCGAACAAGCCAAAAATTTACCGCGTCTACCGGTACGAATCACCATGGGGGATCCGCATTTATCACACACTTCATTGGTCGTTTCCGGCAAAACTTTTTCACCGTTCTTGTCCAAATTTACTTTTCCTTTGCACGTATCATCCGAGCAAACCAAATATTGGCCGAAACGGCTGGTTTTCAAAAGCATCGGTTTGCCGCAAACAGGACATTTTTCTTTGGTTTGTTTGGCTTGCGGACGGGTCATGCTCTTGTCTGCCTCGGCTAATTCGCGGGCAAAGGAAGTATAAAATTCTTGCAGCAAATCTACCCATTTTTGTCCGCCTTCGGCCACTTTATCGAGTTTTTCCTCTACGCCGGCGGTGTAGGACAAATCCATAATTTCCTTAAAGAAATCTTTTAAACTTTCCGTGACGGTAATGCCCAGTTCGGTGGCAATGAGTTTATTGCTTTTGGGTTGGCGCGCAATGTATTTGCGATCCAAAATGGTTTTAATGGTAGGGGCATAGGTAGACGGACGCCCGATCCCATGTTTTTCCAGCGTCTTAATCAAACTGGCTTCGTTGTAATACGGAGGGGGTGTTGTTTTGTGGTCTTTGGTCGCAATTTCTTTTAGGGTTAATGCATCTCCCTCGGATAATTCGGGTAAAAGAGCCGTCTCTTCATTATCTGTTTCTTCTTCGTCTTTGTAAATAGAGAGATAGCCCGGGAATTTAACCGTACGGCCTCCGGCGCGCAAAACACAATCTTCTTTTTTGCCGGCAGTGATATCAATGGTAACGGTATTAAATACCGCTTCAGACATTTGACTGGCAACAAAGCGCAGCCAAATTAATTCATACAATTTGTACTGGTCTGGTGTTAAATATTGTTTGACACTTTGCGGGGTGCGGTTGACGTCGGTGGGGTGAATAGATTCGTGTGCCTCTTGAGCCCCTTTGACTTTGCTTTTGTAAATATTAGGTTTAGACGGAACAAAATTTTCCCCGTATTTAGCGGCAATAAATTCGCGGGTTTGATCTTGCAAGAGTTTGGATACATTGAAAGAGTCCGTTCTCATGTAAGTAATTAAACCCACGGTTGTCCCTGCAATGGCAATACCTTCGTACAAATTTTGCGCAAGCATCATGGTTTTTTGAGAAGCAAAGCCGAGTTTATTATAGGCATCCTGTTGCATGGAACTGGTAATAAACGGCGGTTTGGGCTTTTGCTTGACGGCTTTCTTTTCAATCTTGGCAATCGTGCAAGGACCTTGACGCAAAAGCGCACTGACGGGAGCCAAGGTTTCCGGTTTATCGAAAATGGTATTTTTAACTTTATAATCTTCGGCAAACAGATGGTACGTTTTGGTCTGCTCTATATTTTTGCCGTTCCATTTTAATAATTTAGCCCAGAACAAAGGTTGGGCGCCGGGTTTCTCAAACTGGGCTTTTAAACTCCAGTAAGGTTGTTCTTCAAACTGGGCAATTTCTTTGGCGCGTTCGGTAAGCAAACGAACGGCTACCGATTGTACACGTCCGGCCGATAAACCGGATGTAATTTTTTTCCAAAGAAGGGGGGACAATTTATACCCTACAATACGGTCTAAAATACGGCGGGCCTGTTGAGCATTGACTAAATTTTCATCAATTTTGCGCGCATGAGCAAAAGATTCTTTGATAGCCGCGGGTGTAATTTCATGAAAATAAATACGTTGATAACGTTCTGCAGGCAATTTGAGCAGTTCTACCAAATGCCAGGCAATGGCTTCTCCTTCGCGGTCAGGGTCAGTAGCCAAATAGATTTCCGGCGCATTTTTGGCGGCGGTTTGTAATTCGGCAATTAATTTTTTGGCGCGATCTACCGGTTTATAAGTAGGTTTAAAATTATTTTCAATATCTACGCCCATATCGTGGGAAGGTAAATCACGCACGTGCCCGAAAGAACTGCGCACTAAAAAGTCACTTCCTAAAATTTTACTAATTGTTTTTTGTTTGGTTGGAGACTCTACAATTACGAGTTTTTTGCCTTTCAAATTATTAGTTACCATACGTTATCTCCAAAATTAAAGTTTACTTTTTGCATATAGGCCGGCATTGCATACCAGTAGGCCTTTCACTTCCAGTTCGAACAAGGCAGAAGCCACTTCTTGTACGGATAAATGTAAGGCTTCTACCACTTGATCGGCCGATAATTCACCCGAGCCGATGTAATTTAGTACTTGTTGTTCTAAATCGGATAACCCTTCTTGCGGTTTTTGCGTTTGTCCGGCTGTGTCCGGAGTTTGCAAATCAAACAATTGGGGCTGTGGTATATAGTCTATTATATCTTTTACCGAGGTGACAACCCCCGCCCCATCTTGTATAAGGTGATTGGGGCCGCCGCTTTGCGGGCTGTCAATCGGTCCGGGGACCGCTAAAACATCCTTGCCCATCTCTAAAGCCAGTTTGGCCGTAATAAGCGCGCCGGACTTGATTTCTCCTTCCACTACCACTACCAGTTCCGATAGTGCCGCAATTAAGCGGTTGCGCCGCGGGAAGTGAAAAGCATTGGGAGGTTTATTAAAAGGGAGTTCGGAAATAATAGCCCCGTCATATTGCAAAATGGCTCGTGCCAGTTCGCGGTTTTCCGGCGGATAACAACGCCCTATACCGGTGCCGATTACGGCTACCGTCGGCTTTTTTAAGCGTACTGCCGCACTGTGACATTCACTGTCTATTCCGCGCGCAAGCCCGCTGACAATGACAGCCCCGGCTTCGGTCAGTCCGGTGGCTAAGGTGTTGGCTGCGCGGCGGCCGTAGGTTGTGATTTTGCGGGTACCTACCATGCCGATACAGGCTTTATTTTGCGGTAATTTGCCCAGTACATACAAAGCAATCGGCGGTTCTTTACTGTTGCGAAAGGCTTGGGGATATTCTTCATCTTCCGGTACTAAAATTCGGCCGCCGTATTTTTCTGTTTTTTCCAATTCTTCTTCCGGATCAATGGCAAAAGCATCCCGCAGAAAATGAGCCGCCGTAGAAGGGTTCATCTGCGCTTCGCGCGCTAAAGTGTCGGCATCTTGTTTCAAAATTTCTTCCGCAGAGCCGAAAATTTCAATCAGCCTTGCCAACCAATCGGCCCGAAAATATAAAAACGCATTAATGCGGATGCGCGCGAGTCTTTCTTGAGGGGAGATACTCATAAATCGGGCACCCCCTTACGGTCTAGCGGGCGGTATTGCAAGACTTCAATCAAATGCGTATTTTCAATATTTTCTTTGCCTTCCAAATCGGCAATAGTACGCGCGGTTTTAAGTACTTTATCGAGACTGCGTGCACTAAGTCCGAATTTACGCATGGCGGCTTCTAATATACGGGCCGCTCCTTGCGGCAAAGGACAAAACTCTTTGATTTGTTTTTGCGTCATAAACGCATTAGCCGTAGTGGGTGTACCTGCAAAACGTTTTTGTTGAATTTCGCGCGCGGCAATAACACGGGCGCGGATTTGTGCGGAGGTTTCTCCTTCGGCAGGTTTATTCCAATCTCCGTATGCTACCGGATTTAAGTGTACAGTCAAATCAATGCGGTCAAGCAAAGGACCGGAAATTTTGTTTTGGTAGCGGCTGATTTGCATGGGAGTGCAGGTACACGGCGTATGTGGACTGCCTAAATTGCCGCACGGGCACGGATTCATAGCCGCAATTAATGTAAATCGAGCCGGAAATGTAACGGTTTCTTTAGCACGGGAAATAGTAACCTGACCGTTTTCCAGCGGCTGTCTGAGTACTTCCAAAGTGGTGCGCGAAAATTCCGCAAATTCATCTAAAAATAATACGCCGTTGTGCGCCAGAGAAACTTCGCCGGGTTTGGGGGTGCTGCCTCCGCCGATTAAGGCCACATCAGATACCGTATGATGTGGGTCTCTAAACGGCCGGTGCGTGATGCGGCGGGAAGAACCAATCAAATTGCATACCGAATAAATTTTGGTAATTTCTAAAGTTTCTTCATCAGTCAGTGGAGGCAGAATACCCGGAAAGCGTTTGGCAAGCATGCTTTTACCGGTGCCCGGCAGTCCGATCATTAGTACATTGTGTCCGCCGGCTGCGGCAATTTCAAGGGCGCGTTTTGCAACGGCTTGTCCTTTGACATCAGAAAAATCTAATAAATTTTTGTTTTCATCTTCTTCTTGCGGGATAAAAGAAACGGTGACTTCTTGATCGGTTACGCGGCCTTCTAACCAATTGACCAAATCTCGTAAAGTACGCGGGGTAATAAACTGCGCACCGGATGTTTTTCCTTCCAACACATTACCCGGCGGAATCACCGCGGTATATTGATCTTTCACCGAAATGAGCATAGGCAAAATGCCGGCACAAGGACGTAAAGTCCCGTCCAAAGCCAGTTCACCTAAAAAGACCAGTTGTTTTAATTTTTCCGCAGCGGAAGCCGATAGTGATTCCGAGGCGGCCAAAATGCCGATAGCAATGGGCAAATCAAACTGGGTGCCGCTTTTGCGCAGTTCGGCAGGGCTTAAATTGACCGTAATGCGCCGCATCGGAAAATCAAAGCCGCTGTTGCGTATAGCGGCCATGACACGGTCGCGGCTTTCTTTTACTTCCGCATCCGGCAGGCCCACAACGGACAAGGTGGGCAACCCCGAAGAGATGTCCACCTCCGTTATAACTTCAAAGCCATCTATGCCTTTTAGAGCACAGGTCCGGATATTAGCAAGCATAATTAAATGAAATTTAATGTAATTTTTTGCGGTGTAATATTTTGTACCGTAAAATTGACATTGTATCTACGAATAATTTTGGCCGTTAATTCCTCAGCAGAAGAAATGTTGGCCGATATTTCAAAATAAGCATCCGAATTGGTATATTTGGTTAAATTATAATCTTCAATTTCGCGCATATCTTTAAAGATATCTTGTAATTGTTTTAACCGCTCAATCGAATTAACATTTTTTATAACGACATTGAATTTATTGGCGGAATTGACGGCCGAGTTAATGCCTTCAATCAATTGTTTGGCGGCACTTTCGCACGCGGCGGAAATAGATTTTTGCGCCGCGATATCCTCTAAAGCATCTAATCCGCTGACTTGGTCGGAGGCTTCGGCTACAATTTGATAATTGTTTGTGGAAACTGTTTTAAGATTCGCGCGTGCGCGGAAAGTCTTAAACGGAGAAGAAACCCCCGGTAAGGCCTGAAGCGGCGCGGCATTTACGTCTGCCAAAATAAGGAAGCGTGCCCCTTCTTGGCGGGCTTTATCTACGATAGAGGTGGAATCTTCCAAATTGTTTTGGCTTAAATTCTCACCGTTTACCAGTGAATAAGGTTGTGCCTTTAAGGCGCGGTAAATAGCCTGTTTGCAGTCTTGCTTCAAAGACACTTCATCTTCTATAGTTTCTCTGGATGTAATTAAGATGGTGGTTTTTTTGGCAAAAGCATCGGCATCGGTTTGTTTAATAATATCGCTGATGTCGGCCACTAACACCATGACGCGCATGCGGGTATACCATTGATCCCCTTTGCGGTAGGCTTTTTGCACATATCCGCGGCGGACAAAGCCGGCTGATTTGGAAGTAATTTTATCTTCAATTAGTTGGGCTTGTTCCACGGTAGCGGTAGAGGAAATAAAAACTCCCGTTACTTGTTCAACTGCGGCACGTTGGGCGGCCAGTTCTCCTTCTTTTTTCATGGCGGCCAAATTGTTTTCGTCATACGGAACTAACGATTCCGCCACCACATACTCTCCCTCACCTTTCGGGCCGATGTGAATAGAGCGGCAAGCACTTAACGTGAAGCAACCTACTACGAACAGTAACAAAAGTTTTTTCATTTTTTCTCCTGAATATCTTTCCCGTTTTGTTTCAAAAATTCCCGAGAGATACGCATAATAACACTGCAACCGCCATCGTCTAAATATTCGGTTGAAATCAGTTCCATGTGGCTAAGCAAACCTTGTGCGGAAGTATGGATTGAAGAACCCTGTGAAACAGCGTCCACAATTTCGATATCACTTTCCATATTGGCCCCGTATAATACTTCCGTAGCACGTTGATACGCATTGGCAATGGCTGCTTCGCGAGACAAGATGCGGCGCTGAGAGTCGGAAGTGTGACTAGGGTTTGCCGCCCCAAAACCGCGCACCCACAGGTATTCTCCGTCTACTAAAGTATCATTGAATTTGGGAGCAATTTTGCCGTCCTTTACTGCGGTTTTGAGATGAGAACCACAGGCTCCCAAACAAAATAAAGCAATGATTAGTACAGTGATTTTTCTCATTTCAACAACTCCGCTAATGTTTTCACATACGTGCTGGGCAGTGCAGCATCTTCGAAGTTAATAACACCGCAGCGGATCAGCATGATTTCTAACATGTGTGTCATAATATCATAGAAGTTTTCCCGCACGGACGGATCACATTCATCAATGCTGGGGCCCAAAATGACGGCACCTTTTAGTTTGCGATTGTCACACAAGTTGGCAATCTTAAACGCGGAAGAGATGATGTTTTCCGTAGAGTATGACGAACGGATGGCTAATTCCATTCCGCCCGTAATGCCTAACTCTTTAGCCCGCTGTTGCAAGGCAAAAAGCAACCAATCCAGCATATCGGAATGATTTTGAGGATAGAAAATGCCGATGCGTCCCCATTCACCATGTCCGGTAATAGCCGTAGATTTAATGTCTTTAATAGCGGTATGGGAAATAAGAGAAGTTTTGTCTTCTCCGCCGGACGCTAAGAGTTGATTGAAAATGGACAATATGGGGTGATGTTGCCCTTGCATAACTCTTTCCAGTACGCGCACACGGCGGATACTGCGTGCGACAGTGCCCAAAGACATATGCGGATGTACAAAGAAGCGTTGTGCATCATCATTGGTTATGTCAATGGAGTTATTGATCAACATCTTTTGAATAATGCGCATCAGTGCGGAACCTTGGGCTTGCTTTAAATCGGAGATCCATCCGGAATCTAATTTGAATTTAAGCAATTCTTCCAATTTTGCCAAGTTCTCAGGCGGATATTTGGAAGTAATGACGATTTGTTTATGTTGATCGCGGAAATCATTAAGCAGTTTAGACAAATACGCGCGGTTTTGTTCGTTGATGGAAATCAAATGAATATCGTCAATGAGCAAAGCACGTACCGAGGAAGTAAACTGTTCAAATTGTTTAATATTTCCTTCCATGATATAGCGTTGAATACCGCGGGATAAACGAACCCCGTTTGTGATAAACACATTTTCTTGACCGAATTTTTTGGATAATGCATATCCGATAGCATGCAAGAAATGTGTTTTCCCGGTACCGCCGGAGCCATGCAAGACCAAGGGGTTATACAGTTTGCCCGGGTTTTCAATTACGGAAATGGCCGTTGCGTGGGCAAAACGGTTGACAGAAATGGTCATATTCTCCAAGGTGTACGTGGGCACCAAAGGCACTTCTATAGGCCAATTGTACTTTTTAAGTTCCGATAAAGGCACTTGAATAGAGTGGTCGATGGTGGTCGTTTTTTCAAGTGGATTTACCATCCGTTTGCGGCGCAAAATTGTCGGATGTACTTCCTCTTGCGGTTCGGCCGGTGTGCCGGACATCGGCGGTTTGGGAGCGGCCGGAGTCGGCGGAACGGGTGTAGCGCCGGGCTGAGTCGGTTGCTCTTTGCGTTTCAACCGTAAGAAAGTTTTGCGTGTTTCCCCTGTATTTTCTGTCATAGTATTATTCTCCATAGGTGTTTGCGGTCCGAATACTTCTTCTAATTCTTTGGTAATGCCATGTTCCGCAACTTCTTCTTCCACGGCAGGCGGTTGCGGTGTCGGCTCCTGCAAAGGTTGCGTCGCCGGTGCCGCCGGTAAAACCGGAGGTTGCGGCGGTTGTGAAGGCTCTGTAGGGGCTTGCGCCGGTGTCTGCGGTTGAGCAGGCTGAGTTGTTTGTGTTTTAGAAGTATTGGCTGCTAATAATTGTTCAAAAGGATCCATCACTTCTTGGGCTGTATTTTCCTCGTTTGAAGGCCAAGAAGGCGTAGTTGGTTGCGTCGGCGGAGTGGGCGGCGTCATCGGTTGCATATCCGGCAGATCTGCCAAATCTTTGTCTTGGGGAGCAATTTTGGCATGCTCTACAAAACTTAAATCTTTCTCGGTAATATGCTCCGTTACCGCCGCTACTTCATTGATATCCATAAAACAAGTTTGATCTTTCATTTTTTGTTCAAAGATATTAAAATCGGTTGCTTTGGGCGGTTGCGGTGCTTGAGATTTAGACGCAGCCTGCGGAGTAGCCGGTTTTTTACTTTGGGCAAACTCCTTTTCAAGATCCATAAACATGTCGTATTTTGTCTCTGCCGAGAAAATATCTCCCAGTTCCACTTTCGGCGGTGGTGGCGCTACCGGCTTGGTAGTAGGCGCAACGGGCGGCTGCGGCGTGGTGTCGGCAGGAGACTGCGGCGCGACCAGTGCCTGAGGTTGTTGCGGCGCTTGTTCTTTTTCTGCCGGCACAAGAGGCTCGGTGGTTGAAAACGATAAATCTATTTGCGCCATATGCGTAGAAGTTTTATTAGCCGGAGGCAAAGAAAATGTTTTTTCTTCCGTCGGCGGCGGTGGCGGCGTCTGACTGAAAGTCAAAGAGATTTCCCGGGTATGCGGTTCCTCAGGCAGCGGCGGAATCGGCGGAAGAGGCTTTTTAGGCTCTTGAGGCTGCTGCATTTGAAACGTTTGCGCGATAGAGCGAATTGTTTTATCGAAATCATTTAAGTCGATAACTTTATGACCGGGAAGAGGTTGCTCTTGGTATTCTTCGGGCGTCGGAATAGGAACGGTTTTATTACTGGAGTGATCGGTAAACTCACTTTCCGACGGATCCAATGTAAGAAAAGTGGGAAAGGCTTTGTCCTCTTGTTCCGCACCGGGTTTATAGAGTTGCGTGGCAAAAGTACCGCCCGGCATCAGTTCATTAACCTGTTGGGCATGCACAATGGTTTGTTGTACGATTTGTCTGATTTTTTCTAACGTGTCTTCATCCAAATCACTGGGGAGCGGAAAACTGTAAATATACGGAGCCAGAGCCGGTCTGGGCGGCTTGACATATTGTTTGAGTTTCCGTGCCATCAGACGCGCATCCTGCTCCGATCCGTCCATTAACAGTGAATAGCGGATTTCGGAAGAGGAGGGGTCTATGTTAGAAAAAATCTCCCAGTTGTTAATCATTTTCCCTCAATAATTTTTACACCGGCACTGGCACCGATACGGGTGGCACCCGCGGCTACCATCGCATCAAAATCTTCGCGCGTGCGTACACCACCGGAGGCTTTTACTTGTACCTTTTCGCTGACGGTTTTGCGCATTAAAGCCACATCGGCGGCAGTGGCACCGGCCCCGGTAAAACCCGTAGAGGTTTTGACAAAATCGGCCCCGGCCTTTTCCGCCAATTGACAAACTTTTACTTTTTCATCGTCCGTTAAAACGGAGGTTTCAATAATGACTTTTAAGGTAAAATTTTGTCCGGCATTACGCACGGCTTTTATATCGGCAAAAACGGTATCCCAATCGGCACTTTTAAGAGCGCCCAAATTGACTACCATATCCAGTTCATCGG
The DNA here is from genome assembly GCA_902797165.1 of uncultured Elusimicrobium sp. GTDB lineage: Bacteria > Elusimicrobiota > Elusimicrobia > Elusimicrobiales > Elusimicrobiaceae > Avelusimicrobium. The sequence continues at coordinate 54,070 of CADBRU010000009.1, forward strand.
CGCCATCTTGCAGTGCTTTTTTAGCCTCAAATACTTTGACTTCGGTCGGCGTGGCTCCCAGCGGAAAACCAATTACCGTACAAACTTTTACGCCGCTTCCGGCCAATTGTTTTTTACAAAACGAAACCCAGTACGGATTTACACATACGCTGAAAAAACCATACTGACGGGCTTCCTGACAAATTTTCTCAATATCGGCCTGAGAGGCTTGCGGTTTAAGTAAAGTGTGGTCAATGTATTTGGCTAATTCCATAAAATGCTCCTAGTTGAAATTAATAATGCGGTCGAATTTTTCTGCAATTAAAGATTGACCGCCCACCAGTGCGCCGTCCACATCCGGTTTAGCCATAATTTCATCTACGTTTGTATCTTTTACACTGCCGCCGTATAAAATGCGGGTGGCTTGGGCAAAATTATCTCCGTATTTTTTGGCTAAAGTAGCGCGGATAGCGGCGTGTACTTCTTGGGCTTGTTCGGGGGTGGCTGTTTTGCCGGTACCAATGGCCCAAACCGGTTCATAAGCAATAATCAAACCTTTGAGTTGCTCTGCGGTAAAACCTTTTAATCCGTTTTCGATTTGACCGTTAATCACGTCTAAGGTTTTGTTTTCTTCGCGCTCTTGCAAAGTTTCACCTACGCAAAAGATAATGGTTAAATTATGGCGCAAAGCGGCGGCTACTTTTTTGTTCAAAATTTCGTCCGTGTCTCCAAATACGCTGCGGCGTTCGCTATGACCTAAAATGGTGTGCGTGGCACCGGCATCTTTGGCTTGCACCGGGGAAACGGCACTGGTAAAAGCACCTTTATCTTCCCAGTGAATATCTTGGGCGGATACTTGCAGTATAGAACCTTTGGCCAATTCCGCTACTTTGGCTAAGGACGTAAAAGAGGGGGCTACGATAATTTCAGCCTTATTTTTATTGGTCGTTTTTTTAAGGGCTTCGACGAGAGCGGTAGATTCCGCTAGGGTGTTGTGCATTTTCCAGTTTCCGGCAATAATAGGAGTTCTTTTCATAAATACCTCAGTATAAAATAGATCTTGTCGTTTTCGTAGGAAAACGGCCTATATAAATACTACCAAAAAATACAGCATTTTGTAAGGGGGAATTTTTATCAAGGTAAATAACAAGAAAAAAACCCCCGCTTGAGGCGGGGGTTTTTGCTGCTAAATTTCGAATGCACTTACTTATTTTACACCGTGCATCCAATATTTGATTTTCTTGGTCATAATCCACATAATTACACCAAAGGACAAAGAACCGATGGCGGGAATAGAGAATAAGGTGGTCAAACTCCAAGATTCATAGTGGCTGGCTAACCATCCGGCTAAGAGATTTCCGAAGAAAGAAGAGGCCAACCAAATGCCCATAAATAAGGACATGAATTTAAGCGGAGAGAGTTTGGTTACCATGGATAAGCCTACGGGGGACAAGCACAATTCGCCCATCGTGCAGAGCATATACATAAAGATTAACCATAAGGCACTGACCGGACCGCTGGATAAGTACACAGAGGCACCCACCGCAATGATCGCAAAGGCCAAACCTTGCAAGAATAAACCCCAACCGAATTTGGTCGGAATAGAGGGGTTTTTATCTCCCAGTTTGATCCACATCTTGGCAAAGATAGGCGCAAACAACACCACACAAATAGGGTTGACTGCTTGGAAATAAGAAGCCTTTAAGGTAACTTGTCCGATAAACGGTAATACCGGGGTTAAGTTGGTGGCTTCGGCCGCAAAGAAGTTTAAGGATGTGCCGGCTTGTTCAAAGAACGCAAAGAAGAAGATGGCAAAAGCCGTGAAGGTACAAATGGCTTTAATTTTATCCCATTCGTCTTGCGTGAGCGGGCGGTTAGCGGCTTCGGCTTTGGCTTTTTCTTCCGGATCATCATCAGACACGTTTTTGGTAACCGGATGCAAACCGATATGTCCCAAGTATTTGTTTTGAGAAACCAAATACCAAACTAAACCGATAATCATGCCGGTACCGGCTGCCATGAAACCGTATTTCCATTTGGCGGCGGCTAAGGCTGCATCCATCCCTTGGGAAGGTTCGCCTAAATAACCACAGACAAACGGTGCAAAGAAAGCGCCGATGTTGATACCCATGTAAAAGATCGTAAAACCACCGTCACGGCGGGCATCATTGGGTTCATACAATTCACCTACGATGGAAGAAATGTTCGGTTTGAAAAAACCATTACCGATAATAATTAAGGTCAACCCTGTTCCGAGTGCGAGCACCGGATTGATTAATTCATACGAGGCCAACGTGAATTGTCCTATGGCCATTAAAATAGCACCAATGGTAATGGAGTGACGTTTACCGATATAGCGGTCCGCTATATAACCGCCGAGTACCGGGGTTAAATAAACCAAAGCGGTAAACATACCGTAGATCTGGCTGGAACGTTCTTTGGTAAAACCGATTACGGTGCTTACCATAAACAGAGCAAGTAATGCTCTCATTCCGTAGTAGTTGAAACGTTCCCACATTTCCACCATAAAAAGCATATATAAGCCTTTGGGGTGGCCTTGTTTGGTAACGTTGTGTTTTACTTCTGCATCAGTCATTTTCTTTTATTTCCTCACTTAGTATAAAAAAAGCGTACCCCTTATTTTACAAAATAATAGGAGGCCAGTGCCACAGAAATTTAGAAAGTAAGCATGGTGCCCATCATTTCTTTGACCAAAATAAGGGCTTTATATAAGGAATAGAATAGGTAAAAAGAAAAGAAGATAATGCCTATCGTCCACAACCATTTGGCGGTAGTGGTGATTTTGCGCGAAAGCCAAACCCAAATTAAAGCAAACGGACCAATCAGTAAAGCACATAATAAAATGCCTCCGTGATCATACCAGAAACCCATGCGCGGTTTTAGAGTTTTTCCGCAATGGCGGCAATAGCAATCGGCTTCTTCAATAGGGCGGTGGCAACGGGTGCAAGTAAGCATTAGATTTCTTCTCCTTTGCTGCGTAAATAACGTTTAATACGACTACGTGCATTGGCGGTTTTGGCATGTTCCAGCCAATCGCGTTTTGGCTCGGAATTTTTCTTGGTAATAACTTCGCATACGTCTCCGGTTTTGAATACATAGTTCATGTTGACCATGCGATTATTTACCTTAGCACCCATGTAATGATCCCCAATGTCGGTGTGAATGGCATAGGCAAAATCAATAGGAGTAGAACCGTCCGGCAAAGATTTTACATCTGCTTGCGGAGTAAATACAAAGACTTGTTGCAAATTGATGTCGGTTTGGAAACCTTCTAAAAATTCACGTGGGGCGGTTAAGTCACGCTGCCACTCAATCCACTGGCGGATCCAGTTAATTTTTTCATCAAAATTTTTATCTTTTTTACCGCCCAATTTATAGCGCCAATGGGCCGCGATGCCATACTCGCAAGTGCGGTGCATTTCTTCGGTACGGATTTGAATTTCCACAATGTCTCCCGTTGGTACAAGCACGGTAGTATGGATGCTTTGGTACATATTGGTTTTAGGGGTGGCAATATAATCGGTAAAAGTGCCGGCTAAAGGCTTAAAGCGGGAGTGCACAATCCCCAATGCTTTGTAACAATCTCCTACGCTTTGCGTAATGATACGCACACCCAAAGAATCTTGAATTTCCGCAAAAGTAAGATGTTGCTTTTGCATTTTGCGGTAAATGGAATAATAATTTTTAGCGCGGGAGAGCAAGCGGTATTGCAGGCCTTCTTCTTTCAGGGCCGGTTCTAGGGCTTTTTTAAATTCATTGAGTGCGGCCGCGCGGTCGGCGGTGCGCTTTTCCACTTGTTCCACCAAGTCTTTATATTCTTCAGGGTGTAAGTATTTAAAAGATAAATCTTCCAGTTCGGTTTTAATGGTAAACATGCCCAGTCTTTGTGCCAGCGGGGCGTATAAAGTGATGGTTTCGTAGGCTTTGAATCTTTGTTTTTCGGGTGGCATTACATCCATGGTGCGCATATTGTGGGTGCGGTCTGCCAGTTTCACTAAAATAACGCGTACATCTTCGGCTACCGCGATTAACATTTTACGCCAATTTTCTACCGTTTCTTCATCTGTGGAAGAAAATTTTAAGTCACTGATTTTAGTGACCCCTTGCACCAGGTGGGCAATGTCTTTGTTAAATTCTTTTTTCAGTTCTTCTGTGGTAACTCCGGTATCTTCTACCGTATCATGCAAAAGCCCGGCGCAAATGGTTTCTTCATCCATTTTGAAGTCTAATAAAATTTGTGCTACGGCCGTGCAGTGATTGAAATAAGGCTCTCCGGTTTCGCGTTTTTGGTCTTTGTGTTTTTCCTGGGCAAAATAGTAGGCTTTCTCCAGCAATGTAGGGGTAGAATTGGGAGTATAAGATTTAAATTGCTCTACTAGTTTTTCCAGTTCGATAGCCATATTATTTCTTTACAATATCCGCCAAAATTTCCTTCGCGGCGCGGGCGGCTACTCCTTTTTTACCTAAAGACGCACGTAGTTTAAGCAGTTCGTCACGTTGGGCCATTAGTTTGTCCGGGTTTTGGAACATAGCCATCGTTTCTGCCGCCAAAGCATCCACATTGGCGTCTTGTTGTATCAGTTCCTTTACCAGCGGTTTGTTAGCCAGTAAGTTTACCAGTGAAATGTAGGATACTTTGATGACTGCTTTGGCAATATGATATGTGGCCCAAGATAATTTATAAGCCACTACCATCGGTACGCCTAGGAGTGCGTTTTCCAATGTTGCGGTACCGGAACACGCCAGCAAAAAGTCCATTTGGCTGCGCATTTTATAATCTACATCTTTAATGATGTGGAAATTCGGATGCGGATTTTCACCGATTAAATTAACAAAATCTTGTTCTTTGGCATCCGGTAGGGCAAATAAATAGGCTTGTGTGTTGGGAAATTCTTTAAGTACCCGTTTGAAAGTTTGGTAAAACACCGGCGTCAAACGCGAAATTTCCCCATGACGGCTACCCGGCAAAATGCCCAGTTTCCAATTGTAATACTTTACATCTTCCGGAGCTGGCAAAGAATGTTCCTGCGGCTTGGGCATAATGTCAAGCAAGGGATTTCCCAAAAATACGGCATTGCCTCCGTATTTTTTATGGAAATCGGTTTCAAACGGATAAATGACAAACATTTTTTTAGTTAGGTTTGCTAAATTTTTAGCCCGATATTGGCGGCTGGCCCATACTTGCGGTGTAACATAATAATAGCAGGGAATACCGCGGCGTTTGGCCATTTTTAACACTTGGTGATTAAAACCGTAGAAATCAACCACAATGACAGCGGCGGGATTTTGCGTTTCCATATATTGGCGGATTTGTTTGAGCAGATTCATCCAAAGCGGCATTTTTTTAAGCGGTTCTACAAAGCCGCTGGCGCCCTGAGAGGCCAAATCAAACAAAAAAGTATCGGCATAGGCTTTCATGCGCGGGCCGCCGATAACAGTTAACTGAACTTCCGGATCTGCTTTTTTAAGTTCGCGCAGCAAAGAAGACGCATGCAAATCACCGGAAATATCTCCGGACACTACCAAGATGTTTTTTTGTAAAGGAGTAATGGTCGGCATAATTATTTATCCTGTTTGAATTGTCCCAGTGTTTCACTGAATATAATTTGCGCGGCGGTGGCGGCATCATGCACCATTTGCAAAGGTTTAGGCGTATGCACATGGCCGGTTTTGGGAATATCATAGCGCGTAATACTTTCGGTAATTTTTAGCGCAAGTTCTAAGGCTTTGCTGCCTTTTTCTCCGCTGGGTGCGGGGGTTTTATGTGTTTGGATACAATCGATAAAATGTAAGATTTCCGCCGTGATGGGCATTTGTTTTTTGACCGGCAGATATTCTACCGTTAAATCTTGCATAGAGGTAATTTCCGGTTTTTCTTTCTTGTATAATTTTACCCGTGCGTTCATAAAATCGACGGAAATGTACGCGTTTTGTTGGAAAATGTGCATAAAGCGGGCCCGTTCGAAACTGGCGCGGCTGGCCGTCAAATCTGCCAGTGCTCCGTTAGCAAAACGGACTCGAACGGTAGCAATATCTTCGTGCTTAGAAAATACACTTAGACCCATGGCTTCCACGCTTACGATTTCACTGTCTACCAAAGTAAGCAGCAAGTCCAAATCATGAATCATTAAATCCAGCACCACGCCGATATGAGACATACGTGCGTCGTAGGGCCCCAAGCGGTTCATGGTAATAAACTTCGGATTTTTAATGTGGCTTACAGCGGCTACTACGGCGGGATTAAAACGTTCTACGTGTCCTACTTGTAAAATGCGGTCATGTTTTTTGGCGGCATTAATTAAATCTTTGGCTTCTTCTAGAGTAACGGCAATCGGTTTTTCCACTAAAGTATGTACGCCGTGTTCCAAACAATACATCCCTATTTTGTGATGGAGCGGTGTGGGTGCTGCCACAATGACGGCATCTACCTGTCCGACGAGTTCTTCCATTTTGGAATAAGGGGTAGCATTATATTGCCAGGCTAATTTTTGGGCTCGTAAAAAGTCAGGATCAGACACTCCTACCAACGTTACGCCTTGCATACCCGCTAAGGTACGCGTGTGAAAAGTACCGATTTTACCGGCGCCGATAACACCGAATTTCAAAGATTTTTTTTCAGCCATACAGACCTCACTCTATTTATTTTATTATATCATAGTAGGCACGCGTAAGACAGGATAAGATGTGGAATTTTAAGGTATAATATGCATATGGAACAAACATTAATTTTAATGAAACCCGACACTATTGAAAAACATTTGACCGGTTTGGTGCTCAGCCGCTTGGAAGCCTTGGGCTTGGAAATTGTAGCCGCCAAAGCCACGGTAACCACCCGCGCTTTGTGGGAAGAGCATTATGCCAATTTGAAAGGGAAACCTTTTTTAAATAGTGTCATCGATTTTATGATGGGCAATTTCAATCATTTGCCCGATCACCGTATTTATGCATTTGTACTGCGCGGTGAAAACGCAATTAGCAAAGTGCGCGCGGCTTTGGGTGCTACCAATCCGGAGCAAGCAGATCCTTGGACTTTGCGCGGACAATTTGGTTGTATTAAAAATGATGTGATGCAAAATGCCGTGCACGCTTCCGGCACAGTGGAGGATGCCGCACGCGAAATTGCACTTTGGTTTAAACCCGAAGAAATTTTACCATGAAAAAATTTTTACTGGGAAGTTTACTTCTTTTGATCGGAACGTTTTTGCCCGCTAACGCACAAGAACGCGTGGTTTCTTTGTCTACACAAGACGGGTGGAAATTGTCGGCACGTTACTTGCCGGGGCGCGAAGGAAGCAAAACGGTTATTTTGCTACATGATATCGGCAAAACACACAGCGCTTTTGAAGCGTTTACGGACAAATTGGCTATCCGCGGAATCGGATATTTAGTGCTTGATTTGCGCGGACACGGCGCAAGTACTTCTAAAGGTCTTTATACTTCTTTTGCCAAAGAAGGAGTAGATAATGAATATAACCAAATGAGCCGCGATGTCAGTGCCGCTATCGAATATTTGCTAAACTTGGGAATTTCTGAACAAAATATCTTTTTAATCGGAGTAGGTATGGGTGCCAATGTGGCGGCTAAGTCAGTAAGCCTGTGGCCGGATATCGGCGGGCTTGCACTCTTAACCCCGGTTACGAATTTTAGAGATGTTCTGCCTATTCCGGCTTTGCGGGTATATAAAGGACTTGTATTTATTGCCGCCGCGGCCGATGACAAAAAGACTTTCTTAGAAGCCAGTGTGATGCGCAATGTGGCATTTTTAAGTAGCGGTGAAGGCCGCGTTACCTTTGCTACCGCTTATGATAAAAAAGGCCACGAACTATTAGATTCTTGGGTAGCACCCGAACTGTTACAATGGTTGCAAACTCCGCAAAAACCGGAAGTACTGCCGGATGTTTTGCCGGAGAGAAATTCAGAAGAAAGCGGATTTGTACCGCCCGAATTTCCGATTGATGAAGATACTTTGATTCCCTCAGTTTTGTAAAAGGAGTAAATATGAATCCTGCGCGTATTGTTTTTCCCGGTTTTTGGTTTGGTAAAAGTGATTTTGCTCAAGCGGAAGAGTTGGCCAAAAGAGGGGTGGGCGGTTTTTGTGTGTATGGCGGAAGCGCAAAAGAGACCAAACGTTTTATCGAACGAGTGCGGGAAGCCTCTATATATGACCATTTATTAATTTGTGCCGATATTGAAGAAGATTTATCGGAAATTATCAAAGACGCTCCTGCTTTGCCTTCCAATGCTCAACTGGGAGCGCAAAATACATCGGATAATGTGTACCGCAAAGGACTTGTCAGCGCGCGTTTGGCACGAAGCATCGGAATAGATTGGCTGCTTGCGCCGGTGGTGGATATCGGCTATCAAAGCCCGACTTTTGGGGAAAATCCAATTGCGGTAGCGCGCTTATCAGGTGATTATGCGGCGGGAGTAGCCAACGGAGGAGCACTTAACTGCATTAAATATTTTCCGGGCATTAACGGCATTTTGAAAACATTAACGCAAATGGAAGATGCCGAATTTGTGCCTTATAAACATATGTTCCGCCGAGCAGATGCGATTATGCCGTCTGATATGGTGTTTAGCAATATTGATGCTTCTAACCGGGCTATGATGTCTGAAAAAATCGTGCGCGAACTGTTAAAAAAGAGACTTAATTATAAAGGTTGCGTAATTAGCGCACCGCTTTTTAAGAGCCAAATTAAACACGAGGCTGTTGCGGCACTTAAAATGATTCAATGCGGCGTAGAAATGATTATGGCACCTAAAGACCCGCTCCCCATTATTGAGACTATCGAAAAAGAATACCACAAGGGGCACATTGTAGATGAGGTCATACATGCAATTTCCAATTTGGAATTGTTTACCAGTAAAGTAGTCAGTAGTACCGCTCCGATTTTTCCTATCAAAGAGGCGTTGGCACAAATTAAAGATTTTGAGTAATGATTTTTTCTAAAAAACACGGGGTTGAGCCCCGTGTTTTTCTATATTGCTTTCGAGGTTTCTGCGTAAAATGTTAAAATAAAATAGTTATGAAGAAATTAGGGACTGTTTTAATTATTTTGCTGCTTTTATTGGGGACGGTGTGGTATTTTAAGGGAAATTCTTTTTTCTCCGCTGCGTCTTCCAAGGCTCCACACGAAAAACTGCATGTGATTGCTTCGAGTTATGTGGTATATGCTTTAGCGCGAGAAATAGGTGCAGACGCCATAGAACTCTCCATGCTGGTGCCGCCGGGCACAGAGCCGCATCATTTTGAGCCTACTCCGGGAACCATTATTGCAATTAGTGAAGCGGATTTGTTTTTCTATGTATCTGGTCAGGCCGAGCCGTGGGTAAAAGATATTCTTGGCGGGCTTTCCGATGTGACCGCTGTGGAAACGGCTGCTATTGAACCGGACGAAGATCCGCATGTGTGGATGACTCCTTACGGGGCTTTAAGTATGGCTAAGCAGATAGCCGCGGCGCTAAGCACGGCTGATCCTTCTCAAAAGTCGGTCTATCAGCAAAATCTGAAACAATTTGAAAAACAAATCGACCGTTTGCACATGGAATTTGAAAAAGGATTGTCCGCTTGCAAGTATAGAGACGTGGTGCATGTGGGGCATTTGGCTTTTAAGCCGCTGACAGATACTTACGGACTTTCTTTACAGGCGTTGACCGGTACTTCTGAGCAAGGGGAACATTCCGTGTATAAAATAACGGGTTTGGTGCGTTTTATTCGTCAGAAAAAATTAGCGGCGGTATTTACCGAAGAATTAGTCCCGCCGGAACTGGCCAACACTATCGCACAGGAAACCGGCGTGCGCATTTTGCCTTTATATACGATAGAAGAAGTCGGCAAAGCGGATTTTGACAGTGCTGTTACCTATACCGAATATATGCGTCGCAATTTGCATAACCTGCAAGAGGGGTTACAATGCCAAGCATAATACAGGCCCGCGGGGTGCGCTTTAAGTACACACAAACTTGGGTGCTGCAAGGCATTACCTTCCGCGTGCGTCCCGGTGATTACGTGGGAGTCATCGGTCCTAACGGCGGCGGCAAAACTACTCTGCTTAAATTGATTTTAGGCCTAGAGCAAGGGGAAGGCGTTATTAAATTATTCGGGCAGTCTCTTTCAACGTTTAAAGATTGGCACAAAATCGGTTATTTGGCGCAAAAGAGCCCGGTAGCGCAAACGCGTTTTCCGATTTCGGTAGAAGAAGTCGTTTTAATGGGTTTGTGTTATGACGGGAAACATAAAGAGGCCACTGCTGAAAATTTACGGGCCGTTCATCAGGCACTTGCGCAAACTCGTACGGAACATTTGGCCAAGCAGATTTTTTCTAATTTATCTATCGGGCAACAACAACGGGTCCTACTGGCGCGGGCTTTGGTGAGTAAACCGCAGTTGCTTATTTTAGATGAACCTTCTACGGCGTTGGATGCAGACAGCCGGGAAATGTTTTTTACGCTGCTTGGAGAACTGAATACCAAACACGGGGTTACCATTTTGCTCATTACGCACGATACCGGGGAAGTAGGAAAATATATTTCCAAATTTATGTATGTGGATAGGGAACTTGTATTTTTCGGGGATAAAGAAGAATTTTGTCATTCTCAAAAAGTAGCCGAAAAATTAGGAACCTTTGCGCAACATACCATTGATCATCTGCACAATCACGGGCATTGCCCGTTAGGGTGTACTTGCCATCATACGCACGCGGAGGAACAACATGATTAGTGAATTTTTATCTTACGGATTTGTGCAACGCGGGCTTGCGGCGGGATCTTTGGTGGCGGTTATTTGTGCGTTGTTAGGTGTGTTTTTGGTATTAAAACGGCTCTCTTTAATCGGTGATGGGCTCAGCCACGTATGTCTAACCGGAGTGGCGTTGGGGCTTCTTACGCAAACCAACCCTTTATATATGTCGGTTCCGGTGGTGTTATTATCTTCCTTTGGCATTTTGCAATTGATGGAAAAAATCAAAGTGTACGGGGATGCCGCTATCGGTATTGTCAGCGCGGCGGGACTGGCAATCGGTATTTTGCTTACGGCCTTAGCGGGGGGATTTAACGCAGATTTATTCGGATTTTTATTTGGCAGTATTCTAACGGTCGGACGAACCGAAGTATTTGCCTGTGTGATTTTGCTGGGAGCATTGTTACTGTTCTTTTTATACTTTTACCGTGATTTATTGGCCGCCAGTTTTGATGAATCTTTTGCGCGTACCCGCGGGGTGGCGGTAAAAAGATTAAATACGGTGTTGATTTTGTTTACTTCACTGGCCATTGTGCTGGCGCTAAAAGTAGTAGGTATTTTTTTGGTATCGGCACTTATTATTTTGCCGCCGGTTACTTCTCTATTGCTGGCCAAAACTTTTAAACAGGTTCTAATTATATCTTGCATACTGGCTTTGGTGAGTGTGTGGAGCGGAGTATATTTATCTTTTCTATTTAATATCCCGTCGGGCGCTACCATTATTTTGATTAATATTTTACTGCTGGTGCTAGCCTACGGATACAATAAAATCAGGAGCGCGCATGCCCGCTGAGAAAGAGGTACTTGCACTGATTAAGCAGTTGCAAAAATTATATCCCAAACATATTATCCCTTTGCATCATAAAAGCGCATGGGAATTATTATGCGCGGTTATTTTATCTGCACAATGTACCGATGCGCGCGTAAACACCATTACGCCGCATTTATTCCAAAAATATCCGACGGTGCAAAAATTAGCCAAGGCCAAACTTTCTGATGTGGAAAAAATCATTCATTCGGCGGGGTTTTATCACAGTAAAGCCATTTCTTTAATTGAAATGTCCAAACGTATTTGCGAAGTGTACGACGGAGAAGTCCCACAAAATATGGACGATTTACTTACCTTGCGTGGGGTAGCGCGCAAAACGGCCAATGTCATGCTGGGCGATTATTTCAAAAAACCGGCGGGCATAGTGGTGGATACTCATGTTAAACGTTTGGCTTTTCGGTTAGGGCTTACCAAACAAACCGATCCGGTTAAAATAGAGCAAGATTTAACAAAAATTATTCCGTATAAGTATTGGGGTTGGATTGCCATTGCGCTTATTTTGCACGGCAGAAGTGTGTGCCCGGCGCGCAAACCGAGTTGCGACAAATGCACACTTGCCAAACTTTGCCCGAAATGCGGTGTTAAGGAGAAAGCAAAATGAAAACCGTTATTTTCGATTTTGGCGGCGTGCTGATAGATTGGAATCCGCGCTATTTTTACCGAACCGTATTTTCCGACGAGAAAGAGATGGAATGGTTTTTGGCAAATGTATGCACCGGTGAGTGGAATGCCCGCCACGATGAAGGTATTACGTTTGAAGAAAATGCCAAGCCGCTCATTGCCAAATTTTCGCAATATGCTACTCAAATTAAACAGTTTTATACGGGATGGCCTCAGATGCTCAACGGAGAAATACCCGGCACGCATCAAATTGTGGATGAATTAAAAAAAGCCGGTGTGACATTATACGGACTTACCAATTGGTCGGCGGAAACTTTTCCGTATGCGTATGAGCATTTTGAGGTACTGCGCAAAATGGACGGTATCGTGGTTTCCGGACAGGAAAAATGTATTAAACCGGGAGAAGAAATTTTTAAACGGCTTATTTCCCGGTTTAATTTGCAAACGGATCAATGCGTTTTTATTGACGATAGTGCAGCCAATATTGCTACCGCGCGCGCACTGGGTTTTGATACGATACACTTTCAAAATGCCGAGCAACTGCGCAAGGAACTTGCCAAACGTTTCTAGTATAAAAACGATTAAAAAACCCCGCTCAAAAGAGCGGGGTTTTTAGTACAAACAATTTATTTTCCAAGCAAAGCAAGCAGTACACCGGCCGCTACCGCACTGCCGATAACGCCCGCCACATTAGGCCCCATGGCGTGCATGAGCAGGTAGTTATTTTTGTCATACTCTAGCCCTATTTTATTAGACACACGCGCGGCCATCGGCACGGCAGATACGCCGGCAGAGCCGATAAGAGGATTAATTTTGGTCTTGCTAAATACGTTCATCAGTTTAGCAAGTAAAACACCGGATGCGGTGGCTACGGAGAAAGCAATAATGCCGAGCACCAAAATACCCAATGTTTCGGTCACCAAGAAATGGTCATATTGGAGTTTTGAACCCACCGATAAACCGAGCAGAATCGTTACAATATTGCAAAATTCGTTTTGCAAGGTTTTAGATAAACGCTCCGCTACGCCGGATTCTTTGACTAAATTGCCGAAAGTTAAACAGCCGATCAAAGGCGCGGCTGACGGCAAGAGGAAAACGCAAAGCAGTAAGATAGCTAGCGGAAACAAAATCTTTTCGCGTTTGGAAACGGGACGTAATTGCTCCATGCGGATTTTGCGCTCTTCCGGGGTGGTGAGCAGTTTCATAATAGGCGGTTGAATCACAGGCACAAGTGCCATGTAGGAATAAGCCGCCACGGCAATAGAGCCCAGCAGTTGCGGTGCAAGGCGCGAGGTTAAATAAATGGAAGTCGGACCGTCCGCGCCGCCGATAATACCAATAGAGGCTGCCTCTTTAAGACCAAAGGCAAAGAGTTGTTTATCCCCTAAATAGATGTAAGATAAACCAATCGCACCAATGAGCGTAGCAAAAATACCAAATTGTGCGGCACCGCCCAAGAGCGCCGTTTTGGGATTGGCAATAAGAGGCCCGAAATCGGTCATGGCCCCTACCGCCATAAAGATAAACAGCGGAAATAAACCGGAGTTAATACCGAAATTAAAAATAATTCCCAAAAAACCGTTCGGCCCGGCAATGGCTTCCCCGGGGGGCATAGGAATATTGGCCAAGAGCCCGCCAAAGGCAATCGGAATAAGCAGTAGCGGCTCAAATTGCTTTTTAATACCTAGCCACAACAGGAAACAACAAACCACAATCATCACCAACTGTTGCCAGCAAATGGTATATAAACCGGTAGTTTGCCAAATTTGGTTTAGTGCTTGCGTGATATCCATAGGGTTACCTCTTATTTAATCTCCGCAAGCGGGTGTCCGGTTTGCACTTGGTCGCCTTGTTTGACGAGGAAGTGCACCGTTCCGGCAGCGGTTGCACTGACGACAGTTTCCATTTTCATGGCTTCGAGTACCAGGACTTCTTGCCCTTCGGCTACCGTATCACCGTCTTTAACAGATAAGCGCAACACCGCACCCGGCAACGGGGAATTTAAGGTTGTGCCTGTACTGTTTATGGTACCAGATCCATTGGCTTTTACTGCTTCCATAAAAGAATGTGCGCTTTTAGTAGCCGCTTTGGCATCTGCCGCACCGACACCGATATTGTAGCGTTTGCCATTTACAACTGCCACGCTATCACTTTCAAAAGATACATTGTAAGCCGCGCCGTCAATGGTTACTTTGCATGCATCGCCCGCTACTTTGGGAGTGACTTTACGTACACCATTTACTTTGGCTTCCCCTTTGAGATATAAGATACCTTTATCGGCACAAGTGGCCACAATAAACGCGTTTTCTTCGTTGACAGGCAGGCCGGCTTCTTTGAGTTTGGCCTCGGCCACTTTCAAGCCTTTCTTGGGGTTGGCGTCATTGATTTCAAGCGGGGTCTTTTTGGTCGGTTCCATTTTTAGTTGTTCGGCGGCAATTTTGACCACTTCCGGATCCGGCTCCACCGGGGTTTTTCCGAAATAGCCGAGTACCATTTTACCGTATCCTTCGGTAATCTTTTTCCACGGGCCGAACATAACGTTTGCATAGGCTTGTTGGAAATAAAATTGGGAAACGGGCGTTACGGAAGTGCCGAAACCGCCGCGTTTAACACATTCACCCATGGCTTTTACCACTTCGGGGAATTTGCCAAAAGTACCGTTGTCGCGCATCATTTGCGTATTGGCAGTGAGCGCGCCGCCCGGTAAAGGGGAGAACGGAATAATCGGATTGACCTTGGTGGCTTCGGGCGGTAAGAAATAATCTTTCATGCAGTCTTGGAAGACATTTTCCGCTTCTTGTATTTTCTTGGGGTCAATGTCTAAAGTATATTCACTGCCGCGCAAGGCATGCCACATGGTCAAAATATCGGGCTGACAAGTGCCGCCGGATACCGGTTGCATAGAAAGGTCTAGTGAATCAGCACCGTTTTCGATAGCGGCTAAGCAGCAAGCAATAGAATTGCCGGCCGTTTCGTGCGTGTGGAAAACAATTTTAATATCCTTGCCCAAAAGTTTGCGCGCCATGGCCATGGTGCGACCCACGGTGGTCGGCGTAGAAGTGCCGGAGGCATCTTTGAAACATACGGAATCAAACGGCACACCGGAATCTAAAATGGAGCGCAAGATTTTTTCATAGAAAATCTCATTGTGAATTTTGCCGGTAGTATCCCACCCGGGGGCGAGTGACATCATGGTCACGCAGACTTCGTGTTTAAGTCCCGCCTCTGCAATACATTTACCGGAATAGATTAAATTGTTGACATCATTTAGCGCATCAAAGTTGCGAATGGTGGTAGTACCGTGTTTGGCAAAAAGTTGCGCGTGCGCTTTGATAACATCGGAAGATTGGCTGTCTAGTCCGACTACGTTTACACCGCGGGCAAGCGTTTGCAAATTGGCATCGGGCCCGGCGGTTTTGCGGAAAGTGTCCATCATATCAAAGGCATTTTCATTGCAATAGAAAAACAGTGCTTGGAAACGAGCGCCACCGCCAAATTCCATGTGACTAATGCCGGCATGGCGGGCCGCTTCTACGGCAGGCATAAAATCTTTGGTTAGTACGCGCGCTCCGTAAACGGATTGAAATCCGTCACGAAACGCAGTTAGCATAAAATTAATTTTCTTCATAATTTCCTCTTTTATTTAGTTTGAAATCTTTTAGCCGCGGCTATGGCAATAGCCACTAAAGTATTATCGTTACTTGCCGTTGCAATGGCTTTGGGCGTTGCTTGCGGGAAGTATTTTTCAATGGCTTGTATAAATAAACTCATACCGTTCATCAAAGCCACCAAAATCAGTAAAAAGACAAATACCACAGACATACCGATAACGGTAATACTGAAACTTTGTCCGAGTAAACTTTCACTCATATACACATATCTCCTATCGAAATAATCGTTTGTCCTGCGGGGGTATTTAATACCAGTTTCCCTTCGGGCGAAATTGTTTCAACCGTGCCGCAAACAGGGGCGGCCCCGTGTTGTATGGTTACTTCTTTTCCGATATACGAAAAATAGTTTAAATATTCGGTGCGAATTGCGGAAAAACCTTGTTTTAATAGGCTTTCATATCGTGCAAAAAAACGGTCCACAATAAGATCAAGTAGTTTGTCAGTATCAACGGGCACGCCCAGTTGAGTTAGTGAAACAGCGGGCTGCCCGGCGCGGCTTAAATCTTTTTGTGCCACATTCACACCTACTCCCACTATTAGCGCTTCAAAACCATTTTTCGACGTAACTGCTTCACTTAAAATGCCGCAAATTTTTTTGTTATTTACCAAAACATCATTGGGCCATTTTAGTTGCGGTTGTGCTTTTAACGTGCGTAAAGTCTGACAAACTGCCAGTGCCATCCCTTGCGTTAGGTTGGGCAGAAAATCAATTTGTTTGGGTTTTAGTACGATAGAAAAATAAAGTCCGCCCGGCTCAGACAACCACGTGCGTCTCATGCGTCCCCGTCCGGCACTTTGTGTTTTGGCGACAATAATGGTTTGGTCTAAAATCAAAGAACAATTCCGTTTTGCGTAGGCATTAGTAGAGTCTAACTCATCAAAACGAAGTATTTTCCGCATATATACTATTTTATCAAATATGCCACTTCCCGCGCGTATGAAAAATTAAGTAATAATTTTCGTTACTTTTTGTCTTGCCAAAAAGTAACCAAAAAGTCCTAGCGGACGGCGACTTATTTTAACAACGGTCTACAAGTTGCCAAAACGACTCACAACAAAAATTGTCCAAAAAAGACTTGACAAGGCAAACAAAAAAAAAGTTAGAATTTACTTAACCCTTTGTTTTGGGTAAAATGAATTAGGAGGTAGTAATATATGAAAAAAGGTTTTACACTTATTGAACTACTCGTTGTAGTTTTGATTATTGGCATTTTATCTGCCATTGCACTGCCGCAATATACCGCGGCCGTGGAAAAAAGCCGTGCTACAGAGGCTTTACTTAATTTGAAACACAGTCAGCAAGCCTTTATTTTAAGAGACTTGGAACAATCCTATAACACCGCTCCTAAAGATGTTGTAGAACTTTCCGGTGGAAAATGGTATCAACAATTATATTGCACAAAATATTTTACCTATGAATTTGCCATGCCGGAGATATATGCGATGCGGTCAAACAATATTGATACAAATTGTGGGGTACACAATCTATTATATCAGATCATTATAGATACTCCTCCTGATACAGATTGGGAAACTTGGAGAGAGTGTGATGCCTACACAGACATCGGTTACAAAGTTTGTAAAAGTTTGGAAAGTCAAGGTTTTGAAACAGACGACAGAAGATAATAACAAAAAGCGTGGTCTAAAATCCGCGCTTTTTAAATCGCGGTAAGACAAATGCCGTTATCGTCGGCCAGTTTAATTACTTCTTCCAAATCAAGCACCAGTGTCTTTTCCGCTTCAAAGGCAAGCAGTTTAATACCGCTGTCTTTAAGCGCGTGCACAGTGCCTTTGCCTATAACCGGTAAATCAAAGCGGTCATCCTGATCGGGACGTGCTACCTTAACCACCACCACCGCACTCTTTTTTTCGGCTGATTTTTGATATAGTTCCCCGGCGCGGCGGATACAAGCATCAGTGCCTTCCATGCCCTCTACCGCAATGACGGCATCTTGGCTGACTACACAGGTCAGTCCAATATCCAGCCCGGCAACGGCTTTGGCGGTTTTGTAGCCAAAGGCAATGCTTTGTTCTTCTTCTTTGGTGGGAGTGCGTTTGGTTAGCGTGCCTTTAGGCGGCATAAAGCGTTCCAAAAATAAAGCGGAACTGACAAATTCCATGCCTTCTTTTTGAAATTCTTCTACCACGCGTGCCAGTAAGTAATTAGGTTTGAATGATTTAAGCGAGGCTAAAAATTTGGCTCCGCGCAAATCCGGCATTAGATTTTTGAAAATAGAAGTATGTTGTACACGCCCGGCCATTAAAATGCGGTGCACATTGTTTGCTTTGAAAAATTTAAATCCGGCATTGACCTTGCCCATTTGAAGGGTACAAGTCACATCGGCAATGCCCCGGAAATCTTCTTCCCGGGCATTGCCTTTCAAAGCGGCCACAACGACCTTAAGGCCTTTCTTGGAGGCCTCTTGGGCTATGTAGATGGGCATTTTGCCTTCGCCGGCAATAATGCCTAATACTTCTTCATTCTGCTGCATGATGTTTGGCTTGAGCCGCGGCAGTAATACCGCGTTTGCTCTCCTTACAAAAATCTAACATTTCTTGCACCAGCGGAATCGGATGTTCGGCTTCCACTTTGGCAATGGCTTCTTTTAACAGCATTTTAGAGCGGAACAAGGTTTTAAACGCGCGGCTGATTTGGGTAATTTCATCGTGGCTTAATCCGTTGCGACGAAGTCCGATTACATTAAGTCCAATCAGTTGGGCGCGGTTTCCGTCCACAATGCAGAAAGGGGGCACATCTTGGCGAATCATCGTTCCGCCGGAAAGCATAGCCATGCGGCCAATGCGCACAAACTGATGCATAGCCACCAAGCCCGAACAAACTACGCGGTCTGCAATATGTACGTGTCCGGCAATACCGGTGCAGTTAGCCACAATGATGTTGCTGCCGAGTTGGCAGTCGTGTGCTACGTGTGAATTGGCCATCAGTAAGCAGTTATTGCCGACTGTGGTAGGAACATCTTCTTTGGTAGAGCGGTGAATGGTTACACATTCGCGGATTTTGTTTCCGTTGCCCAGATGTACCATACTTTGCATAGAATCATCGTACGATAAATCTTGCGGTTTAACACCGATGGTAGCGTGACCGATCAGTTCATTACCGCCACCCATAACGGTATTTTCAATAATACAAAACGGACCGATATGGTTGTTTTTGCCGATCGTTACATGCGGACCAATGACGGTGTAAGGGCCGATAACCGTAGACGGATCAATTTTAGCATCCGGTGCGATAATGGCTGTAGGATGAATATTCATTTCAGACATTTGGTTTTTCTCCTAAGATAAACGTCAGGTATGCCTGTGTGCAGAGTTTGCCATTGACATACGCTTCCGCGTAAACACGCGATAACTTGCCAAGGCGTAAAATTTGCACAGGCATATACAAAGTGTCCCCCGGTACTACCATCCCTCTGAATTTTGCTTCTTCTATCCCCAAGAAAAGCGGTATTTCTTTGTTATTGGAAACAAACGGCATGGCTGAGGCCCCAAAGGCTTGCGAAATGCTTTCCAGTACAAGCACACCGGGCATAATCGGTGTTTTGGGAAAATGTCCTTTAAAGAAATATTCTTTGCCGGTAACGTGCTTTACCCCAATGCACATTTTCCGCTCTTCTAAAATACGCACTTCATCCACCAGTAAAAAGGGATCGCGGTGCGGAATATTTTGCTCAATAGCTGCTTTGTCCATTACCTTAACAACCGGCATGGAAAGCAGTGGTTTTAAAGATGCATGCTTTGCCATTATTTATCCCCCGAATTGGCCAGTAATAAGCGGCCAAATAAAACATTGTGCTTGTGTCCGCCCATGCGGCATACAATTTTCAGCGGCGGCAAGCGCTTACCGATTAAGGAAAAATCTCCCACCAAATCTAAAATTTTATGACGAACGAGTTCTCTTTCAAAACGCAGTTCATTTAAGAATTTATCTTTTCCGACAACGACCGCATTTTCCAAATTACCGCCTTTGGCCAGTCCGTGCGCTTTTAGAAAAGCCAGTTCTTCTTCAAAGCCGAAAGTGCGGGCGGCTGCAATTTCTTTCAAATAATTTTCGGTTGTAAATTCTAATGTATATTCTTGACGGCCCACCAGCGGATGTTTGTGTTCATAAACAAAAGTAATGGTGAGTTTGTCGGCCGGTTCTGCGGAGTAAGAAATCAGTCCGCAAGAATAAGTAATCGGATATTTAACCGTTAAGACGGGTTGTTCACTGCCCAATTCTTTTAGTCCGGCCTCTTGTAAATGTTGGGCATATACATTGGCAGAGCCGTCGGTAACCGGCGGTTCGGGGCCGTCCATTTCCACGCAAACATCTGTAATACCTAATGCATGCAAAGCAGACAAAACGTGTTCTACCGTCCATACTTCGGCTTTGCCTTGTACCAAATTGGTACCCCGTAACGTAGATCCCACATGGGCTAAATCGGCCGGGATCGGCTCGGTGCCGGGTAAATCGACCCGTACAAAATGAATACCGTCCTCAGCCGGTTTGAAAGTAAGCGTAGAAGGGGCTCCGGTATGAAGTCCGATCCCGGGAATACTAATAGGTTTACAAATAGTTTTTCTCATATTACTTTTCTACCGCTTTTTTAATAACTCTTAATTCTTTATAAAGTTCCGGCAATTTGCTTTCTACGGCCATAATGCGCATGGTTTCTTTCATGGGACGAGCCGGAGAGCCAAAGAAAGATTCTCCCGCCGGGATATCGTTCATAACGCCGGACTGCGCTCCGATAATCACTTTGTCCCCGATATGCAAGTGCCCCACAATGCCCACTTGACCCGCGGCAATCACGCCGTTACCGATAGTAGTTGTTCCGGCTACGCCTACCTGTGAGCACATAATACAACTTTGCCCTACTTTTACATTATGCGCAATTTGGACGAGGTTGTCTACCTTTGTGTTGGCTCCGATTACGGTATGAGATAGTTTGGCGCGGTCCACACAACTGTTGGCTTGAATTTCCACATCATCTTCAATGATAACATTGCCAATTTGCGGAATTTTTTGGTGGCGGCCTTCGTGGAAAATAAATCCAAATCCGTCATTGCCGATCTTGGCACCGGGTTGTAAAATGACGCGGTTTTTAAGTACACAATCTTCGCGCACCACTACTTGCGGGTAGAGGATACAATCTGCACCGATTTGCGTGCGTTTGCCGATATATACTTGCGGGAAAATAACGGTATTGTCCCCAATGATTACATCATCTTCAATCACGCTGTAAGCCCCTACGGATACGTTGGCTCCCAGTTTGGCAGACGGGCTGATAACGGCGGTAGGATGAATACCCGGGGTATGTTTGGGCGTTTGTTTATCCCAATATTGTACCAGCAAAGTATAGGCCCATTCGGGGTTTTGGGCAAATAAGAAATTGGTTTTAAGCGGAATTTGTTTGCCCTTGGCCTCTAACGGTAAAATAATGGCTCCCGTAACAAAACCCGGCGGTACCGCTACTTTTTCCAAACTGACCAAATAGCAAATGCCGTTAGGTTTGGGGTCTGCCAAATCGCAAATGTGTTCAATCGTAAAATTTTCATCTCCGACTAATTCGGCGCCGGTAATGGCGGCTACTTCTTTGAGTGTTAATTTCATCGTATCCTCCGGGGTTATTTCTTACGGTATTTTTTTGACTTCTTTAACCGGTTCACAAAGTCATTAGTGATATTAACCGGTTTTTGTCCGTATAAAATCTCATCTTTGCGTACCACCGCGCCGATATTGCGCTTTTGCGCAAAAGATTTGATTTCTGTGTAAATATCTTGCAAAATTGCTTTTACTTCTTCCTGCTCTAATTTTAAAATTTCTTCACGGGTTTGGTATTTGTAATTATCAATAAAAAAACTGCGCTCCGCAATGATTTTCTTGTTTTGCGCAATGCGTTCCGTAATGTCTTCTAATTTTCCGGGTGTATCAAGCGGGGAGGCAGAAAGGGTTTCACTGCCGGAAAAAAGTAAGCGGTTTAAGGTGTTGTACAACGCAAGTGTATCGGCACTTTCGGGCACTTTGGGTTCTAAAGGCTGGTCAATAACGATACGTTCAAAGAACGGTTTAATTTGAGCCAGTTGCCCGGCGAGTAATTGGTTTTCGGCTTCCAACGCGGCAATAATATCTTTGGCATTTTGTACTTCGCGCTGTTTGGATTTGATTTTGGTATCGATTTGTTTTTTAACGGCTTGAGTGCGGGGGTGTTCGTTAAAGGCCACATCAATATCAATAAATGCTACCGTTAAACATTTCTTATCGGCACTGCCTATAACGGGTTCTTCTGCCGGTTCGGCTGCCGCTTCTTCGGACACAGGGTGCTCGGGTTGGGCTTGTTTATGTTCGTCCCATGCTTGTTGTTTGGCATAATCGGATAATTGTATGTTATTATCTTTTGCATTGACATCTACGGCTTGCGGAGGAACTTGCATGGGGTCTTGTATAGCAGGGGGGACAACTTTTTCTTCCGCATCGCGTGTTTTGGCTTTAATGGCTTCAATGACGGCCAATTCTTGCTCCGTTAATTTTTCTTCCTGTGCAGCAACGGGCAATATACAAAAACTTATTAAGCCTATCCAATACCACTTACGCATGTATGAATCCTCTTACAACATATTTGAAATATTGAAGTAAAAGTGCGAACGATCCTCGTTGTCTTTATGATTCAAACCATAACCCCAATCGATACGTATGGGCAATGACGGGGTTGTAAAGCGAAGGCCTGCCCCGACGCCCGCCTTGAATTGGTTTTCGTTGGGCCCCAAGGAAAAATCTAAATCATGGGCACTGTTCCAAGAGTTTCCTAAATCAAAGAAAAAGGCAAATTGTGCCATATTGCGCCGTCCTTCGCGCGCCAGCGGGAAGCGCAGTTCGGCGTTCATCACGTAGTAGGTAGTACCACCGTACAAGGGTCCTACTTCTCCGGCACGTTCGTATCCGCGGATGGTATCGGCACCCCCTAAGAAGAATTTTTCATAAGGCGGTACTTCTCCGGTACGGCCGTAGGAACGGACGGAACCGATTTTGTTAGACAAGACAAATACAATGGGGTAATTGCCGCCTACGTTGAGTACGGTATAGTTGAAAATAGAGCGCGCATTTAAGTACCACAAATCTAAATCACCGCCTACCGGTCCACCGGCTAAGGCTACGCCTAGCGAATTGCGCCAACCGGTGGTAGGGTCCCACATGTTGTCGCGGGTATCGATGGCAAAATCGGTGCTGATAGTGGACATGTTTGTTTTGCCTTTGGCAATATAATTGGGATCTCCCGGATTGGCATTGGGTTCGGTATAGGCCGCATCAATATCGTAAATATCAATGTTTTCAAACGCATAACCGAAGGTTAACTGATAAATGTCATCATTAAAACGCGGCCCGATGCGCAGCCGTCCACCGATGCGTTTTTCGGTGTAGGCCTGATTGTCGGTGGCAAAGGAGCGGTAACGGCGGGTATTAAAGGCATCTATACCCAAAGAGGTAGGCTTATCGTAAATCCACGGAGTATACCAAGAAACGGTATAATCTAAAATTTCTTTACCGAACAAAGTACGCAGTGATAAGCGTTGCGCGCGGTGTAAGAAATTAAGATGGTTGATGGATACTTCTCCGTACAAACCATCCATAGAACTCATGGCCACGCCGGCAGTGAACATACCGGGGCGCCCTTCCACCACGTTAAAATCTAAATCTACTTTTTGCGGATCGGGAGTAGGTTGAATATCAATTTGCACGTCGTTAATGAAACCCAAATTCAAAATACGGGTTTGACTGCGTTGTATTTTTTGGGAATCGTACAAATCACCGGGTTTAATGGAAATTTCACGCGTGAAAACAAACTTTTTGGTTTTTTCATATCCGGTTACGTCCACGTGGTCAATGTAAAAAATATGGCCTTCGGTAATATCGTAATTGATATTTAATTTTCCGTCTTCAATAGTTTTTTGCGGGTCAATGCGCACTTGCAAATAACCGCGGTTAGCGTATTGTTGTTGAATGGCGGCAATGGTGTCGTCAAAATCTTTTTGATTATATAAATGCCCGCTGCGAATATACGTATGTTCTTTTAATTCGTCGGGAGTAAAGACATTGTTGCCTTCAAAGGTAACCGTACCGAAATCTACCTTTTCGCCTTCGGTGATATTATACGAAAGGGTTACTTCTGTTTTTTCTTCATTAACGTCTACTTTGGGTTCGGTTAAGTTAAATTCAGAATACCCTTTGTTGCGCCCGTACAACATCATTTTGACCCAGTCTTTTTGTAAGTTTTGGGGCTTAAAAACTTTGCCGGGGCGGTTGGATGCTTTCTTGATGATTTTTTGGGCGGGCAGCGGGCTTTCGTCGGTGGCGCCGTTAAGGTTTAGGGCAGATACACGCACGCGCGCCCCTTCGTCAATAATAAGTTTTACGGTAATAGTTTTTAATTTTTCGTCGGGGATAATTTCGTACGTAATTTGTGTATTGATGTAGCCTTTTTCGGCATATTTGGCTTTGATGCGGTCTAAATCGCTGACTAGTTTGGCTTCATTAAAAGGGTCTTTGATTTTTAAGGTCATGGCCGTAGTAATGGCATTTTTTCCTAACTTTTTGCGGCCTTCGTAAATAATGCGGTCAAAAATCGGTTTTTCTTCCACAATGTAAGTAATGCGATGGCACGGGTAGGCTTCCCCGTTTTCATCTTTACGGGTGCCTTTCATACGGGAAATGTCTACTTGCACACTGTCAAAGTTGCCCAAAGCGGAAATATCGCGAATATCATCGTTGACACTGTAGCGATCGTAGAGTTCCCCTTTTTTGGAATGAGCGGCTTTGGTAATGGTGCGTTTGCGGATATTTTTTTGGCCTTGGGTGGTAACGTCGCAAACCATCCATGGCCCGTTGGGGTCAATATCCTCTGCATCCTCCTGTGCTTGCAGTGTAACAGGTAATAAACATAAGACAGTACAGAAGGGTAAAAGCCATTTTTTAGACATTATTTTTGTCCCTTTTTTCGATATTAAACAAAAGCCCGCGCAAGACATGCTCACGCGGGCTGACGGTTTCAAAACAAAAACTGTTCCGTAACCGGATTATTTAGCCGGTCTTTTGGCCAGACCGCTCTTAATGCAGTTCGTGCATACATAGGCAGTCTGTGTTTTGCCTTTCAATACCACTTTTTGCTTTTGCAAATTGGGGCTGAAGGTGCGTTTTGTTCTTAAGTTAGAGTGGCTGTAAGATCCGCCGGAGACGGGGCCTTTGCCACAAATAGCACATTTATACGCCATAAATTCCTTCCTTAATGTAAGATAAATTTTATATGTATATTGTAATAAATTATCAAGGGGTTTGTCTATTGGGCTTTTGTAGGTTGCGGGGGAAAGACCCGGCTGGCCGCAATAGACAGGGCCAAAATGCCGATAATAACGGCCAAAGATAATAAGACGGGAATATGTACATAGGCCGAGGCTAACATTTTAACACCCACAAAGAGCAAAATTACGGAAATGCCGTATTTAAGATACGGAAAGCGCCCGGCCATGCCGGCCAGCAAAAAGTATAAAGAGCGTAGCCCGATAATGGCAAAGATGTTGGAAGAGTACACTAAAAATGTATCTTGCGTAATGCCTAGTACCGCCGGAATAGAATCTGCCGCAAACACCACATCAGACATTTCGATTACCAGTAAAGCCGCAAATAGGGGGGTGGCAAACCATTTGCCAGCATCTTTTATGAAAAAATTTTCTCCGTGATAATCGGTTTTAATCGGCATAATTTTTTTGAAAATGCGCAGCACCCACGATTTGCCGGGGTCGGCTTTTTCGTCTTCTTTTTGCAGTAACATTTTCAGTGCCGTAAAAATCAGTAGCGCCCCGAATACATAAATCATCCAAGAGAAAGCAGACAGTAGTTGCACTCCGACCAAAATGAAAATAAAACGCAGTGCTACTGCTCCTAAAATACCCCACAAAAGCACCTTAGGTTGCAACTCTTGCGGTACGGCAAAATAGGTAAAAATCATAATAAAGACAAACATGTTGTCCACGGAGAGGGAATACTCCAGCACATAGCCGGTGTAAAATTCAAGTGCATGCCGCGGACCTTCAAAGAGCCAAATGGCCCCGCCGAACAAAACCGCCAAACTGACCCACACGCATACCATGAGTGCGGCCTCTTTAATAGACACATGTCCGTGATGTTTGTTTAGAATAGCCAAATCAATAAACAAGGCCGTAATGACAATTACCCAAAAGGCCACCCACATTCCGATAGACACACCGGTAGATACAATTTCCATATTTATTCCTTAAACTAAAGATACTTTATTATAGCAGTTTTGAAAACTTGCAAAACTCAGTTAAGTAGTATATACTTTAATATATATTTAGAGTTTAGGAGAAACTATGAAACGAAAAATAGGATTTACTTTAGCGGAACTGCTGGTTGTCGTGGTGGTTCTGGCGGTGTTGGCCGGTGTGGCCATACCGAAGTTTACCCGCGTATTGGAAACGCGAAAAACCACCGAAGCGGAACAAATGCTTGCCGCGGTGCGTATGGAGCAAGAGAAACGCTGTACCATGGGTAAGCAATACACCATGGAAGATGGCGATATTTCTACCATGGCGGGCGCCAAGAGGAGTCCTAATTATGATTATGATTTAAACGAAACGGGCGCGATAGCAACCAGTAAAGATGAAGATAATAAATATACTTTGAAGATGCTTTCGTATCAAGACGGACGTATTTGCTGTGACGGACCGTATTGTGAGAGTTTAAATAAAAACTATGTTTCTTGTACCTCTTTAAAAAATGAATTGATAGCGGCTGCACGTACCGATGAATGTGCTATACCGGTTGTAGTTTCCTGTTCCGATGAAGAAAAACCGGAAATTTTCAAATTCGAAGATGACTGCAACTACTCGCGACCGGTTACTTGTGTGGACGGAGTGTGGCAAACGGGAGATTGGGTAAAAGGAAAATGTTTTACCTCTCATTCCTGTCCGGAACATGCCACTTATAATCTCCTTCAGAAAAAATGTATTTGTGATGACGGATACTTAGCACTAAGAAATTTGGAAGGTGATGTGCTGTCTTGTGACACGAAAATTCCGGGGGACCCAGACCCAGACCCGGACCCGGACACTCCAAAATATACCTGTATCACTTCGGCCAGTTGGAGAACTCGCTCTTATTCACCTGAAGTTTATGACAATCAACATGGGGGTTGTATGGGGAATAGTTCCTATACATTCTCGATGCCTACCGATGAGTGGATATCGGCAAACTGTAGCGGTGCTTATGGATCAATTTATATGTCGGGGGGATGTTCCTCTGGGCAAACGTGTGATTGTGTGCCGGGAAGAAAATATTATATGGTAGGTAGTTGCAAAGTGCAAGACGATTTAAATATGAATAGATGTAAGTATTATGAAGGCGGATACTGTTTCACTTGCGGAGAAGTAAGCAATACAAACCGCTGTGCCACGTGGGATGATTTTAACAGTGTTCGCTGCGGTAATTCGGGTAGTGGTACATTAGGTCCTACTACACCGGGAGATCACGGTTTGTTACCTGCTAATCCGTTGCCTTAATGGGACATAGTATAAAATAATTTCAATATACCCTGAGAGCAAAATTTCAGGGTATATTTTTGTCGGCATTTTAGGGGGAATGCTTGTCGGGCGGAATGCAAATTTAATATAATAATTTATATCGTTTTAATGCTGAGGTAGCTCAACTGGCAGAGCAACGGTTTTGTAAACCGTAGGTTGTGGGTTCGATTCCCATCCTCAGCTTTTTTTTTTTTGTTGTCAAATTTCATTATTTTTTATGCTAAAATAAAGGAAATTTAAGGAGGAAATGGCATGCAGAAACGTTGGATATTGGTTTTTATTTGTATTTCTTCTTGTTTGTGGGCACAGGCACAAATGTGCGAAGTAAAAAACAACGAACCTTTGAAACTACTGCACAGTGAACTGATGCGCAATTTTAAGGTGCTTAAAACCCAAAAACCGCCGGTATATTATTTATCCTACCGGTATAATGAGGTCAGTCAAACTTTTATTGAGGCTTCTTATAACGGAGTGAGCACACAGCAAGATCAAGATAGCAATGTGACCGTTATGGTGCGCGTCGGAAGTACAAAACTGGACAATACCCGCGCTCTAAAAGGGGAAATGGCAGATTATGATTTAGTATCTGACGGCTATTTGCCTTTTGCGCAACTGCAAGACCCCAAAGCCTTTCAACTGGACTTATGGAGCGCTACCCAAAAGGCAGTGGAAAAAGCCCAACAACAATACAGCCAAGTGCTTGCTCACAGCCGTACCAGAAGCCAAGCGGCCGACCAATCTGATGATTTTGTTTTCCCGCCGAAAGAAACCTATTGCGAAGTTTCCAAACCGCAAACCATAGACATAGAAAAGGTAAAAGCATTGCTGGCGGCCGGAGCAAAATTACCGCTGGGGAAACCCTACGTATTAAATTACAATGTTTCCTTTTCTTATACGCATAAGCAGAATTATTTTGTGGATAGCCGCGGCACGCAACTTACTTTTCCGTCCGAACATATGCGTTTATTGTACACATTATCCAACCGTACCGAAGACGGTATGGATTTGCAGCAAATGAAAACTTATGATATTGCTTCTTTAGATGAATTGCCCAGTCAAGAGCAATTTTTGGCCGATATCACGCAATCTTTGCAAAAGTTGGAGCAATTAACCAAAGCCCAACCGGGCGCGCCTTTTACTGCGCCTACTTTACTTAAAGGCCGCGCCGCAGCGGTATTTGTGCACGAAGTATTGGGCCACCGCTTGGAAGGCCACCGACAAAAAGATGAGGCTTACAGTCAGACTTTCACCGGGAAAGTAGGTCAACCGGTTATTTCCCCGCTTTTAACGATTATTGATGATCCTACACAAATATATTTTAACGGGGCCAAACTGCGCGGACATTATGTATATGATGATGAGGGGGTCAAATCTCGTCCCGTTACCTTGGTGGAAAACGGTGTGCTTAAAAATTTCTTAATGTCCAGTAACCCCATTAAAGGTTTTCCGACATCTAACGGGCATGGCCGCTTAGGCGGTGCGCACCGTGCGGTGGCGCGTATGGGTGTTATGCGGGCTACTTCTTCCCAAACGGTTTCGTATGAGGAATTAGAGCAAAAATTAATTGAAGAAATCAAACGCCAAGGCAAACCGTACGGGTTTATTATAGAAGATTTGGGCGGAGGATATACCTTTACGAGTAAATCTATGCCTCAAAGTTTCAAATTGGAAACAAAACTTGTTTGGCGCGTTTACCCGGACGGACGTAAAGAAATGGTGCGCGGACTGGACGTAGTGGGTACGCCGCTGGTAAGTTTTAACAAAGTGTTAGCGGTGGGAAATGATGATACTGTCTTTGACGGAAGTTGCGGTGCAGAATCGGGCTGGGTAACGCAAACCAACATTGCGCCGAGCATTTTATTTTCTGATTTAGAAATGCAGAAGACGGAAACAAGTTCGTGGAAACCGCCTTTATTACCTTCTCCGCTGCTGGAGAAAGGAGGTAAAAAATGAAACGATTTTTAGGACTTATTTTAGTTGTAGCGGCTTGTAATCTTTGGGCGGCACAATTGCCGGACAATATTTATTTCCGCGCGATGAATGACGAAATGCAACGCAGTAAAAAGCAGTTGCATATTGAGAACAATGCCAAACCTTTGTATATTGCTTATCGTGTCAGAAAACCGCATAATCAGACTTTTTCTGCCTCTATGGGCGTCTTGCGGCCTTATACGGATCCGTCTTTATTTACCACAGATCCTAAAGTTTCCGTATATATGTACAGCGGAGATTTCAAAAACAACAGTTCCTTCTTTAGAGAAGATTTTTCAAACGATTATGTGGAAGAAGAAGCGGTTAATGACAGTTATGAAGCACTGCGTAATCACTTGTGGCATTTAAGTGATGCTGAGTATGTTTCTACTTCCAAACTGGCCGAAGAAAAGGCCGCCGTCAAACGCAATATGCAAGCGGCTGATTTGGAAGCGGAATTTTCCAAGGCCCCGCAAGCGCATTTTGTGCAAGATATTCCGGCTTTTACACTACGGGACCGAGCGTTTTATGAAGATTTGGTAAAACAAATATCTGCACAAGGGAAAAAATACGATTATTTAGAAGGTTTTGCGGCAGAATTTAAATTTTCACAAACGGATCGGTACTTTTTGGACAGTGAAGGGAACTTTTCACAAGATTATAGAGTATATAATCGATTATCTTTGTGGGCAAAATTTCGCAATAAAGACGGATATGTTATCGAACTTAAACGCAGTATGGAATTGCCGATAGATGAGAGCAAAATAGCGGCTTTTGCGTGGGAAAAATCGGCTGCTTTTTTGGCAGATACGGCAAAACAACAGAAAGCGCAAAAGGCGGAATTTTATGCCGGGCCGGTTTTGCTAAAGCCTGATGCGGCGGAAGACTTTTTTATGACTCTATTAATCAGTAATATTGTGGAGACAAAAAACGTTTTGTCAGTGCGCGGTTACAGGAGTACAAACAAATTGGTACATAAAATAAACCACCGTATTATGACTCCGGTGCTGGATGTGTTCGACCGGCCGCTGGAGCGCGAGTTTAACGGATTTTTACTGCGTGGTTTTATGCCGGTAGATGCCGAAGGGGTAGCGGCGCAACCGTTGCATATTGTAGAAGGTGGAAAACTGAAAGAGTTGCCCACGGTACGCAGTTTGATTAAAGGGCAAAAACAAAGTAACGGCCATGCGGTGCGGTTTGCTAGCAGATATCCGGTAGCATGGTATACTAATTTATTTTTTGAACCTAAAAATCCGCTTCCGGTGCAAGAATTGGAACAAAAATTAATGCAATTATGCCGCGAACAGGAACTGGAATATTGCTATATTATTCACGGCGGTGAAGGGGTAAAAGGACTGGCAGAGCGTGTATATGTGTCTGACGGACATAGAGAGCCGGTGTATGGCTTTACCCCGCAACTTTCACCCAGTCAGATGCGGCCGCTGCGCGATATTGTGGCGGCAGGGGATGATATGACATTAGGTTCAAGTGAGGATACGGTAATGCCTTCTATACTAGTCAGTGATATGGAACTTTTACCGATTGAGAAAAAACCGGACCGCAAACCGTTTGTCAAAAAACCGTAAAATAATTCTGTTAGAATAATACTTGTTAGGGTGATTTGACTTTGAAAGGAGAAAACTATGAAAAAAGCATTTACGCTTATTGAACTATTGGTAGTGGTACTGATTATCGGTATTTTGTCTGCTATTGCGCTACCGCAATATACCGCCGCGGTGGAAAAATCCCGCGCCGCCGAGGCCTTGATGAATCTAAAGTACATTCAAAATATGTATATTGTGAAATCCTTGGAAACTGATATAGCAACTTACGGAGCCTACGCTCCGGATTTCATTGAATTATCAGGTGGCATATGGAATGCTGCTGGAAATGCGTATTGCACAAAATATTTTTATTATGAATTTGCTCATCCCGATATTTATGCACATCGATCCAAAAATATTGCGGCAGATTGCAGTACTTCTTCGGATGATATATATAGTATTGACATACAAGTTCCTCCGGAATCGGGTTGGGAAAATTTTAAATTGTGCGAATATTATAATGATGTGGGCAATAAAGTCTGTCAGGGACTTAAAGGGCAAGGTTTTACTCCGGAAGATAATTCTTGATAAATTATTATTGCAATAATTTATCTGCTACACGGTAGGCAAAAGAGTCATTGCCGATATCTTTAATTTTCTGAAGGGCTTGGCGGGCTTGTTTGGGCTTACTGTCTTTCAAATTAATATAAACCATAAACAAGGCCAATTCATTATTGGGTTGGTCTTTTAAAACGTCTCGTGCCTCTTGCAGAGAATCTTTTTGCCTACCCAACTGATATAACCACATTGATTTAATGATACGCAATTCGGTTTGAGCGGGGTTTAACCAAATGGCTATCTCCAAATCAGCCAAGGCTTCTTTCGTCATGCGTAACCCTTTGTAAGCGCGCGCGCTGAGTAGCCAATACTCGGCTATGTGCGGGTCTTGTTCTTTGGCCAGTGTAATTTGAATAAATGCATTTTGAAAATCGCGTTGTCTGAAAAACGCATACGCCAGCCGCGCACGATGTATGGCATCGGCTTGCGGATTTTGTTGTAAATATTGTTCGTAATAAGAAACTGCTTGAGAGTAAAAACCCATTTGCAAGTAATCATTAGCCAGCCCGGCCAAGGCTTCTGCATTATCGGGCTCTAACTCAATTACGCGGTTATATAGTTCAATAGATTGGTCAATCAGTCCGGTACGTTCATATAAACTGCCTGCCGCCAAGAGCAAAGGAATATCTTTTTGGTGAAATTCCAAGGCTTCCAAATAAATTTCCAATGCTTTTTCCGGATGGTTTAACTGCTCATAACTTAGCCCCAGCAAGCGGTAGGCGCGTGCTTCGCGCCGTTTGATATTTTTGGTTTTATAAATGTAAGCGGATAATTCTTGGATGGCTTGCTCATATTGACCGTTACTATACATTTGGCGGGCATGGACAAATTCTTCGCGGTCATGCGTTAAAAAGCCAAACCATTTTGCGTGCAGAGGCATTACGCAAAACAGTAACACAAGCGTCCAGCAGAATTTATTTTTTAACAATGTCATCTAATGCAAACAACAGCAGGTCTTCCTGCAGTGCCTCCAGTTGATTATTGGCCGAACGGATCCCCACTTCTCCGGCGTGATGCAATTTATTAAGTTCCAATGTCTTTACATTAACCACGCGGCTTTCTATTACAAAATTGGCTTTGTCGGAAGATTCTTGTATCATGGCCGCTCCGCGCACATCTCCCACGCGCAGCAAATAAGCCGCCACCGTTTGCGGAGTTTGAGAATAAAAATCGGGGGGAGTGACTGAGGCAATAATATAATCTGCCCCTTTGGCTTGAACCAAATTAACAGGTAAATAATTTACCACAGCCCCGTCTACCAAATGGCGGTGGCGATATTCCACCGGATCAAAAATACCGGGCAAATTCATGCTGGCGCGTACCGCAATATCTACCGGCCCCGAATCAAAAACAACTTGTTCCCCGGTTTTTACATCCATGGCCGCGGTGGCAAAGGGAATAGGCATATCTTCAAAACGCATATCCCCGATTTCCTGTTGGAAAAATTTTTGTAAATTTTTGGAAGAGGGGAGTTTCTTTAAGAATAGAAAACGCAACAGACCCATTACGTTATAATCGGGGGTAATGGTATCCATGGAGATATGAGAGCCGATTTCCCATAATTTGGGTACGGACTGTCCGGCAGCGTACATAGAGCCCACTACGGCCCCCATAGAAGTGCCCGACATGACATCAATCGGTACGCCCGCATTGTGTAATACTTCCAGTACACCCACATGGGCAAAGCCGCGCACGCCGCCAGCCGATAAAGCAAGCCCTACTTTCGGGCGGTCTTGCGGACTAAGTTGGGTAAATTCATCCCACAAAAAAGCGCGTAAAACATTGTCTGAATTAACAGGGGGAACTGCCCAAGCGGTAGCGGAGGACAAAGTGAATAAACCGATAAATAGCAGACAAATTTTTCTCACAAAACCCCCGTTTGGCAGCCTTATAAATCTTGCCCGATGGCCCATTCAAGTCCGGCTTTGGCCGATAAATTTTCGCGCACGGCTATGTAATAATCTTTTCCGGTCCGGTAATAGGTTTGTAAGGCTTCCAGTGCGTATAAGTTTATCGCAGTTGTTTTTTCGGCATGGGCAAAAGATTTTTGCACTTGATCCCACGTTTCTTGGCGGTTAAGTACTTCGCTTTGCCAAAACATCATATTGGTATAGTGTTGGGCCACTTCCACGCGGATGCTATCTTCAATTTGTGCCCGGCGCAAAGTGCTTTGTTTTTGTTCCGCCTTACGTTGAGTACCTTGGGTAAACAAGTTGTAGGCCAGCGGCAAACGCACGGCCAAAGAAATTTGTTTATTTTCATCGTCTAATTCTTTGAAACCCAAGCGTTCGTAACTGCCCATTAAAATAATATCGGGATATTTGCGCGATAAGGCTAAATCAATGGCCAAATTGTCCAGTTCCAACGCATAAATAGCGGTTTTTAATTCCGGTCTAAATTCCATGGACCATAAATTCAAATGATTTAAATCTTGTTTGATAGCCACCGGTTTGAAATCACCTTTTACGGTAATGCGGGAATTTAATTCTTTATTGAGAATTACCAGCATATCCAGTTGCGCTTGGCGCAATTCGTTATCGGCGGTATTTTTTTGAGACGTCAACCGAGAGGATAAATATTGCACTTGTATTTTTTGCCAAGCCGACGGATTAATGGCGCGTACGTAACGCGCCGATTTGGCTTGTACTTCATCGGCCAGTTCGGCATTATATTGGGCATAGAGCAGTGCAAAAAAGGTTTGTTTGATATCGCGCACCAATGCATTTTTTACCGTTTCGTATTTACTTTGGGCTTGTTTTAAATTGGCTTGCGCGATTTTAAGGGTATTACGTAGCCGCCCGCCGCTATAGAGATATTGGGTAGCCGTAACGCCGGCTCCGTAAAATTGGTGTTCTTCGTTCGGTGTTAGATTGTTGCCGGTATTGTTAAATTTTAAGTCGTGGCTTGGGATAATACGATTAGCCACCGATTCGGGTAGTACCATCGGGTAGTCTAAATCATACCAAGTAGCGGTACCTTGCACGGCCAACTGCGGCAGAAATAAGAATTTGGCTTCTTTTACTTTTTGTTCGGCAATGATGATCTCTTGTTGGGCAGCCAAAAAGCGGTTATTGTTTTCCAGTCCCAAGCGAATCGCGCTTTCCAATGTTAAATCTTCATTGAGTAAACTGGAAAAATGCAAACCATATTCTTGTTGAGCCATGCCCGGCAAGGCCAAAAAAAGTAGCAGAGAGCCAAGGATTAATTTTTTCATAATACCCTATTTTTTGTTGTTTATTTCTGCTTCCACGCGGTCCATCATTTTATTAAATTCATCTTGCAGTTCGGTGAGTTGATCCCCTTGGCGCAAGTGAACCCGTTGCGAAAAATCCCCTTTGGCTACAGCCTTGCAAGTCTGCTCAAACCGATAAACCGGCCCGGCCATTCTGTGCGATAAGATAGCGGAAATCAACACCACAAAAATTACATAAATGAGCAGTTTGTAAATAAAACTATAGGCTAACGCAGGGAAATGATCGTATACCGGCTGTAATAAGACGGGGTATTTGTCAAATAGTTCATTTAATGTAAAAGTCAGTTCATAGGCTATGATCAGCAGTCCCGACAGTACGCTCAAAATGATCAGGGCCATGTAGCGCAGTTGCAATTTCTTTTTAATAAAAATAGTTCGTCTTTTAAATTTGACGGCAGGTTTTTTGGTTTCTTCCATAATTCCTCTAGAAATTGGTTACGTAACGCAATTGCAAAATACGTTCATTCTCGTTTCCGCGTCCGATACGGCGTACCGCAGCGGAAAGTGCCAAGGCGGGGGCAATGTAAATACGAGCACCTATGTTTAAGCGGGAATCGCGCATGTTATTGATATTATCCCATTCCGCCAGCACAGCCCCCCATTCTTTGAAAGCCCACGAGGTGCCTAAAAAGAAGTACACTTCCCGAATATCAAAATCGGACAGGTTTACACCGGCGGTTGTTTCAAGTCCGGGAACAAAAATTTCACGCGACATGGTCAAATAGCCGCCCTTGCGATCGTCCGCATATTTTTTGATAGGTTGCATATAGCCGTAGCGGCGACCGTCATATCCGATGGCAATGGCCGGCAAATATAAATTGCCGTCAAATAATTTCCATTTGGCTTGAAAATCGGGTGTTAAAATTTTAATATCTTCGGAATTGCCTACCAGTTCATACACCGCCAAAGAAAGTCCGATATTGAGTTGTTGCCATACACCGAAATCTAAACTTTCCATAACAGAACCGTTGGCATAGGCGCGCGTCATTAAAGAGGCTTGATATTTGTCCAGCACAGAAGCAGTGGGTACATCAATAATCAGTGTTTCCGGTATTTCCGATTGTGCCGCAGCGGCTACGGGTATAAGTAAGGCCAGTAAAATAAATAATTTTTTCAACATGTTTTCTCCCTATAACCAAATGCGCGGGTCTTTGGCTTGAGGTTTTTGGATATAGCGGATATTTTGTACAAAGATAAATTCGCGGGTAGCCATAAAATCATTTTTATCTACCGGAAATTCCAATTCGACTACGCCTTTATCCAAGCGCGAGGTATCATAGACAATGCCTTTGTTCCAGTGGTCTAATTTTTCGGTATCTTTATCTAATTTGCGCGGGTTGTAATAATTGCGCAGCACCACTTCCCCTTTTTGTAATATTCCGCCGTCTATGGGAGAAGTCTTTTCAATAATATCATTGGTGTAAATGGTTTTTCCTTTGCACGGACCGTTGACAAACGTTACCTTATAGCAGGGGTGTTTCTCGGTAGGTTTAGAGACTAAACGAGCCAGTGAATACGTGGCATAAAAACTGCCCTCTTGTTGGCACGCGGCAAAAATATTGCTGGTAAAGTTGCGCTCGTAAGTGTCCACAGTTGCGCGTTCATAAGGGGCATCTTCTTTGGCGGAATGACAACCGGCTACACAGGTTATCACGAGTAAAACCAAACAGGGAAATATCCATTTTTTCATTGTTGTTCTCCTTGAAATTATGTAAATCTGCCGGGACATAAAAGCCCTACTAGGTAGTATAACTGTTTTCGAAGGGATATAGCAAGTACTTTGCGAACGCGCGAGCGCGGGTGCTCGTGAGCGCGTAGAAGAGAAAATTAAAAAGCCCGCCGATTGGCGGGCTTTTTATCTATTTTGAATTACTATGATTTTTATTATCTTCCTTGGCTTTCATTTTTTCCCCTGGTATCGTTCGAAGCAGCGGAATTATTGGAATTTGATTGAGGTTGAAGGCCCATTTGCTGGTCCAGATCTTTAGAGGCGTTTTCTTTCAAATTCTTTAAAGCCCGTTTTGCCGATGATTTGGTAATCTCTACTCCGGTCTCCTTTTCGTATTTGGCGGCAATATTGTCAAGGACTTCATGTCTTTGGTTTAAGGCATTGATTAATTGATCAGACATCATATTCCCTTGCTCTTGGGCGTTAATCTCAAATCCGTTTACGGAAAAACTCGATTCGTTTGTGTCCCCGTAAAATACTTGGAAAGGGGATAAGATATTTTGATCGGCTAATTGTTTAGCGGTAGCAGCCGTCAAAGTATATGCTTGCGTAAAATTAGGTTCCCCGGGTTTGTGAGCAAACTGTTCTTGCACAGTCTTCACCGGCGTAACATTGAAAGCAGGCAAATAGGGATCCAATGAAAAATTATCGGCTGCAACCGCCTCTTTAAGTCTGCTAGGCGCCGGCATGCCTTGGAAATCATTTTTAAACGCTTCGGTCAGTTCTTGCGCAGTCGGGCCCAAGGTAACCGGTTGCATGGCGCCGCTTGTTAAAGAATCTTTCAGATCCTTTCCGGGATATGAAGTGGCGGCCGTAATAACACACGGATTATCTTTGCACCCCTGTTTTTCAAGCATCCAATCAATGAATTTATCATAAATGATTTTATCATCGGGCTGCGTCTGGCCGATATCATTTTGTCCCAACTGTGGTTGATCGGGATTAAAAGGATTCTCTCCCGGTTGTATCATTCCGACGACCACTAATACAGGAATATCCCGCCAAGGGACATTAGGCGGTATGTCAAATTTCTGGGACATATTTTGAATAAATTTTTGTTGATTTTCCATGTGAGATCTATTCACTTCTTCCGAATTTGATTCATAGGGATCTACAGGCATACAACTATCGGAGGATTGTTTGGCATGGAATGCGGTTTGGGCTTGCCGACCCGATCCGCAACCTGCGCCGGTTAAAATAGAATCTTGTTCATTGCCTTCTAAGGAAGTAAGTAAAAATTCACCGGCAACTTCGGGGCGTGGAAGCGTATTTCCTGCCGCTTGACTTAGTTGCTGATTGATAATTTCGCGGGCTTCTTTAAGGGCGCGCATGCGTATATCACGCTCATTTTGCTCGAATTTTTGTCTGTCTTCACTATTTAAGAGTCTTCCGGCCAAGTCTTTCATTTGTTTAGACATATTTTGCAATGCTTGGTCGGGATTAATCAATAGGGTAGCCAAAAGACCGTTTGGGTCTGCCGCTGAGCCGGTGTATCCTGCACCGGGCATATTCCAGTTTGCTCCGGCTGCACCGTACCAGCCCGGGGTACGTGCCGCACCATCACCAAATTCAGAGGATCCCTTGCTGCCGAAACCGCCCACTTTTACGCCGTTAGGACCGTCAGCGGCCGCAAGCATTTCGGTGTCGTCCTCACCGGTAAAGAATTTCTTAATCGGTTTCCAAAAACGAGCCCACTTAGATTGCGGAATTTCTTGTTTGTTTGCCACACCGGCATATTTGGCTTGCCGCTCGGAACGAATTAAGCGGTCGTAGGCAGAATCGGAGGCATTGACTTCATGCAAACCCCGCTGGCTGCTTTCCGGTGCAATTTGTTGGGTTAAGGCCCAATCTTCATCTAATAAGATATAGTCGGGATGTCCGTAAGTGCCGTCGGAAACGCTGTCTCTTTGTTCGGCGTTTAATTGCTGGGATGCGGCGCGCGTAACATCCATCTCAACTTGTCCCGCGTCAGCACGCGCAACAACTACGGCACGTCCGTTCGCGCGCTTTTTACCTGCCAACATATTATATACTTGCCGAACAAGTTTTGAAAGCGGGTTGGAAGTAAAAATCTGCGGAATGGCTTTTTGTTTGTCGGGCGTAGTGCCGTCGGTCGTTGTGGAATCATCCAAAAGCGGTAACAACAAAAAGAATAAAATTGCAACGGTTAAAACAATCACCACATATTTCTTGGCTGTTTTCTTTTTCTGAGTCGGTTGATTTTCTGACATAATACACTCCCTACACTAATATATTCTAGTGTAGCCCTTTTTGGGGAAATATGCAAGTGTTTTTTTAAGGCAGTTAATGTTCGGAGAAAAGGCGGTTGAATACCTTGGACCAATACTTTTTCAATTTTTCCCCATAGGAAAGCGGTCTTTGCGGCGGTGCGGGGGAAAGAGGGGTATAGCCGTGATTTTTCATCAACTCAATTAAATAGTTAGAGGGTACGGAGAAATTTAAATTTTGGTTACCGTCACCCTGATAGGTGGAAAAAACGACCGATATTACATCACCGTCCGTGTTAAAAACCGGACTGCCGCTGGAACTGGGGGAAATGGGCGCACTGATTTGGTGTAGCAAAGTGCCCGACGGCGTTTTGCGCACCTGACTGATAATGCCGGTTGAAACCGTGTTTTGCAAGCGGCGCGGGTTGCCGATGACGGTAATTTCATGGCCGGGGAGGGCAAAATCGGAATCGGCAATGGTTAATGCGGGTAAATTTTGGGCCGGGATTTTAAGCAGGGCCAAATCTACGTCTTTGGAAATAGCAATGGGTTGTGCTTGGTCCGATACGGTACCTTTCTGAAAGGTGACATTGATGTAAAGAGATTGGTCCAGTACGTGCCGCGCGGTGGCAATCACGCCGTCTTCGGTTACGATAAAACCCGTAGCATTAAACGTGGCTCCGTCTTGGCGCAAGACATTAATAGTTACTACGGAACGGGTATTTTGAGCGGCAATTTCCGTATAGGTTTTAGCCTGTAGTAACACGGCGGTTGTAGCAAGTAGTAAAAGACAAATTGTCTTGCGCAGATAGTTCATATTTACTTTATACCTTTTTTGAGGCAAATTTGCCAAGCAGGTGCAGAAATAGTAAACTTGTATTTAATAGGAGTAAAGTATGGAAAAAGTATATATCAGTCGTAAAAAATATGAATCTCTCGTCGGAGAGTTAAAAAATTTGAAAGAGGTTAAAGCACAACTTTCCCAAGAAATCGGGGAAGCGGCCGCCCAAGGTGATTTGAAGGAAAATGCCGAATATCACGCCGCGAAAGAAAAACAAGCCGAAACGCTCATTCGTATTCAAGAATTGGAAATGACGTTGCGCAATGCGGAAATTACGGACAATTTGGCAGTAGACCACACCGAAGCACGCATTGGGGCCACGGTGACCATGAAAGATGTGGATGCCGATTTGGAATTTACATACACGCTAGTCGGACCGATGGAATCTAACCCGGATAAAGGGCTTTTATCGGTTAAAAGTCCGCTTGCTTCCGGTGTGCTAGGTCACAAGGAAGGTGATGAGTTTGTGGCACAGTTGCCGCGCGGTCCGCGTAAATATAAACTTATCAAATTGGAATATAAATAAGTAATTTGGTGATAATAAAACCCCCGCTTGTTAGCGGGGGTTTTTATTGATATACTTCTTATTTATATTGGTTTAGTACTTTATCTTTGGCTGCGGAAGAATAGACATTGTAGTCTATTTCTTGGAAGATAGAGTCTCGGCACTCTAGGTCATACACATACGCTTCATTAATGCGGTTGTGTTTGATTTGTTCGTAGAGTTCGTTAAAGCGTTGCACATGATCTTTGGTGCGTTTGGTGGAGTACTCTTTAGCCGTTCCGGTGGTCATCAAAAAGGCCCAATCGGACGATTGCATCAGTACCAGTTCGCGCGCCATTTGGTTTAACGTGCGGCCCAAAAGCCCGCCCGCGTGCGGGTGAGCATTGGCTAAATCGCGCATGCGCTCGGCTGATTTAATGAGGTGGCGGTAAATCCAGTCATTGCCGGAGTTAAGCCACACATCATGATACCCTTTATCACCCCAAGAGGACATAGACGGTTGCACGGTTTGATTGACCGGGTACATTTCCAAATATTCCATCGGAGTAATAAGTTTAATATCTTTTTGATCGTAATAGATTTTCTTGAATAAAAACTCTAAGAAATCAATACCTTCATACCACCAGTGACCGTAAAGTTCCGCGTCATACATGGACACCACCAGCGGCTTGCGGTCCATTAAAGTGGCCAAATATTCGATTTGTTTTTGGCGGTTGAACATAAAGTTGCCCGCGTGTTCGGCCGCTACGCTGCGTGCTTCATCAGGGTAGTACGGGGCTTTTTGATTGAGGGGCACTTTGCCGGTAATTTTGCAGTATTTCATGCCGATATTGCGGCGTACACCGTCAGAATGCAAATACGGTTTAATATAATCGTAGTCTAAATCGTATCCTAAATCGCGGTAAAATTCGCGGTAGCGTGCGTCACCGGGATAACCCGATTCGGCACTCCATACCTGTTGGGCAGATTCCATATCGCGCGCAAAAGCGGCCACGCCTGTTTTGGGGCAATACACCGGAGCATAAATGCCGTATTTCGGGCGGGGGGTACCGTGTAAGATACCATGCGATTCCATGAAGAAGAAACGAATGCCTTCGTCGCGTAAAAATTTATCATCACCCGGGTTATAGGCGCATTCACCCAGCCAAATGCCGCGCGGGCTGCGTCCGAAACGGATGCGGTAGTCATTGGCGGCAATTTTTACTTGGGCGTTGACGCTTTCTTTATGCACCATTAGCGGCAAATAACCGTGTGTGGCACCGCAAGTGATAATTTCCAGTTTGCCCATGTCTTGGAATTTTTTAAAACCTTCCAACACGTGGCTGTGGTATTTATTTTCAAATAAATCTTTCAATCGGCGGAACTTGTCATAATACATCTTTGCCACGGGTGCAAAATCAGTG
Organism: uncultured Elusimicrobium sp.; assembly: GCA_902797165.1. Lineage (GTDB taxonomy): Bacteria > Elusimicrobiota > Elusimicrobia > Elusimicrobiales > Elusimicrobiaceae > Avelusimicrobium. The sequence continues at coordinate 95,616 of CADBRU010000009.1, forward strand.
CCGTGGGTGCGTTGTAATTCTTTTTCGGACAGTTCCACACGTTGATTTAGATAATGGCGGAAACGCTCAATTAAAAGCGGATCGCTCATCATATTGCAAAGCGGCGGCGTGACAGACATGGTCAAGCGGAAATCTACGCCTTCATCGGTCAAATTTTCAAATACATTGAGTAGCGGTAAATAGGTTTCCACCATGGCTTCATAAAACCAATCTTCTTCCAAAAAGTCCGGATATTCCGGATGTTTGATGAACGGAAGGTGGGCGTGTAAAACAAGTGCTAAATATCCTTTTTCTTGTCCCATAATTATTTCCCCTGTTCGCGCAAGGCCTTGATATGCACTTGGCGTTGTTTGTCACCTTTTTTATTGGTGGCTTTGATAGGCAAATCCAACACCGCGCCGGACGGTAAGGCTTGACGGAAGGAAAATCTGCCGTCTTGCAGTTGTATTTCTTTGCCGTTAATGCTTACAATGGCGTTGCGGGAAGCAGAGCCGTAGACGATAATTTCACAATCGGCCTTAAGCCAAATGTCTTCGTCTTCTTGCGGTGCGGGAGCAGTATGCAGCGCAAAAGAAGACCACGAACTCATGGCGGAACTGGGTGCGCGTAAGGCTCCGGCCAGTTCGGTTAAACGCCAGCGTTGATCGATTACGTGCATACGTTCGCTGGCTCCCAAACCGATATGAGCCGCACCCGAAAGTTCCAACAGTTTAATAAAGTCTCCCTCTACGCACATCCATTGATCATCAATAATGTCAGACACTTTGCCCGGAGGTAATGAGGTGACATTGGTGCGGGTTAAGAGGATAAATTGGCCTTCGGGAGTCAAAAAGCCCAAATCGGCAATATAACTGCGTCCGGATTGCGGTGCGTGCACATACCAACTTTTGGCATCAAGCATTACCGGCATATCGTAAAAGATATGGGCATTGTTCCCGTCGAAATAGTCCACTCCGGTAATATCGTATAAGCGGATAATGGTGCGGGAGCGGTTGAGCGTTTCTTGACCGTATTGGGCGCGAACATAATCAAAGGTGGCAGGTATAATTTCCCAAAATAAAAACATCCAAGCCGGGTCTTTCGGCAGTAAATAACTTTCCGTAGTGCCGTATCCGGTAGGCAAATCAGCCGAATCTTGCGGTGCGGCGGGGCGCACAGGCTGAAAAGCAGTTGAAGATAAGTGTTTTTCCATAATATAAACCCCTATTTATCAGTTCAATTTTGTTCTTATATATTTTACCATTTTCGTATTTATAAAAGATAGCCGATTTTACAGTAGAACAAAAAACGGCCCCTAATTATGGGGGCCGTTGTATAGGAAAAACAATTTATTTTGCGGATACCGGTTTTTGAATTAAATACAAACTGGCAAAAATAATTAGTAAGCCTATAATTTCATGCGTCCCCGGCATGCGGTGTAAAAAGATAAAATCGGCTATCATAGCCACCACCGGTGTAAAATAAGTGACCGAAGACATACGGGTTGCACCCCACCGCTTGATAAGTTCCACCATAATCAAGAAGGCAATGGCGGAAGAAAAGACCCCCGCGCAGATAATAGAAATAATCACTTTGCCGGAGAAAGAACTTACAGTAGGTGCGGGTTCAAATACAAATGACACGATGAGTAGCACAATAGCGGAAAATAAATATTGATGAAAAGTATTGGCCTCTAAAGTGGTGCTTGTGTTATCTACCATAATTTTTTTGGTCAGTACATTTCCTAAAGCATAAGACCAAGCCATAAACAGCAAAGCCAAACATCCGTACAAGGCGTGGGGATCATTTCCTAAAGTAAGAGACGGCCACATGATGACTAGTAGACCAATTAAACCGATTACCACTCCGGCTGCCCGCCGCCAAGTAAAACGGTCTACTCCTTTTAGCACAATAGCCCCGATAATAAAGGCCCAGAGCGGAACGGTGCCGTTAAAAATGGCGCCAATAGTAGGGGCTACAAAGCGTTGTCCCCATGAAATAGCGGCAAAAGGAAATAAAATCAGCAGTAAGCCGATAGTCCACGGCCGCCATAATTGTTTGGGGGAAATGCGCAAATTTTTGCGTTGTACTCCGTATAAAATAATAAAGAATAATAAACCGGCCAGGACCCGATAAAAGGTTCCCCAATAGGGAGGCAAAACATCCACAATGTTTTTAGTGGCTAAAAATGCAGTTCCCCAGCAAATTGCCAAACATAATGCAAGTAAGTAAGCCATATTTCTCCTTATTTAAAATACCAAACAATAATAAAGATACCTAATAAAATTCGGTACCACACAAATACGGCAAAACTATGTGATTTGATATATTTCATCAGCCCGCCGATTACGACTAATGCCCCCAAAAACGCACTGATAAATCCGCAAATAAGCGGCATATTTATATCGGCCAAAGATAATTTGGTAATTTCCAGTAAAGCCGCCCCGGCAATAATAGGGGTAGATAATAAAAAGGAAATACGCGCGCTTTGCGGGCGGGAAAAACCTAAAAATAAAGCGGCGGTAATGGTAATGCCGCTACGGGATACGCCGGGCATTAAAGCCAGCGCTTGGGCGCAGCCGATGATGAGTAAATTTTTTAAGTTAATAAGGCCGGTATCCGTTTGTTTGGCTTGTTTGTCCGCCCATGCGAGCAGAAGGGCAAATACAATTAAACAAAAGGCAATTGATAATGGGTTGCGAAATGCCGTTTCCACTTGGTGATGAAATAACACGCCCGCAAGGCCGGCCGGAATGGTTGCTACTACCAAATACCAAAAAGTTTTACCTTCCTGAGTTTGCGGGCGGCTAAGGCCGTTTTTAATAAGAATCATCCAATCTTTGGCAAAGTACAAAAGTACCGCCAGCAAAGTGGCTAAATGCAAAATTACATCAAAGGCAATGCCTTGGTAAACTTGTCCGCGAAAGAAAGGCAACAATACCAAATGAGCCGAACTTGAAATCGGTAAAAATTCGCCCAAAGCCTGTAATAAGCCTAATAGAACAGCATCTGTAATAGTCATGATACTTCCTTAAACAGTAATATAGGTTTTTGCCAATCGGACACATCAAATACCGCACAGTTTGCCGGGCGAAAGGAAATAAAAGTGCCGCTCAGCACCGTAGCCGCCAAACTGATAGTGGGATTGTGCCCTACCAGCATAATACTATCATATTTTGTAAATTGCTCTTGTGAAAATCGAATCAGTCCGTCTGCACTCAAGCGGCCATCCAGTTCCGATGCATCTTGTGTTTTTAAGCCCCATGCCGCCGCGGCTTGCTGTGCACTTTGCCGGGCACGCAGCAGCGGACTGCATAAGATAATTTGCGGGGTGAATTGGTTTTGTTTTAATAAGAGTCCGGTTTGTGCAGTTTGCTCTTTGCCGATAGGAGTTAGCGCTCGTTCTTTGTCTGTCCACGTGGCAAAATCTGCCTGTCCGTGCCGCATTAAAATCAGTGTTTTCATGGGAAATAACTTTTTTACACAAATAAAATGAAAAATGCAATAATGTATAGAAATACTTTTTACTACTATAGCATTTTATGAAGACATTTTACGGTTCTTTACGTGTTTTAGAACAAAAATTTATCTCCCATATAACCGATATCCAACCCGGACCGGGCCGATCGGTGCTTGTGCTATGTCCGTCGGGCCGTGTAGCCGCGCAATTACGTAAACAATTGGTTTTAACCCGGGGAATTATCAGTAATATTCATTTAATGACTTTATCGGATTTATTAGCCAATTTGGATCGTGAGGCGGCCGGGCCGCGTTTGCCGCTTTTGCCGGGAGATAATTTGCATGATTATATTTTGAAAAAAGTAGTGTCTCAACCGGGCTTGAATCTTTATCCGATTCATCGCGGGTTTTTAAGTGCTTTAAAAAGTTCGTTGCGTGATTTGGCAGACGGGTTGGCTACGGCCGACACATTAGAAGAATACATACAAACAACTGACCGAAAAGGTATAGCGGATGCCAAAGAACATCTATTGTGGTTGACTCGTGTTTTCAAAGCCTATGGGCAACAAATGGAACAAGTCCCGGGCTACCGCTCTTACCAAACTTATTTTACACAAGCCTTAGCGCAAGCCGAAGATTCGGCTTGGCTGCGTAGTTTTGCGGAAATTATTCTCTACGGTTTTTATGATTTGACCGGTCGACAATTAGAACTCTTACAGGTTTTGCGTGCCAATTATGCATTGACGGTTTTTTGGTTGTATTGCAATTTGCCGGCTTTTCAATTCGGACATAAGTTTTTTGATACACACATTAGAGGCCTTTCCTCTGAAATAGAGGAATTACCTCTTTCGGCATCCGGTAGCGTGGCCGGAGAGGGACTGCCTTGTTTGTTTAGTACGCAAACGGCCGAGCAAACCCCCGCGGGAATACGTTTTATATCTGCCCCGAACGCTCAGCGCGAAGTCTCTTTTGTGGCCAAAGAAATCGTGCGTTTGCATGAAGAAGAAAATATTGCCTATGTGGATATGGCTGTAGTGGCTCACTCTTTGCAACCCTATCAGACCCTACTACCCGATACTTTCAGACAGCACGCCATTGCCTTGCAGGCTGATTTTTCATTTAGTTGGCAAACGCGGCCGCTAGGTGTATTTGTGATGAATTTATTATCTTTGGCGCGCAATGGTTTTGATAGAGAAGATTTGCTGGCAATAGTGAACTCACCTTACTTTAAACATAAAAATGAGTGGCGCTATTTGATACAAGCCAGTTTGGCCAAGCGTGATTATGCCCAATGGACGGATCTAGTGCGTAAAGAGTTGCCTCATTATGATGAGGACTTTTTATCTTGGCTTAAACAAACTAAGAAGCAGTTGGAACAATTGGAGCAAAGCAATTCTTGGGAAGCGTTGCGCCAAATTACGCTAGATTTATTGCAGAGTAATACGCAAGTGGATAATTTCTCATCGGAAGAGCAACGCATTTGGCAATCTATGCTGGAAGTGTTGGAAGGATTTAAGCGCTACAATGTAGTATCAAAACAGGCCAAAGAACGGGAATTTTTAGATGAACTGTTGGCCATTTTGCAAACCTTACAAGTACATCAAGTACAGTCTATTTCTTCGGGCGTAACGGTGGCAGAGGTGTCTGCCATGCGCGGACTGCATTTCAAAGTTATATTTTTGCTTTCAATGAACGAAAAATCTTTTCCGCAACTCGTGCGCGAAGACCCGATTTTAAAAGATGCTTGCCGTATCGGTTTAAGGGATGATTTGGGCTTTTGGCTGAGCCAGAAATTAGAACGCATAGATGAAGAGCGTTTGTTATTTTTCAATATGGTGGAAGCGGCCGAAAACAAACTTTATCTATCTTTCTTGCGCGCAGATGAAGAAGGAAAACCTATTCCGCTTTCAAGTTACATAGTGGAACTGGCACGTGCCACTCAAGCAGATTTGAAAACGCAGATGGAATATGTGCCGTTTCATTGGGAGCGGAATTTGGCCGATGATTTCACACGTTTAACCAAAAAGGAAATGTCTTGGTCACTGGCGGTTTTGAAAACTCCCTTGGAAAATTATCAAATAGCCGGTATATCCGATGATATGCTAGAGCCAAGATGGCAGGCGGCCAAACAAATTTCTTCCGTGGGAGCCTTAACCGAACGGGACGGCATGATCGGCAGCGGAAAAGAGATTTGGCAAGCGCAAAACAAACAGGGCTTTTCTCCTTCGGCCTTGCAAGAGTTGGCCCATTGCCCTTTTAAATATTTCTTATCTAAAGCCGTAGGTTTGAAAGAAGCGGATGATGTATTAAGCCGCAGCGAACTGGCCCCTAATTTGCGCGGGGATATGTATCATGCCATACTAAAAGATTATTATGAGCATCTCTATCAGGAAGGACTGGCCGGGCAACTGTTTAACTCGGCATTGCAAGAAAGATTAGACCGCAGTTTAGCATCGCATTATCAACCGGGTGCTTATAAAGCGTTCGGAATTTATCCGGTCATTTGGGATTTAATTTTAACGGACATTCATCAAAAACTGTCTGCCTTTATACAAAAAGATGCGGAGAAGTTGGAAACCTATGTGCCAAGCATTTTTGAAACCTATTTTGAAAAGATATACGCTCCTACCAAGGAAATGAAACTTAAACTGAAAGGCATTATTGACCGTATTGATATAGACAGCGTACATAAAACTTTCCGCATTATTGATTATAAATCAAGTAAACACGGCGGGCAAGATTTAGCAGAAGATATGTTTAAATGTGTTATTTTGCAACCTTTTATTTATCTGATTTTGGCACAAGGTGCCGCGCAGACAAAAGATTTACAGCCGGACGGCGCGTATTTACTAAACATAAGTCCCGCTTATTCCAAGCAAGAATTAACACAGGCGGGTTTTGAATCAATTCAAAAACGGGCTGCTGAATTTTTTGATTTTTTGATGAATTTGATTTGCGATGGAAAATTTTTTATTCAACCTGGAGATAGTTGCCAATATTGCTCATATGCTGCCATCTGCCGCAAAGATTCTTTTTATACGCGGCTGCGGGTGCAGCATGCCAACATAGCCCAACGATTAGAGGAGATGAAAAAATGAGTTTAACCGAAGATCGCGAATGGGTGCGTACTCAATTGGGAGTAAATATTGTGGTAGAAGCCGGCGCGGGAACCGGTAAAACTTTTTTGCTCATTGAGCGGCTTTGCTTTGTGCTGCTGGCGCAAGATATCGCGCCGCAGCGGCTGGTTGCTTTGACATTTACGGAAAAGGCGGCTGCGGAAATTAAGACCCGGTTGTTGTCTCAATTGCAAGCGGTTATTCGAGATATAAAAGAGGACAAATTAGAGGGTCCGATTTTAAAAACTTTGATCGAAAAATTCGGCATTAACACCAAGGATATTGCGGAGCGTGCCGAAATAGCATTGGCACAATTGGACCGCAGCCAAATCGGTACCTTGCATAGTTTTTGTGCGGATATTTTGCGTTTGTATCCGTTAGAAGCCGGACTCACTCCGAACGCGGAAGTGGATAAAGGTCCCCGTGCCCAGCGTATTTTGGAGGGGTTATGGAACCGCTTTTTGGATGTGGAACTGGGAGAAAATGCCCCGCGCGCAGAGCAATGGAAGGAAGTATTGTCGCATGTTTCTTTAACGGATATATACAAATGTGTGCGCGAAATGTGTAGCGGCAAAGTGGGGCATTATAATTATTTTGCGCATAAAGATTTACTAGCACCTATTTACGCACAGTATGCTCAAAGAGCCGCATATTTATCCGGTGCTTTTATGGAAGGAGTCAAAAAACCGCGTGCGATTGAAAAAGCCCTCGATCAAGCCGCCCGCCGTTTGACTAATACGCAAATTTGGTTGCAAAGCGGACATCTACCGCAAGAAACGGAAGAGACCATTTCAATAGGCAGTAAACCGCCCGTCAATTGGGACAGCCAAAGTATGGAGGAAGCCAAAGAATTATGCAGACTGGCCGAGCAGGTAGATCCATGCGTGCAGCAATGGATTGTTCTTGCTTATGAACTAGTGGAAAATTTGGTAGCAGAGATTCGTGCCACGTATGAAAAAGAAGGTATTTTAAGTTTTGATGATTTGCTGATTCGCACGCGTGATTTACTGCAACATAATTTACAAGTCCGCCATGCATTGCAAGAGAAATATGATGTTTTATACATTGATGAATTTCAGGATACTGACCCGGCACAAGGGGAAATGCTGCTCTATTTAGCCGAACAAAAAGATAATGATGCTCCGAGTTGGGATAAAGTGAAATTAGAGCCGGGCAAATTATTTGTGGTGGGGGACCCGAAACAATCTATTTATCGTTTCCGCGGAGCGGATATTACGGCGTATCAATTATTTACCGATCTGATTTTAAAGCAAGGGGGAAAGAAGGCTTACTTGCGGCGCAACTTCCGCAATTTGCCCGATATTTTGCACGTAACAAATGATGTGTGCGAAGTAGTTATGACGGAAAAACCCACCTTTCAACCGCCCTATGAGCCTATTTTTACGCAAAAAACGGAGAAAGGAAATAAAGCCGCCGAAATGGTACTCATTCGCCCCTGTGAGGTAAAAGACGCGGACGGATACCGGCATAATCAAGCGGAATTTGTGGCAAGTTGGATTGAAGAAAATGTGGGCAAAATGACCTTGCAAAACGGGCAAAAATTACAATATCAGGACATTGCCATTTTGTCGCGTGCGGGCACTACTTTATGGCCTTATACCGATGCACTGCGCCGGTGGGGGATTCCTTTTTCGGTGGAAGAAGATAAAGATTTTTATACGCGTCAGGAAGTAGCCGATTTCTTAAACATTTTACGCGTGCTGGAAGACCCGCAAGACCGCATTTCTTTAGTAGGAGTAATGCGCAGTCCGCTGGGTACGCTTACGGAAGAGGAAATTTATCAGGCATCTTGCCGCGAAGAATTAGATTACCGCTATCCGTCAAGTAATCCTAAATTGGAGAAATTATTTGTTTGGTTGCGCTCTTTGGCTGCGCAAGTAAACCGGCAGCCGTTGCATGCTTTACTGTTGCATATTTTAGAGGATAGTTTTTTGGCCGAAGTTTGCGCGTGGGCCTATGACGGAGAGCGCAGTATTGATAATTTGCAGCGGTTGGTTTCGTTGTCTGTCAGCTATGCCTTACAAACCCCAAGCACTTTAGGCCAATTTTTGGCACGGGTAGAGGAACTGATGCAGCAAGAACTGGGCAAATTAACTGCTTTGCCGGAAGGGGAATCTGCCATGGCAGTCAATGTAATGACCGTACATAAATCGAAAGGCCTCGAATTTCCGGTTGTTATTTTGGTAGATATTTCTAAAAAAGAGGTCAATAATGCCGCCAAAAGACAATCTCATTTGTACATATGGAAACATGATATGCATGGCTTTTTGATTGGCCCTTATGCCGATATTAATTTAGCGTGGCTGGAAGAAGAACAACGTCAGCATGCCCGGTGCGAAGATGTGCGCATTTTATATGTGGCCTTAACTCGTGCGCGGGAAAAATTATTAATTGTAGGCAATCAGCAAACCGATAAAACCTGTACCGCGCAATTTTTTATACGGGCCAATATGTTTCCCTCTTTGGATGAACAACCGCAAAAACTCGGCCCGCATCAATCTTTATCTATGCAATATATTTCGTATGTAGCCCCTGAGAAATTTATTTATACCTTACATGAAAATAAAAGAGAGCAAATTTCATTGGGCAATCTATTTGCTTGGAAGCAAGCCTATGACAAACGTCAGGCGGAATATCAACAGTTAATGCAAGAGGAGCCTCTCTTGTCTCCGTCTGCCTTAACGGAAAAAGAGTTTCAAAACGAAGAGGCTCTGCAACTGGGCAGTTGGGTGCATGCGGCATTGGCCAGGCGGCAGTTGTATCCGCGTGAAACGCTGAGTACAACCGTGCAAACGGTGGTCCCTTACGCCGATAAACAAGCGCAAGATACGCTACTACAAATTTTAGAGAATTTTTATAAGTCAGGTGCTTATCAAACGATCGCGACCATGAAAGTATTGGGCGCGGAAATGCCCTTTGCTTTGTCTTACGAAAAGGGCATTGTAAACGGGGTAATTGATTTACTTGCGCAAGATAAAGACGGTACAATTTGGGTCCTTGATTATAAAACCGACCAAGTCAAAGCGGGGGAGGAGGAAGAATCTGCCCAAAAATATGCTGCGCAACTAAGGGTTTATACCCAAGCCGCGCAGCAAATCTATCCGTCCGGTAAGGTGAAAAGTGCAGTAGTGTTTGTTAGAAACGGGATACTGATTGAGTTGAGATATTAGGTCAAAATTCTTGATCGTTATATTCCCAACCCTGATTTTCCAGAGATTTGCAAATGTATCTTCCTAAATCGGTATTTTCCGTATAACAATTTTTCTCATCATTATCAATCACAAGACCGTACTCATAGGGGAGACGATATATCTCTAAATAACATCCTGTGGACAAACATTGTGGCTGATAATATTCAAAATATTTCGTATCATAATTTTTAAGATCCGCAGACCATTCTCCGCCCGAAAGTTCTGTCGCGGTTCCCATATCGTTTAAGTATACACGAGAACTAGGATAACCGCCATTTTCTAATAGATACATCTGAAAGGCATCTTGTATAGCTTTAGCGTTAATTAGTGCTTCACTCAAGCGTGCTTTTTCTACCGCTTTGGTATATTGCGGCAGAGCCACTGCAGACAAAATGCCGATGATTAACACTACTACCAGTAGTTCAATTAAAGTAAAACCTTTTTTCATAAATTTATCTCCGTAATAAATTGTACTTCTATATAAGTGTAGTTTTTATTTGCTGATTTGCCAAGTGCTTTTCGGACTTGTTTTCAGCCAGCTTTATTAAATATTTACTGCGAAAAGGGGTGACTAAATTGGTAAAATTTAAGAAACCGAAGGAGGAAATATGTTTGATAAACTCGGACAATTAAAAGATTTGTGGCAACTTAAAAACCAAATGGCAGAAATCAAAAAACGCATGGACAATATGGTCATTAAGGCCAGCAGTCCCAGCCATGTATTTGAAATCACCATTACCGGTTCACAAGAAATTAAAGAAGTCACCGTTGCGGAAAATTTCAAAGATTTTCCCCGTGAAAAATTAGGGGAAGAATTAACCGCTGTGATGAACAAAGCCATTAAAGATTCTCAAGCCATGGCGGCCCAAGCTATGGGCGGCGCAATGGGTATGGAATTGCCCAAAGCCTAATATGGCGGGTTCCCTTTCTTTGCTCAATACTTCCGTCAGCCGCGTGGCATTAGGCACGTGGGCGCTGGGCGGCGGTACTGATTGGGGGGAAACGTCCGAACAGGCGGCGCAGCAAACTCTTTTAGCCGCGTTAGACCGGGGTATTAATTTAATAGATACCGCGCCGATTTACGGAAACGGACTGGCCGAAGAAAGAATCGGCCGCGCCTTAAAAGGCAGACGCTCGGATGTGCTACTAGCCACCAAGTGCGGCATTTCTGTAGCGAGTGGACGACCGGATCATGATTTGTGCCCGCAAAGCATTATCCAAGAATGCGAAGCTTCTTTACGTCGTTTGCAGACCGATTATATTGACTTGTATCAAATTCATTGGCCGGACCCCAAAGTGCCGCTGGCAGATTCGGTGGGTGCTTTGTTGCGTTTACAAGAACAAGGCAAAATTCGGGCCATCGGCGTTTGCAACTTTTCGCAAGAGCAAATTAAACAGGCCGCCGCTATAGCACCTATTGTATCGGTGCAAGGGCCGTTGTCTTTGCTTTGTGATAATAAGAAATTAGCGGAGTTTTGTGCCGCGCGCGGCATTGCTTTTTGGGCATACGGGGCGCTTGGCGGGGGAATTTTAAGCGGTAAATATACCCAAATGCCCAATTTGCGGCGTTGTGATGCGCGGCGTTATTTTTATAAATATTATTTCGGACAAGATTTTGTAAAAGCAACCCAAGTAGTAGCGCGCGTGCAGGAAATAGCGCAAAAATATCAAATTGCACCCGCCGCTGTTGCACTGGCAAGTGTACTGCATTTACCCGGTGTAAGCGGCGTACTTGCCGGGGCGCGCAGTGCAGCGCAAGTGAAAGCAAATTTAGGGGCTTTGCAAATTAAATTAACACCGCAAGAACAGGAATTTTTATGGTCGGCATCCGCGAAATAGAAACACATATACAAACGTTATTACCCATACTTGGGGTAAATAAACAGCGCGAACTGGTGCGGCTGATGTATGAAATTGCCAAGCGGGACGGGGCGGCGTTAGAGGATATTTTGCCGGCTGAAAAGAATTTGAATTTTGAACGTGCCAAAAAAATTTTACTGCAAAAACGCTATCCGCGCTCTTTTGCCGCCGCACCCAAAAATGCTTTTTATTTACCGAAGTTGGAGTTTGATCCGGCAGAGCGGGCCGATTTAACCGAACGCCCCTTTTCCCCAAAGAAAATTTATATTGAAAAAGCGGTGCAAGATACGCCGCTTGCGGACCGCGCGCGGCAAATGTTTCCGTCGGCACAAATTGAAATTATTGAGAAAAAGCAAATGGTGGGCAGTGCCAATTTTTCCCGCCGCACGGAAACATTGTTGATTCATAAAGAGCAATATGATTTTGTAAAACCCTGCCCGTGTTCGCAAGGCAATGCCGGGTGCGGATATAATTTGATTAATTTGGGGTTTGGTTGCCGCTTTGAGTGTGAATATTGTTTCTTGCAGCAATATCAAAATTTACATGCTGTTTTACTGCCCGCCAATGTGCAAGACTTTTTGGCTAAAATAGACCAAACAAATTGGCGCAAAGGACTTTTTGCCCGCCCGCGTATCGGCAGCGGGGAATTTACAGATTCACTGGTGTTTGATGAACTGACGCAATATACACAAGATATTGTACCGTTCTTTCGTGCGCGGCCGCAGTTGCAATTTGAATTTAAGACAAAAAGCGTTTGTATTGACGGCCTTTTGCGGCAAGGCGGTGCGGAAAATGTGGTGGTGGGTTGGTCGGTCAATGCTCCGCAGTTTATTAAGCGCGTAGAACATTTTACGCCCGATTTAACGACCCGTTTAGAGGCAGCGGCCGAAGTAGCGCGTGCGGGATATCGGCTCGGTTTTCATTTTGACCCGGTTGTTCCGTTTGACGGGTGGAAAGAGGGCTACACCCAAGCAGCCGAGCAAATTGCCCAAAGCGTGCCTTTGGATAAAGTGGCTTGGATCAGCGTGGGAATTTTGCGCTTTTCGCGCGAACTTAAAAAGGCGGTGGAAAACCGTTTCCCAGAAAACAATATTTTAGACGGTGAATTTTTGTTGGAGTTTGACGGCAAGATGCGCTACCCCAAAGATTTGCGCCAAGAGGTATATGCCTATTTTGTGCCGCTACTGCGCAAACTCTTTGCGCATACGCAAGTCTATATTTGCATGGAAGACCCCGATATAGTAATGCCTTATTTATAACTACTTTCTCAAGCGATAGGATTTTAAAATCTCAAAAAGGACTTGATAAACATAGTTTTTCTTTTTATAATAATGATAATTGTGTAAGTTGCACAAAAATTAAAGGGAGAATATTATGAATAAAGCCTTCACACTTATTGAACTGTTAGTAGTAGTGCTCATTATCGGTATTTTATCTGCCATTGCCTTGCCGCAGTATACCACAGCGGTAGAGAAAAGTCGCGCATCTGAAGCTTTAGTTACTCTTAAATCGGCAAAAGATGCTTATCACTTATTCCGTTTAAATCACGGCTCTTTCCAAGATGCTAGAACTGTAATAGATGAAAGTGGTATTGATCTGAGTGGTGGTACTTGGAGTACTGATAAAGAACATTATTGTACTAGAAAATTTGTTTATCAATTTGATATGGGCGAATTATATGCTAGACGTTGTTCCACTGTTCCGTCTCCATGTGCAGAATGTCCGGATGCGAATGAAGAATATATGATTGGCTTTTTACCGAACTATTATGGTAATGGATCTGACTCTTGGGAGTGTAGTGGTTTTACTGATTTCGGTTACAAAATTTGTAAAAGTTTTGGTAACTATTTTTCCAGTATATATGATAATAGAAATTAATAAATAACTATAAAAACCCCCGCAAAAGCGGGGGTTTTTTATGCTGTCAAAATTATTTTAACAGTTTGTCGATTTCGGCGGCATATTGTTCGGCTAAATTATCCGCATAGCCGCTCCACACTTTTACTACATGATGTTTTTTATCAAACAGTATAATATGAGGAAAACCTTGTACGCCTAATTGCTCGGCGGCTTCATTTCCGTCATATAACACTTTAGATTGGATGTTATAATCTTTTCTCACTTGTTCCACAAGTGCCGGATCGTTATCAATAAAAACGCCCACTACTTCTACTTTTCCGTCATAGGCTTTGCTGGTTTCATCCAGCGCACCCAAAGAGCGTTTGCACCACGGACACCAAGTAGCCATCACCGCAATTAACACGGGTTTGCCCTGATGATCGGCTGCTTGCCATATTTCTTCCGTTCCGGCTATCGGCAGCATAAGGTCCAATTTTGGCTCTTGCGGAATATCCACCGGCGGTTCACAAGCCGCCAGTAAAACAAGACCGCATACTGCAAATACTAAATTTTTTAGTTTCATATCTACCTCTCTTGTTTAAGATATTCATATTTTAGCAAAAAGAATAGTCCATTTTCGGTAAAAATCTCAGTTTGCAGAAAAAGTATAATATAAGACGGAGTGAAAATATGAAAAATACAAAAAATAATTCTTGGAAATACACATTGGGTTTTGCGTTGGCTATCGGGCTGGGCATTGTAAACGGCCTACTGCCCACGCAAGCGGGGATGACGATAGCCCAGTTCTTATCCGACGTGTTTGTGCGTTTGTTTAAATTTATCAGCGTGCCGATTATCGGCGTGACGATTTGTTTAACCATTGCGCGCTTAGGCAGCGGATCGGCAGAAAAATCTTTGTGGAAGCGGACCTTGGGCTATACGCTAGGTACCACGATTGTTGCGGCCGGAGTGGGGGCGGCACTGTATTATTTCTTTCCGCCGGAAAATGTAACGGCGGCGGCCTCTTTGCCCACCGGAATAGAGGCTCAAAAAGGTTATTTTGATTATTTCCTTTCGGTTGTGCCGGATAATCCGCTGGCGCCCTTTGTGCACGGCCATGTAATGAGCGTACTGCTGATTGCCATTGTGGTGGGAATTGCGATTCGCTATATCAAGGAAAAAGCCGCACAGGAAACTATTTTAAATCTATTAACCGCGGTACAATCGGTACTTTTCTTTATTGTACGGCTGATTATTTGGCTGCTACCTTTGGGTATTTTCGGCTTTACCTCTATTTGCGTGCGTGATTTTCAGCACGGGGTAGCCTTAAACGGACTGGGAAAATATTTTATTTTAGTTGTTTCGTCCAATTTAATTCAGGGGCTGATTGTATTGCCGCTATTGCTTGCATTTCGGCGTATTAATCCGTTTCAAACCATGCGCAATATGTATCAGGCATTGCTAGTGGCGTTCTTTTCCAAATCGTCGGCAGGTACGCTGCCGGTTACCATGGCGTGCGCCGAAGAAAAGAATCACATACACCCCACCGTATCGCGCTTTGTTTTGCCCATTTGCACGACTGTTAATATGAACGGGTGTGCTTCGTTTATTTTGATAACGGTTATTTATTTGATGCAAAATAACGGGGCCGTTATTACCGTGCCTACACTACTGGTGTGGGTGTTTATTGCCACGGTGGCCGCTATCGGCAATGCGGGCGTGCCGATGGGTTGCTATTTTTTGGCGGCCAGTTTGCTCTCTTCTCTTAATGTACCGATTGCTTTAATGGGTATTATCTTGCCCTTTTATACGGTACTGGATATGGTAGAGACGTCTTTAAATGTGTGGTCTGATTCTTGTGTGGCTACATTAGTCAATAAAGACGTTGGCAAAGAATTACAAAAGGAAAAATAATTTTACTGATAAAAACCCCCGGAGTTACCGGGGGTTTTATTATTTGAGTTTTTTAAGTATTTTATATTGATCTATGGCATCTTGGAAACGTTGTTGCACATCTGCAAGTTTATAGAGACCGTCTCCGTTTTTAGCCATGCCTTTAAGCGTAATCGGGAATACGGCCGGCGGAGTATCCAACGATAACATGGTGCGGTTTCTGATTTGATCCGCTGTTTGGTATACTAAATCAGCAGAAACATATTCATTACCGTTTATATCTACCCATTTACTTAAAACCAGTTTAGAGCCGATAGGCGTTTTCTTTTCAATGCTATTCGGTAAATCATAAGGCTCGGCCTGTAACATGGCCAGTACGCTGGCTAAGTTGGAATCATGTCCGCATAAGAACGTAAATTTGCGATTCTTTTTGGACAATTCTTTCTTCATTTCGCGCAGCAGCGGATTAGCCACTTGAGCCGCTACTGCCGGAGCGGTGAATAAAACGTCTCCGTACACATCTTTTACGTGGGCAATTTTTTCCCAGTCTTCTTGCGTTATTTCATGTCCGAAAGAGGCTTTGAGTAAATCCGGTTCTTCGTAGTATTGCAAAATAAAAGCATCACTGGCTTGGTTGGCTAATTTCAAAGATCCTTTCATATTGGGCTCTTTGAATACTTCCGTAACGATATACAAATCATCTAAGCGGAAATTGGTAAAACCTTCTTCTTTAGCCATTTTGGAATCTTTCAAATCTAATACTTTTTCCAGGAGTACATATTCATCTTTTAAGGTTTCATTGATGCCTTGCAAACCTTTTGCACCACCCATTTCACTGATTTGGCTTAATGCCAGTAAGCGGTAAGGCTCCGTCATAAACGTAAAGCGCGGCTCAAACACAGGGTCCATTTTGCTGGGAGCATATTTGTGTTCGATACGCACATTGGCCACCGGGAGCATACCGCTGGAAAAATATTGCGCCGTGGCAATGGTGCGTTGCATGGAGTTTGCATAGAAACGCATTTCACCGCTTTTGGGAATATAATTTTCCGTCATTAATCCTTCCGACACAAGCCATTTGCGGAAATATTGGCCCATTAAAGTTTCCAGTTCACCGCCCATCAGTGAAAGTTCACTGGGGCCGGAAGTCCATTTGAACCAAGAATGCGGAGTTAATTTGGCCAGTGCAGAGCCGTCGGTTGAAAGGGCAGAGCGGATATTATGACGACTCAGAATTACCACTTGTTTTAATTTATATTTTTGATGGAAATCAGCCGGGCGGGCAGCATAGATACTGCCGGTTAAAACAAAAAATGCAAGCAGACAGGCAATCAGTTTCTTTCGAATCATACAAACTCCTTGGGTAAGATGAACGTCTATTTTCATTGTACTATGTCTTTGGTAAAAAAGCAAAAATTTGAAAATTGCTCAGTTGACACCCACAGTGCAAATTGTTACCATAAAGGCAACGCTAACCGTAGAGGAAAAATTATGACTCAAAACAATACCTATCAACACGACAATCGCAGTGTACTTACCTTGGATGCCGGCGGTACTAATTTAGTATTTAATGCAGTCCAAGCCAATAAAGAAATTGTAACCCCCGTTACACTTCCTACGCATGCCGAAGATTTAGATAAATGTTTGGGGCAAATCGTTAAAGGTTTTGAAGAAGTAATTAAACAACTGCCTGAGGCCCCGGTGGCCATTAGTTTTGCCTTTCCCGGTCCGGCCGATTATGCCAACGGGATTATAGGTGACTTACCCAATTTGCCTTCCTTCCGCGGCGGTATTGCCTTGGGACCCTATTTGCAAGAGAAATTCAAATTGCCCGTATTTATCAATAATGACGGAGATTTGTTTGCCTATGGAGAAGCCTGTGCGGGTGCTTTGCCGGATGTAAATGCACGGTTTGAAAAAATGGGTAGCCCGCGGCGGTATCATAATTTAATAGGTATTACACTGGGGACCGGTACCGGTTGCGGTGTGGTGTATAAAGGGGAATTGTTTTTAGGAGATAACGGAGCCTCGGCGGAAATTTGGACCGTGCGTAATAAACGGTATCCGACTTGTTTCTCCGAAGAAGGCGCGGCCATTCGCGGCGTACAACATGCCTACCGCGTATTGTCGGGCGACCATACGGTTTTAACCCCCAAAGATATTTGCGAGATTGCAGAGGGTACGCGCGCAGGCAATCAGCAAGCGGCGCAAGCGGCTTTTGCCGAAATGGGAGATATTTTGGGCAATCAGATCGCGGAAGTGAATTTAGTCGTGGACGGATTGGTTGTTATCGGCGGCGGTGTTTCCAATGCGCATAAATGGTTTATGCCGTCTTTGATGAAAGAATTAAACGGTACGATTAAATGCTATGACAACCGCGGTGAATTTCCGCGTATGGAGTCTAAAGCATATAACTTAATGGACCCCGCACAAGCCGAGCAATTTTTTGCCGGCGGCAGCACTATGGTCAAGATTCCCTATAGTGATAAACAAGTGGTTTATAATAAGGATAAAAAGATCGGCATTATGCTCTCTAAATTAGGTACCAGCACGGCGGTATCCGTGGGGGCTTATTCTTTTGCGCTCAATGCCATTGATAAAGAGAAATAACATGGCTCTATATCCGTTGCAATTTAAGCCTATTTTTAAGCAGACACTCTGGGGCGGGGATAAATTAAATAAACTGTTTCACAAGTCCGCCCCGAAACAAACGGGAGAGAGTTGGGAAATTTCCGGTCTTGCACAGAATGATAGTGTGGTGTCTGCGGGGGCTTTGGCCGAAAAAACATTGCGCCAGTTATGCCAAACGTATGGAGCGGAACTACTGGGCAAAAAAGTAGTGGCGCAAACAGGTGCGGAGTTTCCGCTTTTATTTAAATTAATTGATGCCAAACAAGATCTATCCCTGCAAGTTCATCCCGATAATAAGTTAGCCCAAAAACGTCACCAATGCTTTGGTAAAACCGAAATGTGGCATGTTGTACAGGCCGACGAAGGAGCACAGTTGATTAACGGTTTTACAAAACCTTTACCCAAAGAGCAATACGCGCAAGCGGTTAGTGATGGCAGTATTTTAAATTATGTAGGTAAATATCAGGTGCACGCCGGGGATAGTTTCTTTATTCCGGCCGGGCGTATTCATGGTATCGGGGCGGGTATTGTGATAGCGGAAATTCAGCAAACCTCCGACATTACTTACCGCTTGTATGATTATCACCGCAAGGATAAAGAGGGCAAAGAGCGCGCCTTGCATACGCAAGAAGGTTTGGATGCTTTAGATTTTTCCGTGCTACCAAATGTGGTGATTCGTACTACCGAGGTGCCCAATGCTCCGCAAGAAATAGTATCCTGTCCGTTTTTTACGGTAAATTTACTCTCTTTGCATAGTCAACTGGAACGTGATTTGCTTACGCAAGATTGTTTTGTGGCTTATATGGTGTTGGAGGGGGCGGCGGAACTGGAGTGCGAAGGGGAAAGTTATGTATTGTCTGCCGGACAAAGTATTTTAATTCCTGCCGCTTTGACCAAATACACCTTGTCTAGCCCGGCCGCTAAATTACTGGAAGTATACATTTAATTTGAATACAAACTTATGATACCTAAAATTATTCATTACTGTTGGTTCGGCGGGAAACCGCTTCCTAAATTGGCTGAGAAATGTATAGCCAGTTGGAAGCGTTTTTGCCCGGGTTATGAAATCAAGCAGTGGAACGAAACAAATTTTGATGTACAAAAATACGCCTATTCGCGTGAAGCGTATGCCGCTAAAAAATGGGCTTTTGTAAGTGATTGCGCGCGTTTTGAAATTTTGTATAAAGAGGGTGGCATTTATTTTGATACCGACGTGGAATTAATTAAACCGCTGCAAGATATAATAGAGCGCGGTCCTTTTATGGGGGCGGAAAGCGACGGCGCAAGCAATTTGGGCATTGCGGTGGCGCCCGGCTTAGGGATGGGAGTGCCTACCGGCCTGCCTTTGTGCCGGGAACTGACGGAAGTGTATGAGCACATTCATTTTCTACACGCGGATGGAAAAACGGATGTGGAAAATGTGAAAACGGTGGTTGCGTATGTAACGGAACTGCTCTATAAAAAGGGTTTGCAAAATAAACCCGGTCTGCAACAAGTGGATGGTATTTATATCTATCCCAAAGAATATTTCAATCCAAAAGATCTTGCAACACATCAACTTTTTATTACTCCAAACACGCACGCTATTCATCATTATGACGGTTCATGGGTATCCGGTAAAAATAAAATCAAAAAGTGGTTTAATAAACAATTCGGCCGCTATACTTTTTATGCCAATCTAAAGGCGTGGTGGAAGCGGAAAACCAAATAGTGCTATTACAAACAAAAAACCTGCTTTTCAGCAGGTTTATATTTTTACCGGGGAAAGATATTTATTCCAGCAAGTATTTTTCAAAGGATTTTAAGAAGAAAAATTTACCGGGGAAGGGGGACTTCCCTGCGGTCAATTTCTTGACAGAAATTGCCTCCGGGCCGGCCCTCGCGGTTTTTGCCTTTCGCCATTACCGTGGCTCAAACAAAAACATTGCTCCGGGCTTCAAGTCCCTACGCACATAAAGCAGTTTATGTGCTTCCTGTAAAAACAAAAACCTGCTTTTTAGCAGGTTTATATTTTTACCGGGGAAGGGACTTGAACCCTTAAGCCCGAATGGGCAATAGTTTTTGAGACTATCCTGTATACCAATTCCAGCACCCCGGCATGAAATCGTATATCTTATTATAGCATATTTCGTTTTTTCGTAACAATGTCGCGATAGGTAGATTATTAAAAAACCCCCGAAAGTTTTCGGGGGTTTTTGTGAAAAGACTGATTAGAACCGTAGCATAGAGGTATAATTTTTTAGGCGCTTTTCCAGTTCACCTTTTTTAATACCCGCTAAGCGTTTGACGCTAAACGATTCAATGGTAAAAGACGCCATTACATTACCAATCATCATGGCGCGTTTAATGGCAAGTAAGGTATCCCATTTGCTTAAACTGGCTAGATATCCCGTGGCGCTGCCGCCGAAGGTATCTCCGGCACCGGTGGTATCATGCACTCCTTCCAGCACATACGGGGGGAATTGCACAATGCCCAGTTTGCTTACCAGCATAGAGCCATTGGGCCCCAGTTTGATAATGACGTGTTTAGCGCCGAGTTTCAAAATCTTTTTTCCGGCTCGGATCAGATTATATTCTCCGGTCAGTTGGCGGGCTTCTCCTTCATTTAAGAAGAATAAATCTGTTTTCTTAAGTACTTTGAGCAGCGCGGCTTTTTTGGAACTGATCCAATAGTTCATGGTGTCGCAAGCCACAAGGGTCGGTTTTTTGATTTGTTTTAGGACGGATAATTGTAACTCCGGGTCAATGTTGGCCAAGAAAACCGCTTTGGCTTCTTTTTGTTTGGCACTTAAAACCGGGTTAAAATCTTGGAACACATTTAAGTCGGTAAATTTGGTGATGGCATTTTTTAAATCTTTGTCATAACTGCCGCCCCAATGAAAGGTTTTGCCTTCCTTTACCTCAAGTCCGGCGGTGTCTATTTTGCATTTCTTAAACGGAGCGCGGTCTTTTGCGGTAAAGTCCGTTCCCACTACGGCCACAATGGCGGGTTTGGCAAAATAACTGGCTGCTATGGAAGAATAACTGGCCGCCCCGCCTAACACGCGGTCTGCATGGCCGTATTCGTTTTCTATGGTGTCAAAAGCAACCGAACCGACGACAAGTAGATTTTTTTTCATGAATTAAGCCTGATCTTTTAAGAAAGTTCTAATCTCAATGCGATTATTGAAATCATCCAAGAAAGCGCGTTGAGCGGTTTCCATTTTGGTTTCGAATAATTGTTTTTCAAAATCGTTTTTATTCTTTTCAAAATCTTTCATATTTCCGTTTTGCGTTTGATAGGCTACGCGCACTTCTTCCGGAGTTAATTTGTAGATAGAATAAAGGGCCAAACGGAAACGATCCGCCATTTTGGTTTTGCGCAGTTGCTCTTCAAATTGATACGGAGAAACTCCCAGTTGATGGCGGACAACTTGTTCATAGACTGTTTTGTTAAATTGTCCGTTTTGGTTAAAAGCGGGAGCGCTTTGTATTTCGGAGGCAATTTCATAATCGGCCACGGCCATGCCCATTTCTTGGGCGGCTTGATTTAATACTTCTTCGCTGATTAATGCATTTAAGGCCTGTTGTTTTAAATATTGGGTCATTTGTTCATCAACGTCAATGCCGTTATTACGCAGCATGCGGGCTTGCGCTTCGGTGGCGCGGTTTAATTCGTGATAGGTAATTACGGTAGAACCTACGGAGGCCGCTTGGTCGGTTGCGGTGGTAATGTTAAACGAGTTTAACCCCAAATAACCGATACTGGCAATGAAAAAAGCCAATGTAATAATCAGAATAGATTTTTTGTGTTTGATTAAAAACGAAATCATTTTTTACTCCTTATCTTCGGTGTTATCTACGGCTTGTATAGAGCCGATTTTGCATAAACCTTCAATGCGGCCGCCTTCTTCCACAATCATTTTTTGGGCGCGAATGTCACCCTTTATGGAGGCCTTGGCTAATACTTCCAGCATATCGGCGCATACATTGCCCACGATATCTCCGCCGCAAACAACGGTGCTGCCGGTTACGTCTCCGGTAATTTTGCCGCCTTCTCCTACGATAATTTGGCGGGCATTATCTACCGACCCTTCCAAGTGTCCGTCCACGCGCAAAGAACCTTGTACGCTCAGCGTCCCTTGGAAATAACATTCTGCACTGACGATAGAAAAATGTTCGCCGGATGCAAAATCAGAATCTTTTTTTAAGAAACCCATGTTTTGACTCCTTGTATTTATTTGAAATAATGCCTCGGATTGACGGGTTGGCCGTCTTTCCATACTTCATAATGTAAATGGGTACCGGTGCTGCGTCCGGTCGTTCCCATAAAAGCAATTTGTTGACCGCGCTTGACAGCGTCTCCGGCTTTTACTTTAATGCCGGTAGTATGCGCATACAGCGTGGAATAACCAAGCCCATGATCAATGAGCACCGCCTGTCCGTATCCGTTTACCCAACCTGTATGTCGTACTACACCGTCGGCAGTGGCCACAATCGGACTGTCGGGATCACTGACAAAATCTAACCCTTTGTGCATGCGTCCGGTCGGTCTGCCGAACGGATCATGCCGGTAACCAAACCCCGAACTGATGCGTCCTGCGGAAGGGCGGATGGAGGGCGTTGAATGACTGTCTTCCACGCGGTTAGCATAATACCAAGCCACCTCTTGGAAAGAAGCCAAACGCTCTTGTGCCATCTCCTGCATATTGTCAATGTACTGCTCAAATTCTTCTGTGTCCAATTCGGTCAAATCGGTATTAAACAATGCTTTGGCGCGTTCGTCTGCGCGGCGGTTTTTCTCTTGCAATTCTTCGGGCAAATTAATAAATTTGCCGCCGGGCATGCCTAACATTTGCCGCATTTGTTCATCGGTATTTTGGGTTAGTTTGAGATAATTGCGTCCGCGTTCCAGTTCGTCGGCAATCAGTTGCATTTTCATGCGCATTAGGCTATTGTCTGCCTTGATGACCTGATAATCGTACATGCGGCTCCATATCAGCAAAGCCCCTAACGTAAGTACCAACCATAAACCGATAATTACCACCAACGTCAGCCCCGTGAATTTAAACTTGCGCGAAGCGCCCGCGCGCGGCATTAAAATAATGTCCACCCGGTCACTTAAAAAACGGGACAAAGCATTTTTGGCCATATACTGTTATTTTACCATATAAATACGTATTGTTTGGAAGTGGCACGGAAAAAACTTAAAAAGACTTGATAAACGTAGTTTTTTACCCAATCTATTTCTTCGTTTGTTCTTCGGTGGGATACATTTGTTGGTAAAAATCTAAAATGCCTTCGTAAACAGTCTGCGCGAAGAGTTCCCGCCCTTTGGGACTCATGACCATTTCTTCCTGCTCGGGCAAAATCATATATGCATTTTCAATTAA
This sequence comes from uncultured Elusimicrobium sp., assembly GCA_902797165.1. Lineage (GTDB taxonomy): Bacteria > Elusimicrobiota > Elusimicrobia > Elusimicrobiales > Elusimicrobiaceae > Avelusimicrobium. Next base: position 118,977 of record CADBRU010000009.1, read on the forward strand.
AATACTGGGCATATCGGGAATGCGCGGGATAAATAAAATATCATTGGCGACTAGTCCGCTATCGGGCAGTTGTATATTTTTGTTAAACGCGCGGTGCACCGCTTCACCTAACTTAAAACTGTGCGGATACATATAATACACCGAATACCCAAGTGGTTTAGCAAACGGGTCGGCTGTATCGGGCAGTGCATTATGATGCAAACTGATAAATACATGCGCTTGCTCCTTCAAGGCTTTTTCGTACCTATCCGGCAAAGACATGTGGTTATCCCCTTCGCGGGTCATAATAACCGTAGCACCGGCGGCTTCTAATTTGGGTTTAATTACTTCGGCCAAAGCCAAATTGGCTTCATATTCCAAAAATCCCGACGGACTTACCAATCCGTCATAAGGCGGTTTGCGTTTGGGGCTATGTCCGGCATCAAGTAAAATGCGCGCGCCCAAAAGCGGTTTTTTGGCGGTGGGGGACAAAGCCGGTTTGTGATTTAAAGAAAGTACAAACGTATTTTCTTCGTATCGGTACGAATGTCCCCAAAGCATTTGTTCGGGTTTGAAAAGGATGGTAAATTTAATCACACCGTCTTTAGGATCTTCCCATTGGATGTGGTCTAAAAGCGGGCTCGTGGCATCAAAATCAAAATTTTCCTCAAAGTTTTCCGTGTAGTAAAAAACAACTTCAATGCGGTCCGAAAATTCGTGAATCAAAACCGGTACTTGTTTGCTTGCATTCCATTGAATAAGGGTTTTATCCGATTCGGACACGGTACGCAGATCTTCTATGTGATTAGGTTTATAAGAAGATTCCGAAATAAAATCTATTTTATTTGCTTCCAGCCATGCGTTCTGCCCATTGCCTAAATTCAAACGGTATAAACCGTTATCCCGCCCGTCAATCAGAGCCTCTCCGTAGGCACGGTAATACGGATACAAACTACCTTGGTGTACAGGTTGCGAGCGTAATTTCACACCGGGGTCGTTAATGCGAATAGGTTGCAACGGTTTTTTAGGGTCTAAAATTTTGATGCGCTGTTTCGCGGTGGCTTTTGTTTTACTATGCGTTTTGGGATCGTTTAACTGATAAGTTACTTTTACGGAACGCGGCTCTGCATTAGTAGGTATCTGATAAAAGGCTTGGTAAAACCCGGGAGTAGAGGCACTTTCTTTTAACGCAATTTGCTTGGCAAGTCCGTTCAAAGAAGCGGTCACTTTTGCCTCGGGGGTTCCGCTAGCGGAAAGGGTAATGGTTTCTCCGGGCAGCACCCAAAGCGGTTTTCTGGGGTAAAGGCGCGGCTCGTCCAAACGGGCTTTTTTGGTAAAGTTTTTTAACGCAATACCGGGCACCGTTACATGGCGTACGGCTTGATAAGTTTGGTCTTGGCTGGTGGCGGTTAATATAATGTCAAAGGTCCCCTGCTCCACAGGTATGGTGGCTATAAAACCGCCGTTTGTATGCACGGGGACTTCTTGACCGTTGATTTCTAACTTGGGTTCAGGCAAGTGAATATTTCCGAATAAATAAATTTTTTGCGCACCGTAAGGCAGCGTCATTTTTTCTGTGGGATATTGTACGGTAATAGGTGCAGACCAGTCTTTCTCCGACGAAGTAGCCGGCAAAAACGGCGCCACCGGCAAAGCCTGTTCAGCCCAAACGGAGCATCCTATTAAAAGAAAAAATATCGAGAAAAGTATTTTTTTCATACTCTAAAAATGATAACATAATTTTATGGTAGTACGCGAGGATGTCGTTAAATTTTTAAATGAATATCTGTTAATAAACAGTATAGAAGACAGTAGCCTAAACGGTTTGCAAGTGGAAGGCCGCAGCCGCGTGCGTAAAATTGTATTTGGTGTATCGGCCAGTATGGAACTTTTCAAAAGGGCCAAAGCCGCCGGAGCCGATATGATTGTAGTGCATCACGGACTTTTGTGGGGCAAGGAGCAAGCCTTGACGGGACTGTTCGGCCGCCGCGTCAAATTTCTGCTGGAAAATGAAATTAGTTTACTGGGTTATCATTTGCCGTTAGACAAACACCCGGTTGTAGGTCATAATGCGCTACTGCTCAAAAGCATTTGCGCGCAGAATTTAAAACCGTTTTCTATGTATCACGGGCAACATATCGGCTTTTGGGGAGAAATTGCCCCAATAGGTCTAAAAGCACTGGCGCAGAAATTAGCCAAAGTGTGCAATACTAAACCCACTATTTTACCGTTTGGTCCGCAAAAAATCCGCACTGTCGGGATCGTGAGCGGCGGCGGTTGGAGCATGATTACCGACGGGATCGATTTGGGGCTTGATTTATATGTAACCGGATCTTTAGACGAGCCGGTACAGGAACTTTGCCGGGAAGGAAAAATAAATTGTATCGCGTTAGGCCATTACAATTCCGAAAAAATCGGCGTGCGCGCTTTGATGAATCTGGTGTAAAAACAATTTGATGTAAAAACCGAATTTATAGAGATTAAAAATAATATTTGAGAGGAAGAAATGACAAAAGAATTATTCAAAAAAATTGACGGATATCGTGATTTTATTATTGATATTCAAACCAAAATGACGGCTTGTCCGGCAATTTCTCCGCATGAAGGGGGGTTGGGTGAATCTGCCAAAGCGGAAGTGTTGTTAAAAGTTTTAAAAAGCATGAAATTTGACGAAATTAAAGTTTTAAATGTAAAAGATAAAAAATCTCCGACGGGAGTGCGGCCCAATATCGTAGCCAAATACTACGGAAAAAACCGCCAAAAAACATTGTGGGTCATGGCGCATATGGACGTAGTACCGCCGGGTGATTTAAGTTTGTGGAAAACAGATCCCTATAAAGTGGTAGTAAAAGGGGATAAAATTTACGGACGCGGGGTAGAAGATAATCAACAAGGTTTGGTGTCTGGATTACTGGCCGTAAAAGCCATGATGGAACTGGGCATTCGTCCGCCTGTTAATTATGCGCTATTGTTAAACGCAGATGAAGAAGTCGGCAGTGATTTTGGTATTATTGCCGTCTTGAAGCAATACGGAAATATCTTTGGTAAAAACGATAGTTTCTTTGTGCCGGACGGAGGCAATTCAGACGGGACTATGATTGAAATTGCCGAGAAAAATCTTTTGTGGATGAAATTTACGGTAAAAGGTAAACAAACCCATGCTTCTATGCCCAACACTGGCGTCAATGCTTTTGTGGCGGGAAGCGCTTTGGTAATAGCATTGCGTGATTTATATAAAAAGTTCAATAAAAAAGACAAATTATTTGGAGATGTCAGTTATAGCACTTTCGAAGCAACCAAAGCAGAAGCAAATGTGCCGAACGTGAACACTATTCCGGGCCAGCACATCTTTTATTTGGATTGCCGCGTTTTGCCTTCTTATGATAATGATAAAGTAATCGCGGAAATTAAACGCATTGCTAAGACGATTGAGAAAAAGTATAAAGTCACCGTAAAAGCGGAAGCACTTATTTCCGAAAAGTCTCTGCCCACTAATAAAAATGCGGAAATTGTGAAACTGACCGAACAGGCAGTTAAAGCCGTTTATCACAATAAACCGGTTGTACAAGGTATCGGCGGCGGTACGGTGTCGGCCTATTTACGTAATGCGGGTTTCCCGGCGGTGGTATTTTCTAAATTGGATGATACCATGCACCAACCCAATGAAAATTCCAGTATTAAAAATACCATGGGTGATGCCAAAGTATTTGTGCATGTGGCCATGAATTTTAAATAAAGGAGTGTTATGAAAAAAACTTTTTCAGCCGTTGAAGTAGTCGTTGCCAGTTTAGTATTTATTGTGCTTTTGGGGCTTACCATACCCAAATTTACGGCGCTTATTCACAAAGCGCACGAAGGCAGTACTAAACATAATTTGGTGCGTTTGCGCACCGCCATTGCCGCTTATTACGGAGAGCATCAAGGCGTATATCCGACGGATGATTTATCCAGTTTGATGCCTGCCTATATTGAAGCGATTCCGCAAGCGCAAGTGCCGGGGTTTGCCCCGTCTTCACATGTCTCGGCGGGTAATTACGAACAGGCTATGACCGGAGAAGGTGGTTGGGCATATATAAATGATCCGGAAGATCCGCGTTTTGGAGACGTGTTTGTCAATACGCAAAAAGAAGACAGTTACGGCAAAGCGTGGAACACACATTAATTTTATTTTCCCGCCTGTTTAACGGCGGGAAATTTATGTACGAGGAGTAAAAATGAATACATTGATTTTAATTTTTGCAGGTTTGTTCGGACTCATTTTTGGTAGTTTTTTAAATGTATGTATTTATCGCATTCCGCAAAACAAATCGATTATTTGGCCGCGTTCTTTCTGCCCTAAATGCGGCAAAACCATTGCTTGGTACGATAATATCCCGGTGCTTAGTTATATTATCTTATGGGGTAAGGGCCGCTGCTGCAAAGAGCCGATTTCCTGTCAATATCCGCTGGTGGAATTATTGACGGCGGCGCTCACGGTTTTATTTGTATGGCGCTATGGCATAACGGCGTGGACTTTTGTGGTTTTAGCGGCAGTATACAGTTTAATTATTTCTTCCGTGATTGATTTGCAACTGATGATTATTCCAGACCGTTTTTCTATAGGACTGATTGTTTTTGGACTGGCGGTTTCTTTTCTAAATCCGAATTTTGACGGAACGGCTTGGCATCGTTTCTTGCAAAGTTTACTCGGCGCCGGAGTAGGATTTTTCGGTACGTTAGCGGTGGCTGTTTTGGGTTGGTTTATGTTTAAGAAAGAAGCCATGGGCGGCGGTGATGTGAAATTGATGGGCGGCATCGGGGCCCTAGTAGGTTGGGAAGGTGTAATTACGACCACCATTTTTGCCTCCGTGGCCGGACTAATTTATTCTGTTTTCCTGATGATTTTTAAGGGCAAAAAAGGCGGGGATGCTATTCCGTTTGGCCCTTTTTTAAGTATCGGCGCGATCATTAATTTGTTCTATTTGGTTAGTCCGTATATGCTGACCATTGAATTTTAAAAACAGGAGAAAGTAAATTTATGAACAGGGCATTTACTTTAATTGAACTACTCGTTGTAGTGCTGATTATCGGCATATTATCCGCTATTGCTTTGCCGCAATATAGTAAAGCAGTGGAAAAAGCACGCATGACGGAAGCGGTCATGGCAGTAGAAAAAGTTGCCCAAGCACAACAAATTTACAAAATGGCCAACGGTACTTTTACGCGAGACATTAATGATTTAGACATTGATTATGCAGTGGAAGATGCCGATTACTGCGGTATTCATGCTAAAAAAACAAAACATTTTTTAATTACTGCTAGCAATTGTGTGGGAGACCAAGTGGATATTGCATTGGTTACCAAATCAAACCATTACACATTGACAAAAACACTTGCCAATGCCAGAGATTGTATTTTATATGACGATGTAACCGACTACGAAGAAAAACTTTGTTTGGAATGGGAAGCGGGACACTAATTTAAAAACCCCGGGTAAGTACCCGGGGTATTTTTTCGGTAAATCTTTGGATTTACATAGCGCTTAAAAATGCTGTGATGCCGGCCAAGATGGCTCCCCCAAAGAAAATAATCAGCAGTATGGGTACCAGTGCTATCAGCACTGTTATCCAGCCAAATAGTCCGGCCCAATAAGCAAAACGGGCTGCCTCATCTATACGCTCTTGTGAGAGTAAATCTTGCACACGCAGTGATAAAATCAGCGCCGCCAGCGCCAGAGGAATCGTAAAAAATCCGGAAAAACAAGATAAACAAACCGCCACTACCGCCAACACAAAATGTGTATTTATAGTGCGGGGTTTGTCTCCGCCTGTGTTTGTGCCGGTGATTTGCAATGATTGTTTGTTCTGTGTTTCTTCTGTCATTTGTACGCTCCTTGTGTCATAAACTTATCGGCTTATTTCTTTTTGCCGCCGCCGCATCCACATCCACAACCCATAGGTGGCCTCCTTATTAATATAGTCATCCTGCCCCATTATTATATAAAATATAGGAAACTGGGAGACCTTTAAAATGTTATTAGAAAAAGACAATATAGCACGTTGTACCCGCTCGACTAAAATACGCTTACGGGCAGACGAACAACAAAAATACGATAAAGAATTACAAGAATTATTCCATTGGGTGGACGAATTATCCAAGGTGGATACTTCCGCTGTGCCGGAAAGTTCTCTTGCATACGCGGCTTATCTGCGTCCGGATGAACCGATTATGAACGAGGCTTTGGCAGACACATTGGTCGGAGCATTTAACGAACAAGAAGGCCATTGTGCCAAGGTAAAAAAGGTGTTGTAATATGAAAACCGTTTTAGAAATTGCGCAAGCAGTACAAACTGGAACGCTGACGGCACGCCAAGCGGTGGAAGAAAGTTTGAAAGTGATTGCCGAAAAAAACCCGCAAATCAATGCTTTTGTGGAAGTGTGGGACAAAGAGGCTTTGGCGCGGGCCGATGAATTGGACGCACGCCGCAGCCGCGGGGAAAAATTAGGGCCTTTGGCCGGGGTACCCGTCGGCATTAAAGATAATATTTTATACAAAGGGCACAAGGCTACTTGCTGCTCTAAGATGCTGGAAAATTATGTGGCGCCGTACAATTCTACTGTAGTAGAAAAATTGTTGGCGGCCGATGCGGTTATTATCGGTCGGACCAATATGGATGAATTTGCCATGGGCAGCAGTAACCAAACTTCTGTATACGGCCCGGTGCACAATCCGGTAGATGTTACCCGCGTGCCGGGGGGAAGTTCGGGCGGTAGTGCGGCTGCTGTGGCGGCAGGCATGGTGCCGGCTGCTTTGGGTACGGATACGGGAGGCTCGGTACGTCAACCGGCGTCCTTTTGCGGAATCGTAGGTATTAAGCCGGGTTACGGACGTATTTCACGCTACGGTATTGTGGCGTTTTCTTCCGGAGCGGACCAAGTGGGCGTGCTTACTTCCGATGTAAGCGGTGCGGCAAAGATGTTGGAAGTGTTGTGCGGCCGCGACAATAATGATTCCACCTCTTTAGAAGACAAAGTGCCGGCTTTTAGTAAAGAGTTTACCGCCGATATTAAAGGGCTTAAAGTAGGTATGCCCAAGGGATTTTTAGATAATTTAGACGAAGAAATAAAAACCAAAATTTTGGCCGCGGCGGATAAACTAAAATCATTGGGAGCAAAATTGGTGGAAGTAGAAGTACCCCGCGCCAAATATTCCGCGCCCTGTTACTATATTATTACCAGCGCAGAAGCCAGTTCCAATTTGGCGCGTTTTGACGGTATCCGCTACGGATATAGTGACAAAACCGCCACCAATTTGGAAGATTATTACCAGTTATCGCGCGCTCCGTTCGGGCCGGAAGTGAAAAAGCGTATCATTATCGGAGCAACAGCATTAAAAGCGGAAAATTATGCGGAATGTTATTTGCAAGCGCTGAAAGTGCGCGAACTGATCCGTCAAGATTTTGCCAAAGCGTTTGAAAAAGTGGATGTTATTTTGACGCCTACTTCTCCGACCACCGCTTTTACATTAGGCGCACATGAGGATAATCCGCTAGCGGTTTATTTGGCAGATTTGTATACGTGCCAAGGAAATATCGGCGGACTGGCGGGCATCAGTGTTCCGTGCGGAAAAGATAAATTAGGCCTTCCGGTCGGTTTGCAATTTTACGGACCGATTTTACAAGAAGAGAAGATTTTAAACGCAGCGTATCATTTTGAGAAAGCATTATGATAGTATCGGAATTTTCTTGCGGCGGTGTGATTTTGGACGGACGCAAAGTCCTACTGGTGCAAGTTAAAAATATGAAAGGTAAAAAGATTTGGACATTTCCCAAAGGCCATATTGAGGCGGGGGAAACGCCCCGTCAGGCCGCTTTGCGCGAAGTATTGGAAGAAACCGGATACAAAGCGGTCATTGTGCGGCCGATGATTCGGGTCAAATATGCATTTACCTTTCAGGGCAATTACATCAAAAAAATGGTGCAATGGTATTTGATGAAAAAATTAGGCCGCATCGGCAAACATGATGCGTCTGAAATTATTGCTATTCGTTGGGTGTCTTTGTTTAAAGCGCGCGAACTGGTACAATACCCCAGTGATATCCGTTTGGTAGAAATGCTTTTGTCTTCTTTGCATTTAACTCCGTCGGAAGAAGAATCTGCGGAAGTGGACGAACATGAAAATTAAACAGGAGAAAAATATGAAAAAAGGTTTTACACTGATCGAACTACTGGTGGTAGTTTTGATTATCGGTATTTTGTCAGCCATTGCGCTTCCGCAATATACTGCCGCGGTAGAAAAGAGCCGCGCCTCAGAGGCACTTATTAATTTAAAAAGTGCTTTACAAGCGCGGACACTCGACCATTTGCAGAATTCAAATGAATGGACGTCCCCTGCACAAGATGTTATGGAACTTAGTGGAGGTCATTGGAAGGAAGACGGTGACGCTTATTGTACAAATAAATTTGTTTATGCTTTTGACGATGGTGGTACTGTAACGGCAATACGTTGTGTGCCAAATACTAATTCCTGTGGAGATTGTACTAATGGAACAGAGGAATATAGAATGGATGTTTATACGCCTTATACATCGGCGGCTTGGAGAGGGCGTAAGCAGTGTACTTGCTATACGGATATAGGATGTAAGGTGTGTAATGGACTAGTTAGCCAAAGTTTTGAATTGAAAGATGAACGTTAATCAAAAACCCCCGCTAAAAAGCGGGGGTTTATTTTCTCTATCTAAATCAATTAGAACAAGAATCCTAAACTAAGTGATACGGCCGCTGAGTTCGGAATCGTGTTTCCTTCTACTTTGGTAGTATCGGTGCTGATGGCTCCTGCTAGTTCCAAATAGAAGTGCAACATATTCAGCCCAATACCCGCAGTGATGAAATCGGATACATCACTGGAAGCCAAGTTGGTATTGTAACCGACGCGCAACGGAATGTGGAATTTGGGGCGGTTAAATACATTGATTTCCATACCTAAACCGAGTTGGCGGGAGTCTAAACCTTTGACTAAAGTATCGTTTTCGGTCAAGTCCAAGTCTACCGCTACGGTCATATTTTTAATTGGGTTTACGGCCACACCGGCGCGTACTTGCGGTTTAAGTTGGTATTTGTCATGGTTCCAATGGGCTACAATAGCCGGGTCCATGCCCGCCGGCACATCCGGGCGGTTAAATTTAGGCCCGTTGATGTTTTTGGCGGTTAAACCCACTTGCGGGTTTAAGAAAATTTCTTTATCCAAAAGTTCGGAGAAATTGACCAAAGCCCCCAAGTCAATACCCAAATTGGTATTTGATTTTTTATTGTCATAGGCTTTGTCTAAAATATCACCGATATCTTCATTATCCTTCAAAATCATGACGCCGCTTTGAGCGGTATATCCGGTTAATACTTTTACGTTTGCACCGAGTTTCAAACCGGGGATAATCTTTTGACCGTAACCCAGTGACATTTCACCAAAGGTGGCTACGTCTGCCATGGCTAAAGTTTCGTTATCTTTATAACTTCCCGTGGCTTGTGCATATTGGTTTAAGATTTCGGAAGCACCGCCTAAGTTTTCTACTACGGTATTTACCGTTTGAGAAACAACATCCGGGCTTGCACCGTTTTCATCCATAGCATTGATGATAGCATTGGCCATTTGGGTGCTATCATATCCGAGGTCGCCGAGTAACCTATTTAATGCCTCTAGAATTCCATATTTTTCAATAGCATTTTTTAATGTATTTGCTGCATCGGTGTTGGCCGCAGTGGAGGGGGCCGCTGTAACGGTACTTAATGTTAAACCGGTACCGGTGTTAAACTGAATGTTTTTGGTATCTACTACCGGGGTAATGGCACCGGTGCCGATAGCACGGGCGCTGACGGAAAAGTTTTTAATTTTCAGTCCGAGTCCGCCGTTAGCATTAACCAAAACACCGGAATTGGCATTGATTAATTTGGAAATATCATTAAGGCCCTTAAAAATAGTGTTGATGTTTTCGGCATTGGCCTTTTGACCGCCGGAAATGGCATTTTCCAAGTTCTTGTATTGGTCGGCCATTTCGGTTAAATTGCGCACGCCCTCCAAGGTATTTTTGGTGGCTTGCATATCCGCGCCGACATTGATTAAAAGACCGGTTTCGTTGAGGTCATCCTCTTGGGCCAGTCCGGCCGGGTTCCAATATTGGGCATCGGGCCCGTAGGCGGTGGCTACACCGGCTCCGCCCATACCCATCGCGCGCGAGCCGACAAATTGCCAAGACTGCGCTTGTGCCGTCATGGCCAGTGCCAAAAATAGGCACACAAACGTCATTTTGAAAAGATTTTTATGCATATACGCTCCTATTTATAGTGTAAGCAAGACGTAAGAGTATTATATAAAAATATCGTAGTTTGTAAAGCAAAAAATTTTACCGCACCGCAAAAAATTTGTTATAATATCCATAAGGCAAGAATCGCCCGGGCCACAGGTGCAACAGAGCCCAATAGAGATTCATCAAAACTACGCAAGACGGAAAGTACGTCTTGTGCGGTTTTTTGTCTTAAAAAATTAAATTAAAAAGTAGAAAGGAATATGAGAACCTACGAAACTGTAACCATTGTAAAACCGCAACTTTCCGACGCGGAAGTAGCGCAATTCGTAACCAATGCCAAAGAATTGGTTGCCAAAAACGGTGGCGAAGTCACCAGTGAAGAAAAATTGGGCAGAAGAAAATTCACCCACGAAGTAAACCATGTGCGTGACGGCTTCTACCTCTATTTGAAATTTAAAGCCGAACCGAATTTTGTAAAGGTCTGGGAAGAAACCATGAAACTCAATGAACAAGTCTTGCGTTCTATGGTTATGTTGGCCAGCGAAGTAAAGGCCAAACCGGCCCCGGTGGCTAAATAAGAGGCGCTTATGGCAGGTCAAGTCAGACTTCCGGAGCAAAATTTAGTATTAGTGGCAGGCCGCTTAACCCGCGACCCGAACGTGGCATTTACGCAAAAAGGCCAAGCCGTTTGCCGTTTTGACGTAGCCGTCAACCGCCGCTATTTAGATCAAGCCTCCAATGAATGGAAAGATGATGTAGTATTTGTCCCCGTAGTGGTATGGGGCTCTGCTGCAGAACGTTCCAAAGACCGTTTGAAAAAGGGAACTCCGGTATATGTAGAGGGTCGTTTAACCACCAGTGAATATACCGATAAAACCTCCGGTCAAACCCGCCGCTCCTTGCAGATTACTTGCCGCCGGTTGCAAATTTTAGAAGCAACTGCCGGCGGAAGTGCTGATTATCAGCCTGCGGCCAAAGATGATGTGCCTTCCGTAGATGTGGACCAACCCGTTATGGAAGATGATGTGCCATTTTAAATTTTAAACAAATAAGAGGAAAGAAATGTCAGAAGAAATTAAAACTGTAGAAACACCCGCCGCCGAAGCCGCGGCCACCAAGCCGGAAAGACCGGCCCGTCCGTTTGCGAAAAAACGTTTTGAAAGCCGCCGCAAAGTTTGCAAAATTTGCGCGGAAAAAATGGACACGATTGATTACAAAAACTTTCAGTTTGTAAAATCTTTCACCATGGAAAGCGGTAAGATTTTATCCCGCCGCATTACCGGCACTTGCGCCAAGCACCAACGCCAAATTACCAAAGCCATCAAACGTGACCGCAATTTGGCTATTTTGCCGTATTCGTTGCCGAAGAAATAAGCGAGGAGACTATACATGAAAGTAATTTTAAGAGACAGTGTGAAAAATTTGGGCATGAGCGGTGATATCGTAGAAGTAAAAACCGGTTATGCACGCAATTTCTTATTCCCGCAAGGCTTGGCCGAAGAAGCCACTGCCGGTGCTATTAAAAATTGGCAATTAGGCGCCGAACGCCGTGCCAAAAAAATTGAAGCCGAACTTAAAGAAGCCCGTGCCATTGCCGAAAAATTGCAAGGCGTGGTATTGCCTTTTACCAAAACCGTTAACAGTGACGGTGTGGTGTTCGGTTCGGTAAACAAAGCCGATATCTATAAGGCTTTAGTTGCCTTGGGGCATAAAATCAGCAAAGATAATATTGAACTGAATATGCCCGTTAAGGCTTTGGGTGAAACGGAAGTCGGTATTTATTTAAAACCCACCGTTACGGCTAAGATTAAAGTTAAAATTGAAGCCTTGACCGAAGTGGAAACCAAAATTCCGGACGCTAAAGCCGAAGCCAAATAAGTTGTAAAAACGCAAGGTTCTCATTTTATCCCGCGTGGTATTTCCGCGCGGGATTTTTAATTTGTACTTTTTCTGTTACTTTTTGAACCGTCAAAAAGTAACCAAAAATCTCGCAACTAATAGACCTAAAATTCATATAAAAACGGGTATTTTGTAAACTCGTTCTGCTCAAACATACAAAATACTTTATCCGTTTTTATATTAATTTTAACAACGGTCTAAAAGTTGCCTCAAACAACAAAATAAATACAAAGACCATACCGGAAAGTCTTTGTTATCTTGTTATAAATTTAATTGATAAAATTTGTAGAACTATTGAGTAAGTTGTTTTAAATACTCAGCCACTTGTGCAAATGCTTTAGCGCGGTGGCTGATTTTATTTTTATCGGCGGGGGAAATCTCGGCTAAAGTTTTATGGGTGTCATGGAGCACAAAAATTGGGTCGTAGCCAAAGCCGTTTTTGCCTTGGTAATCTAGCCCGATATAACCTTCTAACGTGCCCTTAAAATACTGTGTTTTGCCGTCGGCAGCAGATAAACAAGCCACCGTGCGAAAACGTGCGGTACGTTTGGCAAGGGGCAAGCCATGTAAGGCTTGCAATAATTTTTGATTGTTCGCTTGCGTATTGGCCGGTTCGCCGGCGTAGCGGGCCGTATGAATGCCCGGCTGCCCGTTCAAAGCATCTACCTCAAGCCCCGTATCATCCGACAAGGCCATTAGCCCGGTTTGCTTGGCGGCAGAAACGGCTTTAATGGCTGCATTTTCTTCTAAAGTGGTGCCGTTCTCTTTAGGCACTTGCAAATTGGGAAAGTCTTTTAAACTGACATAAATTAACTTCTCCCCCGAGTAAGTTTGGCGGGGGAGAAGGGCTATAATTTCGGCAAATTTATGCGGGTTGCCGGTGGCTAACAAAATTTGCATTAACGGCTTGCCCGTTTAGTAGATTGTTCAATTACTTGCAGTACCGTATTAAGCGCCGTTTTATAGGCCAAAAACATATCTTTTTCACTTAACCATTCGTATCTGGTATGTTCGTTTTGTTGCCCGGTGAAATAGGTATACCCGGTAATGGCAGGTTCATCATTTTGCGCATTTTCTTGAGAGCGGGCATACATCATGGCCAATGTGGTGCCGGCGCGAATGGCTTGCGGATGCGGGGTAGCACCGGAGGCGGTTACGGCAGCCCAAGCAATCGGCCAAGCCAAGGGGGAAACCCCATTGCCCACATTGTCGTAATCAAATACTCTGGTATAAGTCATATGCGTGCGATACTTTGCATTTAACGAATCGAGCACTTCCGCAATGCGTTGTTCATGTGCTTGTAAATCTTTCGGGTCAAAACCGCGGGAACGTATTTTAATGCTAGCATGACTGACGTTGGCTTCTAATTCATAAGGATCTACATAATCTTCGTATCCTTCACTATTCCAAGGCAACCATGATTCCGGTAGGGCTTTTATGGCGGCTGCTTGCAACATAATAGCACTCAAACCGTCAACTTGTTTGGCATTCATAGCATGATAATTGCGTCCGGGGATGTTGATTTCGTAATTGACCGCGGTGAAATTCTCCACCATGATTTGTCCGTCTACTTGTCCGTCAAAATCAAAGGCAATATCCGGGGTAAAACGTAAATGTTCCGGGGCGCCTTTGAGGCTTAAGTAATCGGCACTTTGTCCGACATCTTCATTGGGTGTAAAAACGATTTGCAATTCCCCATGCGGAATTTCGGGATGTTCGATTAAAGTTTGGATGGTGGTCATTAATATAGATACACCCGCTTTGTCATCGGCTCCTAATAGGGTAGTACCGTCAGAAGTAACAATGGTTTCACCCACTAATTGTTTTAAGTAAGGAGCCGCCTGTTCCCCTTGTTCGAGGTCTGGATTTAAGGCCATATTCAAGCCTTTGTTAATCCATAAAATGCCGCCATTATAGTTTTTATGAACTTGCGGTTTGACATTATGTCCTTCTTCTTCCGGAGTTACGTCATAATGGCAACTAAAACCGAGTTTGGGGGTGCGTTTGGTTACTTTGCGCGGCAAATTGGATGGAAAGTGTACATAAATGTATTTCCATTGAGACATATCGACTGTTGCATGAGAAGAATTATTGCTGAGCATTGATTGCAATTCTGCATACAATAAGTCGGCGGTGTGGCTTACTTCCGGACTTAAAACAAAAGCACCGTTTTCACCTTCCACGCTTTGGCTATCTACTTGCACGTAACTTAAAAAACGATTTAATAAAATACCGCGGTATCGGTCTGGGTTAACATAGTCTTCTATGGTAGATAGAATAGGGTCTTGATTGGGTAGATATTTATCACTTACGTCCACTTGTGCATAAGCAAAGACACTAGCCAGCAGTGCCAGGAAACAACTCATTGTTTTCTTCATAAATTCTCCTGTCGAAAAGGTAAAAAATAAACTTAAACTACAAGACTACACTTTTATTTTATGTAATCTTATAAACTTGCACAAGGGCCAAAAGACCTAGAGTAAATCTAGGTCCTTTGTGTTCTATTTTACGGGAGAAAGAGAGGTCCAATCGGAGGTTAACAAGGTTATTAGTCCACGCAAGGAGGACTCCATAATATCCGCATCGGCATATTCAAGCGGTTGCCCCGCGTGAAATACACCGGTAAACAGCCCGATTGTGGGAAGCCCGCGGTGGGTTAAAACGGCAAAGTCCGTATTGTCTCGTACGGAAATTTGTTTGGAAAGGATTTCCTCCTGTTGTAAAGCGTTTCCTACCATCTGTATAAACGCCGGTGAAATTTGATTTTGCACATTTTTAAATTGATCTGCAAAATCTAACTGGGCTTTGGTATGACGGGGATAAATGGCTTTGACGGTATTAAAAGCCTTTGTGACTTGGTTAGAGAGTTGTTGCAAATCGGTATCGTTAAACGCGCGGATTTGTCCGGTAATTGTGCTGCGGTTACCTTGTGTAACGATATCGGTTACCGTGATATAACCTTGCGAACCGGCGGTAGTTTCCGGGCGGAAATGACGCGGCAGTAAGGTTTGAAAATCAGAAGCCATGAGCAGATTGTCGACGAAATTAGAATAAATGGCTTGCCCTAACGGAATATCTCGATTTCCTTCCAGCACAACCGTAAAGGAGCGTCCGCTGAAGTTGCTGGTTGCTATTTCTCCTTGATCATTTCCTTTGAGCAGTAAGGCATAATTAGCCCCCAATGCGGAAATATCCAGCGCGTTTGCCCCTTGCAAAGAAGGGGCATCGGGCAAGAGCACAATTTTAATAAGCCCATGGGAAATGGCGGTATGCCCCAGTAAATAATCGGCTAAGGTCATCACAATAGACAGGCCGGCTTTGTTTTCTACTCCGTAGGCAGAGACGCCTTGGCTGGTTATCAAATCATGTCCGTGTGCGTGTAAGAGTTGCGCACTGTTTTGTTCGGTTAAAGCGATATTTGTGTCTTTGTTTAACAAAATATCACCGCCCGTATATTTTGCATGGTGTTGAAGCGTTTGTGCTTGGGCTTGCGGCGGCATATCTAAGTGCGCAATAAGCGCAATAACCGGCATATTTTGAGACGTAGTAGCCGGAATTTCGGCCGTTACAATACCGGTTTTGGAAAGTTGCACCTTAGAGGCCCCTATGTGCTTAAGTTCTTTGACCAAACTTTTAGCAAAAGCGGTTTGTTCTTTGGTGGAAGGAGTGGTCGTTGTTTGTGCTTTTGCGTGGGAAGACTGCTGCGCATATTTTTGCAAGCGGTTTGATAAATCGGTTTTAGCGGTTTGTTTGTCATAGCGCATGACGGCTTTCCAGTTGGAGTCGGCCCAAACGGACACAGGCAATAGAGACAGCAAAAGAAATAGTAGAACCTTTTTCATATTTTTCTCCGTATAAAAAAGGGCCGATGAACCGGCCCTTTTGTCATTAGGCTAAATCAGCCAAGGCCGCTTGGGCTTGCGCAAGCAAAGTCTGAGCGGCGACAAGTTCGGCTTTTGTTTTATCTATTTGCGCTTGCGGCGCATGTTTGATAAAATTCTCTTGGCTAAGACGTGCCTGACGCGATGCAATATTGGCTTGTGCGGCGGCAATATCTTTTTCCAAGCGTTTTTTCTCTTTTTCGAAGTCAATCAGTCCGGTCAGCGGTATATAAATAGCCATTTTACCAAAGGTGGCAGTGGCTGTTTGTTTGGGCTTTTGCTGATTAACGCCGATTTGTAAATCTTCTATTTTGCCCATCAGTTTAATGTATCCGGCTTGTGCGCGCACAACGGAAAGTTCGTTTTCGTTGTCGGCCGATAGAATGACTTTTATCTTTAGGCCCGGCGGTACATTAAATTGCGAACGAATGGTGCGAATTTCTTTGGTAACACCTTGTACGATTTCCATTTGCTTAACCGCTTGTTCATTGAGTAAACTTTCCTCAAATTCGGGATATTTTTGATTGAGTAAAAATTGCTCTTTTTCATCCACAAACGGGCGCAAACTGGCCGCAATTTCTTCGGTGATAAACGGAATAAGCGGGTGCAAGGCTTTTAGCGTGTTGTATAAAATATTGACACACAAAGCCATAACGTACTGCTTCTCTTGCGTCTGAAAACGTTGTTTGGCTAGTTCAATATACCAGTCGCAAAAATCACCCCATAAGAAATGATAGAGGGTGTTTGCCGTTAGGGCAAGGTTATATTTTTCAATGCCTTCGCGTGCAGTTTTGATAGCGGTAGCATAGCGGTCCAAAATCCATTGGTCGGCCAGTTCTTTGGCCTGTTTGGGCATGGCTAAAGGACCTTTAATGCCTTCCATATTCATTAAAATAAAGCGCGAAGCATTGTAAATTTTATTGCAGAAATTGCGCGCTCCCGTAATGCTGTCTTCCGAATACGGAATATCTTTGCTGGGCACGGCTTGCATGAGCAGTGAAAAGCGTACCGCGTCTGTGCCGTACTTGGCGGTCATATCCAACGGATCAATAACGTTTCCTTTAGATTTAGACATTTTTTGTCCGCTTTTATCACGCACAATACCGTTCAAGTACACGTCTTTGAAAGGCAATTTCCCGGTAAAATCAAGTCCGGTCAGTACCATACGCGCTACCCACAAGTACAAAATTTCATATCCGGTCACCATCACGGAAGTAGGATAGAAATGGGCCATTTCCGGTGTTTTTTCCGGCCAGCCGAAAACGGACATCGGCCACAATGCAGAAGAAAACCATGTGTCTAATACATCGGGGTCTTGGACTAAGTCTGTCCCGTGGCAATGCGGACACTGAGCCGGTTTTTCAAAAGAAACAATCGGTTTGGCTCCGTCTTCAAAAGATACCTTAGTTAATTGTTCTTTACCTTGTTGATCGGTGGCAAAAGTCAGTCCTTTTTCACTGCAATGGCGGCAGTACCACACCGGGATGCGGTGCCCCCACCAAATCTGACGGGAAATACACCAATCTTGAATATTGGTCATCCAATTTAAGAAAGGTTTTTTCCAACTGTCGGGATGAAATTTAAGTGCTTCCGTTTCGGCGGCTTTGATAACGGGTTTGACCAGTTCGTCCATTTTTACAAACCATTGCTCACTCATAAACGGTTCAATGGCACTGCCGCAACGGTAACATTTGGAAACCGCGTGATTATATTTTTCTTCTTTGACCAGTAGTCCGGCCGCGTCTAAATCTTTGACGGTTTCTTTGCGGCAGACGTCGCGATCCATGCCGTTATATTTTTCGGGGCAGTTAATCATCTTGCCTTTATCGTTAATAACGGTCATAATGGGTAAATTATGGCGCTTGCCTACTTCATAATCGGTAGCATCATGGGCGGGCGTAATTTTTAAAGCACCCGTACCAAACTCAAGTTCCACCGCTTCATCGGCAATAATGGGAATAGCGCGATTAGCCAGCGGAATAATAACTTTTTTGCCGACCATATTTTTATAGCGTTCATCTTTCGGATTAACAGCAATGGCGGCATCGGCATAAATGGTTTCGGGGCGGGTGGTGGCAATTACGATACCTTCTGAGCCGTCTTCCCCTTTGTAGCGCAAATGCCACAGTTTTCCGTTTTCGGGTAAGTGTTCTACTTCGATATCAGACAAAGCGGTAGAGCAGCGCACGCACCAGTTAATTAGGCGTTTGCCGCGGTAAATATATTTTTTCTCCCACCATTGTTTGAAACATTCAAATACCGCGCGGGCGCGTTTTTCGTCCATGGTAAAGCGGATATCGGACAAGTCTAGTGCCCAACCCATTTTGCGGAATTGATCAAAAATGGCATTGCCGCATTCGTGATACCACTCCCACACTACTTCTAAAAATTTTTCACGGCCTAAATCGTGGCGGGTTTTGTGTTGTTCTTTAGCCAACTTTTTTTCAATAACGTTTTGGGTGGCAATACCGCCGTGGTCCGTGCCTGGCACCCAATAGGAATCTTCACCGTACATGCGGTGAGCACGAATTAATACATCTTGTAAAGTATTGGTAAAAGCATGCCCCATGTGCAAAGCACCCGTAATATTGGGCGGGGGAATAACAATTACAAAAGGTTTTTTGGTCGGATCTGCTTTTGCAGCAAATAATTTGGCATTTTGCCATTTTTCGGCAAGTTTCTTTTCCACTTCTTGTGGTTCGTAGGCTTTGGGTAACATAGTATTTCCTTCGGTTTTTGAAATTGCGTGATGTAACTTCACGCGTAACCTATTTATATTTTACTATTTTTGAAATATAATTAAAATAAATGCGGGCACGCTGCGCGCAAATGTGCCACAATATACATATGAGTGAAAAAACGTCCCCACAACCGGAAGTAATCGAACCGGAAATTTTAGATGAACAAGGATTGCCCGTTTCCGTTAAAGAAACTGCGCAAACTTCGCAGCAAAATGTTTACCGCGGCGTAGGAGTGCTGACGGGATTTTTTGCGCTTGCGTTTAGTTTTATCATGATTTTACTGGGGGCGCTGGTAACGGTGTTTATTATTGCACCTTTGCTTTTGCTTGGACGTGTTTTGGGACTGCAAATTAAAAATATACGCCGATAATTTAGTTATTCTCTGTCAGAAATATGTTAAAATTTAGCCGATATAAATATTCTGAAAAAGGGTAAATGCATGGTAATTTTAGCGTTTGTATTCTTGGTACTTTTCATCGTTTGGCAATTTAAGTTGTTGCAGAAATATGCCCTAAAATATGATCGATTTAAAATAAATATAGGGGAAAAATATGTTTGCGTAAACGGACAGAAAATCTATTTTTCCGAAATAGATCATGTGAGGGTAAAAGAATTGCCGCAGCCTTCCGTAGTGGAAAAAGCCTTATCTAAAAGTGCGTTTTATACGTATATGGCAGAGTTGACTTTTTGCTTAAAAGACGGAACGGTTGTGCCGTGTGTTTTTAATTATAAAGGCATACTGTATAAAACATTAAAACAGTTATCTGTATATGTACCAGTTCCGACGAATATAGATATTTATAAACCTCGTGTGTCATGGTGGCAGTTAGTATTCCTATTGGGGGTTATTATCTTTGTTTTACTGATGAAAAGTAAAGCAGGTTAATCCGATTAAAAAATAAAACAAGGCCCTACCTGTGCATGAGAAAACGGTGTGACCGAAGTATTTAAATAAATCAGAAATAGAGTATTTTAGTAAGAAAACTGGCGGAGAGGGAGAGATTCGAACTCTCGATACGGTTTCCCGTATGCAGTCTTTCCAGGACTGTGCCTTAAA